>JBBDMS010000057.1:0-38809 GCA_040878185.1 Dongiaceae bacterium | reverse complement strand
CGCCGACCTCCCGATCGCATCGCGTGCCCGCGATCATCGCCAGGCCCAGCGGCTCATCAGGAATGGGGCGAGCGTCGTCATTCCCGAGATTGTCGAGGCCAGCCTGCAGCTCGCCCTCGAAGTGCTCCGCGGTGCCGGCGGTTCGGTCGACGATATCGACAGCCTCATCGACCGGATCCGCCGCGAAGGCGGCCTGCTGGTCGAGCCGCGGGACGGTGACGACGAGGGCGCGAAAAGCAATCGGTAACGCGCTGCCTATCCCGGCTGGACAATTGGCCGGGTCGCGTGCCCGTAAACCGCGGGCGAAAACCGTGGGCGATTGTCGGGGCCGACCTCGACGGCATTCATCGGTGACACTACCTTAGCGACGGCAAGCGACCCGCCCGTGACGAACCGGGCGCGGTCGCAATCGATGTCACCGAGGAGGCACCATGCGCTGGCGGGGCGGACGACGCAGCGGCAACATCATCGACCGGCGCGGCTCTGGTGGGGGCGGTCTCGGCGGATTGGGCGGGCTCAGCCGCATGCGGCTGCCGAACGGGATGGGTTTCCCGGGCGGCATGGGCATGGGCGGCGGACGCGGCGGGATCGGCCGAATTGTGTTGATCGTCGGGCTGCTGATCGCCTTCTCGCTGCTCTACCAGAAATTCGGACCCGAAGGGGACACGACGACGAGCGGTACGGTACCCGCCGGTCAGGAAGAGCTGGTCGATTTCGTCTCGGTCGTACTGGCCGACACGGAAGATACCTGGAATGCGATCTTCGAGGCGGAAGGCGGCACCTATCGCGAGCCGCAGCTCGTGCTGTTCAGCGGTGCGGTCGATTCGGCCTGCGGCTACGCGCAGGCGGCGGTCGGGCCGTTCTATTGTCCGGCCGATCAGCGGGTTTACATCGACCTTTCGTTCTTCGACGACCTTGCGTCGCGGCACAACGCAGCCGGGGATTTTGCGCAGGCTTATGTGATCGCCCATGAGATCGGGCATCACGTGCAGAATCTGCTCGGCGTATTGCCCGAAGTGCATCAGCGCCAGCAGGCGCTGCCCGAGACGCAGGCCAATGCGCTGTCGGTTGCGACCGAACTGCAGGCCGATTGCTTTGCCGGCATCTGGGCCTATCACGCCCAACAGACGCGCCAGGTGCTCGAGCCTGGCGATCTGCAGGAAGCGCTCAACGCCGCGAGCGCGGTCGGCGACGACCGGCTGCAGCGCGAAGGCCAGGGGCGCGTGGTGCCCGACTCGTTCACCCACGGCACCTCGCAGCAGCGCATGGAGTGGTTCCTTGCCGGCTTCGAGGATGGCGAACTCGCCGCCTGCGATACATTCGGCGGCGCGCTCTAAAGCGCCGGATCGCAGAATCCGACCTGTCCGGTTCCGGCCATGGCAGCGCAGATGACCGCCCTGCCGGCCCGGTGCTAGCGTGTGCCGTCACGCCCGGGCGTGACGGAGGAGCCGGAGGGGGCGATGGACGCGGAATCTTTGCTGCAGCGGCTGCGCGAATTGGCCGGGATGCCGCTCGAGCGCGCGACGGCGATGCCGCCGGCGGTCTATCGCAACGAGACGTTTCACGAACTGGAGCGCGAGCGCATCTTTGCGCATGACTGGCTCTGCTTCGGCCGTGCCGCCGACATCCCGAACGAAGGCGACTACCTCACCTCCTCGATCAACGACCAGCCGATCTTCTCGGTCCGCGGCAAGGACGGCGAGATCCGCAGCTTCTCCAATGTCTGTCTGCATCGGATGATGCGGCTGATGAAGGACAGCGGCAATTGCCGCCGCATCGTGTGCCCCTATCACGCCTGGACCTACAGTCTCGACGGGCGGCTCCTGGGCGCGGCGCATATGAAGAAGACGGAAGGGTTCGAAACCCAAAGCCGTTCATTGCCCGCGATCCGGACCGAGATCTGGCATGGCTGGATTTACGCGACATTGAACGATGCGGCGCCGGCGCTCGCCCATCAGCTGGCCGCGCTCGAACCGCTCGTCGAATCCTATCGCATGGCCGATTACATTCCGGTCGTTACCCAGGATCATGTCTGGAACACGAACTGGAAACTGCTGACCGAGAATTTCATGGAGGGCTATCACCTCCCGGTCGCACATCGCGAAACGGTCGGCGCCTGGTTCCCCGCGAACGACACCGAGTTTCCGACCGAGCGGCATGACGGGTTCACCTACCAGACCTTCATCAAGACGGCGGATGCGACCTACGGACGCGCCCATCCCGACAACACGCGGCTCGAAGGGCGCTGGCGTTACACGACCGTCATGCCGACTGTATTTCCCACGCATATGTACATCCTGGCGCCGGATCATCTCTGGTATCTGTCGCTGCGGCCGCAGGGCGTCGGTCAGGTGCGGATTCGCTTCGGCGTCGCGCTCGCGCCCGAGGTGCATGCGACGCTCGACAATGTCGAAAAATACACAGCCGATATGTTGTCGTTCTTCGACAAGGTGAACGGCGAAGACCGGTTCATCGTCGAGGGATTGTTTCAGGGAACCGGCGCCCCGCTGGCGAAGCCCGGCCCGCTGAGCTGGCTCGAGCGGGAGATTCACGATTTCATCTCCTATCTGTCGGCGCGGCTGGATGCCCCGGCAGCCCTCGCGGCCCGAAATGCCGCCCCGGTCGCCGTGCGGGGCCCTGCGCGCCGGCACCCTTAAGCGGCCCTCATCCGCTCGCCGGGCAGACAGCTTGCCAGCCTCCCGGCGACCGCCCGATAATCCCGGCAATCCAACCCATGCCGGCTGCAGGAGCATTGCCATGACCGATCTCAAGGCCATCCGTTTCGAACCGCGCGGCCCCGCTGGCGATGGACTCGCGCTGTGGGAGGAAATTCCGCAATCGGCGCTGATCGCAGGCAAGCCGGTGCAGCATGGACATAATTATTTCACCGATCCGAGCGGCGCTCTGACCGCCGGCGTGTGGGACTGCACGCCGATGACGACGAAACTCGAGCCCTATTCGGTAAACGAGTTCATGCTGGTGCTCGAAGGATCGGTCACGATCGTCGATGCGAAGGGTCACGAAGAAACGATCAAGGCCGGCGAGGCATTCTTCATTCCGAAGGGCCTGCCCTGCAGCTGGAAGCAGAGCGAATATATCCGCAAGTTCTATGTCATCTTCGACGATCCCTCCGGCATGAAGCCGAAGAACCCCGACGAACTCCGTGTGATCAAGGTCGATCGCAGCAAGGCCATGTCGAAGATGGCGATTCCCGACACCAGCATCTTCGAGGGCGCGGTGCCGACCCAGAACGTCTACAATTGTTTCGAAGACATGACCGGTCAGATGACCGCCGGCATCTGGGATTGCACGCCGATGAAGCGCAAGGCGATGCCGTTCCCGCGCAACGAACTCATGTGCATTCTCGAAGGTTCGGTGACGATTACCGACGACAAGGGGCGCGCGCAGACCTTCCGGGCCGGCGACTCGTTCTTCGTGCCGCAGGGCCTCGTCAATTCCTGGCACAGCACGGAGTATGTGCGGAAGTTCTACTGCATCTTCCAGCCGAAGGTGGCGGCAGCGAAGGCGGCCGACGCGGCGGAATAACGTCGCACGCGGGTTCGGGGCGATGAACCTCGCCGGATTCCGTCGTTCGCTCGCAGACGAAACACCGCCCTGCGGTCAGTCGCCCGCACTGGCCGCGCTCTGGCACGGCGCGAAAGGCGAGTGGGACAAGGCGCATGCCGTCGTGCAGGAGGAAAGCAGCGCGGAAGCGGCCTGGGTTCATGCCTGGCTGCATCGCATCGAAGGCGATCCGTCGAACGCGCGCTACTGGTATGGCCAGGCCGGCAAGGCCGAAGCCGACAGCTCGACCGAGATCGAATGGGCAACGATCGTGACGACCCTGCTCGAAGCCAGGGAATAGCGCCTCAGCGACGGCGGCAGACGATCTCCCACGGGGTGCAGCGGCCGGTCTCGATATTGGCGACGAGATTGTCGATCTTTTCCCTGAAGCGTTCGCCCATCACGACGATCGATCCGAGCGGCGGCAGGCCGGCGGCGGCCCGCTCGCGCTGCCGGACGATGAACTGCTGCGCGAAAGGGGTCCGGTCGGTGCGCACCAGAATCTCGAAACCCGCCTGTTCGAGCATCGCAACCATCTCGCCGATCGGGGCGAGGAAGCTGGTTTCGGCGGTCGACGACCAGGGCACGGGAAAGGCCAGCGGCTCCCTCACCGGCCCGGCCAGGATGTCGTAGAGACCGAAGATCGCGCCAGGTTTCAGAACCCGATGGATATCGCGATAGAGTGCCGGCTTGTCCGCGATGTTCATCGCCACATGCATCGTGTAGGCGCCGTCGAATGCGGAATCGGCGAACGGCATCGCGAGCGCGCTGCCCTCATGGAACCGGACCCGGTCGGAGAGGCCGACCGTCTCGGTCAGCAGCCGCGCGACCGCGCAGAACTCGGGCACCAGATCGATGCCGGTGATGCGGCAACCGTGGCGATCGGCGACATGGCGTGCCGCACCGCCGATCCCGGAGCCGACATCGAGCCAATGCGAATCGGGCGCGATGCCGAGCTGCGGCACGAAATGCTCGGTCGCCCCAACGCCGCCGAGGTGAAACTCGTCGACCGCCGACAGATCGCGGACGGTGAGGCGATCGGGGTTGGCCGCATTCTCCCGCGCCGCCGCCAGAATCGCATCGCCCAGCGCGCCATGGGTGTAGTGCGCGGAGACGGCTTCTTCGATAGACATGGCGCTACACTCCTACATGTCGATACGGCCGGCATGTCGATACGACTGGCACGTCATAGGGCCGGCACGTCGATACGGCTGGTCCCGAAGCCGGGCACTGCTTTAAAGTCTCCGGCATCTGAGGGGATCGTCAGCCGCCATGATCTTGTTCCTGCTTTGCCGTGCCGGCAACCATACGATCCGCGACAGCTATCTCTACGATTTTCCCGGCATCGCCGGCCGCGTCTATGTCGTGAATTACGAAGGCGTGATGCGGCAGCGCAAGATGCCTTATGCCTGCTACGTCTTTACCGACATGGACCGGGCGGCGCCCGAAGCGCTACCCGGCATTCGGGCCTTCCACGATTTCGTCGGCACGTTCGGCCCCAAGGTCCGGTGCATCAATCATCCGGCACAGTCCTTGCAGCGCTATGCGCTTTTGCGCGCCTTGTTCGAGCAGGGCATCAACGAGTTCGATGCGTACCGCATGTCGGAAGACCGCCGGCCCGCGCGCTATCCGGTTTTCCTAAGGCGCGAAGACAATCACGACGGCCCGCTCAGCGCACCGCTGGGCGATCGCGCGGCCCTTGAACAGGCAGTGGAGAGGCTCGAGCGACGCGGCCAGCCCCGCGATCGCCTGCTGGCGATCGAGCTTTGCGATGTGCGCGACGGCGACGGCCTGATCCGAAAATACGGCGCGTTCTATGTGAACGGCGTGGTCGTCCCCCGGCATGTCGTGATCTCCACCGACTGGGTGGCGAAATTCACGGACTTCGCCGCGGTGGCGCCGCATCTGTCGCTCGACGACCAGCTCCGCGAAGAGGTGCGCTATGTCGAAGAGAATCCGCACGAAGAACAGATCGCGGAAGCGTTCCGGATCGCCCGCATCGATTACGGTCGCATCGACTACAGCATGAAGAACGGCGCGATCCAGGTCTGGGAAATCAATACCAACCCGGTCATCGCCGAAGCGCGCAATGTCGATGGCAGCCCGCGCCACCGGCAGGTCCTCGAACCCGGTGTGCGACGGCTCGCGGATGCGATCCTGCGGCTCGACGCCGGATTGCCCCGCGGCCGCTTCGCCGTCGACCCGACGATCCAGGAGCGGCTGGCCGCGATCGCCTGATCCGGCGCAAGACCGGAGGGGCCTGCTGCTGCGCCGCCGTTTGCCGTGGGCCCCGTCGGTTGCTAATCCGGCCGCTCACCCTAAATGACATTGAGACGACGGCGGGGCACGGCCTTAGCACGAAGGCTCATGGGCTTTCTCACACTCGGATAGCGCACCGCCATGACGGGATGATGTGTCGGAGAAATCCGCCACAGAATTCTCACAAGCGAACGAGGAGACACACCATGGCTTTCGAACTGCCGCCTTTGCCCTTCGACAGGAACGCGCTCGAACCGCATATGTCGGCGAAGACGCTCGAATTTCATCACGGCAAGCATCACAAGAAATATGTCGACAAACTGAACGAGCTCGTCAAAGGCACAAAGTTTGCAAAGATGGACCTGACCGAAGTCATCCGCGAGACGGCTGGCTCCGATGCGCACAAGAACATCTTCAACAATGCCGCGCAGACCTGGAACCACACCTTCTTCTGGAATTGCCTGAGCGAGGATGGCGGCGGCAAACCGAATGCGAAATTTGCGAAGCTCATCGACGATTCGTTCGGCAGCTACGACAAGTTCGTAAAGGCATTCAAGGATGCGGCAGCCGCCCGATTCGGCAGCGGCTGGATCTGGCTCGCGACCAAGGGCAGCAAGCTCGAAATCGTCAGCACGCCCAATGCCGGCAATCCGCTGACCGAGGGCAAGACCTGCCTGCTCACCTGCGATGTCTGGGAACATGCCTACTATCTCGACTACCAGCATCGCCGCGAAGACTTCGTCGGCGCGTTCCTCGAGCATCTGATCAACTGGAACTATGTGATCGAGCAGTGGGAAACCGAGCGCAAGGCGGCCTGACCGGCCAGCCATGCTACAATTGAGGTTCAACGACCAAGGGGGACGCCTCGATGTCGAGCGAAGGACTGCATGCGCCGCGCGAGCGGCTTTCGAAGGAAACGCTCAGCCGTCACCACGCGATTGTGTCGCTTCGGGAAGAGCTCGAAGCGGCAGACTGGTATCGCCAGCGGGCCGACGACTGCGAAGACGATTCGTTGCGGGAAATCCTGCTGCACAACATGCGGGAAGAAATCGAACATGCCTGCATGGTGATCGAATGGCTGCGTCGCGCCGACAAGGAATGGCAGACCCAGCTCGATACTTACCTCTATTCCGATGGCCCGATCACCGAAGTCGAGGAACAGGCGACCGGGGAACAACATTGATGAGGGGTGTTTCGAGCCCGGCAGCCCGCCGGGCATTAGCCTGAGGAGGCCGTCATGACCGATCGTGACCATCCCGACCATGCCGCACAAGTCACTGCGGTAGAGGCGCGTCAGGGACGCTCGGGAAAACCTGTTCTGTGGGTCCTGATTATCGGCACCGCGGCAGCGGTCGTTGCCCTGCTCGGCATCATGGGCGTCTTTCAGCTCTGACGGAAGCTTTCCCGCAGAGAAGCTTTCCCGCAGACATGAAAAGGCCCGATGCGCAGGACGCGCATCGGGCTTTTTTCCATCGGCACCGATCGGTTAGTTCGTGTCGCTCGAGTTGCGCGAACTGTCGACCGCGCCAAAGTCGCCATAGTCGAAGGCGTTTTCCTGATAATAGGTCCGCGCACCCTTCGACCATTCCTCGTTGTCGAGGTCGATGTCGGTCGTATAGACCGGCGCCTTCGTAAAGACCACCGGCTCGATGTCCATGATCAGAATACGGCGAGTCGGATCGACCTGGAGATAGTTCGAGGGAATGGCCCAGACCGTCGCCTGCGGCGTTGCGCTCTTGACGAGCACATAGTAGACGCTGCCGCCATGCGCGTTGACGAGGCCGTTATAGCTGCCGAGCTGCATGCCCTGAACATTCATGACGGGCACGTTGTACCATTCGGTTGTATCGATCACGATCGGCGACGAGTAGTCGATGCCGGCCGCCGATGCAATCGATACAGCACCGATCGATGCTGCCCCGATCGAGGCTGCGAGCGCGAACGGCGCCGCCAGCATTCCAAGCCTGGTTGTTTTCATTGTATTGGCTCCTTCTGTTCGATTTCGACGGCGGAAGCGCGCAAGATCGCACCGCTCCCATGTCGCATGGCGCACCGAAGCCGACACTGACGGCGACGCCCAAAGGCGTCACTCGGTGCGCGTTCTTGACAATCTGTCTGAGAGCCATCTGGCGCCTACGCGGCAACCGCGCCCGCTACAGACAGGTCAGTTCATCAACAATCCCGCGCGATTCTTGTTCCCGACCGTTCGCAATCACATCGCAGATGCGCATAATGGCGCACCGATCCTTAAGGCCAGTAAACCGGTCGGCGATAATGTTCGAACAGACTGGTCTCGTACCGACGACTGATCGTGTCGGCCGATTTGAACGGCGGGCTCGCCTTGATTTCGTCTTTCGCAAGATTGACGTGCACCATTGCTTCTTCCCAGTTCACCTCGGTAACCCAGGAGGGCGCGATGAGGACGTGGCGTCCGGGCAATAATTTGTTCGTATCGATGACCAGATATCGAATCCGCCAGTCGCCCTCATCGACCAGAAAATCCGTCACAGCGCCGAATTCGTCGTTCAGTGCCGCGACCCGATAGCCTTCGACTTCGCGCATGCTGCGCAGATTGGGGTCGCCCTGGATTTCGCCATCGGTGCGCCGCCCGACCGCCTGCACCGGTTCGACGCCCGGCAAAGCCGGCGCGCCCGCCATGCCGGCGGGATAGATCTCCCAATATTTCGGCCATTCGTAGTAGCTGCGGATCGCTTCTTCATGCTGACGCGACACCGGCTTGTGAAATTCCAGCGGCGGACCTTCCTTGACGCGCTGCCGGTCGAGCGATACCGGCAATTTCTTGCGGCCCTGATCGGGCTCACCGAGAACTTCCGGTGCCAGCACCACCTTGCGGCCCGGCAGCCATTTACCGGTATCGACGACGACATAGCGCAATTGCCACTCGTGATCGTCGAACAGGAAATCATAGACATCGCCCATCGAACCGTCGGTGGCGGCGATGTCGTAACTGCGCAGCTCTTTCAGACTGCGAAGCATGGACCCTCCTTCTCCCCTGATGGGGACAAACGCGGCATCGCTCGCGCGCACGACTCCATGCGCCACCACACACCGGCCTGGCTTTCCGGTCTTTGTTAAACCGATGGCATTCGATTTCGGTTCCAGTCACGCAGGACGTCGAACCGCTGCGGGCCGCCCCTTTCCGCGGAGGGCCGTTTTCGTCCACCATGTGGCAGACGTTAATCACACAAGATAATGGGAGATTCCGAGATGCGGTTTTTCCGCGCGCTGCGCCTGATCGTCCTGCTGACCGTTGCAGCCGTTCCTTTCGGCATCGGCTCGAGTGCCGTTGCCGCCGATGCGCTGCAGACAGTCCTCTATTTTGGGCTGAAGACCGATGAGGGCGCCGGCGTCAGCGAACAGGCCTGGGCCCAGTTCCTCGCCGAGATCATCACGCCGCGGTTTCCGGCCGGGCTTACCGTGCTCAACGCCTACGGCCAGTCGGACGATCACGGCCCCGAGACCGGCATGGTCATCGCGCAGGGCACGAGAATGCTGATCCTTGTGCACCCGGCCGACGCCGCCGCCGCGGCGGCCCTCGCCGAGATCAAAACAGCCTGGAACGAACGGTTTCCGACCGCCGGCCTATTTCACACAGAGACGGATGTCCGCATCGTGGAATGAGGCCGCCCGAGTTTTGCCCCACGTTTCGGGCCGGCAACGCCCGGATTCGGGTCGCGAGGCACCGGTTACGCGCTATAATTTGAATGAGGATCATGCCCCGCGACGCTGGCGGCTGGAAGCAGCGTCACCATATCTAATGAACGGCCCAGACCCGGCGCCAAAAGGCGCGCCTTATCGTCAAGGAGGGTTGAAGCATGAACGTCCATTCGATGCTGTCCCAGAAGGGCGACAAGGTCGTCACCGCCCGGCCCGACACGACGGTGATTGCGGCGAGCCGGATGCTCAAGCTCGAGCGCATCGGTTCCGTGGTGGTTTCGTCCGATGGGGTTCGCGTTCAGGGCATCCTGTCGGAGCGCGATATCGTGCGCGGTCTGGTCGAACGCGGCCCCGATCTTCTGGAAATGCCGGTTTCCGAAATCATGACGCGGACGGTCACGACCTGCGCACCCGATGACGACATTCAGGATGTCATGTCGAAGATGACGCGCGGGCGCATCCGGCATCTGCCGGTCGTCGAGAACGGACGGCTCCGCGGCATCATCAGCATCGGCGACGTTGTGAAAAACCGGCTGGAAGATCTCGAAACCGAGACCAGCGTGCTTCGCGACTATATCGTCGGGCGCGCATAAGCGGATCGCCCGACCAATCCCGTCGAATAATGATCCCGTCGACAGGCCGGCAGCGGGAACGCGCCGCCGGCCCGGTCGGTCTCTAATGCGCCATCAGGAGCGGCATCGTGTTGGCGGTGATGACTTTCGCCGTTGCGCCGCCGAGGCCGAGAAACTGCATCATCCGGCCCTGGCCGTAGGCGCCCATCACCAGCAAATCGGCGCCCATATCGTTGGCCCGCTGCAGCACCGCGCGACCGCGGGCGCGACCCGATCCCGATCCGGGATCGAAACCGTCGACGCGGCACTTGATCCCGTAATGGCCGAGATAATGCGCGAGCCGGTCCGCGGCCGACTGACGGGCGGCGGTGCCTGCCGTAAACACCATGACTTCCGATGCCTTGGTGAGGAACGGCAGCGAGGCCGCGACCGCGCGCGAAGCCTGGATCGAATCGTTCCAGGCAACGGCAACCCGGGTGCCGATCGTCGGCATCGCTTCCGGCGGCGCAATCAGTACGGCGCGGCCGGTCTCGAACAGCGCCGTGTTCACGCAACCCGGGAAAAGCTCATCACTGCCATCGCCCGGCCGGCTGATAACCAGAAGATCGCAAAGCCGTCCGGCGCTGGCGAGCAGTTCGACCGCCCTGCCCTCGTCCTCGCGCCACGTGACATGCGGTTTGCTGCCGCCCACGACACGGTCAAAGGCCGTCTTGGCGTTCTTCCGGCGCGCTTCGATATGGTTGCGGATGGTTTCTTCGGCGACGCCCACCATCGGCATCGCTTCGCCGGTCGCGAACACCGCCATCGGTTCGGCGCCCGGCGAGATATGCATCACGTCGAGATAGGCGTCGAAACATTCGGTCGCGCGCAATGCCGTCTGCAAGGTTGCGTCGGTCGTCGCCCCGCCATCGGCAAGCGCCAGAATTGATTTCAACATTGGGATTCCCTCCATCGGCCGATTCCCAGGACCCGGGTTCTCGTCAACAGGGCGGGGCAGAAATCCCGGCCATGCCGCGCGCAGGTCTCCCCGATTCGGCGCCGCCCGCAGCTTAGTGGATGTGCCATGGCCGTGCCTACCGCCGTATGTGCCGATATCGATCGTTCGAGAGAGCGGTATGTCAGGGCCCGGCCGACGTCACGAGCTGGCGCCGGCTGCCCCGGCGCGCTCGAGCATCAACCGGCTTGGCCGGTCGTCGGGCGCCAATTCGACGCAGAGCGCGAACGACGCGACCGCCGCCGCCCGGTCCCCGTCCCGATATGCGGCAAGGCCGGCATCGAACAGATCGCGTAGCCGCGTACGCGCTTCGGGCACGTCGCCGCAGGCACCGAGCAGTTCGAACACCCGCTCTTCCCGGCTCCGGCCGCGCAAGGCAAGGCGATCGAGTTCCCGGAACTCGAAACTCTCCCGGGCATCGCGCCAGGTGTCTTCCGACACCAGAATGCGCACCCCGAGCTCTTTGTTGGCGGCCTCGAGCCGGGCCGCGACATTCACCGGATCCCCGATGACCGTATAGCTCCGCGACTGGCGCGGCCCCACGCTGCCGGCGACGACCTCGCCGGTCGCGAGCCCGCACCGCATGTCGATTCGGGATACATCCACATCGGGGCCGATCTCGGCCGCCACCTGTCTGCGTAACTCGTCCAGCCGCTGGCGCTGATCGAGCGCAGCCCGACAGGCCTGGATCGCGTGCGACGCGCGATCGGTGAAGGGCGGACCCCAGAATGCCATGATCGCATCGCCGATATATTTATCGGTTACGCCGCCATGCCGGGCGACCGGCTCCGACATGACCGTGAGATAGATATTCACGAAGCGGATGAGCTGATCGGCCGCCAGGCCTTCGGCGAGCCGTGTGAATCCTTCGAGATCGCAGAACAGGATGGTCATCGGCTGGCGCACGCCGGCATCGTCGATATCGACCTGGCGGATGATCGTGTCCACGATCCGAGGATCGACGAATTCGCCGAACAGCCGCTTGATCTTCTTGCGCTTGCGCTCTTCAGTCACGTCGCTCAGCACGACGATGACACCGAGCTTTTCGGCATCGTCGCCAACGCCGGTCCGGAGGAAGGTCGTCGAAACCGTCAGGTTGCGCCGCTCGCCGCTGCGCAAGATTTCGATTTCCTGGCTGTGCGTCGTTTCCGACTCATAGATCGCCTTCAGGACAAGCTCGTTGAAATCGTCGAGCCCCGGATCCTCGAAGAAGATCTCGGCATAGGTACGATCGACCACGTCGTCGGGATTCATGGCAAGGATGCGGCCCGCGGCGGGATTGAAGGTCGTCACCTGCCCCTGGAGATCGAGACTGATAACGCCGTCGGCCATGTTGACGAGAATATTCTCGTAAATGGGCGCGTTCGGACCCCCCGTCATGCCGCGACCTCCGCTTCCGTCCCGTTTGCGACGTCCTGCCGGGTCCTGCCGGCAAGGCTGCAATCCCGCCCCGCTTCGATGTTATACATAACTGAATGAGCCGGGCCGAGGCCCGGATTCACGGATGTGACGCGAAGCGAATGGAGATCGGATTGCCGCTGCGCAGACTGGCCCTTCTCGGCGGCGCCCTGCTCGCCCTCATGGCTATGCCGGCAGCGGCCCAGGAATCGCCGGGGGTCGAGACGACGCGAATCCTGTTCGGTCAGTCGGCGGCGCTGAGCGGACCAGCCTCCGCGCTCGGTCAGGAAATGCGCATCGGCCTGCTCGCGGCCTTTGCCGAGGTGAACCGCGCCGGCGGAATCGACGGCCGCCAGCTCGAACTGGTCAGCCTCGACGATGCATACGAGCCGGAAACCGCGATCGAAAACACATTGAAGCTGATCAACCAGGAGCAGGTGTTCGCGCTCATCGGCCAGGTCGGAACGCCGACCTCCGCCGCTGCACAGCCGCTCGCCGAAGCGGCGGCCATCCCTTTCATCGGCGCATTTACCGGCGCCGAATTCCTGCGCAATCCGGATCATGCGACCGTGGTCAACGTGCGCGCCTCCTACTATCAGGAGACGGAGCAGATCGTCGATTGGCTCGTTCGCGATCTCGGCGCCGAGCGCATCGCGGTACTCTATCAGGACGACACTTACGGGCGCGCCGGTCTTTCAGGCGTTCGTCTCGCGCTCGACCGGCGCGGCATGACGCTTGCCGGCGAAGGGGCCTATCAGCGCAATACCAGCGCGGTCAAACGGGCGCTCCTTACGATCAGAAATTCCCTGCCCGAAGCGATTGTCATTATCGGCGCTTACGAACCCAGTGCCTCGTTCATCCGCTGGGCGCGCAAGCTCGGGATGGAAGCGACCATCGTGAATGTCTCGTTCGTGGGCACCAATGCCCTGGTAGACGCGCTGGGCCCCGACGGCGCCGGCACGTTCATCAGCCAGGTCGTGCCGCCGCCCGACAGCGACGATCTTCCGCTGACCGCTGAATACCGCGCATCCCTTGCGGCGTTCGATCCCACGGCCCCCTTCAGTTTCGTTTCGCTCGAGGGATATCTCGTCGGGCGCCTGACCGCGCGCGTTCTCGAACAGATTCAAGGGCCACTGACCCGCGAGAACTTCCTTGCAACGCTGCAGGAGATTCGGCACTTCGACGTGGGCGGTTTCGAGATGGAGTACGGCGCGCTCGACAATCAGGGTTCGGACAAGGTGTTCCTGACCGAGATCGACGAAGACGGTCATGTGATCCCTGTGACACGGAGCAGCCCGTGACGGGTCCCTCCGCGATCGATCGGCCGCGCAAACGCTGGCGCATCGGCCTCGCCGCCAAGCTCTATATCGGGATCGGCGGCGCGGTCGCGATTACGATGCTGGCGAGCGTGGTCGCCTGGATATCGTTCGTCGAGCTTGGACAGCATCAGCGGCGCATCACCCGCGAGCATATTCCTTCGATTACGGAATCGTTGCGGCTCGCGCAGCAGAGCACGCTGATCGCCGCCATCGTTCCGAAATTGCTGAGCGTCGACACCGATGCCGAACGCCAGGCGCTCATGGCGGGCCTCGGCGAAGAGCAGCACACGCTCGAAGAGCTGGTCGAGGAGCTCTCGCACAGCGTTGCCGGCAGTCGGACCGAAACGACCGCCGGCGAAGGCGGGCTGCCGGTCATTCGGGCCGCCAATGACGAGCTTTCCGAAGTCATCGAACGGCTCGACGTAGCCGTCGGGCAACAGCTTTATCTGCGCAGCCAGATGGAGGCGCGGATCAGGGACGCAATCGATTCACACCGCCGCCTGATCGAACAGATCGCACCGCTGCTGGACGACGCGACCTTCTATCTCGTGACCGGTTATCGCAGCCTGGACGACGACGCGCCCGACACCTGGGAACGGCGTTTCGGCGAATCGATCATGCTGGATTACAGCGCGATGGCCGCGCTCGCCGGCGAAGCCAATCTGCTGGTCGGATTGCTGACCGAAGCGGCGGGCGTTCCCCAGGCGGTGCTGATGCAGCCGCTGCGCGAACGATTCGAAGCATCGGTCGACCGCTTCGGGGCAGCGCTGGTTTCGCTCGATGCCCTGCCCGAAGCCGGCGATCTGCGCCGCGAATACGAAATACTGGTGGCACTCGGCGACGATCCGGGCGGCATCATCGATCTGCGCACCCGCCTTCTCGGATGGAACCTCACCGCCGAGCAACTGGTCGAGCGGAGCCGCATCGTCGCCGAGACGCTCGGCAACGACGTGGACCGGCTGGTTCACCAGGCACAGACCGGTACCGAAGCCGCGGTTGCCGCATCCAACCGCGCGATCGAGATCGGGCAGAAGCTGCTGCTGTTCCTGAACGGTCTCGCGGTAATCGGTGCCATCGTGATGGGCTGGATCTATGTCGGCCGCATCTTTACCGATCCGGTCTTGCGTGTGACGGCTGCAGCCGAGGCGTTCGAGCGCCAGGAGTTCGATCCCGCGACACTGGCGAGGACCCGCGCGCGCAGCGACGAGCTCGGGCGTCTTGCACAGGTCTTCACGCGCATGGCCGAGGAAGTACAGGCGCGCACCGACATCCTCGATCGCCTGGTATCCGAACGGACCCAGGAGTTGAACGAAAAGAACGTGGCGCTCGAACGGACGTTACGGCAAATCGCCGACGAGCTCGCGATGGCGCAGCGCATGCAGCTCTCGTTCCTGCCGCGCCACTATCCGGATGTGCCGCATTTGCCGATCTATGCGCGCATGCGCGCCGCGCGCGAAGTCGGCGGCGATTTCTACGACATCATCGAGATCGACGATCACCGCGTCGGCATCGTGATCGCGGACGTTTCCGGCAAGGGTGTGCCGGCGGCCCTGCTGATGGCGGTATCGAGCACGACGATCAAGTCGGTCGCGGGCCGCGGCGGTTCGCCCGGCCGCGTCCTCGAAGAGGTCAATCGCACGCTGAGCGAAGGTAACGACGCGGCGATGTTCGTGACGATCTTTTACGGCATCGTCGATCATCGCGACGGCAGCCTGATCTACGCCAATGGCGGCCACAACGCGCCCTATCTGCTGCGCCAGGGCGGCACGCCCGAAGCCATTCCCGGAACCGATGGCATCGCGCTCGGCCTGATGGACGAGGCGAGCTATAACGAGAAGACGTTGCGGCTCGGTCCGGGCGACACCATCTTCTTCTATACCGATGGCGTCACCGAGGCATTCAACCTGGCGGGCGATCCCTTCACCGAGTTCCGGCTGCGCGAGGTTCTCTATCAGGCAAATTCATTGTCTGTGGAAGCGCTGGGTCATCGCATCATCGACGATCTCGATGCGTTCACCGATGGCGCGCCGCAGTCCGACGATATTACCTGCGTGGTCATCCGCTATGATCGCCGGGCCGTCCCGCTCGTCGCCGCAGCAGGGGGAGGCAACGACGTGAATGAAATGTCGATCCATCTTGCCAACGACCTCGGCGAGCTGTCTAAACTGGCGGAGGCGCTCGAGGCCGCCGGCGAACGCTTCGAACTGGCGATGAAGGTCGTATTCAATCTCAACCTGGTTCTCGACGAACTGGTCACCAATGCGGTGAGCTACGGGTATGGCGACGGCGGGAACCATGTCATCGAGATTACGGTACGGCGCGCGGGCGACCTGTTGACGGTGACCTACCAGGACGATGCGGATGCCTTCAATCCCCTGGACATCCCCCCGCCCGACCTCGAATCCGACCTCGAAGATCGCCGTATCGGCGGGCTCGGAATCCACTTGGTCCGCACGATGATGGACAGTGTAACCTACGAGCGGCTGGATGGTCGCAACCGCCTGGTGATGACGAAGAATCTCGGCGCCTGAGCTTGCGATCGCGAAATCCTGAAGGGAGACTATCGACCCATGGAACTGAACGAAGAGACCCTCGAAACCGCGACGGTCCTGTCGCCGCAGGGGCGGATCGACAGCAGCAACGCCAAGGATTTCGAGGAAGCGCTGATCAGCCGGGTGCAGGACGGAAGGCCGGCGATCCTGCTCGACCTCGCGGAGCTGCGCTACATTTCGAGCGCCGGGCTCCGCGTGATCCTGCTCGCCGCGAAACAGCAGCGCGGCAAGCAGGGCAAGTTCGCGCTCTGCGCGCTCACCAGCGAAGTACGCGAAGTCTTCGAGGTGAGCGGCTTCGGCAAGATCCTCGATATCCACGCGGGCCGCGCGGAGGCCCTCGCCGCGCTCTGAGCGTTCCCGGCGCTAGCCCGCGAACATCGACTCCGGCAGGCCGCGAACGCCGGGTTCGAAGGCGAACAGACTGCCGGCCTGCGGCTGTGCCGCGAGTTCGGCACCCTTGAGATACCAGCGCCCGCTGGTCACGAACAGCGTTTCCAGATTGTCGCCGCCGAAAGCGCAGCTCGTCACATATTTGAACGGCATCTCGACGACGCGGTCGATCCGACCATCCGGCGCATAGCGCACGATGCGCCAGCCCTCCCAGAACGTCGTCCACAGATAGCCGTCGGCGTCGATCGCCGAGCCGTCATGCACGCCGGCGCCGTCATTGGTGCGCGCGAAGATGCGCTGGTTGGAGACGCTGCCGGTTTCGATGTCGAAATCGGCCGCGTAGATCACCTTCGACTCCGCCGAATCCCCGAAATAGATCGTGCTGTCGTCGGGGCTCCAGGCGATGGTGTTGGTCTCGCGAATGCCCGGCACCATCCGGTGACAGACATGGTCGGGATCGAGCCGGTAGATCGAGCCGGTCGGTTCGGCCGGCGGGTTGTCGTATTTGCCGTCCGATCCGAGCCAGGCCGAGCCGGCCCAGAACCGGCCGCGGCGATCGCATTTGCCGTCGTTGAATCCGTTTTCCGGCAGATCGCGCTCCGGATCGATGATAGGCGTCACGCGTCCGTTGCCGACATCGATGAAAGAGAAACCGGACTTGGTCGCGGCGACCAGGCCGCCCTTTTTTCGCAAGCCGATCGAACCGATCTGCTCGGGCAGGTTCCAGGTCCGGTTCTCGCCCGTTTTCGGATCGAACCGATGCGCGGCCGGCGCCATCACGTCGATCCAGTAGAGCGCCTGTTCGTCCATCGACCAGACCGGCGATTCACCGGCAATGGCCGCGGTTTCATAAACGCAACGAATGCCGTCCATCGTCGTTCCTCCCGGGATGCGCAGGTCGTCGCACGCGGTAATCATTAGAATGTGCGCGCGTCATGCCGTGGGCTGCCTCAAGCCGGACGATAGGCGATAACTTCGACCTCGACACGAATATCGATCAGGAAGTCGCTGACCAGCGCCGAACGCGCCGGCGGCGCATCCGGAAAATATTCGGCATAGGTACTGTTGAAGCCGGGAAAATCGTTCCTGTTGCGCAGCCACACCATGGCCTTCACCACATCCGAACGGTCGCAGCCCGCGAGCTTCAGGGTCGCCGTGATTTCATCGAGCACCGAACGGGTCTGTTCCTCGATCGTGCCCGTCGTCATCGGCGCGCCGTTCTTCATCGGCACCTGGCCGGTCAGAAAGACGAAATCGCCGGCGCGAACCGCCCGCGACAGAGAGAGCTTTCGACCGTTGATGATCAGCGGTTCTCCGATAATCTGCTTGGCGCTCGGCATTCTTCGATCCTTCCATCTGGCTCCATCCGGCTTGGGCCGGCTTGGGCCGGCTCAGGGGAAAACTGGCTCTTTCCGCGCGTCCGGGCAATAACAGGGGCTGCGGCCGGGTCAACGGTTGCGGGTGTCACACTAAGCCGTGTTCTGTATTATTGTATGACGATATGGTCGCCCGGCGACCGGGGCAAGATGCCCGGCGGGCGCGACCGACCAGCCTTCAGGAGAGTTTGCGGATGTCGAGCTTGAAGTCCTACCAGATGCTGATCGATGGCAAGTGGGTCGATGCCGAAGACGGCAAGACGTTTGAAAGCATCAACCCGGCAAATGGCCAGCCCTGGGCGGCGATCCCGAGCGCGACGGCCGGCGACGTGGACCGCGCGGTCCAGGCCGCTCACCGCGCTTTCACCGAAGGGCCCTGGTCGCGCACCACGCCCTCGGAGCGCGGCCGCTATCTGCGCCGGCTGGCCGATCTGATGGGCGATCGCTCGGAAGAGCTTGGCCGTACCGAAACCATCGACACCGGCAAGATGCTCAAGGAGACGCGCTGGCAGGCGCGCTACATCGCCGATTTCTATCATTTCGCTGCCGGCCTCGCCGACAAGGTGAACGGCGACACGCTGCCGATCGACAAGCCGGATCTGTTCGTGTTCACGACGCGCGAGCCGCTCGGCGTCATCGCGGCGATCGTGCCCTGGAATTCGCAACTCTTCCTCGTCGCGGTCAAGATCGGGCCGGCGCTCGCCGCCGGCAACACGGTCGTGCTCAAGGCCTCGGAACATGCGTCGGCTGCGATACTCGAATTCGGCAGGCTGATCGAGGAAGCCGGCTTTCCGCCCGGTGTCGTCAACATCGTCACCGGTTTTGGCGAGCCCTGCGGGCGCGTCCTGACCACCCACCCGCTGGTTGCACGCATCAGCTTTACCGGCGGCTTGGGTGCTGCACGCGAAGTGGTGCGCAATTCGGCCGAGAATTTCGCGGAAGTCTCGCTCGAACTCGGCGGCAAATCGCCGGTCATGGTGTTCGAGGATGCGGATCTTGCCAGCACAACAAATGGCGTGATGGCCGGCATTTTCGGCGCCAGCGGTCAGAGCTGCGTCGCCGGATCGCGGCTCTATCTGCATGAGAAAATCGCCGACCAGTTCGTCGACGGTCTGGTCGAACGCGCCAGGGCGATCCGCATCGGCGATCCGCTGGCCGAGGAAACCCAGATGGGCCCGCTCGCGACGACCGGCCAGCTTAACCGCATCGAGGCGACTGTCGCGCGCGCCGTCGAACAGGGCGCCACCCTGCGCAATGGCGGTCGGCGTCCGCCGCAATTCAATGCCGGCTGGTATTACGAGCCGACGATCCTCGAGGTTCCCGACCAGAAGCTCGACATCGTCGATACCGAAATGTTCGGACCCGTCCTCAGCGTTTTGCGTTTCCGCGAGGAGGAAGAAGTGCTGCGCATGGCCAACGACACCCAGTACGGCCTCGCCGCCGGGATATTCACCCGCGATGTCGGGCGTGCGATGCGCGTCGCCAAACAGGTCCGCGCGGGCATCGTCTGGATCAACACCTATCGTGTCGTTTCGCCGATCGCCGAGTTCGGTGGCTTCAAGAACAGCGGCTACGGTCGCGAGGGCGGGCTGCAGGCGATTTACGACTACACGAGGCCGAAGACGGTGTGGCTCAACACCTCCCCCGAGCCGATCGCCGATCCTTTCGTCATGCGCTAAGAGGGTGCCTGCGGCGTTCCTGGCTCTCCTCGAGGGTCAGAACAGGATTGCCGATTGTATGCAATCTGGGTATCGTACCGCCATTGGCCGAACGCCGCGGTTTTCCGGCGCCACAGGCAAAGCGGGCAAGGGGGCAATTGGGCCCAGGCCGATCGGGGCTGCGCCCGACTTTCCGGAGGGACGCGACGATGAGTGATCAGGGCGTGATCTGGCCGAAAGACGATTTCAGCCGCGTGCCGTACCGCGTCTTCGCCGACCAGTCGGTCTTCGACCGCGAGCAGGAACGGATCTTCAACGGTCCGGTCTGGTGCTATCTCGCCCTCGAGGCCGAGATCGCAAAGCCGGGCGATTTCAAGACGACCTTCGTCGGCAACACATCCGTCGTCGTCAATCGCGCCAAGGATGGCAGCCTGCACGCCTTCGAAAACCGATGCGCCCATCGCGGGGCGACGATCGTGCGCGAACCGTTCGGCAACTCGGCCGATCACACCTGCATCTATCATCACTGGTGCTACAGCCAGCAGGGCGACCTGCTCGGCGTGCCGTTCCAGCGCGGGCTCGACGGCAAAGGCGGCATGCCGAAAAGCTTCAACAAAAAGGAGCACGGCCTGCACCGCCTCAAGGTCGCGAGCTATCGCGGCGTGGTGTTCGGTTCGTTTCGCGACGACGTGCCGCCGCTCGAGGAATATCTCGGCAAGGCGATGCTCGATATTCTCGATACGCTGTTTCAGAAGCCGGTCGAGGTGATCGGCTATATGCGCCAGCGCATGCCGTCGAACTGGAAGCTGTACTGGGAAAACGCGATCGACTGCTACCATGCCGGCCTGCTGCACCAATTCGGCACCACCTTCGGCCTGTTCCGCGCGACGCAGGATGGCGGCTCGATCCTCGGCGAGCAGAGCGGCCTTTCCTTCTGCTACAGCATTTTCGGCAGCGACGATGCCAATGTCGCCAGCGGCTATGAGGGCATCGAGGCCTTCAATGCCGACATGAAACTGAACGACCCCTCGATCCTCGAATATATCGACGAGGACGGCGACGGGCGCGGCCTCATCATCATGGCGATCTTCCCGAGCGTGGTTTTCCAGCGCATCTCGAACACGCTGGCGACGCGGCAGATCCGCCCCAAACGCCCGGGCGAATTCGAGCTCTACTGGACCTGCTTCGGTTATGCCGATGAGGACCCGGCGCTGCGCGCTCTGCGCATCAAGCAGAACAACCTGATCGGACCGGCGGGCCTGGTTTCGATGGAAGACGGCGAATCCGGCGTGCTGATCCAGCGGGCGATCGAAAAACGGCGCGATGCCCATTCGGTCATCGAAATGGGCGGCATTGGCCCAATCGTCGACCAGGATCATTTGATCACCGAGGTATCGGTGCGTGGCTTCTGGCAGCAATATTGCGACGTCATGGGGTACGAGCCGCGCCGCGGCGACGCTGCCTGATTCCGGAGAATCCAGTTCATGTCCAATTGGCGCGACGTCACGACCGAGATCGTGAATCTCGTCTACGACTATGTGCAGCTACTCGACGACGACCGGCTCGAGGAGTGGCCGGAAATGTTCGTCGAGGATGGGGTCTATCGGGTCGTGCCGCGCGAGAACATGAGTATGCCGCACGCGCTGCCGCTGATCTTCTGCGACAACCGGGCGATGCTGAAGGACCGCGTGCTCGCGCTCCGCACCTCTTCGGTTTTCAACCTGCATTTTGACCGGCATATTGTCAGCAACGTGCGGGTCCGCAGCGAAAAGGACGGGGTCTACGAGGTGCATTCCAACTATGCGCTGTTCCAGACCGATCTGATCGAGGGCGAAACGAAGCTGTTCGTGACCGGGAAATATGAGGATCAGATCGTCTTCCGGGACGATCGGCCGATGTTCAAATCGAAGCTGGTGATCGTCGACACCTACTCGATCCCGAACCTCCTCGCGACGCCGATCTGAAGAGGGAAAGCGCGACACATCGTGATCGTGCGGCCCTCATGGTTCGACAAGCTCACCATGAGGCGCTTTCTGAATCTGGAAATGTGCAGAGGGATACATACATCCCACCTCATCCTGAGCCTGTCGAAGGATGAGGTCGGCACGAGCGGCCGATCGCCTAAAGCGCGAGCTTCAGCCGCTTCGAGTGCGAGCGCGAGCAGCAGACCGTGATCCATTTGTTCGAGGCGTGCATCTCGTCGTCGAACACCACGTCGCGGTGATCGGGCACACCCTCGATCACCTGCACCGCACAGGTGCCGCATACCCCCTCGCAGCAGACCGATTCGATTTCGATGCCGTTATCCTCGAGCACCTGCAGGATCGATTTATCGGGCGGTATCTGAAGGGTCTGCCCGGTGCTCGCGATCTCGACCTCGAATGTATCGTTCGCCGCGGCCGGCACCGGCGCCGCCGCGGTGAAGTACTCGAGATGCAGGGAGCCTGCCGGCCAATGCGCCATCGAGCGCTTGACCGCTTCCATAAACCCCGTCGGCCCGCAGCAATAGACATGCTCGCCCGGTCGCGGTGTCTGAAGCAGCGCCTTCAGATCGATCCCCCTGGCGGGATCGCCGCCGTCATGATGGAACTGGACATGGCCGGCGAAGGGCTCCGCCGTCAGCACGTCGCGGAAGGCCGTATGCTCGAGCTGGCGCGTGCAGTAATGCAGCGTCCAGGGCTCGCCGCGGCGCTGCAACTCGCGCACCATCGAAAGGATCGGCGTAATGCCGATGCCGCCGGCGATCAGCCGATGATGGTCGGCCGCGGGTGCGAGCGGGAAATTGTTGAGCGGCGCCGAAATCTCGATCAGCGCGCCCTCGTGGATCGCGCCGTGCATTTCGGCCGACCCGCCGCGTCCCGCAATTTCCTGCTGGACGGCAATCACATAGCGGTCGGTTTCCACGGGGTCGTTGGCCAGCGAGTAGGATCGCGCCAGGCCGGACGGCAGCCAGACATCGAGATGGGCGCCCGCGGTAAACGCCGGCAAGGCGGCTCCGGCCGGATCGACCAGTTCATAAGACCGGATCCGTTCCGCCTCAACTCGAACCTGCCGAACCAGAACCTGCAGGCGTCGCCGTTCAACCATTGCCCTCAATAACCCAGTTTGGAATCGACCATGTTTCGCAGCGGCTCGCCGTTCAGATGCCGCCGCATATTGTCGAAGAACAGCTTCAGCGTGATTGCCACATAGGAATCGCCATCGTCCGCCGACACATGGGGCGTCACGATCAGGTTCGGAGTTTGCCATAGCGGCGATTCAGGGGCCAGCGGCTCGGGGTCGAAAACATCGAGTATGGCCCCGGACAGGTGACCCCGGCGAAGCTGCTCGGCAAGAGCCGCGTAATCCATCACGCCCTCGCGCCCGACATTCACGATCCCGCTGCCCGGCTTCATCAGCGCGAGGCGCCGGCGATCCATGAGGCCGCGTGTCTCCTCGGTCAGGGGCGTCGCCATGAACACATAGTCGGCGAGCGGCAGGACGCTATCCAGCTCCGCGGTCGTCACCATCCGATCGACCCCGGACGCCGGCCTGCCGTGGCGGCTCACCCCGATGACCGTCACGTCATAGGGCTTGATCAGCCGGGCCACGGCCCCGCCGATACTGCCGACGCCGATGACCAGCACGGTCTTGCCGGCGATCGGTGTCGAATAGAGCGATTCCCAACGCCGGGTCTTCTGGTTCTCGACAATCCCCGGCATCCGGTTATGCAGCATGAAGATCGCCATGACGCCGAACTCGCCGCCCTTGGCGGCATGCGCACCCTTGTTGTTCACCAGCGTCACACCCGCCGGCAGCCACCCCATCGGGCAGAGATGTTCGACCCCTGCCCCGATGATATGAATCCAGCGCAGATTGGGGGCGACCGACGCCAGGTTTTCCGTCGGCAGGTCCCAGGTCACCAGCACGTCGGCGGTCTTCATCGACGAGGCGAAATTATCGGTGTCCCAGTCGATGAAGACGTCGAGCTTTGGCGCGACATCGGGATAGTCGCGCGCGACTGCGTCGAAACGCTCGCGGGTGATTGTGAAAACCGCCTCGCCTTCCGGCGTGTTCGGGAACGTGACCGCAGAGGCGTGGTTGTTCTTGATATGAACGCGGAGCTTTCTGTCGGTCATCGCGGCAACGCCCGTCACTGGCCGCCTGCCGCTTCGAGCGCTTTCAGCCGCTCGATCACCTGGTTGTCGCGCGCGTCGCCGCGCAGATGGTCGGCCTCGTAGAAGATGTTCATCACCCTGATGCCGACCTCGCGCAGGAATGCCGCATCGTCGCGCCCCGGCTGCAGCGGCAGGTGCAGGACCGTGTCGCTGCCATAGGTGTTCACCGGCATCGGGCCGGTATCGACCGGCTGCTTTGCCTTACCCCCGTTCTGCACGTCGCGGATCTGCTGGCGCAGGACGCGGCGCATCAACGCGATACCGCGATCGCTCGGAAC
Organism: Dongiaceae bacterium; assembly: GCA_040878185.1. Classification (GTDB taxonomy): domain Bacteria; phylum Pseudomonadota; class Alphaproteobacteria; order Dongiales; family Dongiaceae; genus JAWXBK01. Next base: position 14,614 of record JBBDMS010000057.1, on the reverse strand, counting down.
CAGATGCTCGTTCTTGTGGATGGTGATCGTGCCCATGCCCTCGACCGCCTCGAGATCGCCCGGAAACCGCTGCCGCACCTCGTAGGTCCGATCGAACAGTTCGCCCTGCTCGATGAGCTGGAGGCCTTCCTGCGTGTTCCATTCCGGCGGATCCGCGCGATCACCGAAACAACCCCACGCATAGGCGACGGTCGTCGTATCGTCGATCGGCACGACCCAGCGGACGAACGCGCTGCGTCCGAAATAACGCGGCTTCGTGCCGTCGCAGGCGAACAACGCGCCTGCCTGCGTAAAGTTCGGGAACACCATCTCGTTGACCCGCACCCAGACATTGTCGCCGACCCGGCGCGTGTTGGTGCCGAGCATATAGGGCATCCGATCCTGGAAATCGAGCTCGCCCAGCTCGCCCAATTCTTCCGAGAATTGTGCGCGGCTGATGCGCGCATGCAGGAAGCTGGTATGAAGCGGATCGAGAATCGCATCGAGCACCTGAAGCCAGTTGCAGCCGAACGGCGCCTCGTATGGCACCATCTCCATGCCGGGAATGACGAAGGCATCGTAAATCGGAAACGGCGGCATCTCTTCCGGCGGGCCCATATAGGCAAAGATCAGGCCCTTATATTCCTGCACCGGATAGGCGCCGAGCCGAACATTGCGCTTGATGCGATCGGCGATCGCTGCCGGCTGGCCCGGAACGTCGAGAATGGTGCCGTCGATGTCGAACAGCCAGCCGTGATAGCAGCAGCGCAGTCCGTCGCTTTCGCATTTCGCATACTCCAGCGAGGCGAGACGGTGCGGACAGTTCTTGTGCACCAGCCCGTAACGACCGGCCTGATCGCGGAACAGCACGAGATCCTCGCCGAGCACGCGGATCACCAGCGGCAGTTCGCCGACTTTCTCCGTCAACGCGACCGGATGCCAGAAGCGGCGCAGATACTCGCCGCATGGCGTACCGGGACCGACCCGCGTCACTTCATCGTCGGGCCGCGTCTCCGACTTGATGTGATAGCCGGAAAACCCTCCGGCCGGGCGCCGGGCGGTGGTCGCTACGTCGTTCATCGGATCTGTCCTCTATGTCGATCGCCGGTCGATATCGCCCCGGCGCTGGCTCATGCGCAGGAGGTAGTGGGCGCGGCCGAACATCGAACCCACTTTTGCGGACCCGCCGCCAACGCCCTCATTTCCGCGATTGCCGGAAGAGGCTAACAGAGCAAAAGCTTGACAACACACGAGCTTTTTGTAGGTTGGCTATTAGTTTTTCTTATATCATTGGCGAGCTATGGCACAGCGTCGTCACCTGCATCTGAACGCCCTCAAGGCATTCGAGGCGGCCGCCCGGCATCTCAGCCTGACATTCGCGGCGGAGGAGCTCGGCGTCACCCAGGCGGCCGTGAGCCACCATATCCGGCAACTCGAGACCCATCTCGGCGTCGCTTTGTTCAAGCGCCGTTCGCGGGGCATCGACCTGACGCCGGCCGGCGAAATCCTCGCGCCCGTCGTGCGCGAATCCTTCGGTCGCATCGGCGACGCGCTCGAACTTCTCGCCGACGCGAAACCGGGCCAGCCGCTGAGCGTGACCGCAACGCCGATCTTTGCGTCGCGCTGGCTCATTCCGCGGCTCGGTAGTCGCACCGGCGAGGACATCCGCGTCAACATTCATCTGCTGCCGAATCTGCGCCTGCTCGATCTGCGCCGGCGCGAGGCGGATATCGCCGTGCGCTGCGGCATCCCGCCCTGGCCGGGATTGGAAGCGGAGTTCCTTATCCCGATTCACCTGACGCCGGTGTGCAGCCCGCAATTTCTCGAAAAATCCGGTCCGATCCGCGAGCCGCGCGATCTCCTGCGTCTGCCGCTGATCCATGCCGATACGCCCGACCGCGAGGATGGCGAAGAATGGAAGCGCTGGTTCGGGGAGATCGGGATCGACGAGATGCCAAGCACGCAGCCTTTATCGTTTCACGAACCGATGCTTTCGATGCAGGCGGCGATCAACGGGCTCGGCATCGGCATGGGCTATAGCGAGCTGATCGACGGCGACCTCGCAGCCGGCACGCTGTTGCAGCTCTTCCCGATCGAGATTCGCCACCCCTATAGCTATTACCTGGTCTATCCGGCGGAGCGCCGGCGCGACGACGAAGTGCGCCGCTTCCGCGACTGGATTCTGCGCGAGGTGGGTGGCGGCACGGCGACCGTCGCGTCTCACATCGCGCCGAAGCTGCCGGCAAAGCGCCCGGCCGCCAAAGCGCGACCTGGCAAAGCGCGGGCGATCGCCTAGGCGTTCGCGGCGAGGGTTACTTTTCGACGGTTTTCCAGAACGTATCCTTGACCAGGATTTTGCCGTCCGCGTCGAACTCCCAGATATCGCAGCCGCGCATCGCCAGTTCTTCGCCGTTCGCGTGCTTGCCGCGAACGGTCCATTCCGAGAGCGCGCGATTGCCGCTGATGAAATGCACTTCGTCATGCCAGCCCATATCGGAGATCAGCTTGAAACGATCCCCGAGGTAACGCGTGATCGCCGCCGGTCCGACCAGTTCCATGCCGCGTTCAGTCTTGCCCCGCGCCGTGTAGAAGCGCCCCTCCGGCGCGAAATACCTGCCGATCGCGTCGACGTCGCGCCGATTGAAGGCGCCGACGATCTCGCGCAGATAGGCCTCGTCGATGGTCCGCTTGCTCATGCACTCATTCCCCGATGCTGTCTTGGATACCCTGGTCGGCCGTGACACGGCCTGCACCGCCCGACAGGCACGCCGACCGGTTTGGTCCGGCCTTTTGGCCTGACGGATCGCGACCGTAGCTATTTTGAATACATTCGGCAATCGTAAAAGAGGCGGATTTCGGCCAGTGCGCGACCAGACAGATACCCGACGGGGTATCCATAACCGGAACCGAAATCCGGAGGCGCGGGCAACTGCACAGAATCACTGGCGTTCGGCTGATCCCGGCGGCGCGGCTGTCCCTGCGATTGAATACAGTTTACTGTGCTCCGTTCCGAACCCGTCCGATACCGGAGGCGCCGCTTGGACTCCCGTTCCGATAATCGCTACGGCAGCAACCTGCCTCCTGAGTTCAGAGGAGTGCCTGCCGCTATCGCGGATTACATCCGGAACAGCATTTTCGAACGGGAACTGCAGGTCGGCCAGCCGCTCCGGCAGAAGGACATCGCCGACGCCTGTGGCGCCAGTCGCGTGCCGGTCCGCGAGGCGCTGAAACAGCTCGAGGCGGAGGGTCTGGCCGAGTTCCGGCCCCGGCGCGGTTACATCGTTGCCGGCTTCGATCTCGAGGAGATCGCCGATATTTTCCTTGTCCGCAAGTTCGTCGAAGAACATGCCGGCTATCTGGCCGCGCGCAATCGTACCGCGGAGGATATTCGCGAGATCGAAAGGCTGGTTCAGGAGATGGACCACAGCCTGACGACGGATCCCGAAGCGGTGCAGCGATTTGCGGTCTGCAACCGGCTCTTCCATCAGCGTTTGTCGGCCGCCTCCAAGCGCAAGCAACTGGTCCGGATTCTCGACAATTTGCGCGGCCAGGTCGAACGCTATGTGCGCCTCGATTCGCGCACACCCGGGCGCCTCGAAGAGGCGCAGCAGGAGCATCGGGCGATCGTGCAGGCGCTGCGCGAAGGCGATGCGGCGCGGCTGAGCACGTTATGCGGCGCGCATGCGCAACATACCGCCGACCGCCTTCTGAAAACCCTGAAGGACCGGATCGATACGCAGCCGCGTTAGATCGGGCGCGTGAGAGCCGAAGACGTCGCCGCTCAGGATTTGGCGGCGGCGGCGATCTCTTCCATGTCGATGTAGCGATTGCCGATCCGGGGGTGCGCCCGTCCGCCAGTCGAAGCACCCAGCGCGACCACGATCTCGTCGGGTCCCGGCGCATCGTTGATCGAAAACTCGATCGTGAGATAGTGCGAACGCTGGCCTTCATCGAGCTTGTGCATCATCGGCACGGCGATCGAACAGCCGGGGCCGCCGCGCTTGTTGGTAAAGCTGAGATAGGTTTTTCCGCCGACCGCCTCGCGATAGAGATTGCCGAAGCGCAGGGTGTGAATCAGCGCCGAAGCATGCTCGATCTCGCCGTTGCTGCCGACGACGGCCGCCTTGCCATAGGCCTCGATGCGATCCTTGCCGCCGCAGGCTTCGACGATGATCGGCACCAGGCGGCGTCCGATATCGGGGGCGACATCGAGAATCTCCGGCCGCAGATTCTCGACGAATCCGCGCCCGGCCCAGGGGTTTCGCAACACGGCGGCCGCGGCGACCATGCGGGTCGGTTCGGTGGCGGCCTTGCCGCCCTCGATCAGGCAATCCTCGACGAAATGGACGATCTTGCGAATTTCGCCTGGCAAGGCGGTTCTCCCCTCTAGGATGTGGTGCGTTACTCGGCCGCGGCGCGCTTATTCTGCGCGAACTCCGGCACGACCTCGTCGCAGAAAAGCTTCAGAGATTTCCGCTGCTCGTCCATCGGCAGGCCGTAGCTGGCGCAGTAGATGAAGTTATCGATGTCGAGCGCTTCGTAGGCTTTCAGCTTGGTGATGACCTCGTCCGGCGTGCCGAACATCAGGTTGGTGCGCAGCATTTCCGGATCGTACTCGGCGCGGTTCGCCAGCATATTGAGATCGATCTCTTCCGGGAAACCGTTCCTGACTTCGCCCAGTTCCTTGAACAGATTCTCGAACTGCGCGCTCTGACGCTGGACCGCCTTGACCGGTACTTCCCAGTCGTTCGGTTTATCGTACACCGCCGTGTAGCGCATCGTCGCGAACCGCGGCCGCTTGACGTTCGGCGCCTTCGCGCAGGCATCCTCGAAACGCTGCTTGTAGGTTTCGACTTCGGAGAAGGGCCGCGACAGCGCCCACGACATCACGTTGCAGCCATTGGCAACCGACCAGTCGTAGCTGCCGGGATCGCGCGCGGCGACCCAGAACGGCACATGCTTCTGCAGGGGCTTCGGACAGGAGGTCGCCTTCGGAAAATCCCAGTACTCGCCGTGATGTTCGAAATCGCCAGCCCACAGGCCCCGCAGGATCGGGAGAATCTCTTTCATCATCGGCACGCCGATATTCTGCGGCAAACCGTTGACCATGCGATCGAACTCGCGCTGATACGCGCCTTTGCCGAGACCGAGTTCGAGCCGTCCGCCGGACAGGAGATCGAACATGGCAGCCTCGCCGGCGAGCTTGATCGGGTGCCAATAGGGCACCACGACGACCGCGGTGCCGAGCCGGATCCGCGACGTATGGGCCGCCCACCAGGCGAGAAGCTGAAACGGTCCGGGTGCGATCGTCATCTCGATCGCATGATGTTCGGCGGCCCAGGCGATCTCGAAGCCGCCTTCGTCCGCCATCTGCACCATCTCGAGCGTGTGCCGCGCGACCTCCTGCATGTCGAGGCCGGGATGCATCCGTTCCAGGTTGATCGCGATCGAGAACTTCATCTCTTTGCTCCGTTATCGGCGGATCGGGGCGCCCAGAGCCCCTGAAAGCGCGCGCAGTCTAGGAGAGCATCCGGCCTTTGTCCTCCTAGGAATCATAGGAATAACCTCGGTATTATTCCTCGGATTCAGGGGAACCCTCGGCCGGTCGAGCGAGCAGCCCGTCGCGCAGACGAAGCGCCAGATCCAGGGCAAAACGCTGCGCCGGGTCGTTCGGATCGACCTGAAAGAGGTCGAGAAGTCGCTGCAACCGGTATCTCAGGGTGCTGACATGGAGCCCGAGCCGGTCGGCGGCCGCCTGTTGGCGGAGACCGGCATCGAGCAGCACCCGGACGGTCTCGAGCAGACCTGATCCGTGCTCGCGATCATGCCGCTCGATCGCCCCGATCCGGGCCGCAACGAACTCGCGGATGGCGGCGGGATCGGCGGTCGCCAGCATCCGGGCGACCGGATCGAAATCCTCGTCGCCGATCCGGCCGCTGCGGCCGATGCGCCGCGCCAGCGCGACGACATGCTGCGCATCCGCGCGCGCCGTCCGGAACTCCTGTGGCGTGACGCAGAGCCGCCCGACATGCAGGATCGGGCGCGCGCCGATGCTCCATTCGGCTTCATGCTGCAGGCGGGAGAGCAACGCCGCCGGCGGCTCGCCGCCCGCCTTGTCGCCCGCCTTGTCGCCAGTCCAGAGCAGCACGATGTCGCCGTCGTGAACGGCAGCGATGCCGCGCTGATCGGCATCGGAGAGCGTGCGCGCCAGTGCGCGCTGGGTCTGTTCGAGAATCTTCAGACGATCCGCCTCGCGGATGCTGTCCGGCAGCGCCAGCGTGAGCAGCCGCCCCGGCATGTCGATCGCAACGCCGAGCCGGCCGGCGCGCGCGGCGATCTCGTGGGGCGATTTCCAGCCGCGATCGAACAGCCGGCCGAAAAAATCGTCGAACGCCTCCGCCTCGTCGCCGACGCGAACCAGCAATCGCATCAGCTGCACGCCGATCGCAAAGCGCAGCGCCTCCACAATCAGCATGTCGATATTGTCGAAGCGCCGGCCGCCCGGCAACAGGAACAGCCCGCCGACGGTGCGGTGATCGACGACGATCAGCTCCATATGAATTCTCAGCACAAGGTCGGCCCGGATATCCGGCAAACCGAGCGCGACGATATTGCCCTCGCCCATCCCGCCCTCGCGCGCGACCTGGCAGAGCCGCCGCCTTGCCCGGACCGATACAAGTTCGCGCCATTCGTCGGGCGACACCGAAAGATCGGGCGGCGGCGTTCCACCGGCAATGCGATTGCCGACGAGATCGACCACCACGACGGGACAGCCGAGCAGCTCTTCGGCGAGCAGCGCGGTCGATTCCAGCGACACGTCCGCCATCACGCGGTTCATCAGCATGCTGTAGACGTCGAGCACATGCTCGAGCCTGCCGGTGAGACTGCGCTGCGTATCGAGATGCTCGACGCGTGCGATCGCGAGTGCCGCCAGATTGGCGATCGTCTCGAGAAAGCGCAGTTCGTCGTCGTCGACTTCGACCTTGTCCTGTGCATGCACCGACATGACCAGGCCGCGCCCGCCGGGCGACGATGCCAGCGGCAACAGCACGACGGTGCGATAATCGCAGGCCCGCGCTTCCTCGCGATAACCGGGATATTCGGATTCGAGCGCATCCGGAATGACCATCGGCTTGCCGGTTTCCAGCACGGTCCGGGTCGGGCTGCCGTCGAGCCGCCAGCGATCCGATAAAGGGCGGCGGCTCGCCACGAACGGATCGTGCCGCGTGATCAGGACCGAGAAGCCGGCATCGGGTTCGACCGCCATGATGGCGCTGGTTGACCAGGGCGGCTGCTGACAAACGGCGAGTGCGATGCGATCGACGACATCCTGGGGATCGGCGCTCGTGTTGACGAGGCTCGCGATCTGATTGATCCGCCGCAGCCGGTCGGCCACCCGAGACGAGGCGGGGCGCGCGGGCATCGGCTATTGCTCCGCCGTGCGAAGCACGCGGCAGGATGAAAGAAATTCGCTCATTCGCTCAGCGATGCCTTGGCGCGGCGTTCGGCGGCGCGTGCGAGTTCGGTATGATCGGCTTCCACGCCCAGCGCTGAGGCGGCCTCGGCCCAGAGCGCGCGGCATTGCGCAGCGAACGGCACATCCATGCCGGCCTGTTGGGCCAGTTCCAGTGCGATCCCCAAATCCTTTGCCATCAAGGCGAGCGCGAACCCCGAATCGTAGCGGTCCGACAATACGAACTGCTTGAACTTCTTCTGCGTGCTGTTGTTGCTGCCGCTCGATGCATTGAGAACATCCACCATTGTCGCGGGATCGAGCCCGAAACGCTTGCCGATCAGCAGCGCCTCGATGCCAATCAGGAAGCCGCCGGCCGATACCAGATTGTTGAGCGCCTTCATTGCCTGTCCCGATCCGAGCGACCCGGTTCGCAGGATCGTCGAACCCATGCGCTCGAGCAGCGGAAGGCAACGGGCGATTGTCTCTTCAGCACCACCGACCATGATCGCGAGATCGCCGCTTTCCGCTCTCGCGACGCCGCCCGAAACCGGTGCGTCGATCATATCGACGCCGAGCCCGGCCAGTCGCTCGCCGAGCGAGATGGTGCGCGCCGGCTGGCCCGACGTCATGTCGATGACGACGGCGCCCCGGCGCAGCTTCAATGCGAGCGAATCTTCCGCGCCGAACAGGACCTGCTCGACCTGGTCGCTGGTCGGCAGGATCGTGACGACGATATCGCTCGCGGCAGCGAGAGCCGCGAGGCTCGAAGCCGGGCTGCCACCGAACGCTGTGGCAAAATGCGCCGCGCGATCGGCACGGCTGTCATACACGCAGACGGTATGACCGCCGCCGGCGAGACGGGCCGCCATCGGCCAGCCCATATTGCCGATCCCGACAAACCCGATTTTTTGTCCAGCGGACGACGTCATGGGAGCCTCTCCATTATCACCGCCGCGGCGATGAGGCCGGTGGAACAGCCCTGTTTCGTTGCGGCGTCACCGGCCAAATTGTATATTGTATTACGTTAGCCCGTTGTCTCGATTTAACGATCCTTCCACGTCCGGCTATAGCGCCAGACTCACTCGAACCATGGCCCTGCCCGTCGCCGCGGTGTTTGGCCACCATTCCCGAGCCCACCGGAGACGATGCCGATGCCCTGGAGCAAAGTTGCTACGACCGCCGATCTGGCGCCGGAAGAGGTCATCGAGGTCATCGTCGGCGACCAGTCGATCGCCCTCTACAATGTCGAAGGCACGTTCTATGCCACCCACAATATCTGCACGCACGGCCAGGCCAAGCTGCATCGCGGCTATCTGGAAGATTGTCGCATCGAATGTCCGCTGCATCAGGGCGTGTTCGACGTCACGACCGGCCAGCCGCTCGAGGGGCCGGTCAGCGAACCGCTGCGGGTTTTCAACGTCAAAGTCGACGGGGACGATATCCTCGTCGAGACCTGAAATCAGTTCGCATCGGCCGGGAACAAATGCGTCTGGTCGCGCCGCCAGCAGATTTCGGCCTCGCCGGCGAAATCCAGACCCGAACCCTGTTCGCCGCCGCTCGACTGCTTGATCGAAATCTCGATTCCGTCGGCCGTCATCAGGGTGTGGCTGACGCTTTCGCCGAGATAAACCGATTCAAGCACGCGACCAGAAATCCGGTTTTCATGGGCCTGCGCTTCGCCGGCGCGGCGCAGGACCGCGCGCTCCGGACGGAACATCAATGAGATGGCACTGCCCGCCGCGAGCTCGGGCTGCGCCTGGGCGATGATCGTGTCACCGCCGGCCAGCGCCACCTTGCAGGTCCCGCTTTGGGTTTCGACAATCCGGCCCGAGAGGAAATTCGAGTTGCCGACGAAGGACGCGACAAAGGCGCTCGCCGGGTGCTCGTACAATTCGATGCCGGTTCCGACCTGAACGATATGGCCGTGATTGAACACGGCAATCCGGTCGCTCAGGCGCAATGCCTCTTCCTGATCGTGGGTCACATAGACAATGGTGACACCGAGCCGCTCATGAATCCGCCGGATCTCGATCTGGATTTCCTCGCGCAGCTTCTTGTCGAGCGCCCCGAGCGGCTCGTCCATGAGCAGCAATTGCGGTTCGTAGATGAAGGCACGCGCCAGCGCGACGCGCTGTTGCTGGCCGCCCGACAACTGCGAGGGCCGGCGATCGTCATAGGATTCGAGGCGGATCAGCTTGAGCGCAGCGCGGACTTTCTCAGCGATCTCGTTCTTGCCGACGCCGCGCACGGTCAGCGGAAACGCCACGTTCTCGAACACCGTCAGATGCGGGAACAAGGTGTAGCGCTGGAACACCATGCCGATATCGCGCTTGTGCGGCGACACGCCCTGGATCGCCTTGCCGCCGATGAAGATATCGCCTTCGGTCGGCTCGTCGAATCCGGCGATCATGTTGAGCGTCGTCGTCTTGCCCGAACCGCTGGGTCCGAGGAACGACACCAGCTCACCCTGCTTCACCTTGAGCGAGACATTGTCGACAGCCCGGACCTCGCCATAACGCTTGGTGAGGTTCCGCACTTCGAGCAAGGTCGGCCGCCCCGCCGTCTGATCCTGCGGGTTGGTTCGGCTTTTTGAGAGAGTCTGCGTCATCGTCTTATGCCACTTGTCTGAAGTTCGTCGTCGGTCGCGTCGTCATTGTTCCGCCTGCGGGCGCCGTAAAGCGAGTACCAGAAGCACGACTGCCATGGTCGCGACAATCAGCAATGTCGAGGCCGCTGCAATGACCGGGCTCAAATCCGCGCGCAGTGTGATCCAGATCTTGACCGGCAGCGTCTGCAGGGCGGGCGTCGCCATGAAGATCGCGAGAACGACTTCGTCCCAGGAGATCAGGAAGGCAAACAAGCCGCCCGCGAAGATGCCCGGCCGGATCGACGGCAAGGTAATGCGCCAGATCGCGCCGAGCTTCGAAGCGCCGCAGATCATCGCGGCTTTTTCCAGCGATTCGTCGAAGCTCATCAGGGAGCTGCTGATACAGATGATGGCGAACGGCAGCGCCACGATCAGATGCGCGACGATAAAGGCGGTGAAGGTGCCCGCGAGACCGAAGGTCAAGGCGAGGCCATAGAGCGCGACTGCAATGATGATGACTGGCACGATCAGCGGCGAGGTGAAGAACGCGTTGAGCGCGGTCTTGCCGATAAATTTGCCGCGAACCAGGGCGAACGATGTCGGCACGCCGAGCAGCAGCGACAGGATCATCACGACGAAACCGACCTTGACGCTGTTGACGATCGAGGCGAGCCAGCTCGGATTGGTGAACAGTTCCTCGAACCAGCGCGTCGTCCAGCCCGGCGGCGGAAAGGCCAGCCAGCGCGACTCGTTGAACGAGAGCATGATGAGGAAGAAGAGCGGCACAAGCAGATAGACCATCACCGCCCCCGTGATGGCGGCAAGCATGTAAAACTGCGGCCCGCGCCGGTTCCGATTCAGAAGCATGACAAATCGCCCCTCATATCGGCCGCTTGAAGCCGACGAACCGGATGTAGATGAAATAGATCACCAACGTGATCAGCAGCAGCACGAAGGCGGCGGCGCTGCCGAGCCCCCAGTTCAGAAGCTGCTGGATCTGCTGGGCGATCAGCACGGCGATCATCATGTCCTTGGCGCCGCCGAGCAAAGCGGGCGTGATGTAGTAGCCGAGCGACATCACGAATACCATGATGCAGCCAGCACTGATCCCCGGCAGCGACAGCGGCAGCAGCACACGCCGGAAGACGCGACCCGGCGATGCGCCGCTGATCGAGGCCGCCTGCATCAGCGCCGGATCGATCGCCGAGATCGTCGCGTGCAAGGGCAGGATCATGAACGGCAACATGATGTAGGTCATGCCGATGATGACGCCGATCATGTTGTTCACCAGCCCGAGCGGCTGGTCGACGATGCCGAGCCACATCAGGAAGTGATTGATGGCGCCGGTATTCTGCAGCAGCACCAGCCAGGCATAGGTGCGCGCCAAGAGATTGGTCCACATCGACAGAAGGATGATCGCGAAGATCCAGCGCATCGCGCCGGACGGACAGATCACGAGGAACCAGGCAACCGGATAGGAAAGCAGCAGCGCGGTCCCGGTGACGGCGATCGAAACCACGATCGTGTTGAAGAGGACGGTGATGTAGGTGCTGTCGGAGACCAGGCGCTCATAATTGCCGAAGCCCGGTTCCGGGTCGGTGACGCTGCGCAGGAACAGGATTCCCAGCGGCACGACGAACACGACGAAGAGGAAAATAAGCGCCGGCATCGCCGGCACAAGAGAACGGATTCCGCCCAGCGATCTCCTGTCAGCGCCGGCGCTGGCCGCAACCTCCATCGACATCCCTTCTCTCCCGTACCCCCATCACCCGGCCGGGAAAAGGGTGCCGCACATATACTCGGCCGGCAATGGCCGATGCCGCGGAGAAAGGCGTCCGGAAAGGCGCCCTTCCCCGCGGATCTTCTCGGAAACGACTATTGGAGTTTCCACTTATTCCAGGCTTCGGTCACCGCTTCGGCATTGTCGACCCAGTAATTGAGGTCGATTTCGATCTGGGTGTCCGCATGTCCGAAGGCGATGTCGTCCATCGTTTCGGCATCGATCAGATCGACCGCCGCGGTGTTGATCGGCGACAGCAGCGCCGCCTTCGCGAATTCGGCCTGGTTCTCAGGCGTCGTCGCGTTGGCGATGAACTGCATGGCGAGATCCTTGTTCGGCGAACCCTTCGGCACGACGAGCATATCGGCGGTGGCGATGTTCTGTTCCCAGGACATGCCGACCGACGGGCTGCCTTCCTCGCGCATGATCACCGACACGCGGGTATCCCAGCAGAAGCAGATCGGCGCTTCGCCGGATGCAAGGAGCTGCTGCGATTCCGCGCCCGAGTTCCAGAACACGATGTGATCGCTGATCGTGGCGAGCTTGGCGAAGGCACGGTCGATGTCGAGCGGATAGAGATCTTCCGGTGCGACGCCGTCGGCCAGCAGCGCCATTTCGACGATGCCGGTCGAGGGCCAGCCGATCACGCTGCGCTTGCCCGGGAACTTCTCGATGTCGAAGAAATCGGCCCAGGTCTGCGGAACGTTGCCGCCCAGCGCGTCGGCGTTGTAGGCGAGCACGAAGGCGTAATAGAAGCTGCCCGTGCCGTAATCGAACGTGTAGCGCGGATCGAGATTGGTCCGGTCCACGACGTCGAAATCGATCGGCTCCAGCAGGCCTTCGGCCGCTGCGCGATAGGCGAAGTCGGCTTCGACGTCGACGACGTCCCAGACCACGTTGCCGGATTCGACCATCGCTTTGAACTTGCCGTAATCGGTCGGCCCGTCGCCGACGACGGTGACGCCCGTCTGCTCGGTGAAGCTTTCCCCCCAGACCGCCAACTGGCGCTCCTGCGTCGTGCCGCCCCAGGCGACGAACGTGATGCTGTCCGCGGCAAAGGCGACGCCTGCCGCCACGCCGACACTGACAGCCAGTGCGGCGCCCAGGATCGCTGCCCTGCCTCTCTTCGAATAAGTCATTCCATGTCTCCTCATGTGCGTGAGCTCTTCTGTTTTCTTCTGCGCGAACCGCCGGCACGCCGAGAGGCGGGAAGCATGTCATCCGATGCTTCCGCTCAAGACTGCCGATAATCCGCATTGGAGGGCCGCAGGTAATGGCAAGCCTTACGAACCCCCAAAACGCCGTCCACCGTTGTCGCACGGCCGGGCATTGCAGGGGACGCTAACAAGATTGCATACATTCGGCAATCTCAAACCCGGCAACGCAAAACCGCACATTTGTCGATATTTCCCCCTGCGTGCGACCGCCCGAAAGAAACGGCCGGACGCAGCGCCGGAGGTCGATCGCTTGGTATCCGTCAGGACGAAGGCGCCAGCAAGGCGGGCCGTTCGGCGGCCCGTGTTTGTTAACGATGCGAGGCTATCAGAGGCGGGAAATCGCAACACGCGAGCTTTTTCACGCGTGGCTTTAGTTTTTCTAATATCAGAAGTTGAGGCATCGCGGCGGGGCGAGCAATCGGAGCCGAGGCCACTCCACCCTTCACCCCGATTTAGCGTGGCTCCATCCAACTCCTGGAACCGCGTATAAAATCGAATGTCAGTCTATATCCGCACTAAATTGAACTATTGGTCTGAAGCCAATCCGGAATTTCAACAGGAAAACCTTCAACAGCCAGAGTCCTATTTGCAACCGCCGTGATCTTTGCTGCTTGTTTGATGGCATTTTCATCGACCGCTTCCGGACTGATCATTCCGATAAGCTTATCGAGCAACTCATTTTCCAAAGGCTCTACGAAATATGGGAGCGCCCTCGGCCCATGCTCATCGAGCACTTTTGTAGCTTGAGACAGAACAGACTTCACGACATCCGCAATTTCCTTTGGATGAGATAGCATTTTTTGACCCATACCAGTGCGCATAGCGGTGAATTGAGCGTATGGATAGAACACAACCAGTTTATATGCAGTGAAATGCGCCCAGATCATGGGTGGAATGAACAACCGCTCTTTGTCAGGCATCTGAAGTAATTTAAGATCGCCTAGCTCAAACGCATTCAAGATGGTCTCCGAAAATTTTTGCATCTTTTGAGCTTGTTGATCGCCTTGCGCAGCGGCATCAATCGCTGCATCCATCTTTATTCCTTTGGATAATTCTGCGAGAGCTTTAAACTTTCCTAAATTGACAACCGCGGACCAAACTGCTTCGGCAGCCTTCAACCTTCTCTCATCCAACGTGGCATTTCGACTGAATAATCCAGAAAGAGCGCCGCTCCTTATCGCGGCTAGCTCTTCGTCTTTGCGACGCAGATTTGCTCTGAAATCTTCCTCGTCTTGGCGCAGCTTGGCCCTGAGCTCTTCTAATCGTCGATCAAACTTATGTTGAATCCCCTTTTCAGTTCTAGCCTTGTAGTATGTCCCCAGAATAAAACCAGCTATTCCCAATAAGGTTGAGGTAGATATTGCTGGTATCCAGTCGGCCCAAGTCATGCTGCTGTTTCCCCCATCCAAACTGTTAGCCCGGGGCAACCTAACGCCCGGCTGATCGGCGCACGCTACTGCTCAAACGTTACGCTAGCGTAAACTTTCGCCAACAACCATTTTCGGTTGTTCGATAGCCTGCTGAGTATGAATTGAAAGTTGGTAGCGGAGGAGGGACTCGAACCCCCGACACGCGGATTATGATTCCGCTGCTCT
>JBBDMS010000056.1:0-12805 GCA_040878185.1 Dongiaceae bacterium | reverse complement strand
AGCACATGCATGGCGGCATCTATAACCCGCCGCGCGGAGCTTTGCACCCTGACGCCGACCGGCTGCCCGCGGGCTCAATTGCGCCCCCTCAATCGCACCGGCTCGATTGCGCCCGCCCGGCGCCATCCCTAATCTGGCCGTCATGGCGCCCGTCCCTGCCCCGTCCTCCCTCGCGCGCGTTTCGCTCGACGACAAATACGCGCTCGAAACCGGACGCGTGTTCATCACCGGCACGCAGGCTTTGGTCCGCCTGCCGATGATGCAGCGGCGACGCGATCTGGCCGCCGGACTGAATACCGCCTGCTACATCTCCGGCTATCGCGGCTCGCCGGTCGGCGGGCTCGACCAGGCGATCGGACAGGCCGGCCATTTCATCGACGAGCATCACATCCGGCTTCAGCCGGGCGTCAACGAGGAGATCGCGGCGACCGCGGTCTGGGGCAGCCAGCAATCCGATCTGTTCGGCGATTTCCGGTATGATGGTGTGTTCGGGCTCTGGTACGCGAAGGGCCCCGGCGTCGATCGCGCCGGCGATGCCCTGAAACACGCCAATCTCGCCGGCACCGCGCGGCATGGCGGCGTGGTTGCGCTCGCCGGCGACGACCATACCTGCAAATCCTCGACCACGGCGCATCAGAGCGAGTTCGCGCTGATCGATGCGGCGATTCCGATCCTGCATCCGGCCGGCGTCCAGGAGTTCATCGATTTCGGCCTCTACGGCTGGGCGATGTCGCGTTTCTCGGGCTGCTGGACCGCGATGAAGCTGGTCGCCGAAACGACCGAGGCTTCGGCCGCGGTCGACATTGACCCGTCGCGCATCGCCATCCGCCTGCCGCAGGATGTCGCGGACCCGCCGGGCGGCCGCAACATTCAGTGGCCGTCGGCACCCTTCGCGCAGATCCAGGCACTCGAACAGGAAGCGCGGCTGCATGAGTTCAAGCTGCCGGCCGCTGTCGCCTTCGTGCGTGCGAACCGGCTCGACCGCGTGATTTTCGGCGGACCGCGCCGCCGCGTCGGCATCGTCACCACCGGCAAGTCCTATCTCGACGTGCGCCAGGCGCTCGACGATCTCGGCATCGACGAGATCGAGGCCGGCCGGCTCGGCCTCTCCTTGCTCAAGCTCGCGTTGGTCTGGCCGATCGAACCGGAAGGCATGCGCGCCTTCGCCGAGGGGCTCGACGAAGTGCTGGTCGTCGAGGAAAAGCGCAGCCTGATCGAACAGCAGATCAAGGAAACCCTGTTCCATCTGCCTTCCGACCGGCGGCCCTGGGTCACGGGGAAGACCGACGAGAAGGGCCGACCCCTGCTGTCGGGTGTGGGCGAGCTGTCGCCGACGCGGATCGCCCGCGTCATCGTCGAGCGGCTCAAGGCCTTTGCCGAGATCGATGCGATCGAAACGCGGCTGGAACGGCTCGAAGCGCGCGAACGCAGCTTGAGCGACTATCAGGCGCCGATCCGCCGCATTGCTTATTTCTGCTCCGGCTGTCCGCATTCGACCTCGACGCAGGTGCCCGAGGGCAGCCGCGCCTTGGCCGGCATCGGCTGCCACTACATGGCGCAGTGGATGGACCGGAACACCAAAAGCTTCACCCAGATGGGCGGCGAAGGCGCGTCCTGGCTCGGCCAGGCGCCGTTCAGCGAAACGCCGCATGTGTTCCAGAATGTCGGCGATGGCACCTATTTCCATTCCGGCTCGATGGTGATCCGCGCCGCCGTCGCCGCCAACGTCTCGATGACCTTCAAGATTCTCTACAACGACGCCGTCGCGATGACCGGCGGCCAGAAGATGGACGGGCCGCTCGACGTGCCGCGCATGAGCTGGCAGCTCTGGTCCGAAGGCGTGGTCCGAACGGCAGTCGTGACCGACGAACCGGATAAATATCCGACGCACGGCGCCTTTGCGCCGAACGTGACGGTGCATCATCGCGATGCGCTCGACCAGGTGCAGCAGGATCTGCGCGCGGTGAAGGGCGTCACCGCCCTCGTCTACGACCAGGTCTGCGCGGCCGAGAAGCGGCGCCGGCGCAAGCGCGGGGAGATGGTCGATCCGGCGCGGCGCGTGTTCATCAATCCGCTGGTCTGCGAGGGCTGCGGCGATTGCGGCGTCAAGTCGAACTGCGTATCGATCGTGCCGATCGAGACCGAGTTCGGTCGACGGCGCGCGATCGACCAGTCGTCCTGCAATAAGGATTTTTCCTGCCTCAAGGGCTTCTGCCCGAGCTTCGTGACCGTCGAGGGCGGCACGTTGCGCAAACGCCAGCCGGAGGCCGGCAGCGATCCAGCCGCTGGATTGCCCGAACCGGCGGTCGCCGACTCGCAACGGCCGTACGGGATACTCGTCACGGGCGTCGGCGGCACCGGCGTCGTGACGGTCGGCGCGATCCTCGCGATGGCAGCGCATCTCGAAGGCAAAGGCTGCACGACGATGGACATGACCGGCCTCGCGCAGAAGGGCGGCGCCGTCGTGAGCCATGTGCGCATCGCCGACGATCCAGCCGCCCTGCACGCGGTCAAGATCGCGGCCGGCGGTGCATCGTTACTGCTCGGCTGCGACATCGTGGTGGCGGCGAGCGCCGATGCGCTCTCGAAAATCGATCCCGACCGGACGCGGGTCGTCGCCAACACGCAGCAGACCGTCACCGGCGATTTCACGCGCAGCCCCGACATGAATTTTCCGATCGACGCGCTCGAGGCGGCGCTCGCGCGCACCGCCGGCAAAGACCGTTGCGATTTCGTCGAAGCCGGACGCATCGCGACCTCGCTCCTCGGCGATTCGATCGCGGCCAACATGTTCCTTGCCGGCTATGCCAGCCAGAAAGGTCTGCTGCCGGTATCGGCGGCGGCGATCGAACGCGCGATCGAACTGAACGGCACGCAGGTCGGGTTCAATCGCAGCGCCTTCCGCTGGGGCCGGCGCATGGCGCACGACCCGCAATCGGTCGAAGCGGCGGCGCGCACGGCTGCACCGGAGCTGCAGCCGGAACCTTTGGCAGAGACGCTGGACGACATCGTCGCCATTCGCGCGGCCGAACTGACCGAATATCAGAACGCGGCCTATGCCGGGCGCTACAGGGCGCTCGTCGCGCGCGTGGCCGATGCCGAGCGCGCGAAGGCGCCGGGCTTCTCGGGTCTCGCCGAAACGGTTGCGCGCAATTATTTCCGGCTGCTCGCCTACAAGGACGAATACGAGGTCGCGCGGCTGTTCACCGATGGCCGCTTCGCCGACAGGATCGCAAGCCAGTTCGAGGGCGATTTCAAGCTCAATTTCCACCTGGCGCCACCGCTCGCCGCCAATCGCGATCCGGCGACAGGGCATCTGCAGAAGCGGAGCTTCGGGCCGTGGATGCTGCCGGCCTTCCGGATACTCGCCCGGCTGAAATTCCTGCGCGGCGGCGCGTTCGATATTTTCGGCCGCAGCGAAGAACGAAAAATGGAACGCCGTCTGATCGCCGAATACGAGGCGATTGTCGAACGGTTACTCACTGGGCTCGCGCCCGACAATCATGCGCTCGCGATCGAGATCGCGACGTTGCCGGTGCGGATGCGCGGCTTCGGCCATGTGAAGGCCGCCAATGTTGAAGAAACGAAAGTCCGCGAGGCGCAGCTTCTCGCGCGCTATGAAGGTCGCCGGGAAACGCCGCAAGCCGCCGAGTAATTTTAGCGCTTCGCCGCGATCCAGACGCCGAGCAGCACCATGACCGCGGCGAGCAGCAGGCTCAAGGTCAGCGGCTCGCCGAGCAGGAATACCGCAAGGATCAGTCCGCTGATCGGTTGGAAGAATTGCAGCAACGCAACGCGCGCGATGCCGCCGCTGCCGAGTGCCCAGTACCAGCCGGCATAGCCGACGATCGTCGTCATGTAGGCGAGGAACAGGACGGCCGACCAGGAGATCGCGCTGCCGGTCTCGAGCGCGACGCCGAACCCGACGAACGGTGCCACTGGCAGCAGGATCAGTGCTGCCAGCGCGACACCCCAGAAGGTCGTGCCCCAGACGCTGTAGCCGAGCTGCGAGAGGCGCGCGCCGGACACATAGCCGACCGTCGCGATGATGCCGGCGATGAGCACCAGCGCATCGCCGAACAGGGACGCACCGCCGGTTGCCATGCCGTCGCGCGAGAACACCAGCAGACATTCGCCGACGATCGCGATTGCGGCGCCGATGAACCAGCGCCCGCGCGGCAGCCGGCGCTCGAGCCCGGTTGCGATGAGGCCGGTGAAGAGCGGCAGCAGCGCCAGCAACAGCGAGGAATGCTGCGCCGAGGTCTCGCGCTGCGCGACGCTGAACAGCACCGGAAACACCACGTAGCCGGGCACCGCGGCGCCGAGAAAGAAGAGCCATTGCGGGCGGCCGCGCGGCAGTTTGAGCCGCATCAGGATCGCGAGCGGTGCGGCGACCAGTCCGCCCAGCAGCGTGCGCGCAACCCCGACGGTCAGCCCGTCGATGCCGTTGGTCGCGAGTTTCGTGACGACCGGCGTTGCACCCCATAAGACGATGACCAGGCCCGCGACCAGCAGCGGCGCGAACGCGACCCCGCCATGCGGCTTTGCAGATCCCGCCCGTTCAGATCCCGTCTTCGACACGCGCCGCCACCCATCGCCCGATGAAGGGCAGCAACGACTTGTTCTCGGCTTGCGCGCGGCCCTGCGTGAAGACCGTGAGCGTGAACGCCGGCCCGCCGGGAAGCTCGACATAGGCGGCGTCGTGACGACGCCAGGACGACGGCTCGTGATGCGTCCACAAGGTCAGCCCGGCCTTCGACCAGAGCTTCGCGCCCGCCGGCAGCCCTTCGCCCAGGAACCCGTCGACCTGGTTCGAGGGATCGGCAGCGCGATCGGCGGGATCGAGCGAGCGATGACAGATTGCGGCCATGCGCGCGCTGCGCACCGGCGAAATCGCAGCGCCGCCCAGGATCGCGATCAGGATCCGCGACGCGGCATCGGTCGTGAGCCGGTTATGGTTCCAGCCGTTCACGCCGACGAATTCGCGTTCGCGGCCGTAGCGATCGTCGTCGCAGAATTTCTGCACCAGATTGATGTCGACCAGTTCGGGCCATTGCCAGCCCATAAAGAATTTTTGGGCAGCGAAGCGGCGCTGCGTCCATTGCGAAAAATCCATGTCGGGCAGCTCCGGCCCGCTGGTCGTGCCGGTGATGACATCGATCAGATAGTTGGTCGCTTCGTTGCTGGACCAGTCGATCATGTCGCGGCGCGCGCGCTCGATCATCGCGCTGTCCTGCAGCGTACCGGCTTCGAGCCAGGCTTCGAGTGCCACCAGCCAGAAGAGCTTCGGCACGCTCGCCGGATAAAACGGAACGGCACCGCGATGCGCAGCGCCGGCCGGCTTCGCCGCCCAGAACGCCGTTTGATCGGTCACCTGATTCGACGACAGCGGCTTCTTGTGCAGGACCCAGGTGAACGCCCAATCGTCGGCACCGAGCGCAAACTCGCTTTCCACGCGCGCCTTGAGGTCCAGCGCCGACGCGGCCAGCGAATCGTCCTCCCGATAGAACGCCATCGAGTTCGCCTCTACCCGGCCAGACCGATGGCCTGCTTGTAGAGATCGAGCAGCGCCTCCTGCTCCTGGCGCTCGGCATTGTCGAGCTTCCGCAGGCGCAACAGCTGGCGCATGATTTTCGTATCGAACCCCGCCGATTTCGCCTCGGAGAAGACTTCGCGGATGTCGCTGGCGAGCGCCGCCTTTTCCTCTTCCAGCCGTTCGATCCGCTCGATGAAGGAGCGCAGTCGCTCCCCGGCGATCCCACCCGTGTCAGCCATCTTTTCCCTTGGTCCTTCGGAGTTCCGGTCAATGCGGCGGCGACAATATCGACCGGCCCGCTACGGGACAAGCGGGCGGGACAAGCGGGCGGACAAGCGGGCGGCGAGAACGGCGGTCCCCGTAAGGATTCGAGCGGGGATTTCCGGCGTGCGCCGGTCTAATGCCGGTGCGGCTTGGCTTTCAGATCGGCGGCCAGATCGGCAGCCAGCTTCTGCTTCGCAGGATCGGCGATCTCGGTCTGGTGTTTCTTCTTCCACTCTTCATACGGCATGCCGTAGACGATTTCGCGCGCCTGCGGATCGGTCAACGCCACGCTTTGTTCCTGCGCGGCGGCGAGATACCATTTCGAGAGACAGTTGCGGCAGAAGCCGGCGAGATTCATCAGATCGAGATTCTGCACGTCGGTGCGTTCGCGCAGATGCGCGACGAGGCGGCGAAAGGCCGCCGCTTCGAGTTCGGTCTGGGTCTTCTTGTCCATGACGGGTCTCCGCAAAAGCGCCGCCTTTGGATATGGGCCGGGCGGCCGGCGGAGTCCAGCGGGCGGAAATCTATTGGATGCTCATCGCGACGGTTCCTCCATTCATTGCGTTACGATGTTCGTGTGTCGGTCGATCGCTGCACGGCGGAACCGTGCCATCCGGTGCCGGTCCGGTGCGCGGGGGCACGGGGGCCGGACTTCACAGGGGTGCCGGGCTTTCAGGGCCCGGCGATTTGCGCGTCCAAAGCCGCGACTTGGACCTCGACCTGATGCGGGCACCATCCCGACGAACCTTCGAATCCGCCAGGGCCTTGGTGTCGCAGCGTCGCTGTGAGCGAGGCTGCGTCCCGGTCGCTGTGCGCGTCCCTGCAAGAGGGGAGAGGCGCACGGATGCCCGCGATCGGGGTGCCCCGTCTGACCGGACGGGGCGTCGGGGATGACACGGCTCGGCCGTGCAGCGATCCCGGTGCCGGCGGGAGACTTTACGCAGGGAGGGGCGGTCATGACGCGCCCTTCTTTCTCGAAAGTCCGGATAGCCGGCCTGATCTCTATACGCTATTTACGCAAATAATGTCAAGAAGATTGTGAGAGCTCGAAGGACAGCCGGGACTGCAACACCCCCCACCCCACCCTCCCCCTCAAGGGGGGAGGGAGTTCATTTTAGGATTCCCGCCTCGGCCCAGAGGCTCTCGTCCATCAGAATCGGCCCGAAATGTTTCGCCAGCAGGTTTGCGCAGGCGCCCTGCCCGTCTTCGTCGGCGATCAGATCCTGCCTGATCTCGATCAGCACGTTCGGCATGCCGACCGGCACGGCGTGATGGCGCTGCGTATAACCGACATCGCCGCGCGCATCGTAGGGCTCGTTGTCGCCGATGCAGAGACCGGGTTCGGTGCGCAGGCTCTTGAGCAGCCGCTCGGCGATGCCGCCGAACGTGCCGTTCCACAGGACGCCGATATGCCAGGGGCGTTTGAACCCGTCTATCTCCGGCGTGAAACTA
Organism: Dongiaceae bacterium; assembly: GCA_040878185.1. GTDB lineage: Bacteria > Pseudomonadota > Alphaproteobacteria > Dongiales > Dongiaceae > JAWXBK01. The sequence continues at coordinate 5,553 of JBBDMS010000056.1, read as the reverse complement.
TGGAGACAGATGAGCGCGGTCTTCCGTTTGAGCTGTTTGCGCGTCTCGATGAGTGCGGTGATGGCCAGATGGTATGGATCGAACAGGGCCGCCTTGCGCAATCTCCGATCGTCTTCGGTGAGACCGCGATTGCCGGGTATTTCAATGCCGTCGCTCGCTTCGACGAACGAACCGAAGCCGCCCGGCTCGCGATTGAGATCCATGACGAGGCGCGAATAGCCGGCGAGAACGGCCGGCGCATCGAGGAGATGCGAGAGCCCGTACGTCACCATTCCGATGCCGATGTCGCAGGCGATATGCAGGCTGCGCTGCGCATCCGTCAGACCCAGGGTCCCGAGTTTCCGCGGAATGGCTCGCCCTGCATGGTCGGCGACCAAAAGCGCCTCGCTGGTGCCGCCGCCATTGCGGATGGTGACGACCGGCACTTCGTCGCGGTCGACCAGCCCGCCCTCCGGGCCGCCGAAATAAACATGCCTGTCGTCGTCTTCGCTCATGGGCGGGGATATTGGCGGGGTCCGGGAAGAGAGGCAAGGAAGCCAACTACAATCTGCGGTATAGTACGCTATGCTCTCCCAATTTTACAAAAGAGCTGAGAGATATGGCAAGACACATTGGGTGGTTTGATAGCAGCCAAGATTGGACTCGACCGTCCGAGAAAACGGTTGCAATAAGTAGCGCATTTTCAGATGAACTGATGCAAGAGTATCGCGAAATAGTCAGCATAATTTCGGAGCTTCGCCCCTTTATCATCGACTATCTTTGCATCGAACGAGATTTTTCAGAACTAAGCACAGTTGAAGCGCTGCTTACCGCTGAGATACAAAAAACTGGAGTTGTTCCATTTCTTGCCGGCACCGCGTTCATGCCAACGCATGTTGCAGCACAGCACGCACTAACAAACTTTTTAATCAGCGCGAGTACGTTTTTAGAGCGCACCATCTGTCGCATCGCCCGAACGTACGGAAATGACTCCACCGAAGCCATCGGCTTCAAAGAGTTGCGGCAAATGCTTTATTCCCAGTCGTTTGGTTATCGACTCTGCTACCATCTTAGAAACTTTTCGCAACATCAAGAGAGCCCATTGGATATTATCCCGATTCATGCAAAAGCTGACGGGGAACACTACAAGGTTTCGATCAAGCTCGAACTTGAGAGAGACAATTTAGTCAAAGGCATCCGAAAGATCCGCGACGAAGTGAGTAAACAACCTCCCAAAATCCCAGTCCTGCCTTGTGCACAAGACTACTTCCGATGCCTATCACAACTCTTTCATTTTCTTATTCATACTCAAGCGGACAGAATTGGCAATTTGGTTGGATATATTGCAGCAATTAAAAGAACCTTCAAAAACATGCCTTCCGATGCAGTACCGTTTATTTGGGAAGGTGACTTTCCCCCGACGAATCCGGAATTCCAAATCAAGGCCCACAGCTTCTCTATTGATGAGCTAGAGCGGCTGATCCAAATAATGCGTGCAATTCGAGCGAGAAGCGCCGGACCATTTCAGTACAACGAGTCTTCCGTATCCCAGATCGGATGAGTATGCTTTCAAAGATCAGCGTGTAGTGTGTAAGATAGTTTTGTTTCTATGCGGATTCCCCCATGCCCAGCCACACCTTCTTCTGCGTCGACGGCCATACCTGCGGCAATCCGGTGCGCATGGTCGCGGGCGGACAGCCGCCGCTCAAGGGTACTACCGCGTCGGAGCGGCGCCTCGATCTGATCGCGCATTACGACTGGGTCCGCACCGGGCTCTGCTTCGAGCCGCGCGGCCACGACATGATGTCGGGCTCGCTGCTCTATCCGCCGACGCGACCCGATTGCGATCTCGGCATCGTCTTCATCGAAACCAGCGGCTCGCTGCCGATGTGCGGGCACGGCACGATCGGTACCGTCACCTTTGCGCTCGAGCGCGGCCTCGTCACGCCGCGCAAGCCGGGCACGCTGATGCTCGACACGCCCGCCGGCGTGGTCGAGGCGACCTACACGCAGTCGGGCGAGCATGTCGATGCCGTGCGCATCCGGAACGTCGCGTCGTACCTGCATGCGGAGGGTGTCGCGGTCGATTGTCCGGGCATCGGCGGACTCGTGTTCGATGTCGCCTATGGCGGCAATTTTTATGCGATCCTCGATCCGCAGAAGAACTATCGCGATCTGGCGGACATGACACCCGGCGAGATCCTGCGGCTGTCGCCGATCCTGCGAAAACTGCTGAACGAGGCGATGGAATTCGTGCATCCCGAAAATCCGTCGATCCGCAACGTCTCGCATATCCTCTGGACCGGCAAAGCGACCAAACCGGGCGCGCATGCGCGCAACGCGGTTTTCTACGGCGAGAAGGCGATCGATCGCAGCCCCTGCGGCACCGGCACCTCGGCGCGCATGGCGCAGCTCGCCGCCAAGGGCAAGCTCAAGATCGGTGACGATTTCGTGCATGAGAGCATCATCGGTTCGCTGTTCAACGGCCGTGTCGAGGCGGCGGCGAAAGTCGGCAATCACGATGCGATCGTGCCCTCGATCGAGGGCTGGGCACGGATGACCGGCCTCAACACGATCTTCATCGACGATCGCGATCCGTTCCGGCACGGGTTTCAGGTGGTGTGAGCGGCGCGACCGCGTGCAAATTTCCCCCTCCCCTTGAGGGAGGGGGTAGGGGGAGGGGTCGTCTCGATTCAGAATTCGCGACAAGCGAGTCCTGCAACACCCCCCACCCTCACCCTCCCCCGCAAGGGGGGAGGGAAAAAACGAAAAACCCCTCCCCTTGAGGGAGGGGGTAGGGGGAGGGGTCGTCTCGATTCAGAATTCGCGACAAGCGAGTCCTGCAACACCCCCCACCCTCACCCTCCCCCGCAAGGGCGATATTATACTTTACGTACCCACTCGGAAGGCCTATATTTCCTGCATCACAGGAGATAGAGCCATGTCCGTACTGTCCGCCAAGCACTTCCACGATGAACAGGCCGCCTACGAGTTCGTAGAGGCGCGGGTCTGGCCGAACGGCCCGATCTGCCCCCATTGCGGCACCTACGAGCGTATCGGCAAGCTGGCGGGCAATAGCACCCGGATTGGCACCTACAAGTGCTACGAGTGCCGCAAGCCCTTCACCGTCAAGGTCGGAACCATTTTCGAGTCCAGCCACGTCAAACTGCATCTGTGGTTGCAGGCCATTTTCCTGCTGGCTTCCAGCAAGAAGGGCATCAGCAGCAACCAGCTTCATCGGACCTTGGGCGTCACCCTCAAGACCGCATGGTTTATGAGCCACCGCATCCGCGAGGCGATGCGCGATGGCTCGTTTAGTCCGATGGGCGGCAGCGGCAAGATCGTGGAAGCGGACGAAACCTATATCGGCCGCAAGAAGGGCAAGACCAAGGGCCCGGGTTACGAACACAAGCGTGCCATCTTCACTCTGGTTGAGCGTGACGGCCGCGCCCGTTCCTTCCATATCGACCAAGCAACCATCAAGACCGTGACCCCGATCTTGCAGGCGAATGTTGATCGTGAAACCTCGCTCATGACCGACGACGCGGGCCAGTATCGCTATATGTCCAAGAGTTTCGCCAAGCATGGCGTCATCAATCACAGCGCGAAGGAATATGTGCGCGGCGAGATTTCGACAAACACCGTCGAGGGCTTCTTTTCGATCTTCAAGCGCGGCATGAAGGGCGTCTACCAGCATTGCGGCGAACAGCACTTGCACCGCTATCTCGCGGAGTACGATTTCCGGTACAACGAGCGGGCTGCCCTCGGTGTTAATGATGAAGAACGCGCGAGCCGCGCGCTCAAGGGCGTCGTCGGCAAGCGATTGACCTATCGAACGACTGGTCGGAAAGTGAGCGCACATGGGTAAGAAGCCAAAGCGCAAGTCAGACAAGAAATCGCAGCGCGAACGGTTCATTGAGACTGCTCGCGAACTAGAAGTTGATGAATCTGGCAAGGCGTTCACGAAAATGATAAAGCGCGTTCTTCCAGCGAGTCCCGCGAGGAGGAATAAAGCCGGCCGCCAGAAGCCGGTCTAACTCGCGCATATTCTTCTTCCACTTGGTCTTATCGGCCAAATCCTTGGCTCCGGGCACGCCGACAAATCCATCCGCAAATCGCTGTAAGTCTTGAGGTGTGTAATCTATCGCCATATGCGGGCCACCATCCGCCAGGTAATCCGGAATCATGAACCTTTCCGGGTCGCCACTTTGGCAATGGCGCCGAATGTTCCATGCAAGAACATCAGCGGCTTGCAACGGCATTACAAGTTTGTCGTCTCTGAAAATCGGCTCTACCGAAAGGAGCCCCTGCAACTCCTGAGATAGATCGCTGCGGATCATCTTGTAGAGGGCCCTCGCCTCATCTCCGAGCCCGCCTTGCTCATCGAAGATGAATTCTATCGGAACACGAACTTCATCGCCCATCTTTGATTGATGGATTGCTAGAGGAATCATTATTGCTTGGAAGCAGTAGAAATACGGGCTGCTAAACCCATATGGTGCAACAGGTTTAATGATGTTATTCACGTCTACAGAACTGACCGACGAGTGAATTGAGGCTGGTTTAGAATCGCGAATAACTTTTGCGAGCCTCTGAATTTTGTTGTCCCTTTCAGATGGACGCCAACCGCTGAATTCTCCGGTGAGATAATTGGCTTCTGACATCTTTAGGTAGGCAATTGCCGGCGATTGGCGAAGCTCCCATTGCCAAGCGTCCGAAAAGCTGGCCCAGCACTCGGCCGTGTTTATGTATCCGGCCAGAACAAGCTTTTTTTGACCTTCATGACTCATTGAGTCATCTATGTATGCTTGAAACACAGCCAATGGTTTGGCGCCCCGAATGCGTGCGGGATACCCGCTTACAAGCGCCCAAATGGGGGCGCTGGCCGCCGACCACGGCGGTATGCCGACGCCCCCAAGCGGTACGACTCGCTGGAGGGTCATATCCTAGCCCTCCCCGCCGGGTACGCAAAGTATAACATCGCCCCCGCAAGGGGGGAGGGGATTTCTTCGTATGGTATTTTCTGATGCCGATTACGCCGCGAGATTCGGGCGCCTGGCCAGTGCTGCGCGGACGACGCCTTCGACATAAGCGCGCTCGTCGCCGACCAGGGCCAGACGCGGGCGGCGCACCGTCTCGCTGCCGACACCGACGATCGCCTGCGCCAGCTTGATGTACTGCACGAGCTTCAGCGACACGTCGAGATGCAGCATCGGCATGAACCAGCGATAGAGATCGCGCGCTTCCTGATAGCGCCCGGCCTTCGCCAGCTTCCAGATCGCGACCGTCTCGTCCGGGAAGGCAGCGACCAGACCGGCGACCCAGCCGGTCGCGCCGAGCATGAAGCTCTCCAGTGCGAGATCGTCGACACCGCAGAACAAGGTGTAGCGGTTGCCGCAGAGATTAACGATATCGGTCAATCGCCGCACGTCGTCGGAGCTTTCCTTGATCGCGACGATATTGGGAACGTCCTCCAGCCGCGCCAGCGTATCGAAATCGACATTGACGCGATAAGCCGGCGGGTTGTTGTACAGCATGATCGGCAGGCTGGTCGCTTGCGCTACCGCGCGGAAA
>JBBDMS010000055.1:0-61919 GCA_040878185.1 Dongiaceae bacterium | reverse complement strand
GCCCGTCGAGATTCCGTTCGGCCATCATTTTGATCGCGTTTTCCCGCCGGCCTGCCAGCTCTTCCTTGGTGAAATGCAACGCCATGTGATGCTCCTGCTTCTAAGTGTCGCCCGTGCCGGCGCACCGGCAGACGCTTACCGCCACTCCCACATGCGCCAGGCGTAGCCGCCCTTTTCGAGGATGTCGTATTCGACCACGGCGGAAACGCTTTTGAGATGTGCGAGGCCCGGGCTCGTCCAGGGAAAGTCGCCGGCAGACGCGTAGCGGTTGGGCTGGCCGGATACGCCCGACCCGCGGAAGAAGACCGTCTCGCCATCGGCCAGCGTCAACAGCATCCGTGCGTCGCCAAACCGGACGCCGCCGTCCCGGAAGCTCTCCCAATAACTCCCGATGAGTGTCATCTTCTGCCCGAGGAAGGTTCCCTCCCCGGTGAAGGATGCCTCGATCTGCGGTGCACCCCCGTCGAACGGCAGCAGCCGCGTGCTTGATGCCTGACCTTTGGCTTCTCCCAGTTCTTTACCGAGCATTCCCGGATCTCCTGTGTGGCGCCCGTTGGCCGGCCGACTTTAACCCATGGTCGTTCGGTTCGTCCTGTGTCGCCTCGCCCGACGGCGGTGCAGTCTCGCGACGGCGCATCGCCACACGGATCGCCGTCAGGCATGCGACGTGGCTAAACGGAATCGGATTCACGCGCGGGCCTTATCCGGCCTCACTGCCGCTTCGACCGCCGTCGCAGGATGTAAACGTCCATGACCCAGCCATTCTCCTCGCGCCCCGCGGCGCGGGCCTGGACAATCTTCTCCGACATGTCGGCGAGACCGCCGGCGAAGGCGATCTCCTGGTCGAGCCCCAGATAGGCACCCCAGTAGATCTCGAAATCCTCGGGCGGCACCGTCCGGAACGAGTTCTCGCCGTCGAGCATCACGACGATCGTGTCGACATCGTCGGGGACGCCCTCGCGCAGCTTGCGACCGGTCGTGAACAGCACGGTATTGCCGACCGTGTTCAACGGGATGGCGTGGCGCGCGGCGAGCGCCTGGACGCTGGTAATGCCGGGGATAACCTCAAGATCGAAATGCAGATTGTGCGTCGTCCGCAGCCGTTCGAGGATGCGCAACGTGCTGTCATAGAGGGAGGGGTCGCCCCAGACGAGGAACGCCGCCGTGCCGCCCGCTTCCAGTTCTGCCGCGAGAAGCGCGCGATAAGTCTCGGCGATCGCCGCATGCCAGGCATCGACCGAAGCAAAATACGGCGCATTGGAATCGCGTTTCGGCAGATCGAACTCGACGATCCGGGTCGACGGGCTGGAAACAAACCGCTTGCAGATGTCGCGACGCAGCGCGGCCAGATCTTCCTTCGCTGCGCCCTTCCGCGGCAGAAGAACGATGTCCGACCTGTTCAGCGCGTCGATCGCCTGAACCGTCATATGATCGGGATTGCCCGAGCCGATACCGATGACGAGAAGTTTGAGCATTCTTTGTCCCGTCAACCTTCGGAAACGCCCGCTTCCGCAAAGGTCGCCATGCCGGCGTGGCACGCAATCGCGCCGCGCAGGATGTTGACCGCGAGACAGGCGCCGGATCCTTCGCCGAGCCGCATGCCGAGATTGAGAATCGGCGACAAACCGAGCCGGTCGAGCAGCCGGCCATGCTGCGCTTCGGCGGACACGTGACCGGCCAGCGCATGCGCAAGGCCGCCATCGACTACACGGGCCAGGGGCGCCGCCGCGGCTGTCGCGACGAACCCGTCGAGCAGGACCGGGATTTTCTGGACGCGGGCAGCGAGGGCAGCGCCACAGATCGCGGCAAGCTCGCGTCCGCCGACGCATTGCAGCGCGACGAGCGGATCGGAGAGCGCGCCGGCATGACGCGCCAGCGCCGCATCGACCGCAGCCGCCTTCCGCGCAAGTCCGGCATCGTCGACGCCCGTTCCGCGCCCGACCCAGTCCGCACCGCCGCCGCCAAAGAGCGCAGCGCAGACAGCTGCCGCAGCCGTCGTATTGCCGATCCCCATTTCACCGAGGCAGATCAGATCCGCGTCGGCGGGCACCGCTTCGTAACCCGCTTTCATCGCAGTGGCGAATTCGCGCTCGGTCATCGCCGGCGCCTGCGTGAAGTCGGCGGTCGGGCGATCGAGGTCGAGCGGCGTGACCGTCAGCCCGACCCCCGCCTGCTTCGCGAGCTGGTTGATCGCTGCACCGCCCGCGGAAAAATTCGCAACCATCTGGGTCGTCACCTCGGCGGGAAAGGCCGAGATGCCGCGCGCGGTAACGCCGTGCGAACCGGCGAAGATCAGCACATCAACGCGGTCGAGCCGCGGCATCGCACGGCCCTGCCAATGCGCCAGGACGGCCGCGAGATCCTCGAGACGGCCGAGGCTGCCGAGCGGCTTTGTCAGCGTCGCCTGCCGGGCACGCACGGCGTCCATCGCCGCGTCGTCGCCCGATGGCAGGGTCCGGCACAAAGCACGAAACGCTTCGATCGAATTCTGGTCGGTCATATCCATCTCAATGATCGCGCGCGATGGCATGGAGGAAAGCGCCCGTCACGAGGCCGCTTCTGCCGCCCGACGGGCCGAGATCGTTGCCGGCCGCATCCTGCAGATGCACGAGCGGCTCGTCGCGACCGGCATCGACCAGTCGTGAATAGTGAAACTCATGGCCTCGGATCGCCGCGCCGGCGCTGCCAAGGACGCAGTCCGCGTTCAGCGTCGCGTGCCGATAACCGAGATTGATCTTGCGATTCGAAAAGCTCGTCGCGTGGCTGAGCAGGCCGGTCATCGCATGGGTGACGCCATCGGCATCCTCCAGCGCTTCGCCCAGCACCATGTAGCCACCGCACTCGCCATGCACCGGCCTGGTCGATGCGAAACGCATGAGCGCCTGTTTGAACCGGCCGGCGGCGGCAAGTTTACCGGCGTGCAGCTCGGGATAACCACCCGGCAGCCAGCAGACATCGCAGGACGGATCGGGCCCCCGATCGGCCAAAGGCGAGAAAGGGATGAGCTCCGCGCCCGCCTCGCGCCAGCTCCGCGCCAGATGCGGATAAAGAAAGGTGAAGGCATTGTCCTCGGCGATCGCGATCCGCTGGCCGGGCGGCGGAAGCTGTGCCGCGGCCGATCCAGCGCCGGCCCCGACCGGCGATGCGACCGACAGAACGGCATCGAGATCGATTGACGTCTGCATCACATCGGCGAGCCGCTCGATGAACGCTTCCAGCGCCGCATGCTCGCGCGCCTGCACGAGACCGAGATGTCGCTCCGGCAGTGCCATATCGGGATTGCGGCGGATTGCGCCGAGAACCGGAGGGCCGCGCTCTTCGATCGCGCGGCGCGCCTGATCCTCGTGCCGGTCGCTGGCCACCTGGTTGAGCACCACGCCCGCGATCCGCACCTGCGGATCGAAGGTCGCGAAGCCGTGCGCGATCACCGCAGCGGTCTGCGACTGGCCGGAGACGTCGAGCACCAGAAGGACCGGCATGCCGAAGCGGCGCGCAAGATCGGCGGCCGAGCCGGTACGCGCTTCGTCCCGGCGAACGCCATCGAACAGGCCCATCGCACTTTCGACGACCATGATGTCGCTATCGGCCGCCTGATGCGCGACCAGCCGCTCGAGCAGAGGTGGCGGCATCGCCCAGCTATCGAGATTGACGCCCGGCCGGCCGGTCGCCGCCGCGTGAAAGCCGGGATCGATGTAGTCCGGACCGGACTTGGCGCCCGCAACGCGGAGATCGCGTCTTCGGAATGCGCGCATGAGGCCGATCGCAACGCTGGTCTTGCCGGATCCGGAACGCGCCGCACCGACGATGATGGCACGCCCGCTCATGCCGGCTGCCCGATTCTGACGATCTCGGACAGTGCCGCGCGCACGCGAACAATCTCGCCGATCACGATCAGGGCCGGCGCCGCAACACCCGCCGCGCGCGCATGGCGCTCGAGCTCGTGCAATTCCGCCACCACGATCCGCTCGTCCGGCATCGTCGCCGACATGATCGCGGCCGCCGGCATATCGGCCGACATACCGCCCGCCATCAGCGCCGCAACGATCCGGGCGAGATTGCTCATGCCCATATAGATGACCAGCGGATGGCCCGTGCGGGCGAGTGCCGCCCAGTCGACATCGTCGTCGGCGCTCGCGCCGTGACCCGTCGCAAAGACGATGGCCTTGTTGACGCCGCGCATCGTCACAGGAATGCGCGCCGCCGCCAGCCCGGCCAGCGCCGATGTCACGCCGGGCAGAAAGCGAAAGGGAATGCCGGCTTGCACCAGTTCGAGCGCTTCCTCGCCGCCGCGCGCGAACATCGTCGGATCGCCGCCCTTCAGCCGCAGCACGCGCTTGCCGGCGCGCGCGAGCTCGATCAGCAGCGCGTTGATCTGCACCTGTGGCACCGCAGTCGATCCGCCGCGCTTGCCGGCAAAATGCAGCGTCGCCCGCGCGGCGATGGTCAGCATCTCCGCATTGACCAGCGCGTCGTACACCACGGCATCGGCCTGTGTCAGTGCGTGGACCACGTCGAGCGTCAGGCATCCGATTCCGCCCGGCCCCGCGCCGGCGAGCCATACATGGCCTGGCTCGAACATTGGTCCGTCATAAGGAAGACGATCGATGGCGTCGCCGATCGTCATGCCGGGTTCCGCCCGCGAAAGCGGCGCTGATAGGCAGCGTCGTACAGGGCACTCTCGCGAAAGCCCTCCGCACCGAGCCCCCGGCCGACGAAGACGATCGCCGTGCGGTCGATCGGATTACCGGCCAACTTTGCCTCGATGGTTCCCAGCGTCCCGGTCACGATGCGCTCGTCGGGCCAGGTCGCACGCGCGACGACCGCGACCGGGCAGTCGCTGCCGTAAAGCGGCGTGAGCTCGCCAACGATGCGATCGAGCGCATGGATCGCCAGATGAATCGCAAGCGTCGCGCCGGTCCGGCCGAACGCGGCCAATGTCTCGCGCTCCGGCATCGCCGATGCTCGGCCGGAAATGCGCGTCAGAACGAGGCTCTGCGCGATTTCGGGAATCGTCAGCTCGCGACCGAGCGCAGCCGCGGCCGCGGCGAAGGCCGGCACGCCGGGCGTCAGCGTATAGGGGATGCCGAGCGCCTCGAGCCTTCGGACCTGCTCGGCAACCGCGCTCCAGACCGAAAGATCGCCCGAATGAAGCCGCGCCACATCGAGACCGGCACGATGCGCCGCGACATACTCGGCCTCAATTTCATCGAGCGACATCGGCGCGGTATCGACCTTGCGCGCAGCCGGCGGGCAATGCTGCAGCAGTTCCGGCGGCACGATCGACCCCGCATAGAGACAGACCGGGCAGCGCGCCAGCAGATCGCGTCCGCGGATCGTGATGAGATCGGCAGCACCTGGTCCGGCGCCGATGAAATGCACGGTCATCGGACAGCGTCCGTCGTCGCGATCGCGCAGGTCACTGCACCGACCGCGATGCGCGGGCCGAGAAGCCGGGCTTCCTTTCCGGCAACCGCGAGAGCCGCTGCTTCCGATGCCGATCCAAGACCGGCCGCCGCTAGCGATGCGCCGGATCGGGTGACGACTTTGCCATCGACGCGGCGGAGATCGTCTGCTGTCGCGATCAGAAGCGGCAGCCGCAGCAATTCCGCAGCGCCGGTCAGCGCCGGCTCCGATGCCTTCTGCGGAATCGTCGCAACGCCGGCGAGCGCATCGCGGCCGAGCGCATGCCGGTCGAGCGCCGCGTCGATCGCCGCGAGCACATCCGCGACCCCGACACCCGTCCGGCAACCGATTCCGGCGATCCTCATGGCCTGGTCCATATCCACTGCGTGACCGGCATCGCCGGCCGCCAGCCGGTCGCCTCGCCGATCGGGGCCGCGCGCGTGATCGCGATGCGCACAATGTCGCCGCCCAGCCGTGCATGCAGCGACAGCAAGACGGCTTCCATCTTCGTCGTGACCGCATTCGCCACGAGCCGTCCGCCGCTGCGCAGCGATTCGATCGCCCGGTCGGTGACGCCCGGTTCCGCGCCGCCGCCGCCGATGAAGATCGCATCCGGCATTGGCAGTTCGGCCAGCGCCTGCGGCGCAGGTCCTTCCACAATAACCAGACCCGGCGCACCGAGCCGGTCCGCATTGCGTCGGATTCGGGCGACGCGCTCCGCATCGGCCTCGATGGCGATCGCCCGCATCGACGGATGCGTTAGCATCCACGAAATCGAAATCGAGCCCGAGCCAGCGCCGATATCCCATAACAGCGCGCCGCGGCGCGGCGCCAGCGACGACAGCGTGATCGCGCGGATTTCACGCTTCGTGATCTGTCCGTCATGCTCGAAGAGATCGTCGGCGAGCGCATTTGCGAAAGGCAAAACCGGCGCATCGCCCGCGGCTGCCACCTCGATCGCGACGACATTCAGCGGATCGAATAATTGCCCGCCGACCTCATCAGCCCGGAACCAGGACAAATGCTCGTTCGGTCCGCCCAGCCGCTCCAGCACATGCAGGCGCGAACCGCCAAAGCCGTTCTCGGTCAGAAGCTGTGCGATCGCGGTGGGCGCCGCGCCATCGCCGGTGAGCGCGACGATGCGGACCTGCGGCTGCAGCAGCGGACGCAGCGGCGAGAGCGGTCGCCCGTGCAGCGAGATGACTTCGATATCCTGAAGCGCCCAGCCGAGCCGGGCCGCCGCCAGACTGAAGGCAGAGGGCGCCGGATAAACGAGAAGTTCGGATGCATCGACATGACGCGCGAGCGTGGCGCCCACCCCGTGATGGAATGGATCGCCGGAGGCGAGCACACAGACCCGGCGGCCGCGCAGCGCCAGCACCATGTTCATTCCGGCATCGAACGGCGACGGCCACGCGCGGGCCTCGCCGCGGATGGCGGGCGCGGCAAGATCGAGATGACGGCGACCGCCGAAGACAAATTCGGCCTCGCCGATCGCCTGTTGCGCCGCGGCACCCAGCCCCGCGAGCCCGTCCTCGCCGATACCGACGATAGCCAGCCATTTTCCCGTTGCGCCGGCGCCGGCCTGCTTCCTAGATGACATGATGACGGGCCCGCATATTCTCATTCTCGGCGGAACCGGCGAGGCGCGGCGCCTCGCGGAGCGGCTGGTGGCGCTGGGCGAAGCGACCGTGACCCTGTCGCTGGCCGGTCGTACCGCCGAGCCCCGCTCGCAGGCCGGCAACCTCCGGAGCGGCGGTTTCGGGGGTGCGGCGGGGCTCGCTTCCTACCTGCACGACAATAAAGTCGACCTTCTGGTGGACGCGACGCACCCGTTCGCGACGCGCATTTCGACGAATGCCATCGCCGCGTCGGAGGCGACCGAGGTTCCGCTGATCGTCCTCGAGCGGCGCGCCTGGCAGATCGTGCCGGGCGACCGCTGGACCGAGGTGGCCGATGTCGCCGACGCCGGCGCCGCGCGCGGCGACGCACCTCTTACCGTCTTCCTGGCGATCGGCCGTCAGGAGCTGGCGCCGTTCCGCGCGGCACCTCAGCATCGCTACATCGTGCGCAGCGTCGATCCGGTCGCACCGGAATCGCAACTCGCCGGCGCGCACTACATCCTCGAACGCGGCCCGTTCGACGAAAATTCGGAGCGGCATCTGCTGACGACGCATGGCATCGAAACCATCGTCGCCAAGAACAGCGGCGGCGACGCGACCTACGGCAAGATTGCGGCCGCCCGCGCGCTTGGCATTCCCGTCGTGATGATTCGCCGCCAGCGCGAACCTTTTCCCGGCGCCGCCGAAACGATCGAGGATGCGATCGCACAGATTCGTCATGCCGCCGGCCTCGGCAAGGCGCGCGGCGAATAGAGCAACGCGGGCAGCCCGTCGCGCTCTATAAGCCTTGTCACGGGCGAGCCGACGATCACGCAGGTCGCCATGTCGGCGAGTTCGGGTTCCGCCTGGTCGAGAGAGCGGATCGTGATTTGCTCGTCGGGACGGCCGGCCGCGCGTCCGAACACGACCGGCGTCGTTGCCGGCAAGATCTCGCGAAAGATGTCGAATGCCTTGCCGAGCTGCCACGGCCGCGCGCGACTGATCGGGTTGTAGAGGGCGACGACAAAGCCAGCGCCGGCGGCGGCGCGCAACCGCTGCTCGATGACGTCCCACGGCTTCAGATTGTCGGATAAAGAGATGGCGCAGAAATCATGGCCCAGCGGTGCGCCGACCCGCGCGGCCACCGCCAGCATCGCGGTCACGCCGGGCACGATCTCCAGTTCGATGCGGCGCCATTCCTCCGGACCGCTCTCGATTGCCTCGCAGACGGCGGCGGCCATCGCGAAGACACCGGCATCGCCGCCCGACACCACCGCGACCGTCCGGCCTTCGGCGGCCGCGGCGAGCGCGGCACCGGCCCGCGACAGCTCTTCGCGATTGTCCGACGCATGGCGAATCTGGCCGGCCGAAAGCGGCAATCTTTCGAGATAGGGAGCGTAGCCAAAAAGCTCGCGCGCGTCCGAGATCGCCGCCAAGGCCTGCGGCGTTACCTGATCGGGATTTCCCGGACCGATCCCGACAACAAAGAGCCGGCCTGTCATCGCCGCGCACTCCAGCCGGGAACCAGGACGATCGAGAAATAAGGCGCCTGGTCGTCAAATTTCTCCGACAGCCGCACGATCGCCATCGACGCCATCGTACCGCGTTCGACGTAGACGGCATCCGCGAGCCGCCCGGCCTTTTCCAGCGCGCGCCGGATCTTCGCGAGATTGCGCCCGACTTTCATGACGACGCAGGCTTCGGTGCCGGAAATCCGGCGGGTCAGTTCGATCTCGTCGAGCGTGCCGGGCAACACGCTCAGCACGTCGTCGCCCTGTGCGATCGGCAGTCCGGCCGCCGACCAGCAGCCCGACATTCCCGTCACGCCGGAAACGACTTCGGTTGAGTACCGATCAGCGAGCCGAACATGAAGATGCATGTAGGACCCGTAGAAGAGCGGATCGCCTTCGCTCAGAACCGCCACGTTGCGGCCGGCATCGAGATGCGCGGCAACCGCCTCGGCGGATTCATCGAAAAAGCGCGCGATGCATTCGCCATAGGCCGGATCCTTGTGGCCGATCTCGACCGTCACCGGATAGAGCAGCGGAAGGTTGATCGCGCTCTGCCGGATATGCGTGGCGACGATGGCATGCGCCGTGCTGCTGTTGCCGCGCTTGGCAAAATGCGCGACCACATCGGCCTCGCCGAGCACGCGCACCGCCTTGAGCGTCAGCAGTTCCGGATCGCCCGGACCCGTTCCGACGCCGATCAACCGCCCGCTCATAGTCCTGCCCTCGCCAGCGCGTTGATCGCAGCCGCCGTCATGGCACTGCCGCCGAGCCGACCGCGCACAATCGCGAAGGGAATGCCGTGACCGCCCGTCGCAAGCGCCTCTTTGGATTCCGCTGCCCCGACGAAGCCGACCGGCATCCCGATGATCGCCGCCGGTTTCGGTGCCCCGCCGCGGATCATGTCGAGCAAATGAAACAACGCCGTGGGCGCGTTGCCGATGGCAACGAGCGCACCGCCCAGCCGCTCGCCCCACAGCTCGAGCGCGACGGCGGATCGCGTATTGCCGCGCTCGGTCGCAAGGGCCGCGGTGCGCGGATCGCGCAGCGTGCAGATCACCTCGTTGTTCCGTGGCAGCCGCGCGCGCGTCACGCCGTGCGCCACCATTTCGGCGTCGCAGAAAATCGGTGCGCCGTTCGCCAGC
Source organism: Dongiaceae bacterium (assembly GCA_040878185.1). Taxonomy (GTDB): domain Bacteria; phylum Pseudomonadota; class Alphaproteobacteria; order Dongiales; family Dongiaceae; genus JAWXBK01. The sequence goes on along the minus strand of JBBDMS010000055.1, from coordinate 52,262 downwards.
GCCGCTCGGGCGGCGGTCACGAAACCCGGCGAAAACGCGACATGCTGCGCCGCTTCCACCATGCCGCAGGCGTGGATCATCCGCACGACGATATCCGTCTCGTCGTCGCGAAAGCGCGCCAGATCGGCCTCGGCCCGAATGATCGCAAAGGATTGCGCGTAGATTGCGGCGCCATCGCGGATGTGGTCCGTTGCGGTCATGCCGACCGCCTCTTCGCGGGCGTTCGATGCGCATCGGCGAGCCGCAACAGAAAATTACGAATCTCGCTGCCCGGTTCCAGCCCGTCCGCCACTACGTCGCAGCCGGATTCGAGACCGATCAGCGACAGCGATGGACCCGCGGGTCTCGCGCATTGCTTGATGCAGCCGGAAACCTGAACGGCGGGCAGGCTCGCGAGCAGATCGGGCCGGCTGTCGACCAATGCGTTCGCGATCGCCTTGGTCGGCAAATGCGCCGAGGCGCAGGACGGCGACCCGGCGCAGGCGGCAATCCGCAAACGAAGATCGTCGGGGCGCGTGACGAAACCCAAACCATCCGCGATGCCGCTCAGACGATCGCACGCATCGCACGACAGACCGAGTGCCAGCAGGCCGCGAGACGGCGCAAGCCGGAACGCGCAAGCCGGATCGAGAGCGTCCGCCAACGCTGCCAGTTCGGACGAGCCGGTCTGACCGAAAGGCAGCGCGAAGCCACGGGCGAACGTTCCGTCGGACAACGGGAACAGCCCGACCGGTATCGTTGACGGGTGCCGGACCGGTTCGCCGGATCGATGCAGCGCGGACCCCAGCGTTGCGAGCGCATCCCCATCGAGATCGCGACCACGCCGGTGCGCACCCGGCGCCGCGAGAAGCGTCAACGCATCGATCGCGACATCGACGGCGTATTCCGCGCTGCCCTGCCCCAGATACGATGCCGTCCAACTGTCACCGCCGACGCGAACGGCCCATTCCACATTGCCTTCTGTGGCGACCGCTTCCAGCTTTACGTCGGCCGACAAAGAAGACAGATCGAGCGTACCGCCGCCATCGACCGTTACCGAAACCTTGGGCGCAAGCCGGCCTACGATCCCGCGCGTGTCCATCCGGCGCCGAATCTCGCCTGCGAGCGGCCGCGGATCGGCGATCGCCGACGGATCGCGACCGGCCAGCGGGTTTGTCCTGATTTCAATTCCCGTGTCGGCGTCGATTGCAAGGGATTCGATTGCCGCGCGCAGGCGTTCGACGCTCGACGATGTGAGCCCGCGGATCTGCAGGTTGCCGCGTGCGGTGATCTCGATGATCCCGTTCCCGCAGCGTCGCGCCGCGTCGGCGATCCCGGCAAGCTGATGCGGCGCTAGGCTGCCGTCGCGTGGATGGAGACGGACGAGCAACCCGTCGCCGGTTTCCATCGGTTCCGAAAGCGATGGACAGGCATTGCGGCGCAGCACGCTGGTCATGCCGCGACCTCCAGTCCGCGCGCCTCGGCGATCAGCGCCGCCAGATCGTCGTCGATCGCATTGCGGCGCGGATGCCACAAACCGCGGCGGCGCGCCGACGAGAACCGTTCCGCGATCGCCCGCGCGGCGGCAGGATTTTCGTGCAGCAGAAACGCGCGCACGCGCGGGTCGCCAAGATAGGCATCGTGCACCGCTTCGAGCAGCGTTTCGGGAATAGAAGCGGTCGTTTCGGCGAAACCGACCAGCCGGTCGACCGTTTCGGCGAATTCGGCGGCACCGCGCGGCCCGTGCCGCATCTGGCCTTCGATGAAACGACGGTTGAGCGCGCGCGCCCGCACCGCCCGGGTTACCGCGGCGACGATCGACCGTGCGCGCGGACGATCCGGCTCGGTCGTGTCCAGCATGATGACGTCCGCCTTGCCGCCGAGCGCCGCGACCGCCGCCGAGAATCCACCGACGAAAGCGACATCCGCCGATCCTTCGAGAATGTCGCGGCCGGGATCGTCGCCGGCATGTACCAGCAGATCGGCATCCGCGACGCGATCCGCGAAAACACCCGGCGATGCGATGCCCTCGCCGTCGATCCCGCCGAACGCATGCGACGTTGCATCGAGATAGGCGCGGCCCAGCTCTTCCCGCGCATCCCAGGCGCCGCGCGCAAGCCGATCCTCGATGCCCGCACCATAAGTGCCCGGTGCCGAGCTGAAGATGCGCGCCGGCGTCTTTCCATGACGGCGCAGCGATGCCGCCAGCGGATTTTCCTCGTCCGGATCGTCGCGCGCGGCGATCGCGGCCAGGGCTGCGTCGATCAGCGCGATCTGTACCGGGAACATGTCGCGGAACAGACCGGAAATGCGCCAGGTCACGTCGATGCGCGGATGATTGACGGCGGCGGGCGGCAGAACGTCGATCGCGGCGATGCGGCCGGTCGCCGCGTCCCATTGCGGACGGCAACCCATCAGCGCGAGACCCTGGGCAATCTCCTCGCCGCCGGTACGGAGGCTGGCGCTGCCCCACAGATCCATGACCAGCGCGCGCGGATAATCGCCATGCGTCTGGAGATAGCTGCGCACGATTTCGTCGGCCGCCATCCGGCCCAGCGCGAACGCGGTCGGTGTCGGCAAGGTGCGCGGATCGGCCGTGAACAGATTGCGCCCGGTTGGCAGCACGTCGCGACGGCCGCGCGAGGGTGCGCCCGCGGGGCCGGGACGGATATGGCGGCCATCCAGCGCATCGACCAGCGCCCGCCGCTCGGCCACAGCACTGGCGATTCGTTCCGGATCGGCTTCCGCCGGCGCGGACCGGCCATAGACATGCAACCCATCCTTGACCGCGAAATCCTTGAGATCGCACAGCCAGGCGTCGATTTTTACCAGCGCCTCGTCGGGCTTTTCAGTCGCGACGCCGGCTTCGCGCGCGAGACCGGTCCGCTGCGCCGTCTCCACGATCAGCGTCGCGAGACGATCGCGCCGCCGCCGGTCGAGCCCGTCGGCCTGCGCATATTCGTCGACCAGGCGCTCGAGCGCCTGCTGATCCTCGGTGAGCCCGGCGCCGGTCAGCGTCGGCGTAAGGTGACCGAGCGTGACCGCTGCGATGCGGCGCTTCGCCTGCGCGGCTTCGCCCGGATTGCTGACGATGAACGGATAGACGACCGGCAGATTGCCGGTGACGATCTCCGGAAAACATCCCGCACCGAGCGCCACGGTCTTGCCGGGCAGCCATTCGAGCGTCCCGTGTGCGCCGACATGGACGATCGCATGACAGCCCAGTGTCTCGCGCAGCCACAGGCCGAAGGCGATCAACGCATGGCGAGGCGGCAGCACCGGATCGTGATAATCGACACGGCGATCGTCGGATCGTCCGCGGTCCGGCGCCAGCATAACGGTGACATGGCCGAAATGCGCATAGCGGAAGCGAAACGCATCGTCGATCGTATCCTCCGCGGCATCGCCCCACGCGGTTTCGACGGCGGCACATGCATCGCGCGGCAGTTTTTCGGCCAGCGCGCGATAATCCGAGATGGACATTGCCGCGCGCGGCGTTGCCAGCGACCGCATCAGGTCGCGCGGCAATGCCGGAACATCCTCGACCGTATAACCCTGCTCTTTCAGATCGTGCAGCATATCGAGGACGCTCTGCGGCACGTCGAGCCCAACCGCATAGCCGGTGCGACCGAGCGCCGCCGGATAGTCGGGCATGAGGATCGCGATCCGCCGCTCGGCCCGCGGCGCGGCTTTCAAGGTCAGGAATTTTGCGACGCGGTCCGCGACCTGCGCGACGCGGTCGGGCTCGGGCCGATTGAACTGCAGCCGCACGCCGAGCGCCGGATCCGGCTCGGATACATCCTTGAAGGAAATGACGCCCGCCATCAGCCTTCCGTCGAGCTCCGGCAGCACGACATGCATGGCGAGATCGGCCGGCGACAATCCGCGCTGCCCGCTGAGCCAGGCTTCCCGGCGCGTGGTCGCCATCGCAACCTGGAAGACCGGCAGATCCAGCGCATCGAACAAGGAATCCGCATCCGGTCCCGTACCGGCCGCGAACGCCGTGGTCGTCAGCAACAGTTGCGGTGCGAAAGTTTCGGTAACCGTGCGCATCAGCGATTGCGCCGCCGGATCGCGCAGGCTCGCAACGAAAACCGGCATCGCAACGATGCCCCGCTCCGCCAGCGCCGCCGACAACGCGTCGATCGGCGCGACGTCGCCGGCCAACAGCATCGAACGATAGAACAGCAGCGGCAGCACGGGCCGTCCGTCGATCATCCGCTCGCTGAAATGCGTCGCCTCGACAACGCCGATGCCCGGCGCATAGAGACCGGCGCGCGCCATCGCTTTCGCCGGTTCGGCCGCGACCGGGCGACCGGCAAGGCCGGCAAGGCGATGCAGCGCCGCCGCCATATTCTCGGTTCCGCCTTCGCGAAAGCAGCCGAGGAGCGCGTCGTAATCCTCGCCGGAAACGGTCGAGAGCGCGGCCAGTCTCTCGTCCCGCGCGCGGCATTCGCCCGGCAGCAATACCAGCGCGATGTGGTTTTGCCGCGCAGTTTCGGCGAGGCGGTCGCATCCATATTGCCACCAATCGTAACCGCCGAGCACGCGCACGACGATCGCTTTGGCATGGGCCGCCGTGTTGTCGATCCAGAGATCGACCGACATCGGGTGCCGGAGATCGCGCAAGGCCGCGAGCCGCAGCGGCGGCAGCATGTTGCGGCCGTCATTCCACGCGGTCGAGAGCGCGGCTAGATCGCTGTCGGTAAAAGACAGCGCGACCATATCGGCAGGCGCCTGCGCCAGATCGACAGGTTCGATCAGGTTCTCGAGAGACGCAGACGTGATCGCGAGGATATGCATCGTTACGCGGCGAGGAGCTTCTCGATCGCCTTCCTGTCGAGACCCTTCAGGCCGATAACGACCAGCTTGGTCGTCCGTTCCTCTCCCGGCGCCCAGGCGCGATCGTAATGATGCGACACGCGCGAGCCGACCGCCTGGACGAGCAGACGCATCGGCTTGCCTTTGACATCGGCAAAACCTTTCAGGCGCAAGACGTTCTCGGCTTTGGCCGCAGCCGACACCTTGCGCGCCAACTCATCCGGATCGGCAATGGATGGAAGTTCGACGACGAAACTGTCGAACTCGTCATGCTCGTGATCCAGTTCATTGTCGTGATGGGTCTTGCGGTTGTCGATGTCATCCTCGACGGCGAGACCGAGGCCGAGCAGCACGCCGAGATCAATCCGGCCATCGATGCTCGGCACGATCTTGACCGCGCGCGCGAGATGCGCCCCGATCCGTGCGCTTGCGCGCTCGCGCGCCGCATTGTCCAGCAGATCGCATTTCGAAAGAACGATGAGATCGGCGCATGCGATCTGGTCTTCGAACACCTCTTCGATCGGATCGTCATGATCGATCGACTCGTCGGCCGCACGCTGGCGCTCCAGCGCCTTGCGGTCGCTGGTGACTTCGCCGGCGGCCAATGCGGGCCCGTCGACCACCGCGACCACGCCGTCGACGGTGACGCGGTTGCGCACGCCCGGCCACTGGAACGCCTGCACCAGCGGCTTCGGCAAGGCGAGCCCGGAGGTTTCGATGAGGATGTGATCGATCCGCGGCTCGCGCGACAGGATCTTGTCGAGTGCCGGCACAAAGTCGTCGGCGACCGTGCAGCAGATACAGCCGTTCGCCAGCTCGACGATGTCCTCGTCCGCGCAGTTCTCGACGCCGCAGTTGCGAAGAATCTCACCATCGATGCCGACATCGCCGAACTCGTTCACGATGATCGCGAGGCGGCGGCCGTTCGCCTGCTGCAGAAGGTTCCGGATGAGCGTGGTCTTGCCGGCCCCGAGAAACCCGGTGACGACGGTACAGGATACGCGATCGGTCGACTGGGTCATGGCAGGTCCTTGAGGCTTTCGAATGAGGGGATGCGCGCAATCAGCCCGCCCTTCAGCGATTGGGGGCGTTTCCAGAACGGCATGAAGCCATCCTGCGATTGCGCGAAGAGTTTGGCGGCGACAACCAGATCGTCGGCGCAGTGGGTATCGAGCTCGCCGAACACATAACTCCAGCAACCGGTCCGCAGGAACGCGACGCTGAGGCCGCGGTTGCAGTTGCCGAGACAGGCGACCTGCCTGACGTCGATATCGGTGTCGGCCGCAGCCTTGGCCGTGGCGCGCGCCAGCAGGGAACCCGGCCGCGGCTCTGTTTCGGGCCCGGTCCGGGATCGGCAGGAATTGCAGACGACGATGGTCACGCCCGACTCGGCGCGACCGGGCTCGTCATCGGCCGGCTCGCCGGAACTCTCGGGGTCGACAAGGGAATCCGTCAATCGAACGCTCCTTTGCCTGGGACACCCGCCAGGCGGTTAGGGCACCATCGTAGACGGCAGGTCTCCTGGCTCTCGGATCGTCGCCCGTTGCCTGCCTTCCCGAGGAATCTCAGTGGCGTATGGCAGGGACTAGCCGATTACAGTTGCGGGGACAGCTGTGGGTTTGCATCGATCGGATGCGCACCACATTCCCTTTTTCGCCCCCGCGCGAACGGGGGACCGTCTTGCCGCATTTAGGGGCCCGCGCCGAAGACTGTCAACGCGAGCAGGAACCGCTTTTCGGCCCGCCCCCGTTCGGATAAGCTCACCTTCGCCGACGGTTCCCTGAAAAAGGGGACGAGAGAGGGAATGCGGTAGGGATCCAATCCCGATCCGCGGCTGCCCCCGCAACTGTTAGCGGTGAGCGTTCGCCGAAAAGGCCACTGAGGGCGACCTCGGGAAGGCAGGCGAACGCGATGAACCGCAAGCCAGGAAACCTGCCGCCGGCGATTGCGCAACCACAAGTCCCTCGGGTGGAGGGCGAAAGGAAGCAGGTATGCCTACCGTAACGAACGTAGCCGGCGTCGCATCAACCCGCACGGCGCGTCTTCCCCTTTTCCTCGCCGGTTTGCTCGGCGTTTTTATCATTGGCTTCGTGGGCTTTGCGCATATGGACGTCGTCCATAATGCCGGCCACGACTATCGCCACTCGATGGCGTTTCCCTGCCACTGATCTGAAAGCGCCGAACAATGACCATCTTCCGTAACGCGGTCTTCCTGGCCGCGCTCGCCGGTTTGCTGGCGGGTATCGTCATGACCGGATTGCAGACCGCTTTCACCGTGCCCCTGATTCTCGAAGCGGAAACCTTCGAGAACGCGGCACCCGCCCATGACCACGATGCCGCAGCGATCGACAGCACCGAGACGGCCGTTGTTGCCGCAGAGCATGAACATGATGAGGAAGCTTGGGGGCCCGAAGACGGCGCCGAGCGCACCCTCTTCACCGCCGCCGTCAATATCGTAACCGGCATCGGCTTTGCCCTGCTGCTCGTCGTCGCGTCGACCTTTGCCGGCGGCATGTCGGGATGGCGCGCGGGGCTGATCTGGGGCTTCGCCGGTTTTGCGGTCTTTACGCTGGCGCCGGGCCTGGGATTGCCGCCAGAACTGCCGGCCATGCCGGCGGCGGATCTCGCGGCACGGCAGACCTGGTGGATCTTTGCCGTTGTGGCGACCGCGGCCGGGCTCGCACTGATCGCATTCCGCCGCAGTCTCTGGCTCGCCGTGCTCGGCGTCGCGTTGCTCGTTCTTCCGCATTTCGTGGGCGCGCCGCAGCCGGACAGTTACGAATCGCCTATTCCGGCGGACCTGCATCATCGCTTTGTCGTCGCGGTGACGATCACCAATCTGGTGTTCTGGGTAGTCCTCGGTGCGGCGGTCGGCGGTCTGCGTCAGCGTTTCGCCAGCGGTCTGACGGCGCCGCAGCAGAGCCTTGCGTGATGCTCCCGCGCTAACGCTCGTCCTCGGCGGCGCTTACTCCGGAAAGAGTGCGCACGCCGAGAATCTTGTCGAAGCCTGCCCGCCGCCATGGACCTACATCGCGACGGCGCAGGCGTTCGACGACGAAATGAAGGAACGAATCGCCCGCCATCGCGCGCGTCGGACCGGGCCATGGGAAACCAGCGAAACCCCGCTCGACCTCGCGGACGTCCTTGACAGGCTGCCGGACGGCCGGCCGGTCCTTGTCGATTGCCTGACCTTGTGGCTCAGCAACGCGATGCTGGCCGGTCGCGACGTCGCCGCCGAATGTCGCCGGCTTGTCGACATTCTGGAACGGCCGCGCGGTCCGTGGTTCGTGGTGTCGAACGAGGTCGGGTTGGGAATCGTGCCCGACAATGCGCTGGCGCGTGAATTCCGCGATGAAGCCGGCCGCCTCAATCAGATGGTGGCGGCAAAAGCCGGAACCGTCCTGTTCATGGTCGCCGGCATTCCGATGAAGGTGAAATAACATGCAAGATGTCGATGATCCGGCCGCCCCTCACGACGACCACCAAACCGACCGTCACCCCGGCAGTGACCCCGATCGTCACCGGGACAAGATGGTCAAGCGCAAGGCGCATCAGGACGCCAAGCTGCGCGACAAGACGATCGAAAAGGGTTTGCTGATCGTCAATACCGGCCCGGGCAAGGGAAAATCCACCGCCGCCTTCGGTCTTGCTCTCAGGATGCTGGGCTATGGCCGGCGCGTCGGTGTCGTGCAGTTCATCAAGGGCGCGTGGCATACCGGCGAGAAAGACGCCCTGGCGCAGTTCGGCGACAAAGTCGCCTGGTACACGATGGGTGAAGGCTTCACCTGGGAGACCCAGGACAAGGCGCGCGACATCGCGGCCGCCGAAAAAGCCTGGCAGAAAGCGCGCGAACTGATGGACGACCCCTCCTTCGGGATGATCATCCTCGATGAGCTTAATATCGCGCTGCGCTACGACTATCTCGACATTCGCGATGTCGTCGGTGCACTAACGGGTCGTCGGCACGATCTGCACATCGTCGTCACCGGGCGTAATGCGAAGCCGGAGCTCGTCGCGGCCGCCGATCTCGTCACCGAGATGGGACAGATAAAGCATCATTTCGCCGCCGGCGTGAAGGCGCAGCAGGGTATCGAGTTCTGATCGTGGCCGCCCGCACGCTGATGTTCCAGGGCACGGGATCCGACGTCGGCAAGTCGCTGATCGTGGCCGGTCTCTGCCGCGCCTTCACCAATCGCGGCCTCATTGTCCGGCCCTTCAAACCGCAGAACATGTCGAACAACGCCGCCGTCACGGCGGACAATGGCGAGATCGGCCGCGCGCAGGCCTTGCAGGCGCGCGCGTCGCGTGTCGCGCCCGACGTTCACATGAACCCCGTTCTTCTGAAGCCGCAGAGCGAAATCGGCGCGCAGATCGTGGTTCAGGGAAAGATATTCGCCGCCGCCGATGCGAAGGCCTATCAGTCCATGAAAGCCGGGCTGCTTCCGGCCGTGCTCGAAAGCTACGAGATTTTGCGCCGCGAGGCCGACCTGGTTCTCGTCGAAGGCGCGGGCAGCGCTTCCGAGATCAATCTCCGCCGTGGCGACATCGCGAACATGGGATTTGCACGCGCCGTCCATGCGCCCGTTGTCCTGATCGGCGACATCGACCGCGGCGGCGTGATCGCCAGTCTCGTCGGCACGAAACATGTCGTCGATCCGGCGGATGCGGCATTGATCTGCGGCTTCATCGTCAACCGTTTTCGCGGTGATCCGGCACTCTTCGACGCCGGCATGGCGGAGATCGCGCGCCGCACCGGATGGACACCGTTCGGCCTGGTGCCGAATTTCGAGGATGCGCGGCGGCTGCCGGCGGAAGATGCGCTGGTGCTGACGACAAAATCGGCGCCGCAGCGTGCCGGCGGCCGCACGAAGATCGCGGTTCCGATTCTGCCTTACATCTCGAATTTCGACGATCTCGACCCGCTCGACGCCGAACCCGATATCGAACTCGTTCGGGTCAGGCCCGGTGCCGCGTTGCCCGGGGATGCGGCGCTCGTTCTGTTGCCCGGTTCGAAATCCACCATGGCCGACCTGCGCGCGCTGCGCGCCGCCGGATTCGACGTCGACATTGCCGCGCATGTCCGTCGCGGCGGGCATGTCCTGGGGCTGTGCGGCGGCTTTCAGATGCTCGGGCGGCGCATCGACGATCCGGCCGGCATCGAAGGGCCCGCCGGCAGCATCGACGGTCTCGGCCTGATCGACGTGTCGACGACGCTGACGGGAACCAAGACCCTGCGGACCGTCACCGGGCAAACCCGCGACGGTATCGGCTTCACCGGTTACGAGATGCATACGGGCGAGACGCTGGGACCCGATGCAGAGCGCGAATTTGCCCGCTTCGCCGATGGCGCCGCCGACGGTGCGGCCTCCGCTTCCGGTCGCGTCGCCGGCACCTATGTCCATGGGCTCTTTTCCAACGACGACCAGCGCCGGTCCTGGCTCGCGCGGCTCGGCGGTGCGGCAGCGTCGCTGGACTATGAATCCGGCGTCGAGGAGACGCTCGACAAGCTTGCGCTCCATCTCGAGCGGCATCTCGACGTCGACGGATTGCTCAGCCGTGCAGCATGACAAGGGCTGCGACGGCGCCGATGAGCGCGATCAGGATCAGATCCGTCCGCCAGTAAAGCCGGAGCGCGCGGCGGATATCGTTGGCGGTCGCTTTCTGCCGCCCGCCTTCGCCCATGAAGACATCGTCGACGATGGTGCCGCCATAACTGCGCGGACCGTTGAGCGCGAGCCCCAGCGCGCCCGCCATCGCGGCTTCCGGCCACCCGGCGTTCGGCGAACGATGCCGATGCGCATCGCGTCGCACCGCGCGCCAGGCCTCGCCGGGCGAGGCATCGCGCAACGAAAAAGCGGCGAGAACGATCAGCAGCGCCGTCAGCCGCGACGCCGGCAGATTGATGAGATCGTCGAACCGGGCGGCCGCCCAACCGAACGCCCGATGTCGCGGCGTCCGGTGGCCGATCATGCTGTCGGCGGTGTTGACGGTTTTGTAGATCACCGCGCCGGGCAGGCCCGCAACGGCCAGCCAGAATGCCGGCGCGACGACACCATCGGAGAAATTCTCGGACAGGCTTTCGATGGCCGCGCGCGACACGGCTGCGGCGTCGAGCCCGGCCGGATCACGGCCGACGATATGCGACACGGCGGCGCGAGCGGATTCGATCCCGCTCGTTTCGAGCGCGTCGGCGACTTTCGCGACATGATTTGCGAGGCTGCGCTGCGCGAGAAGTGTGCTCGCAAGGATCGCCGTGACAAGAATTCCGACGCCGCTGCCCAGAACAGTCTGCACGAGCCAGGCGGCACCGCCGCTCACCAGAACGAGAATCGCGAGAACAACAATGCCGGCGGCCCGTCTTGCGGCGAACGACGACGCGTCGCGATTGAAACGACGATCGACGGCAGCGATCCATCGGCCCATCCAGGAAACCGGATGGCCGATCGCACGATAGACCCGGTCGGGATAGCCGATGGCGAGTTCCACGAGGAGCGCCAGCAATGCAAGCAGGACTGACATGACCGGGACGAACAATTCTCCGTTAGCCGAGGTGACCGACCACGGCGGCAGTCTGTCGCGGGCGGAGCGTCTGTTTCCGGACGCACCGAAACCGTGGCTCGATCTCTCCACGGGTATCAATCCGCATTCCTATCCTGTCGCCAACCTTCCGGCCAGCGCGTTTACGAGGCTTCCGGAGGGCTCGCGGCTAACCGAACTGGCGGTGGCCGCGGCGCACGCCTATCGCGCGCCCGGGCCGGCGAATGTGGTTGCGGCGCCCGGCACGCAGATTCTTCTGCCGCTCGTGAGCGCACTGATCGCGAAAAAACGCGCCGCGATCCTGTCGCCCACTTATGCCGAGCATCGCCGCGCGGCGGCGCTCGCCGGGCATGAAACCGCCGACGTCTCGACACTCGATGAGCTCGCGGCGTCGAACCTCGCGATCCTGGTCAATCCGAACAATCCCGACGGTCGTATCTGCACCCGCGTGGATCTGCTCGATCTCGCCGCAAGAATGAAAGCCAAAGGCGGCCTTCTCGTCGTCGACGAAGCCTTCATGGATGTCGGTCCGGCCGAGGAAAGTCTCGCGCCCGACGCCGAAGCCGGCGGATTTGTCGTCCTGCGGTCGTTCGGAAAATTCTTCGGCCTTGCCGGCGTCCGGCTCGGCTTCGCCATCGGTTCGACGGCACAGATGGCGGGGTTGCGCGCGCGCCTCGGGCCGTGGGCGGTTTCCGGTCCCGCGCTTGAGCTCGGCATTGCCGCGCTCGGCGCGCTCGATTGGCAGCAAGCGATGCGAGACCAGCTAATCAAAGAAGCGGATCGGCTGGATCGCCTTTTGATGCAAAACGGGTTGACCGTCGCAGGCGGTACGAGCCTCTATCGTTTCGTCCGCACGCCGGCCGCATCGTCGGTTTTTGCCGCGCTCGGCCGACAGGGGATCATCGTTCGCGCGTTCGACGAGGATCCGACGGTGCTGCGCTTCGGCCTTCCCGGCTCCGACGAGAATTTCACCCGGCTCGGCGACGCACTCGGGCGCTGCCACGCCGCAAAGAAATAGCGCGCGATCCCCGCCAGAATGCGCGCCAGTTCGCTTTCAGGTCACAGGGTTGCCGTCACCGGACATGCAGGAACCGGTCGGCGCCGGGCGTCAGCGTCTCGCAGCCGGCATCCGTGACGACGATGCTTTCGCTGAAGCCGATCCCATACTTGTCGGTCGGAACCCAGGCGCAGATCGGCAGATGGAAACACATGCCGGCCTTCAGCACCGTGCTTGAGCCCTCGGCGATATAGACCGGGTTCTCGGTCCAGGTAGGCTGGAATCCCATGCCGATTCCGTAGCCGTACCCACCGTGGAAAAATGTGTCCTTCGGCGCGCCATCGAAACCCGTCTTGGCAATCTTCGCGACGTCGCCGCCGGTGCGGCCGGGTCGGACATTCTCCAGCAGGAGCTCCAGAACCTTGATGCTGGCATCGGCCAGCCGCTTGACGCCATCGGGCGGCGTACCGATCACCGCGCTGCGCATCCCTGGCGCGTTGTAACGCTCGTGGCAGCCCGAATATTCGAGATAGATGGCATCGCCCTTGTTCAGTTTGATGCGCTTGTACGGGATGTGCGGCATATAGCCGGCGCGCTTGCCGGTCATGATCATCGGATCGATCGACATCAGTTCGGATCCTGCCGCGACCATCGCGCCATAGCCGGCCGCAACGATCTGATTATCGGTCTTGCCTTCCGCCGCCGCGTCGAGCGATGCCTTCAACCCGATCCAGGTATATTTGCCGGCCTGCTTCATATGCACGATTTCCGCTGCGGACTTGATGAGACGTACATCGAGCACGAGGCGCGTCGCATCGACAAACTTCGATTTTGTCAGCAGTTCGGTAAGGCGGATATAGCTCTTGGTGTCGAAGGCGCCGCTGGCAAAGGTCTCGGCGTTGCCCATCTCGAGTCCGATATGCTTGCCGTTGCCGCCCAGGTCGGCCAGGATTTTGCCGAGCTGCGTGGCTGTGTCGTCCGCCTGATACCAGTAGAAGACGTCGATCTTCTTGATCGTGCTGAAGAGAAGCGCGCAGGGTGCCTCAAGTTCGGAACAATGCAGCGCGACGTCGCCGGTCTGGCTGAGAATGCCGATCGTGTAGCCGCAAGACATGGTGCTGTCGTAGCCGGTCAAATAGCCCAGATTGGGCGTGCTGCTGATCAACAGAATGTCGATTCCGCGCTCGCTCATCAGTTTCTGGGTCTTGCGGACCCGCTCGCGATACTCGGATTCGGGAAATGCGAGCTCCCGCGGCAGCGGTGACTGCTCCAGCGCCTGTATCAGATTCATAATATCCTCCCTCTCATTTCTTTGATCGGTTATGTGTCGGATTTGCGTGATTTTGGGATTCGGGAATCACCACGCGCCGAGCGTTTGCCGGCCGCCGTGCTTTTCTCCGGTTCGAGAGTCCGGAACTCGTAGCGGAACTTGCGCACATCCCACATTGCGTACACATCGGCACTGATGAATCCGGGAATCTCCGCCCACAGCGATTCCTTGTATTTGCCGAATGCATGGCTGTCGCTCATCGCCACTTCGAACATCACGTCGTAACCGGTGAGCAGCAGGCCGATCCAGCCGACCTCGCGCTTCTTTTCAAGAACGGCGACCGCGCCTTCGACCGTGCCCGGCTGAAGTCGGAGCCCGACGGTTGCATGGAAATCCAGCCCCATGCGCCACGGGTTTGGGATCGCGATCACCTGAATGATGCCGGCCTCATGCAACTGGCTGTAGCGGGCGCGCACGGTGCCCGGCGAAACACGGAGCCGCTTGCCGATCTCGCGGAACGAGGCGCGCCCGTCGCGCTGCAGTTCGGCGACAATCTGACGGCTGAGCGTATCGAGCTCGACTGTGGCGTTCTTGGCCATTTTGCATTTAACCCCAATATTCCTGAACAAATGACCAGTGAATTGTCATTTTCTAGAGCATTTAGTTAGAAGGGACAAGGTTTCCTGCGAATAGTGACGGCCCGGGGTCGGTCCCTGTGGTCATTGCCAAACTCCCTGCGCCTGCGGAGGACCGCCCCGTCAGCCCCGATAGCGGGTCGCGCGAATGGCGAGAATTGTCGATCCCACCGTCGAAATGAGGATGAGCGTCGCCAGCGCGTTGACGCTGGGATCGAGCGAGCGGCGCAGCAGCCCCCAGATCAGCGTCGGCAACGTTAATCCGCCGCCGATCGTGTAGTAGGTGATAATGAACTCGTCGAGCGAGAGGGCCATGGCGATCAGCCCCGCGCCGATGACGGTCGGGCTGATGATTGGCAGTGTCACGGTAAGGAATGCCTTCATCGGCGAGGCGCCGAGATCGCGCGCGGAATCGAGAATTGCCGTATCGAAACTCGCCATGCGGGAATAGATCACCAGGATGACGAAAGGCTGGATGAATACCACCTGGCCCGGCACGACGGTGGCAATGCTGAGCGAAAAGCCGAGCGCCGAATAGGTGCTGAACAGCGCGAGCGCGAGCACGAGCGGCGGCATCATCAGGGGCATCGCGATCGCGGCGAGTGCCGGGGCGGCCCGGCGGGGCCGCAATCCGGCGAACGCGAATGCCGCCAAATTGCCGACGAGCACGGATGTCACACCCACCGCAAGGCATATGTACGCGCTGTTCTCGAGTGCCACCCAGAAATCGGCTTTCGCGAAGAGCGCCCTGTACCAGTCGAACGTCAGACCCCGCATCGGAAAGCTCGCAAGCTCGTTCCGGCCGAATGAGAAGAGTACGAGCAGAAACAGCGGCGACAGCATGAACAGCACCGTCGCGGCCCCGAACAGGATCCAGATGATGCGCCCGGAGCGGCTCGTCATCGTACGGCGAGAACGCGATGCAGCATGGCGCGCAGACCCAGGATGGTGCCGGCGCTGATCAGGAGAATCGCAACCGCCAGCGCGGAGCTCTGCGGTGCATTCAGCGCGGTGATGAACTGGTTCTCGACGAAATTGCCGACCATGGCGGTCGACGTGCCGCCGACGAGGCGGGGTGTAATGTAATCGCCCGCGGCGATGAAAAAAGCGAGCATAAAGGCAACGACGAGGCCGAGCTCGCATTGCGGCAGCACGATATCCAGGAGCGTGCGAATGGGCCGTGCGCCGAGATCGCGGGCGGCAGCAAGCTGTGCGTCGCTGATGCCGCGGAGGCTGCCATAGATCGGCAACACCGAAAATGGCAGCAGGAAATGCGTCAGCGTGGTGACAACGGCGCCTGGATTGTAGAGCAGCCACGGCAACGGCTCACTGGTAAGACCCAGCTCCAGAAGACCGGTATTGAGAATGCCTGTGGTGCCGAGGATGGTACGCCAGGCGTAGATCTTGACGAGGTAGCCGCCGAACATGGTGATAAGGGTGACGAAGAGCAGCGCGGGGCCCCACCTGCCGGCGCGGAACCGGATCAGATAGGCGAAGGCGAATGCGATCACTGTGGTCAGGACCGCAATCGCCAGCGCGATCGCAAAGGTGAAGCCGAGCGAATAGAAATAATCGCGATAGACATCGATATAGTTGATGAATGTAAATTCCCGCGAGATCCGATAGGAGCTGACGCTCCAGAAACTCATCACCGCGAAATAGGCGAACGGACCGACGAAAAAGAGCAGAAAGATGAGTGTCGCCGGCAAAGCGAAGAGAGCGACGACAAGAGGGTGACGCGGCATCGGCGGGTCATCCTGGTCGGGCACCAGGCCGCTCGGCCCAGTGCCCGCCCGGCGTCGATGGTCGCGCGATCCGGTTGAACAACCGGCCTATGCCTTCATCACGGTTTCCCAACCCTGGATATAGTCGTCCCATGTCGCGTTCGTGCCGTCCGCCTCGAGGAGATACATCTCTTCGACACGCAGGTTGGTCGTGAAGAACGACGCGATGTCGTCGTAGGGATAGGTCGCGCGGTTGGATTCGCTCAGCATCGGAAGCGCTTCGGCATTGGTGATCGGGAGCCCGTTATACTCGGCCCCGGCGACCTGGCCCTCGACCGAGAGCGCATTGTTGATGAGCGCATAGACGGCGTCCGGATCGCTGGCTTCCACACCCATCGAGAAGCCCTCGATGTAGGTCATGGTGCCTTCCTTCGGATAGCTCCATTCAACGCGCACCTCGCCCGCCAGTGGCGCAATCCACTCGGCACCCTCGCAGATCAAAATCTCCTTGCGCGCGAACAGGTCGCCCAGCTCACCATAGCTCGCCGCTATCGTGCGCAGATGGTTCTTCTTCATGTCGATGAGGAACTTCACGGTCTCTTCGAGCTCGGCGAGCGTCATGCGGTTCGGCGATTGGTTGCCGGTGACGACGCGTCCCCAGGTGGCGAAGACCGAGGTCGGGTCGGCCGGAATGGCGGATTTGCCCTTGAACTCCGGCCGAAGCATGTCCATCCAGGACTCCATCGGCTCCACTTCGTCGGCGTTGTACATCAGCGGGATCGACGCCCAGGTAAACGGCATCGAGTACCACTGATCTTCGTAGGTCATGTTGCCGCGGGCGGCGTCGACGATCGCCGGAAACAGGTTTTTGAAATTCGGAATCTTTTCGAGATCGAGCGGCTGCAGCAGACCTTCCGCCGCCATGAAATCGACCTGGATGAAATAAGGAGTGCTGACGTCGACCTCGCGGGGGTTCAACCGTAACTTGGCGATGATCTCCTCCGGCGCCCCGATGTAGGTCTTGTCGAGCGTAAGATCCTTCCTTGCAAGAAAGTCGCCGCCCTCGAGAAAGGCATCGTAGCCTTCCCAAACCATGGCTTTGATATTCGTCGCGGCGTGCGCCGGGCGGAAACCGCCGCTTGCAGCCATCCCGAGCGCGGCAGCGCCCAGCGCGCCCGTTCCCTTCATCATCTGGCGCCGGGTCATCGGTACGAGAGATCGAACCCGTACCAACCCATCCGCTGCGCTCTTCATCCTGTTGTGCTTCATCGCGATATCCTCCCTTGCTTTATCGGAGCCCGCTCTATTGCGGCGGGCCGTTTTTCTGGGGATCGGCCTCCAACCGATCGCTGGGGCACATCCCTCCTTTGGCATTCGTAGACAAGTCGACCAGGTCAGTCGGCACAGCTTATCGCCCGCTTCCCAACCTTGCCGGCAATTCGTTGCAAGCACCCCCGGAAACCTGCCTGCCCGAAGACTTTTATTACCGGTCATCCTAGGTCACAGGATCGAGAAATGGCAAGCCATTGGCGGGTTACGTCGGGAAAGCCTGCACGAATGTCCAAATCTGATGGGTCTTTTTGATGCAACGAGTAGAAAGATTGCAGTTTTCTGGCCAAACGATCTCGGACGCCGCGTCGATAGCCTCGCAATCCCTTTGGCGATCGCATACGAACGAGCGCCGAGCCAGATGCTACCAACGTCGTCGGACCCGATTGTCATCCCGATCGTTGCGGGAATCAGCACGCGGAAAATTGAATGCAGAGGGCGCGCCCTCAGCGATTCGCCATCCCGTCCATCGACGGCACAGCGAGATTTTGAGGCCGATACCGGTTGCCGCACCGGTGATCAGTACGCCTTTGTTATCAGCCGGAACATGCTGCACCGTTTCGATCCGGTCATTGGCGAAGACGTTACCGCCACCCCGCGCTGCGTCCGACGAAGTCGCAACGCTCGCGCTGTATCTGTGCTCCGACGAGGCCGTGATGGTAACCGGCGCGTCCTATCTGATCGACGGCGGTCTTCTGGCGGGCATCTGAATCCTTTCGCCGAACGACGGTTTGGCGCTGTCGGGATACGTTCCAAGGCCTGCATGTCGGTAACATTTATAGGGGGAGGCAACCATGAACCTTGATGTGGCAAGACGACTGGATCGCGCCGGTTTGCAGGAGAAAGCTGGCAGGCTTGCGTTCGAGACACGCAACTTCATCGACGGGCGCTTCGTCGATGCGCGCAACGGCAGAATCATACGCCGCGACATATCGAAATGCGCCCGACATCAGAAGGCAATATAGAACCCCGTCATGATCGGGTAGGAAGAGTAGTCCGCCTGCGCATCGGCATCCCACGATTCCCAGCCCGTCGAAAAGTCGAGCGAAATGCCGGGCCCGAGATCGTAGCGTGCTTCGAGGCGCAGGATGTCGAGCGTCGCGTCATTGCCCGACCCGGCCCAGTTCGCGAGGTCGCCGTGCGACCAGGCGAAGCCAAATGTCCAGGCATCCATGTTGTAAGTGACGCCGGCACCATAGAACCAGACATCCACCTCATCCGCGGTGGGGAACACGCCCGAATAGAAAAAATTGTCCACGTGCATGCCGGCGAGGCCGATATACCAGTTGCCGATCGCAGCCTGCAGATGCGCGCGCGTCGCCCGGACATCGCTGTCGCCAACGGTCGTAATCGGCCCGACCGTCACGCTGCCGGGTGTTTCGAACTCACCCACGGATGCGGCAACACCGGCATAGAGGCTGAAGCTGTTGAAGTCGTGCTCGAAGTTCATCGCCGCCGACCACACGTTCGAGATCTCCGTGCCGTTGTTGGCGAAGGTCGTGCCGCCCGGCGAGACGTTGCCGCAGACGCTGGTAAATCCGAAATAGCAATCCTCGCCGCGGCGATCGGGCGCATAGGACACCGCGAACGTGAACCCGCCGAAGGATGGCGAAAAATAGATCAGTTTGGTCGCATTGTTTGACATCTTGACATAGGTGGTGCCGGTGCCGAACCCGCCGAACCAGGCATTGCTGAACGACATGTACGGCGAATCGACGCCAAAAATATTGGTCGCGGTCGGGATGCCGTAAGCAAGCTGCTCCATCGCATCCTCGTCGTCGCCAAACCGGATTTCGCCGAAGCTGCCGTTGAAATACGCCCAAACCTCGTCGATCTGATCGTCCGATTGCTGACCTTCGAGACGAATGGCGACGCCAACGGTGATCCCATTGTCGAGCGTCGTTTCGCCCGTGACGTGGATTTCGACATCCTGCCTGAACGCACCCAGCCTCGGATCATCGAGCCCGGCACCGTCGAAGAATTTCTCGTTGATATTGGCGCCGGCGGCACCGATATAGTATCCGCCGAGACCGAGCTCGACGCCATCCGCCAGCGCCGTCCCCGCCGCCATACCGCAGGCGACGATGGCCGTTGTACACATCAAGATGTTCTTCACGATCGTCTTCCCTTTGCCGAGCGACCAAAGCCGGCACGCCGGCTTTTATTCCTGCGATCCCGTGCGCTCGACGCTTGCCGGCCGCCGTTTCGGAAGATGGAACCGGAGATACGCCGCCAGCACCGCCATGACCGGGCTGATGAGATTGAAGAAACAGTATGGCAAGTAACTGAATGTCGGCACGCCCAGTGTTGCCGACATGAAAGCGCCACAACTGTTCCAGGGTACAAGGGGTGAAGTCACGGTCGCCGCATCGGCGAGCGTCCGCGACAACAATACAGGCGATTGCCCGCTTTCGTCGGAATGGGCCTTGAAGATGCGGCCCGGCAAGACAATCGCGAT
The DNA here is from genome assembly GCA_040878185.1 of Dongiaceae bacterium. Classification (GTDB taxonomy): domain Bacteria; phylum Pseudomonadota; class Alphaproteobacteria; order Dongiales; family Dongiaceae; genus JAWXBK01. Next base: position 32,512 of record JBBDMS010000055.1, on the reverse strand, counting down.
ATACTGGTCCGACGTCAGAATGTTGGCGCCCAGACAGGTCGCGACGATGCCGGCCACCATGGCACCGATGGACCTGAGCCGTCGGATCAACGGTTCCGTCAGCCGTTCCAGCAATCCCATGCTCTCGAAAATCGACCCGAAGCACAGCGCCGAGATGATCAGCCATATCGTGCTGAGCATGCTTTCCATGCCGCCGCGCGTCAGGAGCTGGTCCAGTTTCCCGCTGCCGGTATCGCTCACATAGCCCGTAGCGATGGCGGTCCAGACGCCTTTGATCATTGCCAGGGGGGTCGAAAGATTGGGCTCGCCGACGAACGCAAGGACGGCATCGCCATTCAACAGAACGGCGACGAGGCCCGCGGCCAGAGCCGACAGGAATATCGCGACGGCAGGCGGAAATCGGGCAAACGCAAGCACGAGAAGCAGTACCAGCGGAGCGAGCGCCCAGGGCGAAACCACCGCCTTCTCTTCGACAACCGTCAGCAGGGCGGTGAGATCGAACTCACCCGGTTCGCCAAGCATGAAGAAGATTACAAGTGCGATAAGAAGCGATGGCACTGCGGTCCAGAGCGAAGACGAGACATGTTCGTAGAGTTCCGAGCCGGCAGCAGCGGTCGCAAGGCTGGACGATCCCGACAAGGGCGACAGCCGGTCGCCGAAATAGGCGCCCGATATCACGGCGCCCGCGGTGATCGTCGGCGACAGTCCCATGACTTCCGAGATCGCCATCAGCCCGATTCCGATGGTCGCTGCCGTGGTCCAGGAGCTGCCGATTCCGCTCGAAATCACGGCACAGACAATTGCGGTCGTTACGTAAAAATATTCGGGGCTGAGAATCTGTATTCCGTAGTAGGTCATGGCGACAATGGTGCCGCCCATCGCCCAGGTCCCTATCAGCCCACCGACCGCCAGCAGGATCAGCATCGCCGGCAGACCGATCGCGATTCCGTCAGTGACCTGCTTTCGGACATCGGCCATCCGATAGCCGTTCGTGTAGCCGACGCCGATCGCGACGATTGCCGCGAACAGCAATGCAACCTGGTTCGGGCCGGCCGACGCACCGTCGCCATAGAGCAGGTACGAAGCCGCCAACAACCCGATCAGGGCCGCGACTGGAATCAACGCATGGAGCAATGACGGTTGGCGGAGCGGCCGGGTACTCGTTTGGTCAGTCGCCATGGCCGCGCTCCCGGCAATCGACGACCGACGCATGGCCCGTCAGCATTTCGAGGATGTATCCCGCTTTGGCGATCTTGTGCATGGCATGCGATCAGGCATGCCAACTGATTTCGGCAGAGTCCTTCGAAATCAATGTGCCCTTCGTCCCCGCCAGGATTCCTTCCAGATCACGTAGCGCACCGATGGCTGCTGTCTTTCCGCTCTCGCGGGCAAACTTCTGCGCGGCCTCGACCTTCGGTCCCATCGAGCCGGCCGGAAACGAGTAGGCATCGAGCGCATCGGGCGCCGCCCGGTGGATCGCCTTCTGTGTTGGCTTGCCCCAGTCGACAAACACGGCATCGGCATCCGTGGCCATGATGAAGAAGTCCGCTTCCAGCTCGCGCGCCAGCAGTTCCGAGGCAAAATCCTTATCGATCACCGCTTCGATGCCGGAGAGCTTGCGATTTGAATCATAAACGGTCGGAATGCCGCCGCCGCCGGCGCAGACGACGATCGTGTTCTTCTCGAGCAGCCAGCGGATCGGACGGATCTCGAATATCCGTTTGGGTGCCGGGGATGCGACGACGCGGCGCCATTTGTCGCCGTCCGGCTTGATGGCCCAGCCTTTTTCCTTCGCCATCCGCTCCGCTTCGTCCTTCGGATAGACCGGGCCGATGAACTTCGTCGGATCTTTGAACGCCGGATCGGCTGCATCGACCTCGATCATCGTCAGGATCGTCGCGAAAGGCACCTCGACGGGCAGGAGGTTCCCGAGTTCCTGCTCGATCATATAGCCGATCGCGCCCTCGGTTTCGGCACCCAGAACGTCGAGCGGATAGGTCTCGACTTGCGAATAGGCCGCCCCCTGCAGGGCCAGCAGGCCGACCTGCGGGCCATTGCCGTGCGAGATGACAAGCTGATGCGCCTGTGCGATCGGCGCCAGCGCCTTGGCGGCGATCCGGACGTTCTGCCGCTGCGCATCCGCCGTCATCGGCTCGCCGCGACGCAGAAGCGCATTGCCGCCCAATGCAACGACGACGCGCATGGCTCAGCTACCGATCGTGGCGACGAGAACCGCCTTGATCGTATGAAGGCGATTCTCGGCCTGGTCGAAAACAATCGAACGCGGCGATTCGAAGACTTCCTCGGTCACTTCCATTTCGGTGATGCCATGCTGTTTGGCGATCTGCTTGCCGATCTTCGTATCCGTATTGTGGTACGCCGGCAGGCAATGCATGAACTGCGTGTGCGGATTGCCGGTGCCTTCGATCAGCTTCCTGTTCACCTGGTACGGCTTAAGCAGCTTGATACGCTCCGCCCAGACCTCCGGTGGCTCGCCCATCGAGACCCAGACGTCGGTGTGGATGAAATCGACGTCCTTGACGCCCTTCTTGACGTCCTCGGTGATCGTCAAGCGCCCGCCGTAAAGGGCTGCGAGTTTCTTCGCATCCTTAACGTAACTCTCTTCCGGCCAGTTCTTTTTCGGTGCGGCGATACGCACGTCCATGCCCATCAGGCAGCCCGCGATCATCAGCGAATGGCCCATGTTGCTGCGGCCGTCACCGATATAGCAGTATGAAATCTCGCGCAGCGGCCGGACGGAATGTTCGCGCATGGTGAGAAGATCGGCGAGCATCTGCGTCGGATGGAACTCGTCGGTCAGGCCGTTATAGACCGGCACGCCCGCATATTTTGCGAGCTCTTCGACCAACCCCTGCCCGGCGCCGCGATACTCGATCGCATCGTACATGCGCCCGAGCACGCGCGCGGTATCCTTCATCGTCTCCTTGTGACCGATCTGCGAGCCTGACGGGTCGAGATAGGTAATGCGTGCACCCTGGTCATAGGCAGCCACCTCGAAAGCGCAGCGCGTCCGCGTCGAGGTCTTCTCGAAGATCAGGCAAATGTTCTTGCGGTGGAGATGCTCCTGTTCGGTGCCCGCATACTTCGCGCGCTTCAGGTCGCGCGACAAATCGAGCAGGTACAGCACTTCCTTCTGATTGAAGTCGAGCAGCTTGAGAAAATGGCGGCCCTTAAGGTTGAACGGCATCTTGTGCCTCCTGATGTGAAACTTTTTGATTCCAGCGCGGGCGCGAGGGAATCACGATATCGGATCGCGGATGATCGGGCACGTCATGCAGTGCCCGCCGCCGCGACCGCGGCCCAGTTCCGAACCGCGGATGGTGATGACTTCGACGCCAGCCTTGCGCAGAAGCGTGTTCGTCGAGGTGTTGCGATCGTAAGCAACAACCACGCCCGGCTCGAGGGCAACGACGTTGTTGCCGTCGTCCCACTGTTCGCGTTCGGATTCGTAGGCGTCGCCGCCGGTACCGATAACCTGCAGCTTCTTCAGCCCCAGCGCGCCCTTGACGACATCGAGGAAATGTCCCTCGTCGCGCCGGATTTCATATCCGGCATCATTGTCGCTCGGGTAGGCGCTATAGCACCGGATCTCGTCCACCACGGCGCTAAACACGGTGCATTTGTCGACGTCGAGAAGCGTGAATACTGTATCGAGATGCATTGCGGCGCGGCTCTTCGGCATCACGCACCCGATCACCCGCTTCGCTGCGCCGTGCCGGAAGAGCTCGCGCGCAACCTGCGTCACGGCCTGGCCGGTTGTGCGCTCGCCCATGCCGATCAGCACGGTGCCGTTACCGATCGGCATGACGTCGCCACCTTCCATGTTCGCATTGCCGAAATCTTCGTCGGAGTCGCCGAACCAGATTTTGAAGTCCTGACCGGCGAACATCGGATGGAACTTATAGATCGCGCGCATCAGCAGCGTTTCGGGTTTGCGTGCCGGCCAAAACATCGGATTGACGGTCACGCCATTGTAGATCCAGCAGGACGGATCGCGCTGGAACAATGTGTTCGGGATCGGCGGCACGATGAAATCCGTGCCCGGCAGGATTTCGCGTGCAATCGCGGTCGTCTCCTCCTTCGGCAGATCGTCGAGCGCAATGCCGCCGATGAGGAACTCGGCCAGTTTCTTCGCCGGCATTTCGTTGAGCCAAGGCCGCATTGATCGCGCCAGGCCGGGACCCACGAAATTCGCGCCAATCCGCCGGTCGAGCACGAACTTGCGCGCCTCCGGAATCTCCATGCAGCGGGCGACCATATCGTGCAGCTCCAGCACCTCGGTGCCGCGCTCCTGCATCTTGAGAACGAAATCGGCATGGTCGACCTGTGCCTGGTGTACCCAGATCACATCGTCGAACAGCAGGTTGGAAGCATTGCTCGGCGTCAGGCGCTGATGCGCGAGGCCCGGCCGGCAGACCATGACGCGACGCAGCTTACCAACTTCGGAATGTACGCCCAGTTTCTCTGGCATTTAGCGATCCTTACTATTTCGGTGCGAGTGATTCGATCACCCGGTTGGCTAGCCGGTAACGATACTGATGCTCAGGACAGCCATGTTGAGGACTGTCAGAATGACGAGCAGCGGCCAGGTGAACCTGAGCCAGCGCTGATACGGCACCCTGCCGAGGGCGAGGCCGCCCATAACGACCGCGAAAGTCGGGTTGATGAAATTCACCAGCCCGTTGGCGGATTGGTAAGCGGTCACGACCGTCGCCCGATCGACGCCGGAGAAATCCGCGAGCGGCGCCATGATCGGCATGGTCAGCACGGCGAGACCCGACGAGGATGGCACGAGGAACGAAAGCCCGACTTCGATCCAGTACATCACGTTGATGAACACGATCGGCGGCAGCCCTTCGACCACCTGCTCCGACCAAAAGAGGATCGTGTCTGTGATCATGCCTTCGTTCATGACCACGACGACGCCGCGCGCCACGCCGATAATCAGGGCAACGCCGAGCAGATCCCTGGCCCCGGCGAGGAACGTGTCGACGAACTCATGCTCGCCGATGCGCGCGATGATGCCGGTCAGAATAGATGCAGCCAGGAACAGCCCCGCCATCTCGGCCATCCACCAGCCGCGCGCGGACACACCCCAGATCATGACGGCGAAGCTCAGCCCGAAGACGACCAGCACGATCTTGTGCGTCGTCGTAAATTTGATCGCCTCCAGTGACGTCTTGCCCCCAAGGAAATGGGCGCGATTTCTGTCGTGCAACTCGGCAACCAGGGACTTCGACGGATCCTTCCGCACGCGTTCGGCATAGCGCATCACATAGGCGACGCAGATCAGCCAGCCGACGCCGAGCAGGACGAGACGCCACATCATGCCCTCGGTGAACGGGATGCCGGCAGCATTCGAGGCGATCACGGTCGCGAAGGGATTGATGGTGGAGCCGAGCGTTCCCATCGCTGCGCCAATCATGATGACGGCGACGCCGGTGATGGAGTCGTATCCGGCTGCAATGACGACGGGCAGGACCAGCAGATAGAAGGCCATCGTTTCTTCGGCCATGCCGTAGACCGTGCCCCCGGCCGCGAACAGCGACATCAGGATCGGGATCATCCATTTTTCCCGGCCCTTGAGCGCAGCGGTCGTGCGCGCGATTCCGGCATCGATCGCACCGGTCTTGGCGACAACGCCGAGAAAACCGCCGATCACCAGCACGAACACGGCGACGTCGATCGCATTGGCCTGGTAGGTCTTGGGGTCATAGAGCCCGGCGATCGGCGCGAGGATAACGTCGACCAATCCCTGCGGCACGTTCTCGACCGGCTGATAGGTGCCCGGCACCGGCACGTCGCGGTCGAGCGACTCGTTGTATTCCGTGTCATACGTACCGGCGGGAACGAGGTGGGTTGCGATCGCGACCAACCCGATGAGCAGGAACAGGATGGTGAAGGCAGTTGGAAACTGAAGTCGCCGACGCTCCCTCGGGGCTACGGCTGAAGCATCTGATGCGGCCATGAATTCCCCCAATCGTCCCGCGACGCTAGACAGATCGCAGGATGCGAACCGCTCCGCACGCCGCCGTCAGTACTAATCCGTCAAGGAGTGATCGCTGGGGGTCGGATGCACATCACCGGATGCGCAAGATACCCCCGATATAAAATCGACCGCACCCGCATCGCATCCGGCCTTGCAAGGCCCCGTGCTCATAATACGCTAGTTCTCTCTCCTATCAATGTAGTTTGGGCGCCATGATCCCGGCGCTCAAGAAGCTGCCGGGCCGCGGCCTCTCGTTCAGCGCGTCTCCCGCCAAACCTTCAATCTCGCGTTCGATACGCACGCGGCGACATACCGAAGCGCGTCCGACAACCGGCCGCTTTCGCTCATTTACGCAAACGCTCCCGCAAACAAAAACCCCGGCATCGCTGCCGGGGTTTTGAAACTGGTGGAGCTGAGGGGAATCGAACCCCTGACCTCTACAATGCCATTGTAGCGCTCTCCCAACTGAGCTACAGCCCCATCGGGACCGGACGTGACGGAACCGGCATCCGGACGAGCGCGAACCGCGCGCCCGCCGGGCACAAAACCGCGCCCGAGGGGCGCAAACTAGGTAGGCGTTCCGGCCCTTGCAAGGCAAATTTCGGCGCCGCGCCGGACCGGCATGAGCCGCCCGGGAGCGCGCCGACCGCCGGTTCGATCAGACTTCCTTGTCGCCTTCGCGCCGTTCGACGCCGCGGCCGAGATCCTCGTCTTCGCCGAGTTCCGAGGCATCCTCGAGAACGGCTTCGTCCTCGTCCTCACCCTCGACCACTTCGATCTCGCCGTCGACCACTTCGGGTTCGATCTTCTTGGGCTTCACCGGTTCCGGCTTCTCGGCCGCGATCGGACGACCGCGCCGCGTCTTCAGCACGGCTTCGGCATCATAGACCGCGCCGCATTTCGGGCAGGTGATCTGGGTGCGACCCAGATCGTAAAAGCGCACAGTGCAGCTCTGACAGGTGCGCTTGAGACCCCAGTCGGGCTTGGCCAATGTTCATCCTCCAGCAGGGGTTCGGGGGCACGGATGCGGGTGTAAGGGCGGGCACTTGCCATGCCCGGCGGCGGCCTGTCAAAGGTTAAATCCGGGCAGGCGTTCCGGGCCGACCGGCGACGCTGCCATCGCGCCCGATCTACCGGCGATCCGCCGCTCCGGCGCGAGGCCCCGCCGGGTTTGCCGGGGCCGACGGGCGGCGATAGCATCTCGGCCGAATTCCGGGGGACTGCGATGCACGACAGCCACCATGACGACCATAAAGACGACGATGTCGCGATGCGCGTGCGCGCGCTGGAAGACCTGCTGGTCGCGCGCGGACTGGTCGACCGGGCGGCGATCGATGCCTTCGTCGATGCCTATGAGAACCGGATCGGGCCACGCAACGGCGCTCGCGTCGTCGCGCGCGCCTGGACCGACCCCGATTTTCGCGGAAGGCTCCTTGCCGATGCGCCGCGCGCGATCGCCGAACTCGGCTTCGGCGGACTGCAGGGCGAACAGCTCGTCGTCCTCGAGAACAGCGACACCGTCCACAACATGGTCGTGTGCACGCTCTGCTCCTGTTATCCCTGGCCGGTGCTCGGCCTGCCGCCGGTCTGGTACAAGAGCGCGCCCTATCGTTCGCGCGCAGTCAGCGATCCGCGCGGCGTGCTGCGCGAGTTCGGCGTCGAAATTCCGGCGGCGCACGAAATCCGCATCTGGGACAGCAGCGCCGAGATCCGTTACATGGTCCTGCCGCAGCGACCAAAAGGCAGCGATCGCCTGGATGAAACCGCGCTTGCCGCGCTCGTCACCCGCGACGGCATGATCGGCACGGCGCTGGTCTGAGGACAAACGCGATGGACGGCATCCACGATATGGGCGGCATGCACGGTTTCGGCCCGATCGAGCGCGAAGACGACGAGCCGCCGTTCCATGCCGACTGGGAGCGCCGCATGCTCGGGATTTCGCTGGCGGTACCGTTCGTCGTCCCGATCACCGACGATCATCTGCGTCGCGAGGTCGAGCGGATCGCGCCGGAGCCCTATCTGCGCATGAGCTACTACGAGCGCTGGCTTGAGGGAATCGTGAGCCTGCTCAAGGAACGCGGCGTGGTCGACGGCAACGCCACGTTCGGCCCCGCCGTCGTGGCCGATGCGGTGCCGGCGGCGATTTCTGGCGGGTTTCCACTGCGCCTGCCCGATAAAGACGGCCGCCCGGCGCGCTTCAAACCGGGCCAGCGCGTGCGCGGACGCAACATGCATCCCGACGGCCATACACGGCTGCCGCGCTATGCGCGCGGTCGCGTCGGCACGATCGAGACCGACCTCGGCGTTTTCGGTTTGCCAGATGCGAATGCGGCAGGGCGCGGCCACGAACCGCAGCATTGCTACACGGTCGCTTTCACGCTGCGCGAGTTATGGGGCGACAGCGCGTCGGCGACCGACACGCTCCGGCTCGATCTTTGGGACGACTATCTGGAACCGGCATGAACGAGCGCCTGCCCTCCTTCCTCGCCGAGCCGGGCGATGCATCGGTGCCGCACGATGACGAAGGCCCGGTCTTCGCCGCACCCTGGCAGGCGCAGAGTTTTGCGTCGGTGGTTGCACTGGTGCGAGCCGGCCATTGCCGCTGGGACGATTTCAAGGCCTTGCTGATCGACGAGATCGGGAAGGCGCCACGGCGCGATTACTGGGAGAGCTGGCGGCGCGGCGCCGAGCGCCTGGCGGAGCGGATCGCGCGAATTTCGCAGGACGAAATCGCCGCGCGCGCCATCGTCGTTGCCGACGAACTCGCCCATCGCCGCGCGGCGCAGCGCCGGCACGATCATTCGCACTAAAGCCCGGCCCGTCTTCTTACGGGCGGTTGCGACAAGAATTCGATTGAGTTGCCGCAGCGACGGTGCCTAGCATTGCGCCATCGCCTTCATCGTTGGAGTACGTCATGACCAATCCGGCCATCGATCTGTTCCGTCGCGCCCGCAGCCGCCGCGACATCGTGCGCGGCTTGCGTAATCTCGGTCTTGCCACCGTCGCAACCACGCTGCCGCTGGACCGGCCTCGCGCCGCCGAGGAAGTGACTTACTATACCTGGGCCGGTTACGACGTGCCGGAGCTGCATGCCCGATACGAGGCGGCGCGCGGTGCGCAGCCGAACGTCACGCTCTTCGCCGATGAAACGGAAGCGCTGCTCAAAATCCAGTCCGGCTTCCAGCCGGATATCAGCCATCCCTGCATCTACGACATCCAGCGCTGGCGCGACGGCGGATTCATTCAACCGATCGACAGCACCCGTCTGCCGGAATGGAGCAATGTCTTTCCCGCGCTCAAGGAAGCGACCGGCAATGCGGAAACCGGCGAGCAGTGGCTGGTCCCGATCGACTGGGGTAATGGCTCGGTGCTCTATCGCACCGACCTGGTCGAGATCGAGGAAGAAAGCTGGAGCGTTTTGTTCGACGAGCAATATGCCGGCCGGCTTGCGATGTGGGATGCGATCGACGGTGCGATGAATGCCGCAGCACTCGTTTCGGGCGCCGCCGACCCGTTCAATATGACCGATGCCGAGCTGGCAGCGGCGAAGGCATTGCTGGTGAAGCAGAAGGATCTGCTGCGCTTCTACTGGTCCGATCCGGCGCAGGCCGAGCAGGCGCTCGCCTCCGGCGAGGTCGTCGCGGCCTATACCTGGAACCAGTCGCTGGTGAATCTGCAGGCGCAGGGCATTCCGGTGAAATACATGCAGCCGAAGGAAGGTATCCTTACCTGGGTCTGCGGTCTGGTCATGATGACCGACGGCGCCGCCGACGACGGCGCGCGCTACGATTTCATCAACGCGATGCTCGCACCCGAGACCGGCGAATGGCTGATCTCGAATTACGGCTATGGCCATTCGAATGCCAAGTCGTTCGAGCTGGCCGGCGCCGAGACCGCCGCCTCGATGGGCCTGCCCGCCGATCCGGCCGAGATGTTCGCGAACAGTGTCGTGCTGAAGCCGATGGATCCGGCGGTGCGGCAGAAATACATCGAGACACTCGAAGCGGTGAAGTCGGGCACCTGACGGCGCTCATGTCCATCATCGCCTTATCTTTCCTGATCGGACTGATCGCCGGGCTTCGTACCATGACCGCGCCGGCGGCGGTCAGTTGGGCGGCCTATCTCGGCTGGCTTCCGTTTGAAGGGACATGGCTGGCGTTTCTCGGCCATCCGGTCACAGCGTATCTGTTCGCAGCACTGGCGCTGATCGAGTTGGTCGTCGATCAGCTGCCGTCGACGGCAAGCCGCAAGGTGCCGCTGCAGTTCGGTGGACGCATCGTAATGGGGACTCTGACCGGGGCTGCGATCGGCGCCTCGGTCGGCAGCCTCGCCATCGGGGTGGTTCTCGGCGCGATCGGTGCTGTCGCTGGAACGCTGGGCGGTGCTGCGGCCCGGGCGCGTCTCGCCGCCGCTTTCGACCGCGACTGGCCGGCGGCCCTGATCGAGGACGCCGTCGCGATCGGCGGCGCGCTTCTGATCATGGTCACTTTGCGGTGAGCAACTTGGCGGACGATTGCCCTCCGATCAGTGCCCGCTTGTCGCCAGTCTTGCCTGTTCGATGCGCCGGAACGGCACCGCGCGGTCGAACCCTTTGAGCCGCGCCGACTCGGCGCTCATCGCGAGCCCTTCGAGCAGCCGTACGACATCGCGATCATCGAGCATCGCATCCGACAGCACGATGTCGCCGCCGCGGCTTTCCCCCTGCAGCCGCGCCGCCATGTTCACGGTGCTGCCGAAATAATCGAGCCGCTCGTTGAGCGTCACCGCGATCGTCGGTCCGCAATGCAGTCCGAGCTTGATCACGATATCGTCGCCCCGATGCTGCTTGTTGAAATCGGCAACCTTGCGCTGGATCGCGAGTGCTGCGCGCATCGCATCGGCGGGATCGCTGAACGCCGCCATCACGGCATCGCCGATCGTCTTGATGAGCGCCCCGTCATGATCGCGCACCGCGCCCACCAGGAACGCGAAATGATCGCGCACCAGATGATAGGCGGCGGCATCGCCCACCCGTTCGTAGAGCGCGGTCGACCCTTTGAGATCGGTGAACATCAGCACGATGCGCTGAATGCCGACATCGTCGCCCGGCCGCAGTGTTTCGGCCGAGAACAGATCGCGGAACGTCTGGCGCGTCGTGATCTTGTCGGCGGTCAGCGCATCTTCGGCCCAGTGCCGGCTCTCGACGATGAACGTGCGCGGCCGCGCGCTGTCGTTGACGAGACGCATGCGGCCGGGTTCGCCCCCCGCGCCCGCCTCGATCGCACCCGCCTCGTTGATCCGGAACAGCGGCAGCATCGCGCCGTCAATCTCGATGTCGCGCTCGTCGCCCGGTTCGAGTGTGCGCAGCCGGTAAGGGCCGGGCTCGAAGACGGCTGGTACGTCGCGCGCGGTCTTCGCCGGCACCGTCACATGGAGGCGAATATGCGGGGCGCTCATAGGGCCGAAGAGACAGTACTGGCCGCCGCCGATCGGCCGGATCGACGCCGCCGGCCGGAACACCGCCTCGACATTCTTCGCGAAGTCGCGGCCGTACTCGACGTTGCAGGTGCCGCAATGCGCGCCGGTCGGCAGCGAGTCGAGACCGGCTGCGACTTCTTTCGGTGCGCGGCAGCGCGGGCAGAGAATGTTCCACTGCATGTCGAGCAGGCCTGATTTCACCGCCTGCAGGCAGAGATCGATCGCCTGCGAAGGCGGCGCGTTCCAGCGCCGCGCAAGCGCGATAGGCCGGATCGACATCATGTCGACATCCTGCGCCGTACGGATGAAATCGCCGAGCTTGCGCGCGAGCCCGTGACCGAAGTCCGTCGCCTCGATACGCGCGACCGCCTCGTCGATCCGCGCATCCGCACCCTTCGGCAACACCGGCGGCGGATGCTGGAACGGTTCGTCGCGCTGGCCGAGTGCGAAATCATGCGCGTCCTTCGCGAGCTTCGAAAAACTCTTCAACGCGCCGCGGAAGAACGTGCCCGAATGCAGCATCGCCCAGCCGATCGGTCCGGCCGGCGCCGCGGTGAGCGTGTAGCGTCCGAACAAACCAGCTGCGTCGCGATCCAGTTCGAAATGGGCGATCAGCGACGCCAGAGGTCCGGTCTGAAAGTAACGCGCATGCTCGAACCAGCGGTTCGTGACCCAGTTGACCGGTATATCCTCCCAGCGCAATTGGAACGGCCCGACCTTGGCCGCACCGTAAAAGCGCACCGACCCGTCCGGCTGCGGTTCTTCGATGATCGCATGACGCGGCAGGGCAGCGGCTTCGTTGAAACGCGCGGTATCGGCGAGGTTTTCCCAGATCGCGGTTTCCCCGACGCCATCGAAGCGCCAGGTCACCCCGCGGCTGACCGGGCGACTTAGCGGCGTGCTCATTGTTTTTCGCTGCGCGGCAGCGCGTCGATCTCACCCAGCCAGCCTTGCGCCGACCGGCACCAGACCTGACGCTGCGGCGGCAGTTGCGCGCGCTGCCTGATGGTGCCGACGCGAATGCCGAATTGCCTCGGTCCCCCGCCGACCCCTTCGTCGGCCGACGTCGCATAGAGATGCGCGCCGCAATCGCCGCAGAACACCTGCGCGCGTTTGGCGCCGCTGTCGGCGATGCGGATATAGATCTTGGGTGTGCCGGACAGAAGTTCGAAGGATTCTTCCGGCGTGCGCACCGACACCCGGAACGCGGTGCCGGAGATCGTCTGGCAATCGGCGCAGTGACAGATCAGCACCAGCGACGGATCGATCTCCGCCCGGAAGGTGATCCGCCCGCAATGGCAACCGCCGTCGATCCGCATTTGATCTCCTCCCTGTCGGGCCCGCTTGTCGAAGCGGTGCCGGTTCGTTTGCCGTTGGCGCGCGCGGCGCCGCGCGATCGCCCTCGGCTCAGCTCACGCCCGCCGCCAGCGCGGCCACCCACAGACATTTGCAGAGAATATGCAGGAGCTGGTCCTGCCGGAATGAAATCAGCTTCTCGCATTTGGCGAAATCGATCGCGGCATGGACGACGGTCTCGGCCAGCGCGAGAACCAGCGAGCCGGTGACGACGAAGACCGCGCCGCCATGGATGAGCGCGTGTGCTGTGAGCGCCTCGGGCCAGACCTTCTCGCCGATCGCGCTGTGCCGGTCCTTCGCCTGCGCCAGAAAATCGCCCTGCAACGGAAAATCCGCGAGCGCATGGCCGACCAGGAGCAGGAAAAGCGTCTCAGCGATCACCCCTCGCCTCCCCGTATGCCGTTTCGTCCGTGCGGTTTCGGCCGCACGGCACCGGTCCCGACCTCGCGGGCGGGCCCGCCGCAACCGGGGCAGTATGGAGCCATGCGGGCCGAACGGCGATATGCTAGAGAAACGTGGATTTTCAACCGGGGTTCGCGAATGGCCAGTGCCGACCAGCCCAAACCGCTTCGCGCCCGCGCCGGCAAGGCGCTTCGGGGCCGGATCGACGTGCCCGGCGACAAGTCGATCTCGCACCGGGCTTTGATGCTGGGCGCCCTCGCCGTGGGCCGCAGCCGGATCGAGGGTCTGCTCGAGGGCGAGGACGTGCTGAACACCGCGCGCGCCATGCGGGCGCTCGGCGCCGGTATCGTGCGCGACGCAACCGGCCAGTGGCTGGTCGACGGCGTCGGCATCGGCGGCCTCGCCGAGCCCCATGACATGCTCGATTTCGGCAATGCCGGCACGGGCGTGCGGCTTGCACTCGGTCTGCTCGCCGGCCACCGGTTGACCGCCTTCGTCACCGGCGATGCTTCGCTGCGCCGCCGCCCGATGGGCCGCGTCATGGCGCCGCTTGCGCAGATGGGCGCGCGTTTCACCGCGCGCGATGGCGACAGGCTGCCGCTCGCGATCGTTGGCAGCGATGCGCTGCTGCCGATCGAGTATCGCCTGCCGGTGCCGTCGGCGCAGGTAAAGTCGGCCGTGCTGCTCGCGGGGCTCGCGGCACCCGGCATCACGCGCGTCATCGAACCCGAACCGACGCGCGATCACAGCGAGCGGATGCTGCGCCATTTCGGCGCGACCGTAACGGTCGACGACGGCAGCGATGCGCGGGTCATCTCGCTCGTGGGCCAGCCGGAATTGACGGGTCGCGGCGTGCGCGTGCCCGGCGATCCGTCGTCGGCGGCGTTTCCACTGGTCGCCGCGTTGATCGTGCCGGGCTCGGATCTCACCATCGGCAATGTCGGCATGAACCCGCTGCGCATCGGCCTCATCGAAACGCTGCGCGAGATGGGCGCGGCGATCGAGATCGTCGATCCGCGCGAGGAAGCCGGCGAACCGGTCGCCGATCTGTTGGTGCGCGCCGGGACGCTCGAGGGCGTGACGGTGCCGGCCTCGCGCGCGCCGTCCATGATCGACGAATATCCGATCCTCGCGATGGCGGCCGCCTGTGCCGATGGCACGACGGTGATGGAAGGACTGGCCGAACTGCGCCTCAAGGAAAGCGACCGGCTCGCCGCGGTGGCGGACGGTCTCGCTGCCTGCGGCGTCGCGGTCGAAGCCGGACCCGATCGTCTGGTCGTGCATGGCAGCGGCCGTCCGCCGGCGGGCGGTGCTGCGATCGCAAGCGGTCTCGACCATCGCATCGCGATGGCGTTCCTCGTGCTCGGCCTCGGTGCGAAAAAGCCGGTGGCGGTCGACGATGCGCGGCCGATCGACACCAGCTTCCCCGGCTTCGCCGAACTGATGGCCGGGCTGGGCGCCGACATCGGCCCTGCATGAGCGACGGAACCGCATGAGCGACGCTGCGGCCAAACGGAAGAACCTGGTCATCGCGATCGACGGGCCGTCGGCGGCCGGCAAGGGCACCCTGGGCCGTCTCCTCGCCGCCCGCTATGGCCTCGCTTATCTCGATACTGGGCTGATCTACCGGGCGGTCGCCGCCCGGGTGCTGGCCGAAGGCGGCGATCCGGCCGATGCGGCTGTGGCCGAATGCGCCGCCCGGGCCATGATGCCGGCCGATCTCTTTGCCGCGGGCCTGCGCGACGAAAAAGTGGGGGCGGCAGCCTCCGTGGTTGCGGCCCATCCCGGGGTGCGGGCGGCCCTGGTCTATTTCCAGCGCCGCTTTGCCGCCAGCCCGCCCGAGCTCGGCCCTGGCCGGGCGGCCCGGGGCGCCGTCCTCGACGGGCGCGATATCGGCACCTGGATTTGCCCCGATGCCGACATCAAATTCTTTGTAACAGCGGTCCGCGCTGCCCGTGCCGGACGCCGCCATCGGGAGTTGATGGCCCGGGGCGAGGCCGCTATATATGCCCGCGTTCTGCAGGACATGGAGACGCGTGACGTGCGCGATGCTGGCCGCGAGGCCGCACCGCTTCGGCCCGCGCCGGATGCGTTCGTGATCGACAGCAGCGAGCTGGACGCGGACGCCGTGTTCGAACGGGCGGTTGCTCATATCGACGACCATGTGGGTCGCGACTGGCAGCCGACAGCCTGACAGGACAACGCTCCCGCCGGTGCCGCCACATTTGCGATATCGGTCGGGTCGCGTCCCGCAATCTCCCAAGACCGCCGGATCCAACCGGCTGGCCGGATAAAGAATGACGAAAGGAACCTTGTTGATGTCCGATACCAGTGCCGCCACCGGCGGCGATATGAAAGAAAGTTTTGCAGCCCTGCTCGATGAATCGCTCGGCAAGTCGCCGAGCCTCGAAGGCAGCGTGCTGAAGGGCCGCGTGATCGCCATTGAAAACGATTTTGCGATCATCGATGTCGGCCTGAAGTCCGAAGGCCGCGTGCCGCTGAAGGAATTCGCGCTGCCCGGCCAGCGTCCCGAGATCCGTCCCGGCGACAGCGTCGAAGTGTTTCTCGAGCGCATGGAAGACAAGCATGGCGAAGCCATGCTCAGCCGCGAGAAAGCGCGTCGCGAAGAATCCTGGGCCAAGCTCGAACAGAGCTTCAAGAAGAACGAGCGCGTCACCGGCACGATCTTCGGTCGCGTGAAGGGCGGCTTTACGGTCGACCTCTCCGGCGCCGTCGCGTTCCTGCCCGGCAGCCAGGTCGACATTCGCCCGGTGCGCGATGTCGGTCCGCTGATGGGTTCGCCGCAGCCGTTCCAGATTCTCAAAATGGACCGTTCGCGCGGCAACATCGTCGTCTCGCGTCGCGCCGTGCTCGAAGAGAGCCGCGCCGAACAGCGTTCGGAACTGGTCGCCAATCTGAAGGAAGGCCAGGTGCTCACCGGCGTTGTGAAGAACATCACCGATTACGGTGCGTTCGTCGATCTCGGCGGTGTCGATGGTCTGCTGCACGTCACGGATATCGCGTGGCGTCGCATCAACCACCCGACGGAAGCCCTCCAGGTCGGCCAGACCGTGAAGGTGCAGGTGATCCGGTTTAACCCGGAAACACAGCGTATTTCGCTCGGCATGAAGCAGCTCGAGGCCGATCCGTGGGAAGGCGTCGAGGCGAAATATCCGGTCAACACCCGCTTCAAGGGTCGCGTCACCAACATCACCGACTACGGCGCGTTCGTCGAGCTGGAGCCGGGCATCGAAGGTCTGGTCCATGTCTCCGAGATGAGCTGGACCAAGAAAAACGTGCATCCGGGCAAGATCCTCTCGACCAGTCAGGAAGTCGAGGTGATGGTGCTCGATGTCGATCCGGTGAAGCGCCGCATTTCGCTCGGCCTCAAGCAGGTCCAGGCGAATCCGTGGACCGACTTCGCCGACAAGCATCCGGTCGGAAACGAGATCGAAGGCGAGGTGAAGAACATCACCGAGTTCGGCCTGTTCATCGGATTGACCGAGGAACTCGATGGCATGGTGCATCTCTCCGACATCGACTGGCAGCGGCCGGGCGAGGAAGCGATCGCCGATTTCCGCAAGGGCCAGCGCGTTCGCGTCAAGGTGATCGACATCGATGTCGAGAAGGAACGCATCAGCCTCTCGATCAAGGCGCTGACCAGCGATCCGTTCGCCTCGGCTGCCAAAGCGATCAAGAAGGGCGAGATCGTCACCTGCACGGTTACGGCCGTTCAGGACAACGGTATCGAAGTCGCGCTGTCGGAGGGCCTCACCGGCTTCATCCGCAAGGGCGACCTCTCGCGCGATCGCAGCGAACAGCGGGCCGATCGTTTCGCCGCTGGCGAAAAGGTCGATGCCAAGATAACGGCGTTCGATCCGAAGACGCGCAAGATCTCGCTCTCGATCAAGGCGCGCGAAATCGACGAGGATAAGCGGGCGATGAAGGAGTACGGCTCGTCCGACTCCGGTGCCAGCCTCGGCGACATTCTCGGTGCCGCGATCAACCGCGCCCGTGCCGCTCGCGACACGAACGCCGGGGAAGACGATTCGTCCGACGAGTCGGAAGACGAAACCGGCAATGAGGACGAAGAGGCCACCGACTCCGAGACCCCCGACGAGAGTGAAGGGGACGCGGAGACGGAGAAGAAGCAGGACTGATCGCGGCCGCCTTACCCGAATTTCCCTCAGATCGGGGGAAAGACGGGTGGCAACGGCGATCTGCGGCAAAAGACGGCCCGACCGGGCAACCGGGCGGGCCGTTGCCGTTTCGGCACTGGTCTTGTCCGACCGGGAAAAACGATTTTATCCTAGTGACTTAGGCGCAGCAGGGGCTTGACGGGCAAGGGCCCCTTTTGGCACCCTCATGTTGTGCGGCGCCGGGGACGGCCCTCTCATCGCTGGGGGCGCCCGCTCGGGGGAGAAGGCGCATGACCAAGTCGGAGCTGATCGCCAAGATCGGGCAGAACAACCCGCATCTTTACCACCGCGATGTGGAACGCATCGTAAGTGCGATTTTCGAAGAGGTCACGGCGGCGCTGGCCCGTGGCGACCGCGTCGAATTACGCGGATTCGGGGCCTTTTCGGTCAAAACGCGCGATGCCCGTATCGGCCGTAACCCGCGGACCGGCGAGGCGGTCGCGGTGGCGCGCAAGGCGGTACCGTTCTTCAAGACCGGCAAGCAGTTGCGCGAACGGCTCAATGGCGAGGAATCCGACGGGTCGAATGGCGAGGACGAGTACGAGGACGACGATTCCGAGACGACGCGCCGGCCGGACGGTCTCGGTGTCTGATCCGGCGCGAGGCCGGCCCCTTCTCTCGCTGCGCGATCGCCCCGCCTTATCCGGCCGGGCTCCATCATGAAACGCTTCTCCTGGATCGTGACGCTGCCGATCGCCGTGGTGGCGGTGCTGTTTGCGGTGATGAACCGCGCGCCGGTCACGATCGATCTCTGGCCTCTGCCCTGGCGGATCGAGGCGCCGGCCTTTCTCATCCTGCTGGGCTCGCTCGTGGTCGGATTGCTGATCGGACTGCTGCTCTCCTGGCTCACCGGCGGCAATCGGCGGCGCCGGGCGCGTCAGCTCGCACACGAGAACGAACGGCTCGCGGCCGAGCTGCGTGAACTTCGCCGCCAGGCGGCCGAGCGCAGCCGGGTCGTTTCCCCGCCCGCATCCGGCCTGCCGGTCGCCGTGCGGCCGGCTAGCGTTCCAACCGCCAACGTATCGACGGGCTTGCCGCCCGCACAGGGTCCGGGGCAGGTTTAGCGCCATGGAAACACGGCGGATCATTGCAGCGCTCGATGCGACCGACATCGGGCGGGTAAGAGACCTCGCGCGCGCAGTCGAGCCGCATGTCTGGGGCTGCAAGATCGGCCTCGAGTTTTTCGTGCAGCATGGGCCGGCTGGAATCGAGAAGGCCGGGATCGATCCGCAGCGTCTGTTTCTCGATCTGAAATTTCACGACATTCCGAACACGGTGGCCGGCGCGATCCGTGCCGCCTGCGCGATGCGCCCGGCGATGTTCAACGTGCATGCCGGCGGCGGCCCGGCGATGCTTGCGGCCGCCCGTGCCGCGCGCGACGAGATGGTGCCGAAGACCGGCCATAAACCGCTGCTGCTCGCGGTCACGGTGATGACCTCGCTTGACGATGCGGATCTCACCTCGGTCGGCCAGAGCGGGCCGGTTCTGTCGCAGGTCCTGCGCCTTGCCGCGCTGGCGCGCAACAACGGACTCGATGGTGTCGTCTGCTCGTCGCGCGAGATCGCGGCGCTGCGGCGCGATTGCGGCACCGATTTCAAACTGGTGGTCCCGGGTATCCGGCCGCAGGGTGCCGCGACCCACGATCAGAAGCGCATCATGTCGCCAGCCGATGCGATCGCCGCCGGTGCGGATTACCTGGTGATCGGCCGGCCGATCAACGCCGCGCCCGATCCGGCAGCAGCGGCGCGCGCGATCGCCGATTCGCTCGCCAGTTCGCTCAGGGAGCCGGCCCGCCCGTGAGCGTCGCCGCGCCGCCGAAAATCGATCCGATCGAACTCGCTATCGCAACCTGGCGCGCGCTGTGGCGGCTGCGCGATCGCGCGATCCTGCTCGCCTTGCCGTTGCTCCTGCTCGGCTTCGGTTTCGACGCGCTGGTGGGTGCTGCGATGCCGGCCTGGCCACCGGTGCCAACGCCGGAGGGCGCGACCACCGAACCCGTGCCCTGGGGTCCGCTGCTGTTTCTCTGGGGCGCGGCTCTGGTGATGATCGCCTTTCTTATTTCGAACCTGACGCGGCTTTTGCTGATCGGGCCCGCCGCGAACGGAACGCTGCTCGGCCTGCGCTGGAGCATGCGCGAGGTGCGCGTACTGGTGCGTTTCGTGGTCACCTTCCTCTTTCTGTTTGTTCTCGCTCTGCCAGCCGCGTTCACCATTTCGATGGTGATGAACATTGTCGGCAATCAGGGCGCCGCCTTCGTCCTGATGCTGGTCTTTCTCGGCGTGATGATGGGCGTCGCACTCCGGCTCATGTTCACCGTCTATGCGGCCGCGCTCGACTGGAAGATCGGGTTCGCGGAAGCCTGGCGTCTCTCGCGAGGTAACGGGTTCCGCCTGGTCGGCACCTATCTGGCGGTCAACCTGCCGATCGTCGTGGCGAGCATCGTTGCGACCCTGGTCGTAACCCCGTTGCGCGAAGCGGCGCCCTATATGGTGCTGTTTCTGTTCAACGCGATCGCGGTCGCCTCCTCGCTCGGCTCGGTCGCGATGATGGCGCTCGCCCTCGACCGGCTCGCGAACTGGCGTCGCGGCGCCGGCGTCCCCATATCGACGCCATGACGGTCCAGGCCAAGATCTGCGGTATCAACTCCGCACCGACGCTCGACGCGGCGGTCGGCAGCGGCGCGGCCTTCGTCGGCTTCGTCTTCTATCCGCCGAGCCCGCGCTGCGTAACGACGGAAGACGCCGCGAAACTATGTGCGCGTGTGCCAGCCTCGGTGCGTCGCGTCGGGTTGATCGTCGACGAGGGCGACGAGCGGATCGGTGCGATCCTCGAAGCCTGCAAACTCGACATGCTACAGCTTCATGGCGCCGAGCCGCCCGATCGCACCGCCTATATCCGCGCCAAGTTCGGCCTGCCGGTGATGAAGGCGATCGCGATCGGCCGCGAGGGCGATGCGGGCCTCGCACGCCCCTATGAAAGCGTCGCCGACTGGCTGCTGTTCGATGCGAAGCCGCCGAAGCAGAAGGCCGGCGAAATAAAACCGTTGCCGGGCGGCAATGCGCGCCCGTTCGACTGGACGCTGCTGGCGGGGCATCGCTGGTCGCTGCCCTGGATGCTGTCGGGCGGATTGCATGCCGGCAATGTGCGCGAGGCGGTGCGCATCGCTGGCGCCGACACGGTCGATGTCTCTTCCGGCGTCGAGGACAAGCCGGGCCGCAAGAACATCGTCAAGATCCGCGAATTCCTCGAGACCTGCGCGAAGATCTAGCCGCCCACCAGCGCAAAATAACCGGCATAGAGCGCGAACCAGAACGCGGCCCAGAGTGGCAGCCACCAGCTTTGCGGCAATCGCCCGCTGACGAACGCGGCAAGCCAGCCGACTGCGAGGAAACGCAGCAACCGCGCAAAGACCGAGACGACGAAGAACAGCGCCGGATCGATCGCGCGCGTCGCCGCCTCGGCGACGAACAACTTGTAGGGAATGCCGCTCACGCCGCCGGCGAAGATCGCGCCGAACCAGCCCGCCCCCATCGCTTCGCTGACATTTGCGCGCATCGCCGCATCGATGCCCGGCAAGGCGATCAGGAACGAATCCATTGCGACCGGATCGGCCAGCGTTAAATGCCAGAGGACGACGCCGCCGATGACGGCACCGGCTGCGGCGAGGGATGCCGCCCGCAGGCCTGCGACCGCGCCACGCCGCATCGCGACAAAGCTGATCCAGAGATCGGGCACGATGACGAAGAACGTCGCCTCGGCAAAGCCCCAGAGGAAGGCGATCAGCAGCAACAACGTCGTCACCGCCAGTCCGGCGGCGGCGCTTCGCGCGCGAGCTCCTCGAAGCGCGCGGCGAGATCTTCCATGAAACGCGCGCGTTCGCCCGTCCAGATGACCCGTTCGCCAACGAAAATATCGACGAAAAACGGCACCAGCAGCGCCTCGCCTTTCGGCAAGGCCTTGCCGAGCCCATGAATGAAGATCGGCACGACCGGCACGTCGGGCCGCCGCCGCGCAAGATGCGCGATGCCTGATTTGAGCGCGGTCATCTTTTCGGGCTCGCCGCGCGTCCCTTCGGGAAACAGGATGAGAATGTCGCCGCGATCGAGCGCGCGCTCGAGCGGCAGCAGCGGATCGGCACCCCCTTCAGGGCGCCGTTCGAGCGGGATAATGCCCATGATGTTGCACGCAAACCAGGCGCGGCGCGCGTCCTTGAGAAAGTAATCGACCGCCGCGACCGGACGCAGCCGCGGCAAGAGGCGCTGCGGAAACAGGCTCATCAACACCGGCGTATCGAGATGCGAATTATGATTGGCGACGAGAATGGCCGGGCCCTGTTTCGTCAACCGTTCGCGATGGCGCAAATTGAGCCCGAGCAGAACCAGCACGGCCGGCCGCACGATCAGAAAAAAGAACAGCCACCGCAACAAGGCGGCCGGACGATCGCTGGTCGCAGCGGAAGTCGGGGCGGAGATCGGTTTGCCGGTCATCGTGTGGATCGGCTCGTTCGCTCAGTAATAGAAATAGCGGATGAAATGCATGAACAAGGGCGCCGTGAATACCAGGCTGTCGACGCGGTCGAGAATGCCGCCATGGCCGGGCAGCATGCCGCCGGTATCCTTGATGCTGAGATCGCGCTTGACCGCGGACATCACGAGATCGCCGCAGAAGCCGGCGATCGCACCGCCCGCCCCGATCAACGTGGCGATCCACCAGACCATGGGTGTGAGGAACGCGAGCAGGCCCGCGAGCACCGCGCTGGTCGCGATACCACCGATCAGGCCGGCCCATGTCTTGTTCGGGCTGATGGTCGGCGTCACCCGCGCGCGGCCGAACAGTTTCCCCCAGAAATATTGCGCGACGTCGTTTGCCTCGGTCACGATGACGAGAAACAGCAGCAGCCCCGCGCCCACACCCGCGTCGGCGCCCGGCAGCATCAGCAGATAGGCGGCATGGCTGAGGGAGAAGACACAGATCGTCAGCCCCCAATGCAGGGTGCCGGCCGCGCGCAGAAATCCCTGCGTTTCGCCCGCCAGCACCATGCGCACCGGCAAGAGCAGGAACATGTAGACCGGGATGAAAATGATGAACATCCCGTACCACTCGGTGCCGACCCACCAGTACTGAACCGGGATCGCAAGATAGGCGAGGAACAGCACGCGCCGGTCGGCGCGCCGGGTCGGGATAAGCGAGAGATACTCCTTGAGTGCGAGGAAACTCACGAAACCGAGAAAGACCAGCGATGCGACGCGATCGAGCAGGATCGCAACCGCGAACAAGGTCGCCATGATCCACCAGCTCGTCACCCGCTGGCGCAGCTCGCGGCTGCCGAGCGCCGGCACACGCCGTCCGACACCGAACACGAGGATGCTCGCCAGCCCCAGCACCGCGTAGATGCCGGCGATGGTCCACCAGATCGTCGGATCGAGACGGACGAACATCAGAACCCGTCGGACGGTTCGTGAGCATCGACGATCGCGCGCACGCGCCGCATCACCGTCACCATCGTGAGCGCAAAGACCATTGCGAACACGAGCGCAAGCCAGAAGCCGGTCGGCACGCCGAGACCGAGCAGCAATGCGAGCACACCGACAACGAGCGCTCGATCGCTCTTGCCCATCGGCCCGTCATAGCGCCGCTCGCGCCCGAGCATCGGGCCGATCAGTCCCGCGACCTCGGTCAACGTCGCCGCGACGACGAACAGAACGATCCATGAGGCCGGCGCGCCCGGCACCAGTGCGAGCGGCAGATAGAGTGCCGCATCGGAGACGATATCGCCGAGTTCGTTCAGGGCGGCGCCGAGATCGCTTGTCATGCCGTACTCGCGCGCGAGCATGCCGTCCAGCGCGTTAAGTGCCATGCGTGCGAACAAAGCGAGCGGCAACAGCAGCAAGGTGCCGCTGCCGCCGTTTGCGAGCGCAACCACGCCGCCCACAAGGACCGAAAGCAGAACGGCCGCCAATGTCACCTGGTTGGGCGTGATGCCGCGCCCCGCGAGTATCCCCGCCAGCGGCCGCAGATGCGCCTGAAAGCGCGGCTTGAAATCGTAGAGGCTTGCCATTCTGGAGGTTCCCCCAACATAGGCTGGGCACGAGGTCGCGTCGGGCCAAACTCGCGCCACAATCGGCCCTATTATCCGGCCGATGGCAGGGGCGGGCCAAGGGTCTGCCGATCGGGATCTGCCGATCGGAGTCTGTCGATTGGGGCCTGCCGATTTGGCCCCCGAACGTCCGGCGGCCAACGAGATCGAGGGGAATTTATTCCATGACAGCATCGCTCGGTTGCCGGCTCTGGGCCCCGGCTCTCATTTGCCTCCTGGCGCTCGGCGGCTGCGTCACGGCGGCGGCCCCGGCGCCGGTGACCGAAGCGCAGACCCGGCTCGTGCTGTACGGCACCAACCGGATCGACACCGGAAAGAACAATCCGGCCGAACGCTACGGCTCAAAAGAAAGCGATGTGTCCTTCGGCGTGGCGGCAGTGAGCATTCCCGAGGGGCATGAGATCGGGTCGCTGGAAGAGCCCGCCTTGTGGGAAGGCGATGCCGATCCCGATTCGCATGTCGCCCTCCTCTCGCTCGAGAGCATGGACGCGAACGGGTTCCTGGCCGCGGTCGCGGCCGAGCTGAAAGCGTCCCCACGCCGCGAAGCGCTCATCTTCGTGCACGGGTTCAACACCAGCTTCGCCGAGGCGGTGCAGCGTACCGCGCAGCTTTCCGCCGATCTCGACTGGCAAGGCGCGATCGTTGCGTTCAGCTGGCCGGCCGGCACCAGCCTGATGGGATTCAGCAGCGACCGCGAAGCGGCCGAAAAGGCAGCACCGGCACTCGCCGAACTGCTCGAACTGCTCGATCGCACGGGCGTTGCCAACCGTGAGCATCTGATCGCCCACTCGATGGGCAATCGCGTCACCGTCCTCGCTCTGTCGCGCATTGCAGCACAGCGCAGCGGAGATCGCGGCCCGATCATCGATGAGCTGATTCTGGCGGCACCCGAAATGGACAAGGGCATGCTTGAGAAGCGAGCAGCGGCACTCGTCGACAGTGCCGGGCGCATTACGCTCTATGTATCGCGCGCCGATCGCGCGTTGATGCTGGCGGGCAGCTTCACCGGCGACGATGTGGCGGGCGGTGCGGGCGAGGAACCGTTCGTCTACCCCGGTATCGAAACGATCGACGCAACCGTGATCAGCGCCGACAGCATCGGGCACAGCTATTACGGCACCAACCGGCTGCTTCTGGCCGACATCCATCAGGTGCTGAACACAGCGATCGGACCGGATCGGCGATTCGGCCTCGGCCGGGTCGATACCGATGCCGGCCCCTACTGGGCGTTTCGACCTTAACCGGTTGAAGCGCTTCCGTTTTATAGCTCTCTCGCCGGCCGATCTTCGCCTTTTGACCTCGGGTCGCCGCTGTGGTTCATTCTGCGCTCGCTCCGCTTTTGTGAGCATTTCCGCATCGTCGAAGTGACCGCATGAACAACCTCAACACCTTCCGCGCCGGGCCCGACGAACAGGGGCATTTCGGTATGTTCGGCGGCCGTTTCGTCGCCGAAACGCTGATGCCGCTGATCCTCGATGTCGAGCGCGCCTATGCGGCGGCGAAGATCGATCCGGATTTCCATGGCGAGCTGGAAGGCTATCTCGAACATTATGTCGGGCGGCCGAGCCCGCTTTATTTCGCCGAGCGCCTGACCGAAGAGCTGCGCGGCGCAAAGATCTATTTCAAGCGCGACGAGCTCAACCATACCGGCGCGCACAAGATCAACAACTGCCTCGGCCAGATCCTGCTGGCCCGCCGCATGGGCAAGAAGCGGATCATCGCCGAAACCGGCGCCGGCCAGCATGGCGTCGCGACCGCGACGGTCTGCGCGCGCTTCGGTCTGCCCTGCGTCGTCTATATGGGCGAGATCGACATCGAGCGGCAGAAGCCGAACGTGTTCCGCATGCGGCTGCTCGGCGCCGAGGTGCGACCGGTCAAGAGCGGCAGCCGCACGCTCAAGGATGCGATGAACGAAGCGCTGCGCGACTGGGTCGCGAATGTCGAGGACACGTTCTACATCATCGGCACCGCGGCGGGCCCGCATCCCTATCCGGCGATGGTGCGCGATTTCCAGTGCGTCATCGGCCGCGAAGTACGCGAGCAGATGCAGAAGGCCGAAGGCCGCCTGCCCGACACGCTGATCGCCTGCATCGGCGGCGGCTCGAATGCGATCGGCCTGTTCCATCCGTTTCTCGATGAGCCGAACGTGAAGATGATCGGCGTCGAAGCGGCCGGACACGGGCTCGACACCGACAAGCATGCCGCCTCATTGAACGGCGGACGGCCGGGCGTGCTGCACGGCAACCGCACCTATCTGCTGCAGGACGACGACGGCCAGATCACCGAGGCGCATTCGATCTCGGCCGGGCTCGATTATCCCGGCATCGGCCCCGAACATAGCTGGCTGCACGATAGCGGGCGCGTCACCTATGTCGCCGCGACCGACAAGGAGGCGCTCGCCGCCTTCCAGCTTTGCGCCCGCACCGAGGGGATCCTGCCTGCGCTCGAACCGGCGCATGCGCTGGCCCATGTGACCAAGCTCGCGCCGAAACTCGCGAAGGATCACCTGCTGGTCATGAACATGTGCGGCCGTGGCGATAAGGACATTTTCACCGTTGCCGACGCGCTGGGAACCGACCTGTGAGCCATGCGGTGAACGATACGGCGCGCGCGCCCGATTCCGGCCGCATCGCAAAGCGCTTTGCATCGCTCAAGTCGCAGGGCCGTGGCGGACTCATCACCTTCGTTACCGGCGGCGATCCCGAATACGACACCTCGCTCGCCTTGCTGCAGGGTCTGCCCGGGGCTGGCGCCGATCTGATCGAGATCGGCATGCCGTTCACCGATCCGATGGCCGACGGGCCCGCGATCCAGGCGGCCGGCCTGCGCGCGCTCAAAAGCGGGCATCGCATGACCCGGACCCTCGCGCTGGTCGAGGCGTTCCGCAAACGCGACAGCGACACGCCGATCGTACTGATGGGCTATTACAATCCGATCTACAGCCACGGCGTCGAACGCTTCCTCGACGATGCGCTCGCGGTCGGCGTGGACGGGCTGATCGTCGTCGATCTGCCGCCCGAGGAAGACGGCGAGCTCTGTCTGCCGGCGCTGGCCGCGGGCGTGAATTTCATCCGTCTCGCGACGCCGACGACCGATGACAAGCGCCTGCCGGTCGTGCTGAACAACACATCGGGCTTCGTCTATTACGTTTCGATCATGGGCATCACCGGCACGCGCTCGGCCAGCGACGAGCATGTGCGCGGCGCCGTCATGCGGCTGAAGCGCCATACCGATCTGCCGGTCGCGGTCGGTTTCGGCATCCGGACGCCGGAGCAGGCCGGCAATGTCGCGCGCGTTGCCGATGCGGCCGTCGTCGGCTCGGCCCTCGTCGAGCGCATCGCAGCCAACCTCGATGCAAAGGGCCGCGCGAAGCCCGGCCTGGTCGAGGACGCGCTCGCCTTCGTGGCGAACCTCGCCGCCGGCGTGCACAAGGCCGGCCGTGAGGAAGCGGCATGAGCTGGATCAACAATTTCGTCCGGCCGAAACTGCAGGCGCTGGTTCGCAAGACCGACGTGCCGGAAAATCTCTGGGAAAAATGCCCCGCCTGCGGCCAGATGGTGTTTCACCGCGATCTCGAGGCGAACCATCGCGTCTGCCCGGAATGCGGTCATCATCTGCGCATCGAGGCCCAGCGGCGCCTCGGTCTCCTCTTTGACGACGGCATTTATACGCGCCTCGCATTGCCGAAGATCGAACCAGATCCGCTGAAATTCCGCGACCGAAAGCGCTATTCCGACCGGCTCAAGGAAGCGCAGTCCAAGACCGGCGAACAGGATGCGATCATCGTCGCCGACGGCACGATGGACGGCATGCGCGCTGTCATCGCACAGTTCAATTTCGATTTCATGGGCGGCTCGATGGGCCAGGCGGTCGGCGACGGACTGATCGCGGCGGCGCGCCATGCGGTTGCGAACCGCGCACCGCTGATCGCCATTCCGGCTTCGGGTGGCGCTCGTATGCAGGAAGGCATCCTGTCGCTGATGCAGATGCCGCGCACGATCATCGCGATTGACGAGGTCAAGGAAGCCGGATTGCCGTACTTCGTCGTGCTGACCGACCCGACCACCGGCGGCGTCAGCGCGTCCTTTGCGATGCTCGGCGATATTGCCATCGCCGAACCCGGTGCTGTCATCGGCTTTGCCGGCGCGCGCGTCATCGAAGAGACGATCCGCGAAACGTTGCCGGCCGGATTCCAGCGCGCTGAATATCTGCGCGAGCACGGCATGGTCGATATGGTGGTGCCGCGCGGCCAGTTGCGCGAGACCCTGATCCGGCTGATCCGCCTCATCACCCGCCCGGGCCGTCCTGCGGGTTCGCGGGAGGCGATCGTTCCGCCGCGACCGGATGCGATCCCGATTCTGAACGCGCCGGACCGCAACGAAACCCACCGGAGCGGCGGCGCCGCGCGCTGACCGGACCGCTCGTTCCGGATCGAAAGCGCCCAGCGTCGATCGACATCATGGCAAACCCGACCGACGCGTCATCGTCCAATCCGCCGCTCGCGGGCAGCGACCGCGTTCTCGAACGGCTCAATCGGCTGCATCCGAAAATCATCGATCTCGGCCTCGACCGTGTCGCCGACCTGCTCGATCGCGTCGGCCGCCCGCAGGACCGGCTGCCGCCGGTCGTGCATGTCGCCGGCACCAACGGGAAGGGTTCGGTCATCGCCTATCTGCGCGCGATGCTGGAGGCGGCCGGCTATCGTGTCCATGTCTACACCTCGCCGCATCTCGTGCGCTTTCACGAACGCATCCGGCTTGCCGGCACCCTCATCGACGAGGAACGGCTGATCGACCTGCTCGAAAAATGCGAGCGTGCGAACGACCAGCGGAACATCACCTTCTTCGAAATCACGACGGTCGCGGCGTTTCTCGCCTTCGCCGAAACACCGGCCGATATCCTGCTGCTCGAAACCGGGCTCGGCGGAAGGCTCGATGCGACCAACATGATCGACCGACCGCTCGCGACGGTGCTGACGCCGATTTCGATGGATCACATGATGTATCTTGGCGACACGCTGGCAACGATCGCCTTCGAGAAAGCCGGGATCATGAAAGCCGGCGTGCCCGCGGTCATCGGCACGCAGCCGCCGGAAGCGTCATCCGTGTTCGACTCGCGCGCGGCGAAACTGGGCGTCGCCCTGGTGCGCGAGGGCCGCGAATGGACCTGCCTGCCTGAAGACGAAGGCGCGGGTTCGGGCATGCGCTTTCGTGACGCCAATCGCGAGTTGCATCTGCCGCGGCCGGGGCTGCTCGGCGATTTCCAGATCGGCAATGCCGGCATGGCGATTGCGACCCTGCCCTGCCTCGGCGATATCGACGTGCGCGACGATGCGATCCGGCGCGGGCTCGTCGAGGTTTCCTGGCCGGCGCGGATGCAGCATCTGACCAAAGGCACGCTGGCCGCAGGGCTGAAGCCAGGCTGGGAGATGTGGGTCGATGGCGGGCACAACGAATCCGCAGGCGCTGCGATAGCTTCGGTGCTGCGCGACTGGGCCGAGGCGGACCGGCAGGCCGGCGAATCGAAGCCGGTGCATCTCGTCTTCGGTATGCTGAACACCAAACAGCCGGTCGATTATCTGCGGCATCTGGCACCGCATATCGCCTCGCTGCAGGCGGTCTCGATCGGCGGCGGGCACCAGAACCTGACGGGCGAGGAGATGCTGGCTGCGGCGCGCGCGACCGGCATCGTGAATGCCGAGGCCGCAACGGGCATCGAGGCGGCACTTGCCCGCATCCTCGAACGCGAATCCCGCCCCGCGCGCCTGCTCTTCTGCGGCTCGCTTTATTTCGCCGGCGAAGTGCTGACGAAGAACGGGTAGAGCGAGCGAATTTTACCCTTCGACGTTCACTCCGGCCTATCCGATAAAATTCCGTCATGCCCGGGCTTGACCCGGGCATCTGCTTATCCGTCGCTCCGCGTACATTCATCGGCGCAGACCCTGATTGCTCGGTGGATTGCCGGGTCAAGCCCGGCAATGACGACGATAAGGGGCCTGTGCCGAGCCAATTGCCGCCCTCTGCGGGCCCCGCTAGGCTCGCGCGAACCTCAATCCCGGAGCGAGAGCAGAGATGGTCCCACCCTTCGCCGCCTTCACCGAAGCCGAACATCGCGCGCGGCTCGATGCCGTGCGCCCCAAACTGCGCGATGCCGGCATCGATGTCGTGATCTCGGTCTCGCCCGAGCATCAGTTCTATTTCGGCGGCTATGACAGCTGGACCAGCGCGGTCAGCCCGCAGGCGATGATCTTTGCGACATCCGATCCGGGCGAACCCACGCTGGTTCTGCGCAACACCGACCGGCCGCTGGCACGCGAATCGAGCTGGATCGCCGATATCCGCATCTACAAGCTTCATGTCGACGACGTGGCGGCGCTTTACGCGCAGGTCGCGACCGAGAAGGGCCTCAGGGCTGGCAGCAGGGTCGGGATCGAGCTCGGGTCCAACATGCTCTCTTATCCGATGGTACAGGCGATCGCGCGCGCGATCGCGCCCGCGACGCTGGTCGATGCCAACAGGATTCTGGGCGCCCCGCGCGTCGTCAAATCGCCGACGGAAATGAGCTATATGCGCCGCGCGGCATCCTATGCGCGCGCCGGGCTCGAGGCCGCGCGCAAGACAGCGAAGCAAGGCGTCACCGAGATTGCGCTGACGGCCGAGATCGAGGCCGCGATGCGTCGTGCCGGCTCCGACTACTGGGCGATCACGACCGAGCTCGCCTCGGGCCCGCGCACGCCGGGCGGCCACGGCGCCGCGCGATCACGCGTCATGCAGAAAGGCGAGCTGGTTCATGCCGAGTTTGCCGGTGTCGAACATCGCTATCACGCGGTCACCCTGCATACATTTTCGCTCGGCGACCCCGGCAAACGCGCGGGCGAGCTCTATGAGCTCTGCCGCGTCTCGCTCGAGGAAGGCGAACGCGCCTGCAAGATCGGTACGCCTGTCGCCGCGGTCGAGGAAGCCGCGCTCAAGCCGTTACGCGCCGCAGGACTCGAGGACGCGTTCGTGATGCGCTTCGGCTACGGCATCGGCATCGCTTATCCGCCGGTGTGGCTCGAGGCGCTTGAGATCTGCCGCGAATCGAGCCAGATCATGCAGGCGAACACCAGCTTCGTGCTGCATAGCTGCATCGAAATGGAAGACGAAGGCATCGGTATCATCCAGGGCGGCACCTATGCGCTGACCGAGAGCGGGCTCGAACTGCTGACCGGTGGCGGCGCCGTGCCGCTCGAGATTCTCTGAGGTCGTTTCCGTGAAGAGGGGCAGCATGACGGATGCGGTGATCGTCGGCGGTGGCATCGTGGGTACAAGCGCCGCCTGGTATCTGGTGAAGAAAGGGCTGAGGCCACTGCTGCTCGAGAAGGGCCGCATCGCCGGCGAGCAATCGAGCCGCAACTGGGGTTTCGTGCGCCAGCAGGGTCGCGATCCCTTCGAAGTGCCGCTGATGATCGAAGGCATCCGGATATGGCAGGGGCTCGAGGCCGAGCTGGGCGCCGATCTCGGCTGGCGCATGGGCGGCAATATCAAGATCGCCAACAATCCGGCGACGATGGCGAAGTATGAAGGCTGGCTCGACGTCGCGCGGCAGTTCCAGTTGCGCACCCGTGCCGTCACGCCCGCGGAGATCGCCGAGATCGTACCCGGTATCCGCGGCGATTTCGTCGGCGGCATCGTCACCGAGAATGACGGTCAGGCCGAACCGGAGAAAGCCTCCGACGCGTTTGCCGCCGCGGCACGCAAGGGCGGCGCCGAAATCGCGACCGGCGAGGCCGTGCTCCGGATCGAGACCGAGGGCGGGCGCATATCGGGCGTGCAGACCGAAAAGCGTTTCATCAAATGCGATAAGGTGATTATCGCCGCCGGCGCCTGGTCCGCGCGTCTGCTGCGGCCGCTCGGGATCGATCTGCCGCAATTGCTCATTCGCGCGAGCGTGACGCTGATCGATCCGGTGCGGCCGATCACGAGCTGCGGCGTCTGGTCGCCGCATGTCGGATTCCGCCAGCGCGCGAATGGCGCGGTCAATCTGGCCGACGGCGCGACCGATCATTTCCTCGTGCCGGACAGCATTGCGCATCTCAGGAGCTTCTGGTCCGGGCTGATGGCCAATCGCGGCGACGTCGGGCTCAAGTTCGGGCGGCCGTTTCTCGACGGGTTGATCGACAAGGCCCGGGGCGAGCCGACATCGGCCTATACGAAGACGCGCGTGCTCGACCCGGCGCCGAACGACACGCGCAACGCCAACGCGATCGCGGCGTTCCAGTCGCTGTTTCCCGATATCGGCACGGTCAGCGTGCAGAAGAGCTGGGCCGGCATGATCGACATGACGCCCGACATGATCCCGGTGATCGATGCACCCGGCACGCCCGCGGGCCTCGTGATCGCGACCGGCATGAGTGGGCACGGATTCGGCATGGGCCCGATCACCGGACGGATCGCCGCCGAACTCGCAGCCGACGGCAAGCCCTCGATGGACATCGCCGGCTTCCGCTTCGCCCGCTTCAAGGATGGCCCGATCTACGGCATCCGCGCGGTTTAAACGGCGCGTGCAGATCGAGGGGAAGGCGTTTGGAAGCGATCAACGCGAAGGCGGCAGCGCTTTGAGGCCTGCAACCTCGTCCTGAGCCTGTCGAAGGACGAGGCGGCACGACGTTGCTTCCCTCATGGTTCGACAAGCTCACCATGAGGACGATGGGCGTGACGATTATCGGTCTGCGCGCATCGCCACTACACCTGATGCGCCACCAGCGAAGGCCCAGCCCGCTAATGCGTTACCGAGCGTGCCGCCGCGAGCGCGGAGAGCGCGTGGATCTGCTGCCCCCTCGAATCGAAATTCTGCGGCGCGAGCCAGTGCTCGAAGGTCGCACGCACCCCGGACCATTCGTCGTCGAGGATGGAATACCAGGCAGTATCCCGGTTGCGCCCCTTCACGACCAGATGATTGTAGAAGATTCCCTCGTACCGGAAACCGAGGCGCCGCGCCGCGGCGCGGCGG
>JBBDMS010000054.1:0-63758 GCA_040878185.1 Dongiaceae bacterium | reverse complement strand
TGTCGGGTGTCACGTCGGTCGAGTACGCGACCGGGTTGTTGTAGACCATGATCGGCAGGTCGGTCGCGCGCGCGACGGTGCGATAATGTTCGAGCGTCTCGCGCCGGTCCGATTTGTAACCCATCGCCGGCAACACCATCAGGCCGTCGAGCCCCGCCTTCTTGCCCGCTTCGGCAAAGCGGCAGGCCTGCGCGGTCGTGTTCTCGGCAACGCCGGTCAGGACCTGGACGCGCCCTTTCGCCGTCGCGACCGCAAGGCGGATCAGCTCGTGCTTTTCCTCGAGCTCGAGCGAGCGATTCTCGCCGAGCGTGCCGATCATGATGATGCCGTGACAGCCGGCCTTCACCATGCGTTCGATCTGCGCCGCGGTCGCCTTGAGATCGAGACTTTCGTCGTCGCGGAACTGCGTGGTGATCGCGGGGAAGATGCCGGACCAGCCGGTTGCATTCGTTGCCGTCGCCATGAACCCACCTTTTCGAGAAACGGTTGTCCGAAGCCGGCAACCTGCCCCCGCCCGGATCGACCGGTCAAGCGTTCGGCGAACCCCTCCCCCTACCCCCTCCCGCAAGGGGAGGGGGAAATACAGAGTTCCCTCCCGCACGCCGCGGTTTGCCGCGGCAAGGAAAAATCAAGAATCCCCTCCCGCACGCCACGGTCTGCCGCGGGAAAGGGACGGAGAAATTTAGAACCCTCTCCCCCGTGCCGCGATCGGTCGCGGCCGACCGCGACGTGACGGGGGAGAGGGAAGGGTGAGGGGGTGTCTCGCGATTCAATCGAAGGCCCTCACCCGGCCGTGCTCGCATGGCTCGCGCGGCCACCCTCTCCCGCGCCGCAATCGGTCGCGGCCGACCGCGACACGCGCGGTAGAGGGTCGACATCGGCCTTCCTCTTAACAACCTAGGCGATGGCGGTCGACCGCAACACGCAATAGAGGGTTCTCATCGTCTACCGCTCAACCAGCCCGGCGATGACGACGGCGTGTGTTTCGATGGCGGCCACCCGGCCCCGCGGTCTATAAGCGCGTCGCGATGGTCTCCCGCCTGCTGCTCCTGGCCTTCTCCGGCCCGCGCTTCGCGCTGCCGCTGCTGATCCTCGGCGGCGTGACGATCTCGTTCTCGGGCATCTTCGTCCGGCTCTCCGAGGTCGGCCCGTCGGCGACCGGCTTCTACCGCATGATCCTCGCCTTGCCGCTGCTCTGGCTGTGGCAGGCGCTGGAGCAGCGCCATGCCGAGACGCCGCCGCCGCGTCCCGCCACGCGCGGCGACTGGTGGATGCTGGTGCTGCCGGGGTTTCTCCTCGGCGCCGACCTGGTGGTCTGGCATTGGGGATTGACCATGACCAGCGTCGCCAACGCGACCGTGCTCGGCAATTCGGCGCCGATCTTCGTGACGCTGGCCGGCTGGCTCTTCCTCGGCGAACGCTTCGGCGGCCGCTTTCTCGCCGGGCTCGCGCTCGCGATCTCGGGCACGTTCCTGCTGGTCGGGTCGAGCGCGGGGCTGGGCGAGATCAATCTGGTCGGCGACGGGCTCGGCGTGCTCGCCGGGGTGCTCTATGCCGCGTACCTGCTGACGCTCAAATCGGTGCGTGCCCGTTTCACGACCGCGCGCGTGATGACGGCAAGCGCGCTGTCGGCATCGGCGCTCTGCCTCGTTGCCGCGCTCATCGGCGGCGAGACGATCCTCATCACCAGCTTCGCCGGACTTGCCGTCGTACTCGCGCTCGCCTGGATCAGCCATGTCACCGGGCAGAGCCTGATCGCCTGGGCGCTCGCGCATCTGCCGGCCTCGTTCTCGTCGATCACGCTCCTGATCAATCCGCTGATGACCACGCTGCTGGCCTGGCTGATCCTCGGCGAGGCGCTCGGGCCGCTGCAGGCGGCGGGCGGCGCGATCCTGCTGTTCGGGATCCTGCTCGCGCGCATGGACAAGAGCCGCTTCGCTCCGGCGACGAGGAAACGACCATCGCCACCGCCCGCCGACTGAAGGTGCCACCTGCTTGACCCTTTGTCGCCGCTCTCCCTACGATCCGCGCCCCGCCGCCGAGGCCTCCGGTCGATGACCCCTTCACCCTCCTTTGCACCGCCCCGATGACGCCGCAGGATTTCATGCGCCGCCTGTTCGACGCGGCGATCGCGGCCGCCGACCCGATGCGCTGTGTGCCGCCGCATCTGCCGACGCGTCCTAAAGGCCGCACCATCGTCGTCGGCGCGGGCAAGGCATCGGCCGCGATGGCGCGGGCCGTCGAGCAGCATTGGGACGGGCCGCTCGAGGGTCTGATTGTCACGCGCGACGGATACAATGCGCCCTGCGAGCGGATCGAGATCGTCGAGGCTTCGCATCCGGTGCCCGATGCGCGCGGCCGCGAAGCAGCGGGCCGCATCCTCGAAAAGGTTCGCGGGCTCGGGCCGGACGATCTCGTGCTCTGTCTGATGTCGGGTGGCGCATCGGCGCTGCTAGCACTCCCGGCCGCGGGCCTGACGCTGGCCGACAAGCAGGCGGTCAATCGGGAACTGCTGCGCTGCGGGGCGACGATTTCGGAAATGAACTGCCTCAGGAAACATCTCTCTTCGATCAAGGGCGGCAGGCTGGGTGCCGCCGCCGCGCCGGCGCGGCTCGTGACGCTGCTGATCTCGGACGTGCCGGGCGACGATCCGGCGACGATCGGCTCGGGCCCGACCGTGCCGGACCCGACGACTTACGACGACGCGCGTGCGATCGTCGCGAAATACAAAATCGACGTGCCCGCCGCGGTGCGCACACGGCTCGATGAAGGCGCGGACGAAACGCCGAAGCCCGGCGATGCGCGTCTCGCGCGCGCGGAAACCATTCTCGTCGCGCGGCCGCAGGCCTCGCTCGAAGCGGCGGCCCGGATCGCACGCGACGCCGGCATTGCCCCGGTCATAATCGGCGACAGCATCGAAGGCGAGGCGCGCGAAGTTGCGATCGTGCATGCCGGGATCGCACGCCAGATTCTCGCGCACGACCAGCCGGCGGCGAAGCCCGCGCTGCTGCTCTCCGGCGGCGAAACGACCGTCACGATCCGCGGCAAGGGGCGTGGCGGCCGCAATGCCGAATTCCTGCTGGCGCTGGCGATCGCGCTCGGGGGTGCTGCGGGCGTCCATGCAATCGCCGGCGATACCGACGGGATCGACGGCAGCGAGGACAATGCGGGTGCGATCATCGGTCCGGACACACTCACCCGTGCGCATGCCGCGGGCATCGACGCCAAGGCGCGTTTGGCCGACAATGACGGGTACGGATTCTTCGAATCGCTGGGCGATCTCGTGGTGACCGGGCCGACTTTGACGAACGTGAACGATTTCCGGGCGATCCTGGTCGATCCGGCGCAGCGATTGCGCTGATCGTCCGGCACGACCCCGGAACGAGACCGGCAGCAAGGGGGCCGGCCGCATGAAACGACTTCGCAAGGCCAAGATCGTCGCGACGCTGGGCCCGTCCAGCAGCGACACCGACACGATCCGTGCATTGTTCCATGCCGGCGCCGACGTGTTCCGCCTGAACTTCAGCCACGGCACGCATGAAGAACATCAATGGCGCTACGAGCTGATCCGCCAGGTCGAGCTCGAGACGCATCGGCCGATCGGCACGCTCGCCGATCTGCAGGGCCCGAAGCTGCGCGTCGGTCGTTTTGCCGGCGGCCAGGTGACATTGAAGGTCGGCCAGAAATTCCGCCTCGATCTCGATCCGGCGATCGGCGACGAGAATCGCGCGAGCCTGCCGCACCCGGAAATCTTCGCGGCCTGCAACAAGGGCACGAAACTGCTGCTCGACGACGGGCGGCTCACGCTCGAGGTGCAGAATTGCGGCGGCGATTTCGCCGAGACGATTGTGCATGTCGGCGGCAAGCTCTCCGACCATAAAGGGGTCAACCTGCCCGGCGTGCTGCTGCCGATTTCGGCACTGACCGCGAAGGACCGCAAGGATTTGCAGTTCGCGCTCGATCTCGGCTGCGACTGGATCGCGCTGTCGTTCGTACAGCGGCCGGAGGACGTGGCCGAGGCGCGGCGCCTGATCGGCGGTCGCGCCGCGGTGCTGATCAAACTGGAAAAGCCGGCAGCGATCGACCGGCTCGAGGAGCTGGTCGACCTCGCCGATGCGGTGATGGTCGCGCGCGGCGATCTCGGCGTCGAGATGTCGCCCGAGGACGTGCCGATCCTGCAGAAGCGTATCGTCAGCGTCTGTCGCGAGCGCGGCAAGCCGGTGATCGTCGCAACGCAGATGCTGGAATCGATGATCGCCGCGCCGCAGCCGACGCGCGCCGAAGCCTCCGACGTGGCGACCGCGATCTATGACGGCGCCGATGCGGTGATGCTCTCGGCCGAGACCGCCGCCGGACGCTATCCCGTCGAGGCGGTGACGATGATGGACCGCATCATCGCGCGGGTGGAACGCGATCCGGCCTATGCGCGCATCATCCAGGCGCAGCATCCCGAACCGGAAACGACGGCGGCCGACGCGATCAGCGCGGCCGCGGCCCAGGTCGCGCATACGGTGTCGGCGGCGGTCATCGTCACCTACACGACCTCGGGTTCGACCACCCTGCGCGTCGCGCGCGAACGGCCGGAAGCGCCGATCCTCTGTCTCACCTCGGCGCGGGAGACGGCGCGGCGGCTCGCCCTCGTCTGGGGCACGCATTGCGTCGAAAGCCCTGACGTCGCGAGCTTTTCCGAGATGGTCGACAAGGCCTGCGATATCGCGCGCACCGAAGGCATGGCCGAGCCCGGCCAGCGCGTCGTGGTGACGGCCGGCGTACCGTTCGGCACACCCGGTTCGACCAACGTGCTGCGCATCGCCTGGATCGAGGAATAGGCGCAGCGTCAGCGCGGCGCGGCGTCGAGGCGCCCGTAGGCGCGCAGCATGTCGAATGTGAAGATCGCGATCGCCAGCCAGATGATCGCGAAACTTGCGAGCTGCCAGGCACCGAACGGTTCGCCGTACCAGAAGACGCTCAGCAGGAAATAGATCGAAGGCGTCAGGTATTGGCAGAAGCCGAGCGCGATCATCCTGATGCGCCGTGCGCCGACCACGAACAGAAGCAGGGGAACGGCCGTCACCGGTCCCGCCGCCATCAGCAGCAGATCGAGACCAAGGCCGCCATGACCGAAGGCGCCGCTGCCGAGAATCTCCATCCACAGCAGAAATGCTAGCGCGGCGGGCAGCATGAGCAGCATTTCGATGAACGTGCCGTCGAGCGCGCCGATGCCCATCTGTTTGCGCAAGAGCCCGTAGGCGCCGAATGTGATCGCAATGCCAATGCCGATCCACGGCACCGCTCCGAGACCGATCGCCTGCAGGACCACACCGATGAGCGCGAGGGCAACGGCGACCGTCTGCGCGAGAGAAAGCCGTTCGCGGAGAATCAGGATTCCGATCGCCACGTTCACGAGCGGCGTGATGTAATAGCCGAGCGAGGCCTGCAAAAGCTGGTCGCTGACGACCGACCAGATATAGATTAGCCAGTTCGCCACCGTGATCGCGGTCGACGCGAGCAGCATCGTCCAGATGCGACGGTCGCCGAAAGCGGTGCGCAGCGGCCAGGGCCGGCGCGTCGCCAGATAGACCGGCAGCAGCATGGCGAACGACCAGATCACCCGATGCGCCAGCACTTCGAGGGCGGAGACATCGGCGACCGCCTTGAAATAAAACGGGTTGAAGCCCCAAAGCAGAAACGCCGCCAGCGTGTAGGCGAGACCGAGCCGCGCATCGGCGCGGTCGGCGGCGGGCGTTGCGGTTTTCGATGGCTGCAAAGTGATTTCCTCGCGGATTGGGCCTCGTGATTTGGGCTTCGTGATTTGGGCTTCGTGATTTGGCTGGGAGGCCGCGTCCGTGCGATGCTTTGGCACAAAGTGGAGGTCCGAACAATGGACGATGGCCGCGAGATTATCCGCACCACCTGCCCCCGCGACTGTTACGACGCCTGCGGCATCGCCGTGGTCAAGCATGGCAAGAAGGCGCGCGTGCTCGGCGATCCCGACCATGCGGTCGCCCGCGGCGCGCTCTGCGGCAAATGTGCGATCGGCTATAATGGTGCCTGGCGCGACCCGGACCAGCGTCTCGGCCAGCCGCTGAAGCGCGTCGGACCGAAGGGATCGGGCAAGTTCGAGCCGATCTCGTGGGACGAGGCGATCGAGACCGTCGCGCGGCGTCTCTCGGCGATCGCCGACAAGACCGGCCCGGCCGCGATCTGGCATGCGCACTACACCGGCACCTGCTCGCAGATCGCCGGCGGATTCCCGATGCGGTTCTTCAACCGGCTCGGCGCCAGCGAGATGGAGCCGGACAGCATCTGCAATCTCGCCGGCCATCTGGCGCTCGGCTATATGTACGGCACCAGCGTGCGCGGTTTCGATCCGCGCACCGCGAAGGATGCGAAATGTCTGATCGTGTGGGGGGCGAACCCGCATGCCTCGGCGCCGCATCAGCACAAGCACTGGCTCAAGGAAACCCCCGCGACGGTCGTCGTGGTCGATCCGGTGCGCCATGCGACCGCGGCCGAAGCCGACATCCATCTGCAACCGTTCCCCGGCTCCGATTCGGCGCTGGTCTACGCGCTGCTGCATGTGATCCGGCGCGAGGGTCTGCTCGACCGCGACTATCTCGACAGGCACACGATCGGCTGGAGCGAGGTCGAATCCCAACTCGACGAATGCACGCCCGCATGGGGCGAAGCGACGACAGGTGTGCCTGCGGCCGACATCGAACGCGTTGCGAAGCTTTACGCCGAAGGCCCGTCGATGCTCTGGCTCGGCCAGGGGCTGCAGCGCCAGCCGTTCGGCGGCAACGTGTTCCGCGCCTGCGGCCTGCTGCCGCCGGCGACCGGCAATCTGGGCAAGCCCGGCACCGGCATTCTCTTCCTCAACGGATCGTCCGATCGCGGCATGGACGAGACCTATATGACGGCGCCGCATCTGCGGCAGGCGCCGGCGAAATCGCTGAGCCACATGGATCTCTGCGCGCTGCTCGAAAAGCCCGTGGAATCGCAGGCGCTGGTCTGCTGGAACATCAACATCGCCGCCTCCAATCCCGATCAGGCGCGGCTGCACAAACTGCTGAAGCGCGAGGATCTGTTCCTCGTCGTGCTCGATCTCTTCCGCACCGACACCGCCGATTTCGCCGATCTCGTGCTGCCGGCGGCGAGCTTCCTCGAATTCGACGATATCGTGACCTCTTATTTCAATCTCACCGTCGGCGCGCAGGCGAAGGCGTTCGAGCCGGTCGGCGAGGCGCTGCCGAACCAGGAGATCTTCCGCCGGCTCGCACGCGCGATGGGTTACAACGATCCGGAACTGTTCGAGGACGACCGCTCGATCATCGACCGGCTGGTCGCCAATGCCGGAATCGAGGGCGGATTCGACGCGCTGAAAAAGGTGGGCACGATCTATCCCTCGCGCGAACCGGTGATCCGCTTCGCCGACGGTGTGTTTCCGACGCCATCGGGCAAGATCGAGATTGCGAGCGAACGCGCCGCTGCCGACGGGCTGCCGGCCGCCCCGACGCCGCACGCCGATCCGCGCCCGGCCAAGGGCCTCTATCGCCTGCTGACGCCGGCAACGCCGTGGCTGATGAATTCGATCTACGGCAACGACGAGAAGATCGTCGAGAAGAACGGACCTGAATCGATCGCGCTGCATCCCGACGATGCCGCCGCGCTCGGCCTCGCCGATGGCGATATGGCGATCTTCGAGACGTCGATTGCCAGCCTCTCGATTCCGGTGCGGATCGAGAACGTGATCCCGCGCGGCGTCGCGCTCGGCGGCAAGAGCCGCTGGGTCCGGAACTCCGCGCTGCGCGCCAATATCAACGCGCTCAATCCGGGACTGCGCGCCGATATGGGCGACAGCACGGCCGTGCACGGCGTCGAGGTTTCGATAAGAAGGGCGTGAAGGGCGGCGCGGGCGTTACCGCAGCCGAGAAGGTCGACAGGTTCAGTCGTGCGTGCCTTTTGCGTTGCTCCCCCTCCCCTTGCGGGAGGGGGCAGGGGGAGGGGTTCAAGAGCGATCGGTCAAAAAGGTGAAACTGGACTCTGCAATACCCCCCACCCTAACCCTCCCCCGCAAGGGGGGAGGGGATTCAATTGCTTCTGATTTGGTTCCCATTACGCCGCCATCGTCTCCACGACGAGCTGCTGGAAGCGCTGCACCGCACCCTCCCAGGCCGGGGTGAAGCGATTGTCGATGCCGATGCGATCGCGCACCGCGTGATTCTTCTGCAGGACCGCAACCAGCGGCCCGTCCTGCGCGTTGATCAGCTTCCAGCCTTCGGCCACCGCCTTGCGCGCCTCCGCATAAGCGGCGCCGGAGCCGGCTTCGTCACCCACGAAATAATAATCCTTGCGGTAATGCGTGCGGTCCGCCGCCTGCGGCATGAACTGCGTCACCGCGATATGGTCGGTCAGAACGGTGATGCCGAGATTGGGAAAGAGGCACACGAAATTGCCCATGTCGCGGCTTTCCGGTTTCAGATTCGGAAATTTTGGCAGGCGCGACGTGCGCGTGTTGATCAGGTTGCCGTCATCGGCCTGCGGGATGCAGCTTTCGGTGCCGACCATCGTGCCCTCGATCACCGAACGGCCCCACCAGTTCGGGCGGCCGCTGAAGATCTGCGAATGGATCCACGGCAGATGATAATCCTCGATGCCGCCCTCGACGGTGAGCTTCCAGTTGGCCGGAATGTCGATCTCGTGCGAACCGCCATGCCGCAGCAGCGAGAAATCATACTCGGTGAAGTAACGCTCGAAATGCCCGACATGCTCGGACAAAGGCGGCGCCTTGCCGTCGATATTGACAAACACCGTGTTCATCCAGATTTCGCTGCGGAGTTCGCGCAAACCCAGTGCCGACCGATCGAACCCATCCTGTTTGTTGATGCCGACGCCGCCGATATTCGGCTGTGCGATCAACGCGCCGTCGAGATCGTAGGTCCAGCTATGCCAGGGGCAGCGGATGTTGGTGAGGCCCTTGCACGGTTCGGCGATCGGGCTCATGCCGCGATGCTGACAGATATTGAGGAAGACGCGCAGCTTGCTGTCGCGGCCGCGCACCAGGACCAGCGGCCAGCCGGCGATCGACACCGGCTTCGCATCGCCCGGCATCGGCACGTCGTCGGCGACGCCGACTGACATCCAGCGGCGTGGGAAAAGATCGGTCTGTTCCAGCTTGAAGAATTCGGGATCGGTATAGGCCCGGCCGGGCAGGCCCTTGGCCATCTCCGGCTTCGGATTCATCAGGGCTGCAATTGCCTCGCTTCCGAGCAGGGTTTCGACGGCGGAACCGACTTTCGTCATGGCACATTTCTCCCCGGCCGGCGCGGGTTTCGGCAGCGCATCGCGCCGGCATACGAACGCAGGCTAGCAAAACCCGGCGGCCAAGTCAGGCGCGGGCATATCCCGCCCGTCTCGTCTAGACTGGCAGCCGGGAACGGA
This sequence comes from Dongiaceae bacterium, assembly GCA_040878185.1. Taxonomy (GTDB): domain Bacteria; phylum Pseudomonadota; class Alphaproteobacteria; order Dongiales; family Dongiaceae; genus JAWXBK01. The sequence goes on along the minus strand of JBBDMS010000054.1, from coordinate 54,317 downwards.
GGTTTCGCCATGCCGGTTACCGCGCTTGACCATTACACGATCGGAACGTCCGATCTCGGCAGGTCGGTCGCGTTCTATGAAAGCGCTATCGGCCTTAAAAGCGGCCCACGGCCGCCCTTCGATTTCCCCGGCGCCTGGCTCTATGCCGGGGAACGGCCGATCGTGCATCTCTTCGTCGCGGATGCGGCGAACGAAGCGAACAGGGGGGCGCCGCACACCGGCGCGTTCGACCATATTGCGTTCACCGCGCGGGATATCGAGGCGACGGTGAAGCGGCTCGACGCCCGCGGGATCGCCTATCGCCGCCAGACCGTGCCGGGCCGCGCGGCGCAGCAGCTCTTCCTCACCGATCCCGACGGCATTCGGATCGAGCTCAATTTCGCGGACGGGTGACCGGGCGCATTGGCGTTGTTTCCTGCTCGCAACCACCATGTTCGTCATGCCCGGGCTTGACCCGGGCATCCATCGTGCCGATGCACCGGACATGGTCGGTCAGGCGGAATCCGGCCGCTCCGTGGATCGCCGGGTCAAGCCCGGCGATGACAATTTAAACAAGCCCGACGATGCCGACTGACTGATGACGAATGATTTAATGCGATTTTACAAGCGCGTCGGACCTAAATCTGCCCGTCCTCGATCTTCTTGCGCAGATAGGCGGCATTCGCGCGCGGGCCCTGCATCTGCGGATTGACCACGAGCGCGCGCTCGAACGCATCGAGCGCCTGTTCGTCTTCGCCGAGTTCCATGTTGACGAGGCCGAGCCCGGCGAGCGCACCGAAATGGCGCGGCTCGCGCACCAGGGTCTCGTCGATGTCGGCGATCGACCCTTCGTAATCGCCCATCAGGAAACGCAGCGTGGCACGGCGGTTCCAGCCTTCCGCGAAATCCGGGTCCTGTTCGATCACCGCATTGAAATCGGCGAGCGCCGTCGGAAAATCGCCGCCGTTCATCGCGACATCGCCGTCGCGCAGCAGCGCTTCGATCTCGCCGCTCTCATGCTCGTACCAGATCTGCCAGATCTGACGTTCGATCGTGTAGGCGGAGAGCGGATCGGGCGCGCCGACGAGTTGATCGAAGTAGGTCGGCAGACGCGGGTCGTCCTGGTCGGCATGCGGGGTCGCAGCCCCGCTCAAGAACAGAAGGGCCGCCAGCGCCGCAATCCGGATGCGGCCGGACGTTCGTGGGATGAAGCGCCGTGCCATGGGGTCATTATGGCGCGTTCGGCCGCCGCGCAAAGCCCTTTGCGTCGCGGCGCCCGCGTACTGCAGCGGACCCCTTGCCCGGGGTCTTGCCGGGTACCGGCGCTTGCGCCGATGCTGGCGCCCGACCCGACAGGATTGAGCGAGGCGTTATGAACCCGATCGATTGCTTTTCAGCGGCTTATGCCGAGGCGCGGCAAAAATTCCTCGATGCCGTGAACCAGGAGGGCCTGCTTCTGACCACGCACCTGCACCCGCTGAAGGGTGAAGCGGGCGAGGAGCTTGCGACCGATGTCGCCTGGGCCGGCTCGCTGCTGAACGAGCGCGTGCTGGTCGTCCAGTCGGCGACGCACGGTGTCGAAGGATTCTGCGGCTCGGGCATCCAGACCGGCCTGCTGACGTCCGGTTTGTGGAAGGAGCGGCCCGAGGGCGTCACTGTCGTGTTCGTTCACGCGGTCAATCCGCATGGATTCTCGTGGCTCCGCCGCGTCAACGAGGACAATGTCGATCTCAATCGGAATTTCGTCGATCATTTCACCGCCGACTATCCCGACAATCCCGGCTATCGCGAACTGCGCGACCTGATCTGTCCGCCCGACTGGACCGAGGACGCGCAGGCGCATGCGCGCGAGACGCTCGACACCTGGGGCCGCGAGAAAGGCGCGATGGCGCTGCAATCGGCCATCACCAGCGGGCAATGGTGGGACAAGGAAGGCGTGTTCTATGGCGGGCGTACGCATACCTGGTCGAACAAGATGCTCGGCACCGTCGCGCGCGGCCATGCCGCGGTCGCCAAGCAGGTCGCGATGATCGATCTCCATACCGGGCTCGGCCCGTACGGCTATGGCGAGATCATCAACGGACACAGCTCGGGTGAGATCGGCTATACGCGCGCCAAGGAGTGGTACGGCGCCGAAACCACCAGCAACGAGGACGGCAATTCCGCGTCGGCGGTCGTGCATGGCGATACGGCGCGCAACTACATCTACAACTGCCCGAACGCCGAGGTGACCTCGATCACGCTCGAATACGGCACACAGCCGCTCGACGCGGTGATCGATTCGGTGCGCGCCGACAACTGGCTTCACATGCACGGCACGCTCGACAGTCCGCAGGGCCGCACGATCAAGGAGCAGATCCGCGATGCCTTCTACCAGGAGCATGACGACTGGAAGACGATGGTGCATGAGCGCGGCATGGACGTGTTCCGCCGCACCGTGACGGGGCTCGCCGGCACATGAGCAAAAGACTTGATGGCCGGATCGCGATCGTCGCCGGCGGCACCAAGGGGCTCGGTGCGGCGATCTCACGTCGCATCGCCGGCGAAGGCGCCCATGTCCTGATCGCGGGGCGCGACAACGAAGCCGGCAACGAATTGGCCAGGTCGATCGCGCAGGAGGGCGGCAGCGCGAAATTCCAGCATGCCGACATGGCGGAGCCCGATTCGGGCCCATCGCTGGTCGCGACGGCGCTGCGCGAATGGGGCCGCGTCGATATCCTTGCCTATAACGCCGGCATCTTCCCGCAATCGATGCTGACCGACATGACGATCGCCGAATGGGATCGCACGATGGCGGTCAATCTGCGCGGTGCGATGCTGGCCGTGCAGGCCTGCATCCCCGAGATGACCAGGAACCGCTATGGCCGGATCGTACTGACCTCATCGATCACCGGCCCGCGCGTTGCGGTCGCAGGCTGGACACATTACGCGGCGAGCAAGGGCGGTCTCAACGGCTTCATGCGCGCGGCCGCGGTCGAACTCGGCCCGCTCGGCATCACGATCAACGCGATCGAACCCGGCAATATCTGGAACTCGAGCGGCCCCGACACATTCTCGCCGGCGCGCGCGGCGATCGTGCCCGCAGTCATTCCGCTCGGCCATATCGGCGAGCCGGACGATATCGGCTGGGCGGCGGTCTATCTCGCCAGCGACGAAGCGAAATACGTGACCGGGCAGAGCCTGATCGTCGATGGCGGACAGATCCTGCCGGAATGGCCGCTCGACGCGCCGGCGTGAGACGCCCGGCCGCACTCGTCGTTGCGCTGCTGGCGGCGGCATTGTCTTTGCCGGTGGTCGCCGACGACACCGCATACGTTGACGTTCGGCTCGGCGCCATCAGCTTCGTCGTGCCTGAAGACTGGATCGACCCGGGCTATCGCGAAGCCGCTCAAGCGGGTGCCGTCGACACGATTCTTCTGGTGCCGCCGGCCGATTCGATGGATGAGGCGAGCGACGGCGCGTTCAAGCCCGACGGGGTCGCATCCATCGCGATCCTGCTGCGCGACGATCCGGATTTGCACTGGCGCGCGCTCTATGTCGACGGGCGCATCGCATCGGTAGAAGAACGGTTCGGCATCGCAACGGCAGAAGATGTCGCGCGCGCGTTCGACGAACTGCCGTTCGACCGGTTGTTCGGTGGTACGTTTGCATCGTCGGGCAAATCGGCGAGCCGCGCGCTGCATTTCGTCGGCAGCATTCCAACGTCGGCACACGATACCGTGGCGGTCGCCGCGCGCATCGATGGCAGCACGCGGCTCTATTCGATCTCGCTGACAGTCCGGGTCAATGAGAAACCGCTCGCGGCGGTCATCACGTTGCGCACGTCGCGGCCCCTGAATGCCGGCGATTTTGCGCTGATCGGCGTTGCAATCGAAATCGCGAACGGCCGCGCCTTCTAATCCGCTGCTACGCGCAAAGTTGCTGGGGATCGGTGATTCGGAATCGAATACCGTCCGCCGCCATGTCTTTCATCTCGGTGCGGCGCGCCAGCGCCATGTCCTCGAACTTTTCGACCTCGATCTCGGTTTCTGCCTCGGTGATGAACAGGAAATCGGTGAAGGGTGCCACAATCGGATAGCAATCCAGCGCATGCCATGTACCCTTGGCCAGCATGACGCCCTGCGAGCCATCGAGATGGAACGCACGCAGATCCGCGACCGACGGTTTCGTGGGACCGCGCCCGATGGGCGTCGCCGGCGCGACGATCAGTACGCCGCGGCTTCCCGCAAGCGGCACGCGGGTTTCGGTGACGGTGATATGCCGCTCCAGCAGCGAGAACTCCTGCCCCGCCGCCGGCGCCTTGTAGTGATAGCGGACCACCTTCAGTTCCGGTGCGCCTTCGAGCGCGAAATCGAGCGTCCAGGCATCGAGGCCCGGGCGACTCCAGGTCGTCGGACCGGGTAGCGGCGTGACGACCGTTCCATAGGGCCGAAAGGCTTCGACCGACAGTTTCTGAATTGGAATATCGAGGGTCTGGGTCATCACCGCTCCTGCCACGCTTTCTATCAGATACACGATTTAGTCGATCCACGGATGCGCGCCGCTCACACTTCCCGAACCGCCCGCGACCATCGCCACATGATGGCCCGACGCTACCACCCGATGCGGCGCCATCGCGAAGAGCAGCCCGCCCTGGGTTGTGCGAATCGGGGTTCGCGTCGCGGCCGGGTCGGCGTTCGAAGGATCGACAAGATCGGCAACAATATCGCCGGGCTGCAACATCGCCCCGAGCGATTCGCGATAGACGACGATACCCGCACCCGGCGCGCGGATGACGTCGATCGACTCCATCGGCGCAATTTTCGCGATCATTGCCGGCGAGGGACCCGGATTGCCGCCGATCGCACCGCGCCGCTGCAGAAATCGGAACAGATTCGCAGCGTCCGCGGCAACGATCGCATCGTCCGTATCGGAATCACCGCGCAGTTCGAGACCCCCAACGAAAGATGGCCGAACCGGAAACGCATCGGGATAGGCATCGCCCAGCGCATCCCAGGGGCTCGCGCAGGCTTCCTCGAACGTGCCGCCGCCGCTATCGGCGATCACCAGGGCCAACGGAGCCCCGAGTTGCGCCACCAGATCGCCGCCTTCCGGCCAGTTCGCATGCCAGACCAGCACATGCAGCATCGCCGATCCCGCGCTATGGCAGTCGATCACGATGTCCGCATCGATCGCCATGCCAAGCAGCGTGTTTTTCAGAAACTCGCTTTCGAGCGATGCGCGGCGCGCCGATACAATCTCGCGCATCGCGGCGCGAGCGTGCGCGACGTTCTGCTCGGACCGTACGGTGAGCGCATCCGCCATCTTCGCAACCGCTGCATCGCCGATCAGCGGAATCTGCCGGTTGAAGTTGACGCCGCTGGTGAAATCGTAGCGGCCCGATTGATAGCCGTGAACGAACTGGCCCATGCCGATCGGGTTCGCCTCAGGAACGACGACGATCTCGCCGCACACTCGCCCCGCTTTGTCGGCGTCGCGCAGCAGGGGGATGAGGTGATGGAGGATCAGCATCCCGGGCGCTTCGTTGGCGTGAAGCCCGCCCTGCAGATAGACCTTCGGATCCGCACCAGCGGTGCCAAACCGATGCACGACGATCGAGCGTTCGGTGCCGCCGCCCGGGGACCAGAGGCCCACCCGATCGATTGCGTGCGTCACTCCGCCTCCGTTCGCTTCGCGCCATGCAGTGGCCCCGCAGCGGTTTCCCGCCGGGGGGCGATCGCAAACGCAGGGTAGAAGGCTCGAGCGTTACTCGCCGGGCGCGATGCCGAGCTCGTTGCCAAAGATATAGTTGGTCGGGTGCTGCGAGAAGCCCTTTACCCGCTTGTCCCAGGCCGTCAAAGCCGCGCGCCAGAGCGGCTGCACGATCGGCCCCTCTTCCTGCATGATCGTTTCGAGCTGGACCATGACCGCACGCCGCGCCTCGACGTCGACCGTCGCTTCGGCTTCGGTCAGCAAGCGATCGAACTCGGGATTCGAATAACCCGATTCGTTCCATGGCACGTTCGAACGATAAGCGAGCGCGAGCACCATCACGCCGAGCGGGCGATGGGTCCACGACGTGAACCCGAACGGCACCTGGTCCCATACGTCCCAGTAAGCCGATGTCGGCATGACATTGATCTTGCAGCGGATACCCGCGTCCGCCCATTGCTGGGCCATCGCCTGCACTGTGATCTGCTCCCATTGCGGATCGTTCGCGCAGTTGATCTCGATGTCGATACCGTCAGGATGGCCGGCTTCGGCCAGCAACTGACGGGCCGCCTCGACATCGCGCTCCATGAAGGGCAGCTCGGCATATTCGGGATGGATCGGCGAAACATGGTGATGCTCGCCGGGCGCGCCGAGACCGGCATAGCCGACCTGGAGCATTTGCCGCGTATCGATGGCGAGCCGCATCGCCTTGCGGACCCGCGCATCGTCGAACGGCGCCACCGACTTCATGCGCGCGACGGCCGTTTGTGCGGTCGCCACCTGATAGAGTTGCACATGCGGAATCTGCTCGAGCGCGGTCAATTGCGTGACATCGATCTGCCAGATCCCGTGCACCTGCTTCGACGTGAGCGCCGTCATCTGGGCAAAGGATTCCTCGCCCAGATCGATGAATTCCAGCGTGTCGACAAAAGGCCCGTTGCCCCAGTAGTCGCTACGCGCCTTCAGCACGGCCTTCTCGCGCACGGCATGCTCGACCAGTTCGAACGCACCGGTGCCGTTGGAGCCGGGGCCGAATGCACCGCCCTCCTCCGGATCGAGGATATGGAGCGGATAATGGAAGAGATGCTCGGGAACGGCGAGCTGCGGCGCTCGCAGGTTCAGCCGCACGGTATGATCGTCGATCTTCTCGATCGCGTTGGCATCCCAGAGCGCGGTGCCTTCGTCGTTCATCATGTAGCCCTGCATCAGGCCGATGACCGACGAGCCGGTGGCGGGATCGAGCGCGCGAGCGATGTTCCATATCGCATCGTCGGCCACGAAAGGACGGCCGTTATGCCAGCTCACGTCCTGGCGCAGATGCAGATCCCAGGTTTTCAGATCCTCGCTCGGGGCCCAGCCTTCGAGCAGATGCGGGCGCGTCAGATTGTCGGTGCCGGTCTGCGTCAGGTACTCGCAGACATTGCGCGTGATGTTCGATTGCGGTGGGCCGCCGCCGCCGATGCCGTAGGTCGCGGGATCGCTCACCGGATCGATCGGCATGCCGATTCGAATCGTGCCGCCGGTCGGAATGTCGTCGGCCGCCGCGCTGGCGATCGGTGCCTCGCCCGAGACCGCGCCGGCAAGCCCATAGGCCGCGGTCGCGGAAACGCCAAGCAAGGTCGAGGTTCGCAGGAACTCGCGGCGGGTGATGTGGTCCTGTTCGAGCTTGTTGACCAGGGCTCCGAGATAACTGTGTTCGCGCTGCTCTTTCATGGCCGCTCCCCCGATGGCTTGTCTGCTGTTCCTTGCGAGTTCCCTGTGGCGCGCGCCGATGCGTGTCTGCTTCAGCGGTCAACCCGATGGGTCAGCATGCATGTTCTATATTATAGAACGAATACCTGCTAGTGTTCTTCATTACTGACCTTGCTTTTGGGCAGAGTCAATTCGTTCCTGCGTCGGCGGATCGATCGAAACGCACCGACGATCGAAGCGTCGACACCGTGTCGGGTGTGTGAGCGAAGCGTGCGTTACCATCACCGATTGCTGCTATGCTTCGTATCATCGACCGATAAGCGTAGCTCTCTGATGAGTGCGACCGAACGGTGAGTTGGAGCATGCAGAACGGCACTCCGAAAATTCAGGCACTCGGTCGCGCGAATGCGATCCTCGAAGCTGTTGCCGCGTCGCCGGCCGGCGAACTGACGCTGGTCGAGATCAGCCATGTCGTGCGACTGAAGAAAACCACCTGCTTCAATCTCGCGCGCTCTCTGACCGTGCTCGGCTTTCTGGCCTTCGATCCGGCATCCAAAAAATACCGGCTGGGCCTTCGCAATCTCGAGCTCGGCCGCAAGATGCAAAACCGGTTTCCGATCGACGCCGTCGCGAAGCCGCTGCTGCTGCGTCTCGTGCATGAGATCGGCGAAACCGTCAGCTTCGCGGTCCCATACAGTTTCGAAGTGTTCATCTATGACAGTGTCGAGGGACGATTCTCGGTCCGTGCAAAGGGCTTCGCCGGGGGGCGGTACAAGTATCACAGCACGGCGAGCGGCCGTTCGATGCTCGCCTACTTTCCCGAATCTGTCCGCCAGGCGATCTACGAAGCCGAGCCGTTCGTGTCGTTCACGTCCAATACGATCACCGACGTTCCGACTCTGGAGAAACAGCTCGTCGAGATCCGCAAGCGCGGCTATGCGCTCGATCTCGAGGAGATGGAACTGGGAGAGCATTGCGTCGCCGTGCCGATGTTCGACGGGCTCGGCAGCGTCATTGGCGCGGTCAGCGTCTCGGGACCGGTGAGCCGGATGACCATTCAATACATGCGGAAGGTCGCTCGGCTGATCCGGCAGGAGGCCGGCCGCGGGACCGATCAGCCGGGACAGTCATCCCCGACCTCCGACCGCGATCTCGCCGCGCCTCTGAACTGAACCGGCCGCTTTATCCCAAACTGGTGAGCGTCGCCGGCTTCGGCCCGCCGGTTGCCCAGTCGAGCAGTTCGACCGTGTGCACGACCGGCATGGAGACCGCGCGTTCGAGTTGCGCGATGCAGCCGATATTGCCGGTCGCGAGAATGTCGGCGCCGGTCCTTGCGATGTTCGACGCCTTGCGCGCGCGCATCGCATCGGCCAGACCGGATTGCAGGATGTTGTAGGTGCCAGCCGAGCCGCAGCAGAGATGGCCGTCGTGAATCTCGCGAACCTCGAACCCGGCCTGGCGCAGCAGGTCGCGCGGCTCGCGATGGATTTTCTGTCCGTGCTGCATCGAACAGGCGGAATGATAGGCGACCGCGAGGCTTTTGCTTTCGCGCGTACCGGAAGCCTCGCCGATGCCGTGGCCGACCAGAAACTCGGTCACATCTTTCGCCAGCGCGGAGACACGAGCGGCCTTCGCCGCCCATTCGGGATCGGCGCGAAACATGAATCCGTAATCCTTGAGCGTAGTGCCGCAGCCCGAGGCGTTGACCAGGATCGCATCGAGCCCACCTCCACCCGGTCCGTCACCATCGGCCTCGGCGAGCCACGCGTCGATATTCGCCTTCGCCTGCGCGTGGCTTTCATCCTGCCGCCCCATATGATGCGCGAGCGAGCCGCAGCAGGCAGCGCCCCGTGCCTGCACAACCTCGATACCATGTCGCGTAAGGAGCCGGATCGTCGCTTCGTTGATCGCGGGTTTGAGCGCCGGCTGCACACAGCCTTCGAGCAACGCGACGCGCGCGCGGCGTGCGCCTTGCGCTGGGAAGACCTGCGCGCCTTCCGTGGCCGAGCGCGCGGCCGGCAGACCCGGTGCTAGATCAAGCATCGCACGCAGTCTTCCGCCGACGAGAAACCGCAGCGGCCGGATCAGGGCTGCACCCAGCATCGCGACGCGAAAGCGCCCGGTATAGGGCATGACACGCGCCAGCACGGCGCGCAGCGCGCGGTCGGGCAGCGGCCGGCGATAGGTCTTCTCGATATGCGCGCGGCCGATATCGACCAGATGCATGTAATGCACGCCCGAGGGGCAGGTCGTCATGCAGGCGAGACAGGAAAGGCAGCGATCGATATGGAGCGCCGTCTCCGCATCGGCCGCGCGATCCTCCTCGAGCATCGACTTCATCAGATAGATGCGCCCGCGCGGGCTGTCGAGTTCGTCGCCGAGCAGCAGATAGGTCGGACAGGTCGCAAGGCAGAAGCCGCAATGCACGCAGCTCCGGAGAATGCCGTTCGCAGCCTCGATATCGGGATCGGCAAGCTGCGCGAGGGTGAACGAGGTTTGCATGTGCCGCGCCCTACCCCATCCGTCCCGGATTGAGAATGAACTTGGGATCGAAGGCGGCCTTGATCGCGCGCGCGAGTTCGTCGGGCGAAGAAAGTCCCGCCGGCGCGTTGCAGATCGGCTGCACGATGCCACCGGTATCGGCGACCGCTACCTGCGCCGCCGCCGCGAGCGCCGCTGCATCGTTGCCGGCGAGCCAGACAGCACCGCCGCCCCAGTCGAGATAGGCTTTGCATCGGCATAGCGATTGCGCGCGCAGGAGCGCCTGCGCACCCGACGCTGGCGGCACCGAAAGCCGCAGGATCGTTGCGGCGGGATCGGGCAGCAAAGGCGCGACGTCGGCGATCCCGGTCCACAAAGCCGCCGAGCGTGTGCCGTGCAGCTCTTCGTCCGGTGCCGCGGTTGCCTCGCGCATCAGCGCGCGCAGACGCGTGCAGCGATCGGACGTAGATTCGGGTGCGCCTTCGAGCCGGATCGCGGTCACACTCGCACCGGCACCACGCACCAGATCGACCGCGCTCGCTTTTGCGATGTCGGCCGGCAGGAAGGCGGCGCCTGTCACCTCGAACGGCAGTTGCAGCGCCTTCACCAGCGCCGCGTTGGCCGCCGCCGCATCGAGACCGAAGAGCAGCGCGGTTCGCATTTTCTCGGCGCGCGGCAGTACCTTCAACGTGATCTCGGTCATCGCAGCGAGCGTACCCATCGATCCCGCCATCAGCTTCGGGAGATCGTAGCCGGTCACGTTCTTCATCACGCGCCCGCCCGATTTGAAACTCTCGCCGCGGCCGTTGACCGCGCGAAAGCCGAGAATATGATCGCGCGCCGCGCCGAAACGCACGCGCCTCGGGCCCGCGAGATTGCAGCCAATGGCACCGCCCAGCGTGCCGGATTTCGGCGCTTCGCCGAGCAAGGGACCCCAGTCGGGCGGCTCGAAGGCAAGCATCTGGTTCTGTTCGGCAAGTGCCGTCTCGATGTCGCGAAGCGGCGTGCCCGCCAGCGCGCGCAGCACCAGCTCTTCCGGCTCGTAGAGCGTGATGCCGGTCATCCCGCGCAGCGAAAGCGTATGCGCCGCCTGGACCGGCGCACCGAGGCGCCGCTTCGAGCCGTTGCCGATCAGCTCGACCGGCGCCTCTTCGCCGAGCGCCCAGCGCAGGAATTCGACGATTTGTGATTCGTTACCGGGTTCGACGTCGGTCATGGCGCCGGCATCCCGGTCGGACTTGCCTGAAAGCTAATTTTCTCTCGCTCGTCATCGCCGGGCGTGACCCGGCGATCCACGGAGCGGACAGGCTCCGTTTCGATTGCTTGATGCGGTGCATCGGCCCGGTGGATGCCCGGGTCAAGCCCGGGCATGACGAAGAAGAGGATGGCTGTATCGAACACAGTCTCAGAACCGCGGCAGGTCGGGGAACGGCAGCCTGCCGCGATGGACGTGCAGCCGGCCGAGTTCGGCGCAGCGATGCAGCACCGGAAACATCTTACCCGGATTGAGCAATCCCTCGCTATCGAACGCGCATTTGACGCGCTGCTGCTGATTGAGATCGATCTCGTCGAACATCGTGCCCATCAGATCGCGTTTCTCGACGCCGACGCCATGCTCGCCGGTCAGCACGCCACCGACCTCGACGCAGAGCCGCAATATGTCGGCCCCGAAATTCTCGGCGCGCTCGAGCTCGCCCGCCGCATTGGCGTCGTAGAGAATGAGCGGATGCAGATTGCCGTCGCCGGCATGAAACACATTGGCGACCCGCAACCCGTATTTTTCCGACATCGTGCGCATCGCGGCCAGCACACGCGGCAGCGCCGCGCGCGGGATCGTGCCGTCCATGCAATAGTAATCGGGCGAGATGCGGCCGACCGCGGGAAACGCGGCCTTCCGCCCCGCCCAGAACGAGAGCCGCTCGGCCTCGTCGGCGCTGATCCGACAATGCACCACATTGTTCGCGCGCGCGATTGCCTCGACCCGTCCGATCAGCTCGGCCACCTCGGCCGCCGTGCCGTCGAGTTCGACGATCAGCAGAGCCTCGACATCGAGCGGATAGCCGGCATGGACGAAATCCTCGGCCGCATGGATCGCCGGCCGGTCCATCATCTCCATGCCGCCGGGAATGATGCCCGATGCGATGATCGCGCCGACACAGGCGCCGGCCTGTTCGCTGGTCGGAAACCCGAGCAGGAGCGCGCGCGCCGTTTCGGGCGTCGGCGTCAGTCGCACCGTGACCTCGGTCACCACGCCGAGCAGGCCTTCGGAGCCGTTGATGAGGCCGAGCAGATCGTAACCGCCGGCATCGTAATGCTTGCCGCCGAAGCGAAGGATGCGCCCGTCGATCGTGACGAACTCGACGCCGAGCACGTTGTTCACGGTCAGGCCGTATTTGAGGCAATGCACGCCGCCGGAATTTTCCGCGACGTTGCCGCCGATGGTGCAGGCGATCTGGCTCGACGGGTCGGGCGCGTAATGAAAGCCGAGCGGCTGCACCGCATCCGAAATCGAAAGATTGGTCACGCCGGGCTGTACCGTCGCGCAGCGATTTTCGAGATCGACATCGAGAATGCGGTTGAACCGCGCCATGCCGAGCAGAACGCCGTCCTCGAGCGGCAGCGCGCCGCCCGAAAGCGACGTGCCCGCGCCGCGCGGCACCACCTTGATACGCTGCGCGTGGCAGTAACGCAGCACGGCGGCAACCTCGTCGACGTTACGCGGCAGCGCGACCAGCAGCGGCATGGTGCGATAGGCGGTGAGCCCGTCGCTCTCGTACACCCGCCGTTCGCGCGCTTCGTGGATCACCGCCTCACCAGGCAGAATACGGGCGAGATCGGCTGCGATCGTGGCGCGGCGGGCGATGGTCGCACGGTCCGGCAGAGGCATTTTCACGAGCGGTCTCCTGTCCGGCCGTCGATCTCAGGATTCGTCGGCCGTCTCGTCGTCGGCGAGACCCACCGGGCGTATGCGCGACGAGTTCCATTGCTGGAACAGGGTGAAACCGACCGCGAGCAACGTCGGCCCGAGAAAGATGCCGATGAAGCCAAACGAGACCAGGCCGCCGATCACGCCGAGAAACACCAGCAGAATCGGCAGCCGATTTTCGCGGCTGATGATCCAGGGCCTGATGATGTTGTCGATGCTGCTGACGACGAAGAAGCCCCAGAGCGCCATGAAAATCGCCCAGCCGCTCGAACCGGAATAGAGCAGCCACAAGGCGGCCGGCGCCCAGACCAGCGGCGGTCCCATCGGGACCAGCGACAGCACGAACGTGACGAAGCCGAGCAGCAGGGCGCCGGGAACGCCCGCGATCCAGAAGCCGATGCCCGCGAGCAGGCCCTGCGCGAAGGCGGTGCCCATCACGCCGTAGACGACGCCCTTGATCGTCGCGCCCGCGACATCGAGCAGATGCTGTGCGCGATCGCCGGCGACGCGCCGCACGCCGGAGTGAAGCTGGGCCGCGACGTCGCGGCCATCGCGATAGAAAAAGAAACAGATGAGAACGCTGAGCGTGAGTTCGATCGCGCCCTGTCCGATGCTGGCGCCGCTGGTCAGCATCCAGTTGCGCGCCTGCGACAGGTAAGGTTCGACCGCGAGACGGAAGGCACCTTCGTTCCGCGCCAGATCGTCCCAATAGGCGTGGAGGTCCCCGCCGAACAGCGGCACGTCGATCAGCCAGGTCGGTGGGTCCGGCAGACCTTCGTCGAGCAGCAGGCGCACCACCTGGACGACGCCGGTGACGTGATCTGCCAGTGTGGCGCCGAGGAAGGCGAGCGGCACGACCAGCACCAGCGCGACCAGCATCGTCATCAGTGTCGCGGCCAGCGTGCTGCGGCCCTTGAGCCAGGCGAGGACGCGCGTGTAGATCGGCCAGGTCGAGAAGCAGAGGATCAGCGCCCAGAGAATCGCCGTCAGGAACGGAAGCAGCACGACAAGGCAGCCGACCGCGAGCAGCGTCAGCAGCGCGACGCCGGCGATCAGTTCGAACCGTTCGGTCAGCCTCATCAGGACCCGCCCTCAATAGCGATCCGCCCGAGTCGGGTTACCCCGTTCAAGGGCCTAAAAACCGACAAAGCCCGCCGGGCCGGGAACGCACGATGCCGTTACGGCGCGACCGATTCAAGTCGACGGGCGGTTTCGAACCGGCTCCGATACGCTGCGATCTCGGCCATATGCGATCGGGATTCCGTCAGCAGCCATTCACGAAAGGGCGCGAGCTGCTTTTCCGTCCCCGCATCGGCCGGATAGATCAGATAGTAAGACCCCGAGGTCAGCGCGAGCGCGAACGGCCGCGCGAGCCGCCCAGCCTTCAGATCGACATAAGCGATGCAATCGTCGCCCACGGCAACGCCCTCGCCGAGCACCGCGGCATCGAGGGCGAAATTCGTATCGTGGTAAATCGTGCCGGACTTGCCGTCCACGCTGGCGCACCCCGCTGCCGTGAGCCACCACTCCCACCATTCGGTCGACGTTTCATGAAGCAGAACATGGTCTGCGAGTTCCACCGGCCGTCGCAGCGCCTTTGGCCCTTTCACCATAGCCGGGTGGCAGACCGGAAACGCCGTAACATCCATCATGAAGTCCTGGCGCAGCGTCGCATCGGTCGCTCGTCCGTAGAAAATGGCCGCGTTGATTTCCGGATGCGGCAAGGCGGTCAGCGCCAGGGACGGATGGATCTCGACCTCGATATCCGGGCATGCCGTACGAAACGCGCGCATGCGCGGGATGAGCCAGCGAACCGCGAGCCCGGGATCGACCGCAAGCACGAGTGTGCGCCGCGATTTCCGGCGCGACACCCGACGGGTAGACCCGTCGACGATGTCGAAGGCCTCGCGGATCGATGCGAAATACGCCGCCCCAATTTGCGTCAGCTCCACACGGCGGTTGAGCCGGTCGAACAACCGCACGCCCAGATCGGCTTCGAGGAGCCGGATCTGACGACTCACAGCGGCCTCGGTCACATGCAGCTCGCCGGCGGCGGCCTTGAAGCTGCCGTTCCGTGCCGCCGCCTCGAAGGCGCGCAGGGCTGTCAGGCTGGGCAGAATTCGCCGCATCTTGTTCCCGGGTTAACCTCAGGTTAACCGAATGATACGGGATAATCGTTTGGCGGGGTATCAGCTTGCTGGAACACTTTGTCCCCTCGGGACAAAGGTTCCGCAAACCGTCGGGTGACCCCATGGCAAGCCGCAGCCTGTCCGGAACAGTCGATCTGGCCGCCTACCCGATCGACCGGCTGGACCGGCCGGAGGGCCGCAGCGCCCTGGCGGAATGGCGCCGCAGCATCGCGGAAAATGGCGTTCTGGTTCTGCCGCGGTTTCTCGTGCCGGCGGCGGTCCGGTCGATCCTGGCAGAAGCCGAGGCGATGGCGCCCGATGCCTATTACTGCGCGCAGTCCCACAATCCCTATCTCGCCGCCAACGACGACAGTCTCCCTGCGCACCATCCGCGAAACATCGTCAATGTCAGCGACGTCGGATGCCTTGCCGACGATCGGATTCCCGCCTCAAGCCGGTTGCGGCAGGTTTACAACGCATCGGAAGTTCGCGGCGCAATCGCGGCAATCCTCGGGTTCGATGCGCTCTACCCGTACGAAGATCCGCTGGGATCGCTGAACATTAACCTTCAGAACACGGGTCAGCAGCTCAACTGGCATTACGACAACGCCGATTTCGTAACCACGATCCTGCTGCAGGATTCCGACGCCGGCGGCGCCTTCGAGTACTGCCCCAATTTGCGCCGGCCCGAAGATGAAAACTACGACGCCGTCGGCTGCGTCCTTCGCGGCGATCGCGCCGCGGTAAAAACTCTCGAAATCCTGCCGGGATCGCTGGTGCTGTTCCGCGGCCGCTATTCGCTGCACCGCGTCACCCCGGTCGAGGGTCCGACGCCGCGCATCATCGCAATCCTCAGCTACGACAGGAAACCGGGCGTGGTGCTGACCGAGTTCACGCGCAAGCTCTTTTACGGACGCGTGGCATGAACGCCGCCCCGAAAATCGCGGTCGGATCCGAAGTGCCGCTTCTGATGGAAGATGCCGTCGCGCATTTCCGGGCAGACGGCGCGGTTCATCTGCCCGGCCTGTTTACTGAATGGCTCCATCTGCTGCGCGACGGGGTCGCCTATAACGAGGAACATCCGAGCCGCTTCGGCGGCAACAGTCTCAAGCCGCAGGAAACCGGCCGCTTCTTCGACGATTACTGCAACTGGCAGCGCATTCCCGAGTATCGCGCCTTCGTCGAGAACTCCTGTGCCGCCGCCGTTGCCGGACAGGCGACGGACGCCTCGTTCGTGCGCATTTTCCACGAGCATGTGCTGATCAAGGAGCCCGGCACCGCAAAGCGAACGCCGTGGCATCACGACCTGCCTTATTACAACGTGCAGGGACGCAAGACAGCGAGCCTGTGGCTCGCGCTCGATCCTGTGCCGCTGGAAAGCTCGCTGGAATTCGTCGCCGGCTCGCATCGCTGGGAAACTTTGTTCTATCCGCGGCGGTTCATCGATTCGACCGACTATGATTATGCGGGCGACGGCTATCGCCCGGTCCCCGACATCGACGCCGACCGCGACAGCTATCGCATCCTCAGCTGGGCACTCGAGCCGGGCGATGCGGTGATGTTCGATTTCCGTACGCTGCACGGCGCCGCCGGAAACAGCCAGGCCACGCGGCGGCGCGGCTTCTCGACCCGCTGGGTCGGCGACGATGTGTCTTATGCCGTGCGGCCGGGCGAGACCTCGCCGCCCTACCACGATATCGGGCTTGCCGATGGCGACCCCCTGCCGGACGACCTCTTTCCGGTTGTCTGGTCCAATCCCGAATACCGTCCGCCAAGCGCCTGAGCCGGTACCGGGGATTGCGACAGACTTGGGAAAGCCTGCCGACGTTGCATAAGAAACGACAAGGCGCCAACCGAATGTCCGACCCCAGGGAGGTACCGATGAACAAGTCCATGAAACCGGAAGAACTCGTGCACCGTATCGTCAACCGCGATATCGGCCGTCGCGATTTCAATCGCATCCTGGCAGGCGCCGGTCTTGCCAGCGTCGCGATGCCGCTGCTGTCGCGGCGCAGCGCCGCTGCGGAAGTGAACCTCACCGTTTACGACTGGACCGGTTATGAGGATCCCTCGCTCCATCCCGAGTTCTCCACGAAATACGGTGCGGAACCCGAGTTCGCCCTGTTCGGCGACGAGGAAGAGGCACTCACCAAGATGCGCGGCGGCTACAATGTCGACGTCTCGCATCCCTGCAGTGCCAACATCCAGCGCTGGCGCGATGCCGGCGTGATCCACCCGATCGACACGGCGCGCATTCCGCGCTGGAGCAACATCCTGCCACAACTGCGCGGGATCAACGGCTTCGAGAAGGACGGCGAAGTCTGGGCCATGCCGTGGGACTGGGGCTATTCGGTGATCGCCTACAATCCGGAGCTGCTGCCGAGCGACAATCCTGATTTCAACATGATGGTCGATCCGGCCGCGAAGGGCCGCGTGGCGATGAACAGCCAGTTCGACGTGGCGATCATGGTGGCCGGCGTGATCGGCGGATTCCCCGATCTCTTCAATCCGACCGAATCCGAGATCGAAAAATTGCCGGGCCTGTGGCGCCAGATGCTCGACAATTCGCGCATCCTGTGGACCGACAGATCCGAAGTCGAACAGGCGTTCGCTTCCGGCGAGGTCGCGATCGGTTACCTGTGGTCGGACTCGATCAATACGCTACGCAGCCAGGGCATTCCGATCGAAGTCGTGCCGCCGAATCTTACCTGGGCATGCGGCTATGCGCTCAACACCGATGCGCCGGGTTCGGAAGACCAGGCTTACGAGTTTCTCGATGCGCTGCTCGATCCGGCCGCGGGCAAGGTTCTTATCGAATGGGGCTATGGCCATTCCAATCGGGAATCCTTCGACGTCGCGGATCCGGCAGCGGTTGCCGCGCTCGGCATGGGCGATATCGACGAGTTCTTCGCGAACGGGCGCTTCTTCGACGTGGTCAACCGGGACAATCGCGACCGGCTGATCGCGATGTGGAGCGAGGCACAGGCCGGACAATAGTCCGACCGAGGCCCGATTCATCTGCGGCCGCTCGGCCCCAAACAGGCGGCCGCAGATATCGCCCCATCGTCACGAACGCCCGGACGGACCCGCGTCGCGTCCGATCGGCGGTGCTGCATGCCGATCTTCTTTCCCTTCCCCGACCAATCGCACGGAGCGCCTTCATGGGTTTCGATCTCGATTACTGGCTGCGGCGTTCGCCCTATTTCGACCTGACCTGCCGCGCCGGCGCGCGGCGCGTCTCGGTCGGCAACCACATGTACATTGCCAGCGGCTTCGCCGATCCGATCGAGGAATACTGGCATCTGGTCAACGGGGTCACGCTGTGGGACGTGGCCAACGAGCGACAGGTCGAAATCGTCGGACCGGATTCCGCGGCTTTCGTCGATCTGCTCTGTACGCGCGACATTGCCGCCTGCCCGGTCGGGTTCTGCCGCTATGTCCTGTTCACCAGCGCAGAAGGCGGCATCGTCAACGATCCGGTCATGCTCCGTTTCGATCGGAACCGGTTCTGGTTCTCGGCATCCGACAGCGACCTGCTGCTCTGGATCAAGGGCATTGCTACATTTGCCGGCTTCGACGTGACGGTTCGCGAGCCCGACATCGCACCCATCCAGATCCAGGGCCCGAAGTCGGGCGCGATCATCCGGGCGCTGTTTGGCGAGCGCGGCGCGGCGCTACGCTACTACGAGCTTCTGGAAGCCGACCTTGACGGGATGCCCGTCGTCCTGACCCGCACCGGCTGGAGCGGCGAGCTAGGCTATGAAGTTTTCCTCTGCGAGAGCGGTCATGCGGAACGACTATGGACCCTTGTTCTCGAAACCGGCCGACCTCACGGGCTGGTAATTACCGGTCCGTCGGATATCCGCCGGGTCGAGGCCGGCATCCTCGGGCTCGGACATCGCGGCGATATATCGCTGTCGGTCAATCCGTTCGAAGTCGGGCTCGATCGGCTTGTGGCACTCGACAAACCGGCCGATTTTATCGGCAAAACAGCGCTCCGGCGTATCCGCGATGACGGCGTAACCCGCCGCCTCGTCGGCATCGACATCGACGGTGAGCCGTTGCCGACCGGATTATTTCGTTCGCGCTGGCCCGCGCGCCGTTCCGGCCAGGCGATCGGCGAGGTCACCGTCGCACTGCATTCGCCACGGCTCTCGAAAAATATTGGCTATGCGATGCTCGAAGCCGGCGAAGCGCAGCCGGGCAACCATATCGAAATCGAGACGCCGACCGGGTGGCGGCGCGCGATCACGGCCGAGCTGCCGTTCATCCGGCGGCAGGCGGCCGCAAGCCCGGTGCATGCATCCGCGAGCTGACGATGCATCGCGCACTCTATCGCGCGTCGATCCGTCCGGCCGTGCCGCGCACTTCGGCGATCGCGGTGGCGGCTATCGCGCCCGGGAATCGAACAGGGTGCGCGCGGCCCGCGCCATCGGCGTTTCCGCAGGCGACCGCGTTCGGCCGTCGCGCTCACTGCGCGGTTTGCGGCCGGGCAGCACCGCGCCATGCGTCTCGGCCCAGACATGCATCGCCTGCAGGATGTCGCGCAATGTGAGTCCGAGCGGCGTCAGCGAGTAATCGACGCGCGGCGGAATCTCCCGATAGTCATGCCGCAGAACCAGCCCCTGCTCTTCCATCTCGCGCAGCTGCTTCGCCAGCGTGCGGTGCGTGATGCCGGTCAGTTCGCGCTGGAGCTGGTTGAACCGCTTGGTGCCTTCGAGGAGCTGGTGAATGATCATCACCTTCCAGCGCCCCGAGAGGATGCCAAGCGTGGTCTCGACCGGACAGGAAACGCTTTTCTTGGCCATCGGAAGGCTCCGTTGCGGGGTAGGCGTTAACGGTATCCTGAAGGACCGTACTTGTCCACTTAGCCAGTATGACTATTTCTAGACGATGCAAAGGCATGACACCATGCCTATAGATCCCTTTGCGGCGGCGAAGGAGGGCCGCTCCATGACCACAGCCAGCAACACCCGCACGCAACAGACCGCGACGATGGCGACGGCGCCGCGTAGCAAGGCGCTCGCCCGTGTCTATCGCGCGCCGGCCGGCCACTGGGTCGGCGACGGATTTCCGGTGCGCAGTATGTTTTCCTATAACCGGCACGGCGCCGAGGTGAGCCCGTTCCTGCTGCTGGACTATGCCGGCCCGGCCGAGTTCCAGCCGGCATCGCACCCGCGCGGCGTCGAGATGCATCCCCATCGCGGCTTCGAAACCGTGACCATCGTCTATCAGGGCGAGGTCGAGCATCGCGACACCGCCGGCAACCAGGGCCGCATCGGCCCCGGCGACGTGCAGTGGATGACCGCTGCCAAAGGCATCCTCCATGAGGAGATGCACGGGCGCAATTTCACCGAGAAAGGCGGCACGCTCGAGATGGTGCAGCTCTGGGTCAATTTGCCCGCAAGGGACAAGATGACCGCGCCGCGCTATCAGGAGATCGTCGATCGCACGATTCCGGCGGTTCCGCTCGACGACAAAGGCAGCATCGCGCGCATCATCGCCGGCGATTTCAACGGCACGAAGGGCCCGGCGAAGACCTTCACGCGGGTCAATCTCTGGGACCTCCGGCTGAAGGCCGGGAGCCGCACCGAACTTACGCTGCCGGACGGGTTTACCGGCATCCTGCTGGTCCTGCGCGGTAGCGTGCGGGTCAACGACAGCGAGAATGTCGGCAATGCCGAGCTCGCGCTGTTCGAACAGGATGGCGAAGTCATCGAGCTTGCCGCATCGGAAGACGCGACATTGCTGATGATGAGCGGCGAGCCGATCGACGAGCCGATTGTCGGCTACGGCCCGTTCGTGATGAATACCGAAGACGAGATCCGTCAGGCGATGGACGATTTCCGCGCCGGGCGGTTCTGAATAAGGCACTCCTTCCTCTTCCATTCCCTCCCCCCTTGCGGGGGAGGGTTAGGGAGGGGGTAACACAAATGTCGCAGATCGGCGGAGTGTTGCCGCGACCCAAAATTTGATGTGTAAACTCTAACTGCCTGACTGTCGCTCGTTAACTGCCCCTCCCCCTACCCCCTCCCGCGAGGGGAGGGGGAATTACTATGTGAGCGATTCGGTCACAATTAAAATTCCCCGGGGAGCCGCGCATGACGAAACTGGTCGGGATCTCCGGCAGCCTGCGCACCGGGTCGTACAACACGGCTCTGTTGCGGGCGGCGGTCGCGCTCGCACCGGCGGGCGTGGATTTCGCGATCGGCACGATCCGAGACATTCCGGTCTATGACGGCGATGCGGAAACGAACGAGGGCATTCCGGCCGCCGTGACCGCGCTCAAGGATCTGATCGCCGGCGCCGACGGCGTGCTGCTGGTAACGCCGGAATACAACAACTCGATCCCCGGTGCGTTCAAGAACGCGATCGACTGGACGACGCGGCCCTCCGCCGACATCGCACGCATCTGGCGCGGCCGACCGGTTGCGACGATCGGTGCGTCACCGGGCAATTTCGGCACGATCCTCAGTCAGGATGCGTGGCTGCCGGTGCTGCGCACACTTGGCACCAAAGCCTGGTTCGGGGCGCGGCTGATGGTCTCGCGCGCCGAAGACGTGTTCGATGCCGACGGCAATCTCACCGACGACGCGTTGCGCGAGCGGCTGCGCAAGTTCGTCGCCGGCTTTGCCGAGTTCGCGCGCGAGAACGCGGGCTGAGAGATCTTCAGAGGCCAAACGCAATCGCGCCCGGCAGGCTTTTCAGCCCCGGGCGCGGCGGTCACGAGACGAACGGGATCAACCGCCCGGGTTAGCCTTGCCGCGTCTTGAAGCGCGGGTTCTTCTTGTTGATGACGTAGACGCGACCCTTGCGCCGAACCACGACGCAATCCTTGTCGCGCGTTTTGGCCGATTTGAGCGAGTTTCTGACTTTCATGGCCGCGATTCCGGGTCGATTTCTGCTGGTTTTCGAAGGCCGCGGAACCTAGGCGACGGCCCGGCCCAAGTCAACAGGCCCCGGGCCGG
The DNA here is from genome assembly GCA_040878185.1 of Dongiaceae bacterium. GTDB lineage: Bacteria > Pseudomonadota > Alphaproteobacteria > Dongiales > Dongiaceae > JAWXBK01. Next base: position 32,451 of record JBBDMS010000054.1, on the reverse strand, counting down.
GGCGATGTGGCGCGCGCCGGTGCCGCAAACAGGCGGATTCCCGGGCAAAACCTGCCCGATATTGGGGCTTCCCCTTGGCGTCCCGCGCCGCGACAGGCTATAGCCCGCTTCATGCCCGACCAACCGGATTCCCGACCGGCCAGCCCAAGCACCGCCGGCCCCACTTCCCTGCGCCCGCCGGCCGTCAGGTTGCGCGAGCATATCAACCGGACGGTCGCCCTGGCACCGGCGGTGATGCTGGCCCGGCTCGGGCTCGTCGTCATGATCACGGTCGATACTGCGATGGTCGGCCGCGCCGGCGGCGCCGAGCTCGCCGCCTATTCGATCTCGATGGTGCCGCAGATCATCATGGTGACGATCGGCGCCGCGATGCTGACCGGGACCGTGGTGCTGGCCGCACAAGCAGACGGTGCGGGCGAAGCGGTTCGCGGCGGCATCATCCTGCGCTATGCGCTGCTGATCGCAACGGTCATGGGATTGCTGTTTGCGGCCTTGCTGACCCAGGGCGAACCGTTGCTGCTGGCGCTCGGCCAAAGTACGGAACTCGCGGAATCGGGCGGACGCGTCATCGCCATGTGGGCGGTCGGCATGCCCGCTCTCACGCTCTTCATGGCGACAAGTTTCTTCCTCGAAGGGTTGAGCCGGCCGCGCGCCGGCATGATCGTGATGCTCGCCGCCAATCTGCTCAACGCCGGGCTCAACTGGCTTCTGGTTTACGGCAACGGGGGCCTGCCCGAGATGGGCGCCGCCGGTGCGGCGCTCGCAACCTCGATCGCGCGCTGGGCGATGTTCTTCGCGATGGCCGCGTACATCTGGTTCGGCATCGATCATGTGCGCTATGGGCTTCGCCGCAGTCTGCAGGGCGAATGGGCGACGGCCAAACGATTGATCGCGCTCGGTGCGCCCTTTGGACTTGGCATCGGGCTCGAGACCACGGCATTCGCAACGATCGCGACATTCGCCGGCTGGCTCGGCGCGATGCCGCTCGCGGCCTATCACACCGCGATCAATTTCAACGCCCTCATCTACATGCTCGCACTCGGCCTTTCGACCGCGACCGCGGTGCGCGTCGGCAATGCGATCGGCCGCAACGATCGGACCGGCATGCGCATCGCCGGCTGGGTCGGAACCGGGCTCGTGCTGGTACCGATGAGCTTCGCCGCCTTGTTCGTGTTCCTGGCACCCGAAATTGTGGTCGGGTTTTACACCAACGATCCGATGGTGGTGCCGTTCGCGCTGGCCGCACTCGCGGTCATCCCGGCCGTCTGCATCGCCGATGGCGTACAGGCCGTGCTGCTCGGTGCGGTGCGCGGCGCGGCCGACGTGTGGATCCCGAATGCGATCTATGCGGGGAGTTTCTGGATCATCGGCGTGCCGCTCGCCTGGTGGTGGGGCGTCGCGCATCAGGGCGGGGCACCGGCTTTGCTCTGGTCGGCCGCGGTCGGACTGACGATCTCCGCGATCCTGCTGGCCTGGCGCTTTCACGCTTTGAGCCGGCGCCTTATCGCGCGGGTGTGAGCGGCTGACGATCAGCGCGCGGTCTTGCTCTGCTCGGAACCGCCGTTCATCAAATAGCTGCGTTGCGTCAAAATATGGTCTGCCAGATATCGCGCATCGTGCCAGACGCCCCAGATGAACGACGACCCCCGACGCGACAGCCACGGCAATCCCAGGAAATAGATCCCGGGCTCAGCCGAAACGCCGCGCTGATGCTTGGGCTTTCCTTTGCCGTCTAAGGCGTCGACCTTCAGCCAGCTGTAATCGACGGCAAAGCCGGTGGCCCAGATGATCGACGCGATGCCCGCCTCTGTCAGATTCAACGCGAGAACCGGATCGGTCACGCAATGCGGATCCGGCAGAACCTTGCGTGCCTCGGACTCGTCCCGAAGGTCGAGACCGTTGCGGGCGACATAGGCGTCGGCCTCGTCCAGCAGCGACAGATAGTTGGCGTCGCCCTTTGCAATATTCTCCGCAAGATCCGGTGCGAAGCGCAGAACGCCGTCGTCGAACGATTGCGTCCGGCCCAGCAGCGTCATCCCCTGCGCGGCAAGACGCCGGAAATCGATCGTCTGGCCGTCATAGGCACCGCTGACCGAAATGGTGACATGCTCGGTGCCTGCCTTCGGGGCTGCCGCATCCCACTTGCCGAGAACGCCAAGCCACCAGCAGAAATCGCGCCCGCGATAGCGTCGCGGCGGACGGTCATGCGGTCCGACCGAGAGATACACGCGCTTTCCCGCGCGCAGAAGTTCATCCGCGATCTGGACACCCGACGATCCCGCGCCGACGACCAGCACAGCGCCTTCCGGCAACTGGCCGGGATTGCGATAGGCGTTCGAATGAATCTGCATGACACCGGCATCGTCGAGAACGATGGAAGGCATGACAGGACGCTGGAACGGCCCGGTGGCGGCTACGACGTAGGTCGCCTCGATCTCGCCCGCCGAGGTTTCGACACGGAAGCCCGGGCGGCCGACATTTCGTTGGACGCTCCTGACTTCGACGCCACAGCGAATCGGGGCCGCAATCTTTTTCGCGTAAGCGACAAAGTAATCGGCGACGCTTTCCTTGGGCGCGAAGGTGTCGGGACCGGTATCGGAAAACTCCATCCCCGGAAAGCGGTCATGCCAGGCCGGACCATTGGCAACGAGAGAATCCCATCGTCCCGAGCGCCAGCGTTCCGCAATGCGGGACCGCTCCAGAACGAGGTGGGGCACGCCGCATTTGCCGAGATGCTCGCTCATGGCAACGCCAGCCTGACCGGCGCCGACAACGAGCGTCTCTATTTTTTCGATCGGCATTTCCGGGTCCCTCTTCGGCACGTTCAGCGGTTCTGAAGCGGGAGCCTATGGGATCTGCCTGATAAGGAAAAATATTATATTTCTAAGCAGCGGTTAGGTTTTTCCTAATCAACGCGGGCCCAATCGGTATGAGCCAGCCTTGGCGCGCGCCGGCGGGTGCCCGACGTCGCAGGGCGCGGATTTCAGCCCGGTCAGCGCGCGACCGGAACGGATCCGAGAAAACGGATCAGCGCCGCGTTCACTGCGTCGGGCGCCTCGACCAGGATCGAGTGCCGGTAGTCCGGCAGCACCACCAGTTCCGAGTTCGGCATTGCCGCGTCGATCAGTTTGTTGAGGCGCGGATTACTGCCGCCATCGTTCTCGCCGGTGAGAATGAGCGTGGGCGCCGTTACCTCGTGCAGCCAGGGGCCCATCTCGGTGCCGGCATAGATCCGGAACACATTCATGAACATCGAGGGGTTCGTCGACACCACCTGCTTCAAGCGGCGCTCGACGATGTCGGGGTTCGCCGCGATGAACGGGTCGGTGAACCAGCGCGCGGCGAGGGTCGGGAGGATCTGGGGAATCCCCTTCTCCTCCATTGCCTTCAGAACGGCCCAGACTTTGGCGCTGTCGTCGTCGGTGCGGAAGGCGGCGGTCGAGATCATCGCGAGACCGGCCACCCGTTCGGGATATCGGCGCGCATAGGCGGGGCCGATCATGCCGCCGAGCGAATGGCCGGCGAAATGCGCCCGCCCGATCCCCGTGCGCTCGCGCAGCCGCTCCAGATCGGCGACCAGCTCATCGAGCCCGAATTCGCCGTTCGGCAAGGGCGAGGTGCCGTGACCACGCAGGTCATAGGAGACGACCGTGAACCGTTCGCGCAATTGCGGAACCATGAAGCGCCACGCGTCGCGTGCCGCGCCGATCCCGTGGATCAGGAACAAAGGCGGCCCCGAACCTTCGACGGTGTAGGCGCAGTCGATGATGTCGGTCATGGCTTGGTGGGGATAGCCGGAGGCTAGCCGGGATACTTGTCGATGCCGAGTTCGCCGCCGAAACCCCAGTCTTCCTTGTCGACGTCCGAGACCACGATCCAGACCGCCTCGCGCTTGGCGCCGGTCGATTCCACCATGGCATCGGTCAGTGCCTTGACCATCTTGCGCTTCTGCTCGCGCGTGCGGCCCTTGAACATTTCGACACGAATGATCGGCATTCCGGATTCCCCTTCTCTGCTCTATTCCGCTGCAATCGCCCGGCGACGGGCCGAAAAATGCGGCATCACCTCTTCGGCAATCGCGCGCATATTGTCCATCGTTTCCTCGTTCGGCGCGCCGACATTCTGGTTCAGGATGATCTCGTCGACGCCGGCCTCGTGATAGATCGCGAGCTTGTCGATCATCTCGTCGCGGGTGCAGACGACCAGGTTTTCCTCGAGTTCCTCGATTGTCTGTTTGCGCGGCAGCGGCGCGATGGCACCGCCCGAAACAAGGCCGGGGCCGGTATAGACATTGTCGAAGCGCGAATAATAATCATAGGCCATCTGGATCCGGCGCTTCTTGTCCGCCTCGTTCCGGGCAAGCCAGGTGACGCGCGACAATGAAAGCGTCAGATGCGCGCCCGCCTCGCCCATCTCGGCCTTGGCGCGATGGAACGAGTTCACCTGCCCGAGCATCATCTCGCGGCTGCCCGACAGAGGCGTCGTCTGGATGTGGAAACCGCGTTTGGTGCAGGCGTAGATGCCGTCCGGCACCATCACCGCCATCATCAGCTGAATGTCGCGGACCGGCCGCGGCATCACGGTCAGCGCATCGAAATTATAGTACTTGCCGGACCAGCTCACGTCCTTCTCGGCGAGCAGTTTCTGCAGCAGGTCGAGCGACTCGTCGAACTTCTCGCGCGATTCCGAAATCGGCGACCCGAGACGTTCCATCTCGACGGCGAAGGCACCGCGCCCGACGCCGAGGATCAATCGGCCGTTGGTAAGAATGTCGGCCATCACGACTTCGCCCGCGTAGGTGCGCATGTCGTGCAGCGGCAGCACGACGACCGACGTCATCAGCTTCACATGCCTGGTGACGCAGGCGAGATGCACCGCCATCAGCAGCGGCGCCGGCGTCAGCAGCACGTTGATGAGGTGATGCTCCGGGATCGATACCGACGCATAGCCGAGAGCATCCGCCAGCTTTGCCTGTTCGATCATGTCGGCATAGAGACGATCGCCGCCATACTCGACGTCAGGGTAATAGGCGGAGATGAAGTGGTTGAATTCCATGACCGGCTCCTCGGTGCTTCGAAAGTCACAGTGAGCCCTATCGGTTGATCTGTAAAATGAATTTAAATTGACATTTAATTCGAAAAGTTCGATTTATTTTCCGTGAACATCGCGGCGATCCAGACCTTTCTGGCCGTGGTCAGGGCGGGCAACCTGAACAAGGCGGCCGAGCAGCTCAATGTCACCCAGTCGACGGTGACCGCGCGGCTCGATGCCCTGGACGAAACGCTCGGGCAAAGGCTGCTGGTGCGTTCGCGCAAGGGGGCGCATCTGACCAAGGCGGGTTTCGCCTTCGAACGGCATGCGGAGCTTCTGCTGCAGACCTGGGAACAGGGTCGCAAGGCGGTCGGGCTGCCCAAGGGATTTCTCGGCATCGTCTCGCTCGCCTGTCAGTCCGAACTCTGGACCGGAATCGGCGAACAATGGGTCGATGTCGTTCAGGCCGCTCATCCGGAAATGGCGCTCGAAGTGTGGCCCGGCGAACCGGCCGAAATCCGGCGCTGGCTGTCGGGCGGCCTGGTCGATGTCGCCTTCACGCTCGAGCCCGTCACCGGCGACGGCGTGGCGAGCCGCGCGATCATGCGCGACCGGCTCGTGCAGGTGGCAACAATCGATCGCGACGTGCAGGCCTGGGATCTCGCTTACATCTATGTCGATCTCGGGCCGGCGTTCCGGCGCGGTCACCGGCTGGCCTGGCCCGGCGACGACACGCCGCGCATCACTTATGCCGACAGCAACTGGGCGCTCGAGCATCTCTTGCGCAAAGGCGGCTCCGCCTATCTACCGTGGCGTCTCGCAGAGGCGCATGTCGCGGCCGGACGATTGTTTCCCGTTCGCGGCGCGGATGAATTCTCGCGGCCGGTCTACTTTAACTGGCGCGAAGCGAGTGCCGCCGTTTATGCTTGGTTGAGCGAAGCAATCGCCCCTGGCGCGGACGATCGATCCGGCGCGGCGCCGAAAACGCGCACACCAACGACGCGCAACACGCGCGTCCAACGGCAGAGTATTGAGCAAGCCGGTTAAGCGGCGTCAGCTCACCTCGATCTCGAGCTCGGTCGGCTTGCTGTCGCGGTTGATCTCCCAGTCGTCGACAACGACGTCGAACGGGCAGGACGACACGATGCAGATCGTGTCGATCAGCGATTCCAGAACGACATAGGCACCCGCCTTCACGTTGTTGCCCGGCGCCTCGATCGTGCCGTCCTGACGTACATTCGTGTTGCAAAAGAAATTGACCGGTTGCGGGATCGTGCTGATCTCGTAGCCCTCGCGGCGCATCGCGGTCATCAGATTGTCCGAACAGCTCGCATGCGGCCCCGTGACGCCGATGAGTTCGTAGCGGAACTGATCGCAGGCCGACAGCAGCATGTCGTGTATGCCCTCCGCACCATCCTCGACGAACCTGACCATCGGCCGCCGAAACCGCGACAGGAACACATCGCCCGCCCGCGGGCGCAGCGAGCGGGTCAGATGCCAGGTATGCGTCGGCGACAGCCACTCGGCGATGCTGTGGGCGTTGTAGGCGAAGAAGTCCGCTCCCTGACCGCCATGCGGCGTCGCAATCCGGAAATGCTGCCCTTTCTTCACGTGGAAGGCGCGTCCTTCTTTCGCCGGCACGATCGCTTTCTGTTTCATTCCGTTCATTCCTTTGTCCACCGTCGCTCCTGGTAATCCGGCGGTCGCCCTGCGGCGCATCGGCATGGATCCGTTTAGCGGAGCGATGCCGGGTTGTATTGGCGCGAGACCGTTCCCGCTAACGAGATGGCGGATAGCCGCCGTCCGCGTCGTGATTTTCGGTGCCGGCCAGCGGCGGGTTGAAGATGCTGATGACGCGCATCGATTTCGTGGACCGGACGCGGTGCCGGTCCTGCGGATACACGATATAGATCGTGCCGGGCGAGAGGCGATGCGTCTTGCCGGTTGCGAGATCCTCGACCGTCCCCTCGCCGTCGAGAACCAGATTGGCCTCGATATGGTGCTTGTAGTGCAGGACGTTGTCGGTGCCGGCCGGAACCGTCACATCCGACACGCTGAAACCTGCGTCATCGTCGCGCAGCAGATAGCGCACGACGCTCACCGTTCCGTTCGCGACCTTTGTCGCCTTGTCCGTTCCTTCCAGTTCGTCCAGCCGTCTGACGATCATGACCGCATCCTCCCTTGGTTCGATTTCAGGCGCGAACTCTAGTCGCAGGACTATGCTTGTGCCCAGCCGGGCTTGTGCCCAGCCGGATCGCGGGCATTGCAGTCCCGGCGGCGACGGGTAGGATCGGCGCGCCGCGCGGAGGCTCGGCAAGATCGAGGGTGATGCGGGGCGCGGGGGATTCCGGATTGGTCGAAACAGCAGATTTCATTGTCATCGGTGCGGGCGTCTCGGGCGCCTCGGCCGCGGCGAACCTGGCGCCGCACGGCCGCGTCCTGCTGCTCGAAGCCGAGGACCAGCCGGGCTATCACGCGACCGGGCGGTCGGCCGCCTTGTGGACGCCGCATTACGGCAACCAGCTGGTGCGCACGCTGATCGCTGGCAGCCGCGATTTTCTCATGGATCCGCCCGACGGCTTTAGCGAACACAAGCTGCTCGAGCCACGCGGCCTGCTGACCTTCGCCGCGCCCGATCATGTCGATGCGATCGACCGGCAGCTCGGCGAGATGGGGGACGGCCATCGCGTGCAGCGGATCGAACCGGCCATTGCGTGCAAGATGGTGCCGATCCTGCGGCCGGAAATCGTCGCCGCCGCGACCTACGATCCCGACGTGCTGGCGATGGACGTGAACGCGATCCATCGCGGCTTTCTGCGCGCGGCGTCGCGCAAGGGTGTGGCACCGCATTGCGAAGTGCGTGTCATCTCCATCGCGCGCAGGGGCAATGTCTGGCATGTCGCGAGCGACGCCGAGGAGTTCGAGGCGCCGGTGATCGTCAACGCCGCCGGCGCCTGGGCCGACGAGATCGCGATCATGGCCGGCGTGAAGCCGATCGGGTTGCAGCCGATGCGCCGCACCGCGGTCATCGTCGACGGGCCGGACAAAGTCGACGTGCAGAGCTGGCCCGCCGTCGATCAGGCGAACATCGAGCGCTATTTCAAACCGGAGGCCGGCAAATTCATGCTCTCGCCGGGCGACGAGACGCCGGTCGATCCGCAGGATGCGCAGCCGGAGGATCTCGACGTCGCGATCGTGATCGACTGGTTCGAAACCGTGACGACGCTGAAAGTGCGTCAGGTGCGCCATCGCTGGGCCGGCCTGCGCAGCTTCGTTTCCGACCGGGCGCCGGTGGTGGGGTTCGACCCGTCGGTCGAGGGCTTCTTCTGGCTCGCCGGCCAGGGTGGTTACGGGATTATGCTCTCCCCGGTGCTCGGCCGGGTGACCGCCGCTTTGATCGCCGAGGGCGCCCTGCCCGCCGACCTCAGGGACGCTGGGCTTGATCCGGCCGCGATCGCACCCGGGCGGTTAGGTGAATCGACAGTTTATGATTGGAGTAACGACGCCTAAATCTCTCGTCAGAACTTACTTTATTGATTCAAACCAGATTCCTTCAAGAATCGGTGGGACTGGACCTTGGCAGCGCAAACGCTTCGCTGACTTATCAATCCAAGCAATACTGATATTTAATGAGTTTAGATATTCTATGAGCCATGCCTTATCCGGACTTGGCCTAGTTTCGAATGCAAGGGCCAGATGGATTGGTGCAGTCAGGATATCTCGGTACGTGTATCGGTACTCCAGAAGTTGGCTAATACCTCTTCGAACTTGGGAATGAAAATTACCTTCATTACAGCTCTTAACTTCAATGATGGCACTTCCCATTGCGCTGCTAAAAAACACATCGATATTGTTGTTATGTCGCGGAGAATGGCCAAGTTCAGAGATAACATCAGTTAACAACTTTTCAATTTCATAGTGCGTCCTATTTGCCCGCTCAAGTAAGACTTGATTCACTATTACAATTTTGGGCGGCTTACCGCTTACCTTTGGAGGGTCTCGGAACCAAACTTTGGAGGCATGTTCCTTGGGTGAACTGCGTTCAATGCCGTCATCTTCTGCCGGATCAGCATCTCGAACAATTAGGGGCCGGCGTTGAAGAAGCTCATCCGACGTTGCGTTAGCTAGCCCCGTCCACTTCTGATCTACCAAAAACAAATATGGGTTATGTAGCAATTGAGATCTCTGCTCTCGATTGCTCTCATGCTGAGCTACAACGCGCGCGGCAATCTCCAGCCATTGATCGGACAGATTTAGATTTATAGTTTGGGTCTTAGGGTTGAAAATGTGAGTCTCGACTAAGAATCGTTCAAAATTTGAACGAGCCTTGGCTTTGCCCTGTTCAAAAAAATCCGCATTATTCTTGTTTAATAACTGCTGCGGAACCCATTTGCCATTGGGACGAGCTACGCGTTCAAGAATGAAGCGTCGAATTCGATCATCGCGGTATGCCCAAGTAAACAGCATTACTTTATGTATGATACTGTGAGTTACACCGACCGCATTCACCAACGAAAGAAACTCATCATAGACAATTCGATCATGGTGATCGATCAGCAGCCACCTTTTCTTCAACAACCCGGGAATGGCCGGTTCGGTATTGTTTCTGGCGAACTCCAGCAGGTCCTGATAGTTCATCCCCGGAGTAATGGCGGAGATGGTCTTATGAACCTTATCTAATGGAAATTCTTTAGTTAGGGAGCCGTACTTCCGCGCGGGCATACCGATTTCCCTCCAAACTTGACAGGTTGTAATTTATCTATTACATTCCCGTTTTAGATTAAGCTGTGAGCAGATGGTCCTCTCGGTCTTAACTTGAGGCGCAGTCAGCAATAGGGTATACAGACCTATAGACACACTAGATGTTGTGCCTCCAACCTGAGAAACTGCTTATGTCGGTGCCAAACTTCGATCCGGCGGATGATCTGCTGCAGTTCGCCGCTGGTCGCCGATTTTCAACGATTCTGGCAGACCCGCCGTGGCGATTCGTTAACCGCACGGGGAAAATGGCACCTGAACATCGACGTCTAAGCCGCTACGGCACGATGACCGTTAACGAGATAGAAAGGCTACCAGTACCACAACTAATGATGCAAACAGCTCATCTGTATTTGTGGGTGCCCAACGCCCTAATTCCAGATGGGCTGCGTGTAATGAACGCTTGGGGATTCACTTACAAAACAAACATTCTTTGGCACAAGCTCAGAAAAGACGGGAAGTCTGACGGGCGGGGCGTCGGATTCTATTTTCGAAATGTAACCGAAATGATTCTCTTTGGAGTGCGAGGAAAGAAGGCTCGAACTCTATCGCCCGGGCGAAGCCAAGTTAACTATATTGGAACGCGCAAGAGAGAGCATTCTCGCAAACCAGATGAGCAGTATCCAATTATTGAAGCTTGCAGCCCTGGCCCATACATCGAGCTTTTCGCACGCGGGGAAAGGCCGGGTTGGACAGGTTGGGGCAATCAGGCTGATGCGACATATAAGCCCACTTGGGCTACCTACTCATACAACTCTGGGTCGGGACAACAAGCCGCAGAGTAGTTGTACTCGGCACAAAGTTTGTGCACGGAAAACTCCCTGTATCATTCTCTAGAGACGCCGGTCGATCCGCAGGATGCGCAGCCGGAGGATCTCGACGTCGCGATCGTGATCGACTGGTTCGAAACCGTGACGACGCTGAAAGTGCGTCAGGTGCGCCATCGCTGGGCCGGCCTGCGCAGCTTCGTTTCCGACCGGGCGCCGGTGGTGGGGTTCGACCCGTCGGTCGAGGGCTTCTTCTGGCTCGCCGGCCAGGGTGGTTACGGGATTATGCTGGCCCCGGTTCTGGGCCGGATCACCGCCGCTTTGATCGCCGAGGGCGCGCTGCCGCCGGACCTCCGCCAAAGCGGGCTCGACCCGGCCGAGATCGCACCGGAGCGATTGCGCTAAGCCGCTCCGGCTGCTTCTTTTCCGGTCGCCCGTTTCTTGCCGGCCCGTTTCTTGCCGCTGGGGGGCGGCCGCTTCTATCATCCGCCGCGACCGCACCCGGAGACCCTCATGACCATCCGCGCCAACGACCGCGTCTGTTTTTTCAACGGCAAGATCGTGCCCGAGAGCGAGGTTCTGATCCCGTTCCGCGATCGCGGATTCATTCTCGGCGATGCCGTCTACGACACCGAGCGCACGTTCGGCCACAAGATATTCCGGCTGAAGGAACATATCGATCGGCTGTATCGCTCGCTGCGCTATCTGCAGATCGATCCGGGCCTCTCGCCGGCCGAAATGACCGCGATCACCGAGGACGTGGTCGAGCGCAATTTGCACCTGATCGACCGCGACGAGGATTACTGGATCTCGCAGCGCATTTCGCGCGGCTATAACAAGGAAGGCCGCTGGGCCGGCGGCGAGTTCGTGCCGACGGTCATCGTCGAATGCGAAAATCTCCCGTTTCAGGCGCGCGCGCCGATGTTCCGCGACGGCATCGACGTGATCGTCGCATCCGGCCGACGCACGGCACCGGACATGCTCAGCCCGCGCGCGAAGACGCATAACTATCTCAACTTCGTGATGGCCGATCTCGAGATGCAGGGCCAAAGCGGCCATCCCTGGGCCGTGCTGCTCGATGCGCAGGGCAACATCTCCGAAGGGATGGGCTGCAATTTCTTCATGGTGCGCGATGGCGTGCTGATGACACCGCGCGAACGCAATGTGCTGCCCGGCATCAGCCGCGCCGTCACGATGGAGCTCGCGGAGAAGATCGGCGTCCCGCTGCAGGAGCGCGACATCGACATGTTCGATGCCTATACCGCCGAGGAGGCTTTTCTCACATCGACCTCGCTCTGCATCTGCCCGGTGGGCACGATCAACCGCAACCCGGTCGCGAACAAATCGATTCCCGGCCCGGTGACGAAGCGACTGATGGAAGCCTATAGCGAATTGCTGGGTTTCGATTTTCACGCCCAGTATATGCGCCGGCTGGAGCGGCCGGCGGCCGCGGCACGGTGACCGATCCGGCGCCGCAAATCGTCTCGATCGAGCGCGCGCTCTCGTTGCATCGGGCCGGGCACCGCGATCAGGCGGAGACCGCCTATCGCGCATTGCTGGCGGCAACACCCGATTACGCCGATGCGTGGCATTTCCTCGCCGTGCTGCTGCAGGAGACCGGCCGGCGCGACGAAGCGTCGGCCGCCGTCACGCAAGCGATCGCACGCAATCCGACCGATCCGTTCTATCGCCTGACCGACGGAACGCTGGCGCTCGGCGAAGGAAAACTCGATGCCGCCATCGAGTCATTCCGGACGGCGCTCGCGCTCAAGCCGGATTTCGCCGCGGCCGCAACCAATCTCGGTCTTGCCCTGCAACGCGCCGGCAAAAGCGACGAAGCCGAAGCGGCACAGCGACAGGCGCTGGCGCTCGAACCGGGAAACACGCTCGCGCGCTATAATCTCGGGCAGTTGCAGCATCGGCGCGGTCGTCTCGCCGATGCGATCGCGACTTACGATATCGTGCTGCAATCCGATCCGCGCCATCTCGCGGCGCATCTCAATCGGGCGCTTGCGTTGCGTCAGAGCGGTCGGTTCGACGACGCGATCGAGGCCTACCGTACCGCGATCGATCTCTCGCCGACCGGCGTCGACGGCTGGCTCGGTCTTGGCCTCGCGCGCAACGACAAAGGCGATCTCGACGGTGCCATCGATTCATTCCGCGCGGCGATCGCGCAGGCACCCGATCGCGCCGAGGCACATCTCAATCTCGGCCTCGCCTTGCTGACGCGCGGCCGCTTCGCCGAGGCCTGGCCGCATTATGCGCGGCGCTGGCAGGCGCCGCCGCTGCTCAATCATCGCCGGCCGTTCACCGCGCCGGAATGGGATGGCAGCGCGCTCGGATCGCGCCGGCTTCTGGTTCATGCCGAACAGGGGCTCGGCGATACGATCCAGTTCGCGCAGCTTCTGCCGAAGCTCGGCGCCGATCGCGCGCAGCTCATCCTCGAGATGCCGGCTTTGCTCATCCCGCTCATGCGACCGCTCGAATCCTGCGCGACACTGGTCGCGAAGGGCGCAACGCTGCCGCCGTTCGATTGCCATCTGCCGCTGATGGATCTGCCGCAGCGCCTCGGCATCACCGAGGCGACGATTCCGAATCTGACCGGGCTGCTTGCCGCCGAACCGCAGCGCCTCGCGCATTGGCGCGCTTGGATCGCCGGGCTTTCTGTTCCCCCGGCCCGCCGCCGGATCGCGCTCTGCTGGCGTGGCAGCGACGACAATCCGGAAAACGACCGGCGTTCGATCCCACCGGCTTTGCTGGCGCCCCTCTTTGCGCTGCCCGGTTTCAGTTTCATCAGCCTCCAGAAAAATGCCGCATCGCCGCATCCCGCGGTGATCGTGCCGGCGGAACCGTTCGATCCGAAGGGCGCGGCTTTTCTCGACAGCGCAGCGATCCTTTCGCTGGTGGATGCGGCGATCACGGTCGACACCTCGATTGCGCACCTCGCCGGTTCGCTCGGCTGCCGGACACTCAACTTGCTGCCGTTCGTCGCCGACTGGCGCTGGGGCGCCGACCGATCGGACTGTCCCTGGTATCCGACGATGCGGCTCATTCGTCAGAAAGCACCGGGCGATTGGGCTTCGGTCGTTCGAACCCTGGTCGCGGAGCTCGGTGCATGAGCAGCCATGCCATCCGGCTCGCGCAGGAACATTTTCAGGCCGGCCGTCACGCCGAAGCGCGCGTCGCGCTGTACGAGGCGATGGAAGAGGATCCCGGCAGCTTCGAGGCCAACTATCTGATGGGCATCGTGCTGGCGTCGCTCGGCGACGCACCCTCGGCAATCGAGGCGATGCGACAGGCAGCCGCGATCGACGACGCGCATGCCGAACTGCAACGCAATCTCGGTGCGCTTCTGGGCGGACAGGGCAAGGCCGAACAGGCGCTGGCCTGTTTTCGCCGCGCCGCCGAGCTCGATCCCGACGATGCGTCCAACCAGCTCTTTCTCGGCCAGGCGCTGCAACAGCTCGGCCAGAACGACGATGCGATCGCCGCCTTCGATACGGCGCTGGTCCTCGCGCCCGCGCGTCACGATGCACGCTTCCGGCTGGCGATCAGCGAGGAAGCGCGCGGCAATCAGGAAGCGGCCATCGCGGCGCTACGTCGGGTTATCGCGGAACAGCCCGATCATGCCGATGCGGCGCTGCGGCTTGCCGACCTGATGTCGCGGCGCGGTGCATTCGAGGAATCGGGCCGTATTCTGCAGGCCGCCCTCGCGCACCGGCCCGACCATCCGGAAGCGCGGCGGCGGCTCGGCATGGTGTTGCGTCTTGCCGGCCGCAAGGCCGATGCGAACCGCGAGTATCGTCGCGCGATCGAGCTCAAGCCCGATCATGTCGACGCACAGATGGAGCTGGGCGAGCTGCTGCTCGAACAGCGCGATCCCGCCGGAGCTGTCGCCTCCTTCCGGCGCGCACTCGCCGCGAGACCGGGATACGGGCCGGCCATTCATCGCCTCTATTTCGGTCTCGCCAGTTTCTGCGCCTGGGCTGAGATGGCGCCGATCGAAAAGGCGATCGACCGGCTGACGGAACAGGCGATCGCGGCCGGCGAAACGCCGATCGAACCGCCTTTCCTCAATCTCATTCACAGCGAGGATCCGGCGCGGCATCGTGCGATCGCCGCCGCCTGGGGCCGCGCGCTCGCGTTACTCGCAACCAAGCCGTTACCCGCCAAGCAGCCGCGGGCAATCGCCGCCGACGGACGCCTGCGCATTGGCTATCTCTCCTACGATTTCCGCAATCATGCCGTGGCGCAGCTCACCTGCCGCCTGTTCGAACTGCATGACCGCTCGAGATTCGCGATCAGCGCCTACAGCTACGGGCCGAATGACGGCAGCGCAATGCGCAAACGCATCGAAGCCGGCGTCGATCGTTTCGTCGATATCGGCAACGACGATTACGACACCGCCGCCGCGCGGATTGCCGCCGACGGGATCGATGTGCTGGTCGATTTGGGCGGCCACACGATGAACAGCCGCCTGCGCATCATGGCCTCGCGGCCGGCGCCGATACAGGCAACGTTTCTCGGCTTCCCCGGCACCAGCGGCTGTCCGTTCATCGACTATCTGATCAGCGATGCAATCGTCACGCCGCCGGAACATGCCGAGCATTACACCGAAGCCTTGTGCCTGCTGCCGGACACGTTCCAGCCGAACGACGACCGGCAAGCGATCGCCGGGCTACCGGTAACCCGGCGCGATTACGGGTTGCCGCTCGATGCGCCGGTCTTCTGCTCGTTCAACCGGCCATACAAGATCGAACCCGTCATGTTCGATGCCTGGATGCGCATTCTGTCGGCACTGCCGGGATCGGCTCTGTGGCTGCATGACGGACCCGATGCGCTCAAGGACAATCTGCGGCGCGAAGCAGCTTCCCGCGGCGTCGCCGGCGAGCGGATCGTGTTCGCCGACCGACCGGACAAGCCGATGCATATGCGCCGCCTCGGGCTCGCCGATCTCGCACTCGATACCCGCATCTATAACGGCCATACCACCACCAGCGATGCGCTCTGGGCGGGCGTGCCGGTCGTCACGCTTCTCGGCGGTCATTTCGCAAGCCGTGTCTCTGCGAGTGCGCTGTGGGCGCTCGGCCTCGATGAACTTGTCGCCCGCGATCTCGCCGAGTACGAGGCGCTGGCGATCCGTTACGGCGGCGACATCGCCGCCAATGCATCGCTGCGCCGTCGATTGCAGGAACGGCGACGGATCGCGCCTCTGTTCGACAGCGCGCGCTACACCCGTCATATCGAAGGTGCCTATCGACACATGTGGGCGCGATATCAAGCCGGCGGCCCGCCGACCGGCTTCGTGGTCGCGCCATGAATGCGGCCCCCGGCACAGCGAATCCGGCGACAACGGCGCGTCTCGCTCACGCCGCGACGCTGCTGCAACAGGGCGACCATCGCGCCGCCATTGCGCAATGCGAGGCCGTCATCGACCAGGTGCCGGATGCGGCGCAGGCATGGGAACTGCTCGGCGTTGCAGCGGCCGCCGCCGGCGACCGCGTCAAAGCGATTGCCGCCTTTCGTCGGACCATCGAGCTGCGCCCGGGTTATGCACCGGCTTTGCTCAATCTCGGCGCGATGCTGGCCGGTGGCGGCGAGGTCGCACCGGCGATCGATTGTTTTCGTCGCGCTCGCCTCGCCGCGCCGGACGACACGACCGCATCCCTTTTTCTCGTCCGCGCCCTGCACCAGTCCGGCGACGCAGCGGCAGCCATTCGCGAGGCGGAGGCCGCGCTCGCAACGCAACCCGGCAATGCACCACTCTGGGTGGCGCTCGCGCAGGCGAGACTCGCGCGCCATGAGATCGACGCGGCCATCGAAGCATTGCAGCGAGGCGTCGCGATCGATCCGCCCGAGATCGGATCGCTGCTTCTGCTGGCCCGGCTTCTGCATCGCCGCTTTCGGTTCGAAGCGGCGCGTGCCGTCGTCGAGCGCGCGAACGCGCTCGGCCAGATGCCGGCCGCCGTTCATGCGCTCGCCGCGGAGATCGCCATCGAACAAAGCCGGCCGGACGATGCGCTGCGCCATGCGCGGATCGCCGTCGAAGCCGATGCGAACTCACCCGATGCGCAGCGTGCGCTCGGCCTTTCGCTGCTCGGTCGCGACGAGATCGACGAAGCGGCGGCCGCCTTCGAGACCGCAGCCAGATTGGCGCCAAATCGCGCCGATCTGCTGGCGGCACTTGGCGATCTGCGAACCCGGAGCGGCAACGGCGATGCGGCGATCGAGGCGTTCCGGCGCGCGCTGGCCATCCAGCCGGAGCAGCCCGACGCGCTGACGCGGCTTTTCATCGCGTTGCGCGATGCCTGCCGCTGGGACGAGGCGGCAGCGCTCCGCCCCGTAATCGACCGCATCGTCGACCGCGCGCTCGCCACCGACATGTGTCCGCCGGAAGCGCCGTTTGTCGATGTCACGATCCACGAGGATCTTGCGCGCAATCTTGCCGTCGCGCGCGGCTGGGCCAAAGCAGTCGAACGGCGCATCGACGGGCTGCCGCGCCCGCACCCGAAGATTGTCGCCGGCGATCGCCTTCCGATCGGCTATCTCTCCGACGATCTGCGCGATCATGCGGTCGGGCATCAGCTCGCCGGCCTGTTTGCGCGGCACGACCGCAAACGCTTCGCCGTGAACCTCTATACCTATGGGCGCGATGACGGCAGCGAGTGGCATCGCCGCGCCGTCGACGGCGTCGATCGCCGGGTCGATATCGGCGCGCTGGGCGATCTGGCGGCGGCGCAGCGCATCGCCGATGACGGCATTGCGATTCTGATCGACCTCAAAGGTTTCACGCGCAATGCACGGCTCGAGATCGCGGCGCTGCGGCCTGCGCCGCTGCAGATCACCTGGCTCGGCTTTCCTGGCACATGCGGTGCCGATTTCTTCGATTATGTGCTGACCGATGGCATCGTCACGCCGCCCGCGATGCAGGCGTTCTTTACAGAACGACTCTGCTGCCTGCCGAACACATATCAGGTGAACGACAACCGGCTCGCAATTCCCGAGGCGCCGATCGCGCGGGCCGAGGCGGGATTGCCGGACGAGGCGTTCGTCTTCTGCTGTTTCAACAAGGCATTCAAGATCGATGCGGACCTGTTCGATCTCTGGCTCACGATCCTCGCGGCGGTACCGACCGGCTGCCTCTGGCTCTGGGGCCGCAATTCGCGTGCCGAGGCGGCAATGCGCGACCGCGCCGGCGCGCAAGGGATCGATCCGAAGCGGCTCATCTTCGCCGGCAAGGTCACGCTCCCGCAGCATCTGCAGCGGCTGCGTCTCGCCGATCTCGCGCTCGACAGCATGCCCTATAACGGCCATGCGACGACCAGCAACGCGCTCTGGGCCGGCGTGCCGGTCCTAACAACGCTCGGCCGGCATTTCGCCAGCCGCGTGTCGGCGAGCCTGCTCACCGCTGCCGGCATCCCGGAACTGGTCATGGCCGACCGCGACGCCTATCGCGATCGCGCGATCGAGCTCGCCCGCGAGCCCGCGGCGCTCGATGCCTTGCGCGAGAAACTGCGCGTCGCGCGGCACGGCGCGCCGTTCTTCGATACCGGTCGCTTCGTGCGCAATCTCGAACGCGCTTACGAAACCATGTGGGCACGGCACCGAAGCGGCGCGCTGCCGGCGACACTGACGATCGAGGACGTAGCGTGACGGCGCCGAACGACACTCTGGTGGCGGAGGCCGTCGCGCTCTTGCAGGGCGGGCAGCATGCGGCCTGCTGGGCATTGTGCCGGCCGCGCATCGAGGACGGGTCGGCCGATGCAATCCTCACCAACCTCGCGGGCATGGCGCGCTACCATATCGGCGAGAAAGAAGGCGGCCTCGCGCTGATCGAACGCGCCGCCACGATGGCGCCGGACAATCCGGGCATTCTCGGCAATCTCGGCAACGCCCGGCTCGGGCAGAACGATGTCGAGGGCGCCATCGATGCCTATCGCCGTGCCATCGAGTTGCGCGGCGACGATGCCGGAACCGTTCGCAATCTCGCCGCCGCCCTCGTTCGCACCGACCGACAGGGCGAACTTCGATCTTGTCTCGAACGGCTCGCAAAGCTCGCGCCCAAGGATCCCTGGCCCCTGACGCGGCTCGCCATCATCGCGGAAGCGGAAGACCGCATCGCCGAGGCGGTCGTGCTCTATCGCTCGGCCATCGCGCGCGATCCAGCCTCGGTCAACACGCGCAATCGGCTCGGCGTGCTGCTGGGGCGGCTCGACAAGGTGTCGGAGGCCATCGACTGCTACCGGCATGTGCTCGAGATCGAGCCCAAGAACGGCGCGGCGCTGGCCCGCATGGTGCTCGAGCTCGAACGCGCCTGCATCTGGCCGGAGCTTGCACCGTTGCGCGCGCGGCTGGTCGCGAAAAGCGATGCTTCTATCGCCGCCGGCCGACGCTCCGACGAACTGCCCTTCGCGCAGTTATCCTATGAAGAAGACCCCGCCCGCATTCTGGCGCTCGCGCGCAATGCGAGTGCCAGCATCGAAGGCCGCGCCGGGGCGAAACTGCCGCCATCGCCCGCCCCATCCGATCCGGAGCGCCTGCTGCGCATCGGCTATCTCTCGCATGATTTTCGCACCCACGCGGTTGCGCAGCTCTGCTGGCGGGCCTTTCCGCTGCATGATCGCGCTGCGTTCCATGTGACCGCCTATAACTCAGGGCCGGACGATGGGAGCGCGCTGCGCCGCGCGATCGCGACAGAGGCTGACGGGTTCCGCGACATCCGCGCGATGTCGCATCGCAACGCTGCCGAACAGATCCGCGGCGACAGCATCGACATCCTGATCGACATGACCGGGCACACGGCCGGTTCGCGCCTCGACATCGCGGCGCTGCGGCCGGCGCCGATCCAGATCTCCTGGCTCGGCTATCCCGGTACGACAGGCGCCTCGTTCATCGACTATCTGCTGGCCGATCCGACCGTACTGCCGCACGGCGAGGAGCGGTTCTACAGCGAGGCAGTATGTCGCCTGCCTTACGCCTATCTGATGACCGACGATGCGCAGCCTGTCGCGGAGGCCATTCCGACGCGCGCGTCGCAGGGCCTGCCCGAAACCGGCTTCGTCTTTTGCTCGTTCAACAACATGCACAAGATCGAGCCAGTCATGTTCGCGCTGTGGATGGACCTGCTGCGCGAGGTGCCCGATTCGGTCTTGTGGCTGCATGCCTACAACGCGCCGGCGGCCCGCCAGTTGCGCCGTGCCGCGGGAACACATGGCATCGACCCGGACCGCCTGATCTTTGCCGACCGGCCGGACAAGGCAGCGCATCTCGCGCGCGCA
Organism: Dongiaceae bacterium; assembly: GCA_040878185.1. Lineage (GTDB taxonomy): Bacteria > Pseudomonadota > Alphaproteobacteria > Dongiales > Dongiaceae > JAWXBK01. The sequence goes on along the minus strand of JBBDMS010000054.1, from coordinate 12,617 downwards.
AGCCTCGCGGATCTTGCCCTCGATACAAGGATCTATAACGGCCACACCACGACGATCGACATGCTTTGGGCCGGCGTGCCGGTGGTGACGATGCCGGGCAGCGTCTTCCAGGCGCGGGTCTCGGCAAGCCTGCTGAAATCGATGCGCCTCTCCGAACTGATCGCGCGCAATGTCGAAACCTATCGGGTGATCGCCCTCAAGCTGGCGCGCGACCCGGCGGCGTTGGCCGCACTGAAGGCGCGGATTGCAACGAACCGGAGCCGCACGCCCTTGTTCGATACGGCGGGGTTCGTCCGCGATCTGGAGCGGGCCTATCGGACGATCTGGCGGCGTTCCTGTGCCGGCCAGAAGCCGGATACGATCGACATCCCGACCCGATAGGACCGCCGCAATGAACGAGAGCCTGGCGGAGGTCTTCGAACGCGCGCGGCGCAACGCCAACGAAAACGACTGGATCGCGGCGGGTCGTGACGTCGAGACGCTGCTGACGCTTGGCCGGCACGATCCTGCGTCGATCAATCTCGCCACCATGATTCTCTTCCGAAGCGGTGCGGCGGATCGCGCCATCGCGCTGTTGCGCGCGGCGGTCGAACGGTCGCCGAAGGACGCATCGCTCGCCGGCAATCTGGCAAACGCGCTTTATGAAAGCGGTGCGCATCGGGAATCGCTCGACTGGCATGCCCGCGCCATCGCACTCGATCCGAAAAGCCCCGGGTTGCAGCTCAACCGCGCGATCGCGCTGCGCGGGGCGGGCGAGCGCGAGCAGGTAATCGAAGCGCTGCGGCAGGTGCTGCGGCTCGATCCCCGGAATGACAACGCGAGGCGGACGTTGGCCGGTGCCTGCGCCGAATCCGGGGCGCTGGAGGAGGCGGAACGGCTCTATGCCGATCTGCTGGTCCGCCGCGACGATGCGGCACTGCGCATCCGCGCCGCCCTGCTGCTGCCGCCAATTCTTCCTTCGCTCGAGAGCATTCCCGGCATCCGACAGCGTTTCGAAGCCAATCTCGATGCGCTGATCGGCAGCGGGCTCCGCATCGAAAGCCCGGGCGACGTCGGCACCACCTGTTTCTTTCTCGCCTATCACGGCGAAAACGAGCTCGCGCTGCAGCGCCGGATCGCCGATCTCTATCTCGAAGCCTGTCCGGCACTGCCGTTCACGGCGGCTCATTGCGCCGTACCGGCCCGGCCCGGCCCGGAACGTCGCCTGCGCGTCGGATTTCTTTCGGCCAACCTGCGCGCGCATACGATCGGGAGGCTGTTCCGCGATTTGATCGGCGGGCTCGATCCCGCCCGGTTCGAGACGATCCTGTTTCGCCGTCCCGGTCCGGCAGCCGACGAGGTCTCGCATGAGATCGATCGGAGCGTCGCGCGGGTCGTACCGATCGCAACCGACCTGCGCAACGCCCAGCAACAGATGGCGGCATGCGCGCTCGATATCATGGTCTATCCCGATATCGGCATGGACACAGCCAGCTTCTCGCTGGCCTTCGCGCGTCTTGCGCCCGTGCAATGCGTCGCCTGGGGCCATCCCGTCACGACCGCCATTCCGACGATCGACTACTTCCTCTCCTGGAACGAATGGGAACGCGACGACGCGGCGACGCATTACGCCGAACGGCTGATTCGGATGCGGGCGCTGCCGGTCTGCTATCGCCGCCCCGTGTTCGAGCCGAAGCGCATGCGGCGGGCGCGCTTCGGCCTGCCGGAAAAGGCGACGCTCTATCTCTGCCTGCAGACCTTGTTCAAGTTCCATCCGTCCTTCGATCCGATGATCGCCGCGATCCTGCGCGGCGATCCGAACGGCGTGCTGGTTCTGATCGAGGGTCAATGGGCGAGCTGGAAAAACCTCCTACTCGAGCGGTTCCGCCGCGCGATGCCCGATGTCGTCGATCGCATCCGCTTCGTGCCGCCGCAAACGAACGAGGATTTCCTCGCGCTGACCGCGCTCGGCGACGTGATCCTCGATCCGCCGGTCTTCGGCGGCGGCAACACGACGCTCGAAGCGCTGGCGGCCGGGCGGCCGGTCGTGACCCTGCCGGGGCCCTATCTGAGGAGCCGGATCGCCCAAGGATTTCTGCGCCATATCGGCGAAGAACGGCTGGTCGCCCGCGACATATCCCAATATGTGGATATTGCCCTCGCCTGGGGCCGGATGGGCGCGGCCGCCCGCGAGGTCGAAACGGCGCAAATTGCTGCGAAAGCCGAGCAACTGTTCGGGCAGACCGGCACGATCCGCGAGCATGAGGCGTTCTTTTTCGCGGCCCACGAGGCTGCGGCGAGCGGCCGGCGCCTTAGCGCGTGGCCGATCTGACCCGGCCGCTATATTCTCCGCCCGCCATGAATGAAACTTTGTCCTTTTCGGCTATGGCCGCTTCTCCGCCTGCCGAGAAACCCCCCGTTTCGGCGTCGACCGCGCTGGACAATATCAGCCGCTGTTTCGGCCGCGGCGATTTTCGCGAGGCCCGCAATTACGGGCTCTCCGCGATCAACGCCTTTCCCGACAACGCCGACATCCAGCATGCGGTCGGTGTCGTTCACGCAAAGCAGGGCGATACGCTCGCGGCGATCGCCTATGAAGAGCAGGCGCTCATCCTCCGCCCGGGCCTGGCCGACGCAGAGCGCAATCTTCACGCGCTCAAAGAGCGGCGCAAAGCGATCGAGGAGGTGCTCGCCCGGCACAATACACGCATCGCCGACAACGTACTGATCACACAGAGCAACACACCGGATTCCTATGTGGAGCTTGGCCGCGCCTTGTTGTCGATGGACGAATTTGCGATGGCGATTGTGAGTTTTCGACGCGGCATCGAATTGCGCGAAGGCTATGGCGATGCATTCATCGAACTCGGATTCGCGTTCGAGCGATGCGACCAGTTGCACGACGCGATCAATTGTTTCCGCCGGGCGATCGCGGTCGACCCGAAGAACGCGGCCGCGATCGGTTCGCTGGCCCGCGCGCTCCAGGATGCGATGCTCTGGGATGAGCTCGACCGGTTTCGTGCGCATCAGAGGGCGATCGCCGCCACGCTCAAGGGCAAGGCCTCGGTCGCCATCGACCGCCCGTTCGCCAACCTGATCGCCAGCGAGGATCCCACCGAAAACCGCCGCGCCGCGGCGCGGTACGCCGCGCTGATCGAGAGCCGCGCGGAAGCGCTCGATCTGACGCTGCCGCCGCGCCCGACACAACGCGGCGACGGACGGATCCGCATCGGCTATCTCTCGCATGATTTTCGCTATCATCCAGTCGGCCAGCTCACGGCGCCCATCCTCGCGCATCACGACCGCAGCCGGTTCGAGATCTTCGCCTATTCCATCGGTCCCAACGATGGCAGCACCGAACGGCACACGATCGAACAATCGGCTGAACATTTCGGCGACGTGAAGGCGCTCGGCGACGGCGATATCGCACAGCTCATCCGCGAGGACGCGATCGACATTCTCGTCGACCTTAACGGATATACCCGCGGTTCGCGCAGCGTGATCATGGCGCTGCGCCCGGCCCCCGTTCAGGTCTGGATGCTCGGATTTCCCGGCACCAGCGGCTCGAATTTCATCGATTATCTCGTCGGCGATCCCGTTTCGCTGCCGCCGGAGCATCTTCCGCATTTCTCGGAGCAGCCCTGCTGGCTGCCGCATAGCTGCCAGACGCTCGACGACGGGCAGCCCATCGCCGATGCCACGCTGACAAGGCCGATGCTGGGACTGCCGCGCGAAGGGCCGCTCTTCGTCTCCTGGCAATCGCCGTTCAAGATCGAGCGCCGCGTATTCGACATCTGGGTCGAAATCCTGCGCGCCGTGCCGGAATCGCATCTATGGCTGCGGCGCTGCCCCGAATTCGTGCGGGCCAATATTGCGCACGCGCTGCGGCGCCACGATCTCACGCCGAGTCGGATTGTTTTTGCCGCCGCCACCCCGCATGACAAATCGACTTATCTGCGCTGCCTCACCCTGGCCGACATCGGGCTCGACACATTCGGCTATAACGGTCACGCGACGACATCCGACCTGCTCTGGGCCGGCGTTCCCGTCATCACGATGCTGGGTGGTCATTTCCCGGGCCGGGTTGCCGCGAGCCTGTTGCATGCAGCGGCGCTGCCGGAACTGGTCACCTATTCGCCGCATGCCTATCGCGATCTCGCGATCAAGCTTGCGCGCGATCCGGTGCGGCTCACAGCGCTGAAGCATCGCCTCGTCGCCAACCGAACGACCGCACCCTTGTTCGATACCGGCCTCTATGTCCGCCATCTCGAATGCGGTTTCGAAGCCATGATGGCGCGGCACGCGGCCGGCGAAGCGCCGGCACCGATCGTCGCCGAGGCCAAGCCGTGACCGAACCCGCAGCCCCACAACGATCGCCGCTCATGGAAGCCGAAGGCCTGTTCCGTTCGGGCCGGCAGCGCGAGGCCGCCGCTCTCTGCGACCGGACGCTGGCGCATGAGCCCGACAACGCTCGGCTGCTGCATCTGCGCGCCGTGATCGCGATCGCGCTGGGCGACGTGGCGATGGCCGAAGCTTTGTTGCGCCGGGTCATCGCGCTCGATCCCGCGGACGCGCAGGCGCAACAGAATCTCGGTGCGGTGCTGGCGACTGCGGCGCGGCTGGACGAGGCCATCGAGCATTTCGAAGCGGCTTCGCGGCTGACGCCGGACGATGCCGGCATGCTCGCCAATTACGGTCGGGCCCTGCGTCAGCTCGGTCGTCGCGGCGAGGCCGAAACGGCATTCCGCCGCATCACCGGGCGTCAGCCGGAGCGCGCCGACGCATGGCACGGGCTGGGTCAGCTCGCGCTGGATCGCGACGATCCGGAGACGGCGGTTCGCCATCTGCGGAACGCCGCCGAACGCGATCCGAAATCCGTTACGATTCTCGCCGATTTCGGATCGGCCCTGCGCGCGGCCAACCGCATCGAGGCCGCGCTCGAGATCTATCGGCGCGCACTGGCGATCAATCCCGAGAATGGCCCGGTTCTCGCACGGATGACCCATCAGCTCGAACGGGCCTGCGCCTGGAGCGAAGCGGCGGCGCTCAGAACGCGGCTGATCGCAAAGAGCGATGCTGCCATCGCCGCGGGACAGCGCTCCGACGAACTGCCTTTCGCGCAGCTCGCCTATGAAGACGATCCCGCGCGCATCCTGGCACTCGCCCGCAATGTAAGCGCCGGCATCGCCGCGCGCGCCGGGGCCCCGCTGGCGCCGGCGCAGCCGAATCGCAGTCCTGACCGGGTTCTGAAGATCGGCCTGCTCTCGCATGATTTCCGTAACCATGCGGTCGCGCAATTGAGCCATCGCGTAATCGGGCGGCTCGATCGCGGTGCCGTTCATGTGAGCGCCTACTCGACCGGACCCGACGACGGTAGCCCGCTGCGCCACGCCATCGCCGATCATGTCGATCGCTTTCGCGATATCCGCGCGCTGTCGCACCGAGAGGCGGCGAATACGATACGCACCGATGCCATCGACATCCTGGTCGATCTCACCGGACACACGGCCGGATCGCGGCTCGATATCGCCGCCCTCAGACCGGCGCCGGTGCAGGCCTCCTGGCTTGGCTATCCGGGCACCAGCGGCGCCGATTTCATCGACTGGCTGATTGCCGATGCGCATGTGCTGCCGAAGGGCGACGAGCGGTTTTGCAGCGAAGCGATCTGCCGGTTGCCGGATACCTATCTGCCGGCGGACGATCGTCAGGCGATCGCTACGGCGGTCCCGTCGCGCGCGAGCCAGAATTTACCCGAAAACGGGTTCGTCTTCTGCTCGTTTAACAACATGCACAAGATCGAACCGGTCATGTTCGCGCTGTGGATGGATCTGCTGCGCGAGGTGCCCGGTTCGGTGCTGTGGCTCCATGCCTACAGCGAGATTGCCGCATCGAATTTACGCGCGGCGGCGGCCGCGAAGAATGTCGATCCGGCGCGGCTCGTTTTTGCCGACAAGCCAACCAAGGACGTGCATCTCGCGCGGGCGTCGCTCGCCGGCCTCGCGCTCGACACGAGGCTCTATAACGGCCATACCACGACGGTCGACATGCTCTGGGCCGGCCTGCCGGTCGTGACCGCGACGGGCCGGACCTTCCAGGCGCGCGTGTCGTCGGGTCTTCTCGCATCGATCGGGCTCCCGGAATTGATTGCATCCGATCTCGCCGGCTACAAAGCGATTGCGCTCGGTCTCGCCAGAGATCCGGCAAAGCTCGCATTGCTGCGGGAGAAACTCGCCGACAACCGCCGCACGACGCCCTTGTTCGATGCGACGCGCTTTGCCCGCCATCTCGAGCGCGGGTTCCGCACGATGTGGCAGACTTACTGCGCCGGCCGAAAGCCGGCCTCTTTCGACGTCGGAGCGATCGCATGAATCGCAAGCAGCGCCGGGCCGGCAAAGGCGGCAATCCGCCCGCGGTTGCCGCCGCGCGCGGCGGCAAGACGAATACGGCGAGCCTCGACCAGGCGATCGAACGCTATCGGGCCGGCGATCACGCCAAGGCGGCCGGCCTGTGTCGCGCGATCGTGGCCGCCGGCAAGGCTGATGCGACCTGCTATCATTTGCTGGGCGTAGTCGAGGGTACGCTCGGCCATGCCGACGCCGCGGCGACGGCCCTGGCGCGCGCCTGCGCCCTGGCACCCTACGATGCCGAGATGCAAGTCAATCTTGGCCTGATCGAAGTCGCGCGCGGCAACAAGGACCGGGCGACGGCTGCCTATCGGGCGGCACTGGCGATCGATCCGCGTTCGGCGAGCGCCAACAATAATCTCGGCGGCATCCTGATGGACGAGGGCGTGCTCGACGAAGCCGCCGCGCATTATCGCGCCGCCATCGCGGCGAAGCCCGATTTCGCGACGGCGCATGCCAATCTCGCCGCCACGCTGATCCGGATGAACCGGCTCGACGAGGCGATCCCGGAATTGCGCGAAGCCGCCCGCCTCGAACCGGCGCTGGCGAAGGCCCATTGCAATCTCGGTTTCGCGCTGCGCCGCAAGGGATTTATCGACGACGCCATCGCCTCGTTCCGCCGCGCAATCGAATTGCGCGCGGATTATCCCGAAGCGATGACCGGGCTCGCGATCTGCTTTGCCCTGCACACCGAAACCGGTCAGGCGCTGCCGCTGCTCAAACGCGCGCTCGAGATCAAGCCGGACTATCCCGACGCCGCGGGCCAGTACCTGCACGAGTTGCGTCTGGTCTGCGACTGGCCGGAAGCCGAGCACTGGAAGGCGGTCGTCGATCGCGCCAATCACGCGGCGCTCGATGCCGGCGAACGCCCGCCCGAGACGGCGTTCGGCCATATGATCGGCAATATGGATCCGGCGATGAACCTGCGCATTGCCAAGGGCGCGGCGGATGAGATGGCGCGGCTGATGGCGGCACAGGCGGCGCCTTTCGTCCATGAACGGAAAGACGATCCCGCGCGGCGGCTCCGCGTCGGCTATATCTCGTCGGATCTGCGCGATCATGCGGTCGGCCAGCTCACGCGGCGTCTGTTCGGCCTGCATGACCGGGCCGACTTCGAGATCGTCTGCTACAGCGCCGGCCGCGACGACGATAGCCCGATCCGCCGCCAGATCGCCGCGGAGGCCGATCGCTTTTCCGATATCCGCGGCGAAGAACTCGTCGCGACGGCGCGACGCATTCGCGCGGACGGCGTCGACATCCTGGTCGACCTCAATGGCTGGACCGCGGGCAATCGGCTGGAAGTTCTTGCGTTGCGGCCGGCACCGATACAGGCGACCTGGCTCGGTTATGCCGGCACCACCGGCGCCGGGTTTATCGACTATGTGATCGTCGATCCGGTGATCGCGCCGGTCGACGACCGGTCTCACTTCGCCGAACGGCTCTGCCAGTTGCCGCATTGCTACATGATGGCCGACGACCGGCAGGCGATCGCGGCCGAACCGGTCGATCGCGCGCGCTACGGGCTGCCCGAGCACGGCGTCGTGTTCTGCTCGTTCAACAACGGCTACAAGATCGAGCCGGCGGTGTTCGGTGCCTGGATGACGATCCTGCGCGCCGTTCCCGGCTCGGTCCTCTGGCTGCCGGGGTTGAGCGATGCGATCCGCGTCAACCTGCACCGCGCCGCGGATGCCGCCGGCATCGACCCGGCCCGGCTGATCTTCGCCGACCGGCCGGCCAAGGATCTGCATCTGAAGCGGCTCGGTCTTGCCGATCTCGGGCTCGACACGATGGTCTATAACGGCCATTCGACGACAGCCGACACGCTCTGGGCGGGCGTGCCGGTCCTGACCGTGCGCGGCGGGCATTTCGCGAGCCGCGTCACGGCAAGCCTGCTGACAGCACTCGATCTCGCGGACTGCATCCTGGCCGACCTGGACAGCTATGCCGCGCGAGCGATCGAACTCGCGCAGGATCCCGCGAGGCGCACGGCGCTAGGGGGCCGGCTGGCGCAGAACCGGATCACGCAGCCCTTGTTCCAGACGCATCGCTTCGTGCGCGATCTCGAACGCGCCTATCGCGCGATGTGGCGGCGCCATGCGACCGGTCTTGCGCCGGACACGCTGACGATCCCGCCCGCGTAACTCCCGCCTGCCGGTTTATCCCCAGCGCCAGAAATCGTCGCCTTCGTCCATCAGCGTGCGCGAGAGCACCATCTTGTGCACCTCGGACGCGCCGTCGACCAGCCGCGCGCTGCGCGCGTAACGATAGAGCCACTCGAGGATCGTATCCTTCGAATAGCCGTGCGCGCCGCAGAGCTGGATCGCGGTATCGACCGCCCGGTTGAGCGTATCGGCGACCGCGACCTTGGCCATCGAGACTTCCTTGCGCGCGTGATGGCCCTGATCGAGCCGCCAGGCGGCGTGTATGGTCAGGAGCCGACCGGTATGGATTGCCATCGCCGCCTCGCCGAGCATCCATTGCACGCCCTCATGGTCGGCGAGCGTCGTGCCGAAGGAGCGCCGTTCGGCAACATAGGCGCCCGCGATCTCCATTGCGCGCCTGGCAAAGCCGAGCCAGCGCATGCAATGGGTCAAGCGCGCCGTGCCAAGGCGAATCTGGGTCACCTTGAGGCCGTCGCCGACGCCGAGCAGCCGGTTTTCGTCGGGGATTTCGAGCCCGTCGAACAGCAACTCGCAATGGCCGCCATGTTCTTCCGGTCCCATGATCGGAATGCGCCGCTCGATCCGCCAGCCCGGCTGATCGGCATCGAACAGGAATGCGGTGAGCCCCTTGCGCGGATCGTCGGATGTGCGCGCGACGAGGATGAAATGCTGCGCGCCTTCCGCACCGGTGATGAACCATTTGCGCCCGTTGACGATCCAGCGATCGCCCTTCTTTTCGGCGCGGGTCAGCATCATCCCGGCCGGATCGGAGCCGGCGCCAGGCTGCGGCTCGGTCATCGCGAACGACGAGCGCACGGTGCCGTCGATAATCGGCTGCAGCCAGCGTTCCTTCTGCGCCTCGGTGCCGATGCGATTCAGGATGAACATGTTGCCGTCGTCGGGTGCCGCGATGTTGAGAGCGGCCGGGCCGAAGATCGAGCGCGCGGCGGTTTCGTAGCAGGCCGCCATGCCGACCGTATCGAGCCCCTGCCCGCCGCGATCCTTCGGCATGTGCAGCGCCCACAGTTTTTGTGCCCGCGCTTTCGCGCGCAAGCCGGCGAGCACATCCTCGCGGATATACTCGTGTTCATCCCAATTGCCACGATCGGCCTCGATCGGCAGCACCTCGCCTTCGATGAATTCGGCGATGCGTGCGCGCAGCGCCTCGATTTCGGGCGATAATCGGAAATCCATGAATGGTCCCCCCACCATAACCCCATGACGGCGCGCTTCCCGGCGCCGGGATTTGCTCTAGTATGCGCGCGCGCACGATCCGGGAAAAGCATGGCCCCGCATGACGATATCGCATGACAGCATGCCCGCATCCGATCCGCTCGCGGATCCGCTGGCCATCGACGCCCGGCGGCTCGAGCCGTGGCTCGCGGCGAACCTGCCCTTCTATGAGGGGCCGCTGTCGATCGCACGCATGACCGGCGGCCAGTCGAACCCGACCTATCGGCTCTCGACCCCGGCGCATGAATATGTGCTGCGGCGCAAGCCGCCCGGCGCATTGCTGCCATCGGCGCATGCCGTCGATCGCGAACATCGCGTCATGGCGGCGTTGGCGGGCAGCGCCGTGCCGGTGCCGGCGATGCACGGGCTCTGCACCGACGAAAGCGTGATCGGCAGTGTCTTTTTCGTGATGGACTTCGTGCCCGGGCGAAGTTTCGTACAGCCATCCGATCCAGCGCTGACCCCGACCGACCGCCGCGCGCTGTTCCGGTCGATGAACGCGACACTCGCAGCACTTCATGCGATCGATCCGGCCGCCATCGGGCTCGACGATTTCGGCCGGCCCGGCAACTACATCGCCCGCCAGGTCGCGCGCTGGTCGAAACAGTATCGCGCGAGCGAGACCCAGCCGATCGCCGAGATGGACCGGCTGATCGACTGGCTGCCCGCCAACCTGCCTCCCGAAGGCACGATTTCGATCGTGCATGGCGATTACCGGCTCGACAATCTGATCGTCGATCCGGATGCGCCGCGCATTATCGCCGTCCTCGACTGGGAACTCTCGACGCTCGGCGATCCGATCGCCGACCTCGCTTATCACTGCATGGCGTGGCGCTTCACGCCCGAACTCTTCCGCGGCATCGCCGGGCTCGATCTTGCGGCACTCGGTGTTCCCGGCGAGGCGGAGTATGTCGCCGCCTATGCGCATCACCGCGGGCTCGGCGACATTCCGCACTGGGGTTTCTACATGGCCTACAACATGTTCCGCTTCGCCGCGATCCTGCAGGGCGTGTGGCATCGCGCGCTGCAGGGCAACGCAGTTGGACCCGGAGCGCAGGCGATGGGCGCGAAGGTCGCACCCATTGCGCGGCTTGCCTGGGACGAAGCGAACCGAAAGGACGAACGCGGATGAAACCGGTTCCGCTCGGCATCGCCGCCATCGAGACGATCCCGACCGATGCCGGCCACACGGCGGCCGCGGTCGGCAATTTCGGCGTGGCCGTCGTCGCCACGACGACACTGATCCTGTTCATCGAGGAAACCACCGGTAATGCGTTGAAGCCCTATCTCGATTTCGGGGAGGCCTCGGTCGGAACGCGCGTCGAGGTCGATCATCTGGCGGCATTGGCGCCGGGGCAGGACGTGACCGTCCGCGCCGAGGTGATCGGCGTCGATGGACGGCTCGTGACGTTTGCCGTGGAGGTCAAGGGCGGCGGCCGGCTCCTGATGCAGGGGCGGCATGTCCGCGCCATCGTCGATCTGCAGCGGTTCCTTGAAAAACAGGGTCTCGCCCAGAGCGCCTAACGCAGCGCGCCTGACGCGACGCGACTGACTAGCGGCCGATCACCAGCGGAAAATCCGGTCCGTCGAGCGGCGCGCCATGGGGCAGCGTCACATGGCGGAAGGGCGGCGACGTCGTCCCGGGCCGCCGCGCGAAGGTCGCATCGTCGCCGACCCAGCGGCTCGAAAACGCACGGCGCGCGCGGTCGCGGCGCTTGTTTGCCGGTGCACCGTGCAGCGTGCGGTAGGTGAAGGCGACCGCATCGCCCGGCTCCATGTCCCAGCCGAGAATGTTGTAGCGCGAACGGTCGGCTTCGATATCCGGCACCGGCGGCAGGCTGTCGGCCTCGTTGAGCGGCGTCTTGTTGAACCGCTCCGGCCGGAAGAACCGATCCCAGTCATGCGAACCGGCGACGAACTCGGGCGAGGTCGCGCGGTCGACCGCATCGAGCGGCACCCAGATCGAGCAGGATTGCGCGCCGTCGACGCAGTAATAAGGCTGGTCCTGATGCCAGGGCGTCGGCACGTCGGCGCCCGGCTCCTTGATCAGCACATGCTCGTGGAAGAAGCGCACTGTCCGCGAACCCATCAGGATCTGCGCGACGCGCGCGGCCGGCGATTCGAAGATGAACTGCCGGTATTCGGGAATACGCTGCCAGTTGCAGTAATCGCCGAAGAAGCGGCCCTCGCCGCCGTCATAGATTTTGACATCGCCGGAGGGCGCTTCCATGTTGCGCGCGATTCCGGCGGCCAGCGTCCCGACCCAGTCGCGAAACAACCCGCGCAGGCAGACCGCGCCGTCGCGACGGAACGACGCGACGGTCGCCGCATCGATCTGAATGTCCGGCCCGGTCCCGGTAATTTCGCTCGCGTTCGTCGCCATCGCCGATACTCCCAGCCGCTGGTGCCGGTCACGAGGCTCATTCTAGGACGGGGATCGCCCGGTTGCGAGCGCGCGAAATGCCCAAAACGCCGCAGGCCTTCGAACGACCTCAGCCGCCGTCGAACGCACCGAAAGGATCGCTGTCGCGAAGCTGCGTCAGATACTCCTTCATCAGCCGCTCGCTGGTCGCATCGCGCTGGCGGGCAAGGGTCAGCTCGATCGTGTCGGCCGAAATCGCGGGCAATTCGAGAAACCGCAACAGCCGGTCCCAGGAGCCGGCAAAATCCGCCTGCAACGCCTCGTAGTTGAGCGCCATGACGGGCTTGCCGAGGCGGCGCTGCCGGTTGCCATAGATCAGGAGGCGTTGCTGGTTGGAGAACAATATCCTCAGCACCTCCGACACGCGCCCGGGATTGAGCACTGCTTCCTCCGCTGCCGGCGCCAGTGCCTTCTTGT
>JBBDMS010000053.1:43569-65687 GCA_040878185.1 Dongiaceae bacterium | reverse complement strand
CCGCCGCCACCGCCACCGCCACCGCCACCGCCGCCGCCGCCGCCGCCGCCGCCGCCACCGCCGCCGCCGCCGCCGCCACCGCCGCCGCCACCGCCGCCGCCGCCACCGCCGCCGCCACCGCCACCACCGGCGGCAATTGCGTCAGTGCTGTGCAGCTTCGCGGCGCCGAAGTCGATGGTCATCGGTGCCGCCGCGAGAGCGATGGCGAACGCACTGACCGAGGCCATGAATACAAGACGCTTGCGAAGTTGAATCGACATTAAGATTTCTCCTCATCGGGTTGGAACGTTCATCCCTCGTGTGCCCCTGAGTGTGACCTTATGCTGCGAGTCCGGGCGCATCGCTGTGGCGATTCTGTGTGTGCCGATGGAACGGAGTGAGCGACACGATCGCGCGACGGCGCGGATTTTGCGGCACCGAACAGGCGCACGCGTTGCGTTTGTTACGCGAAAGATCGTGAGTAGCTGACTGCGTGCCGGTGATTCATTGTGGCGCACGACCCGATCGACGGGCTTCCGTCGCTCGACGTATTTCAACGCAGAGCGCATGCGCCGCGCGTTCATCTGCCTGCAACAAAATGCGGGCTTAGAGCATGGCCAATTTATTGCCGATGCGTTAAAGGATCGGCATTCTTCTCGCTATGCGCGCCAAACACCTTAAGTCCGAAACGGGAATTGCCGTATGGCGGCCGCAGATCCGGGAGCCTTCGACACAAATTCCATTCGATAGATTGACTGGAACTGCGGCAGAAGCGGTTGCGGGTATCGACCGCGTTGCCGACAACCGGGCTTGCGCGCCCGCCGGGACGATTTGCGGAACGTGAACGCATTGTCCCTTGTCGCCTTCGCGCAATCGCAGCGATCGCCGGGCGCTGTCTGCGTATGTTCGGGTAAAATCTCGTGCCGGAATGGGGACACAGAACTCCGTGGCATTTCTGTGCCGATTGTCGGCAGTCCGGGCGCGCGGTTCGAATCGATCCCGGCCTCGTGTCGTCAGCGAACGATCACGTTCGAAAACTGCCACGGATCGTCACGATCGATCTCTTCCGGGAACAGGGCGCCGCGGTCCAGGGTCGGATTCCAGTCGGTGTAGTGACCCACCACCGGTCCGAGATAGGGCGTCTGCACTTCGAGGCAGCGGCGATAGTCCATTTCGTCGGTCTCGACGATGCCGGCTTTCGGGTTCTCGATCGCCCAGGTCATGCCGGCCAGCACGGCCGACGTGACCTGCAACCCGGTTGCATTCTGGTGCGGCGCCAGCTTGCGCGTTTCCTCGATCGAGAGCTGCGAGCCGTACCAGTAGGCGTTCTTCTTGTGGCCGTAGAGCAGCACGCCGAGTTCGTCGATGCCGTCGACGATCTCGTTCTCGTCGAGAATATGAAGCTTCTTCTGCGCCTGCCATTGCCGGCCTGCCATCTCGTGCAGCGACAGCACCGCATCGTTGCACGGGTGATAGGCATAGTGACAGGTCGGGCGGTAGATGGCCTTGCCGCCTTCCTTCAGCGTGAAGAAATCGGCGATCGAGATCGACTCGTTGTGGGTCACAAGGAATCCGTGCTGCGCTTTCGCGGTCGGTGTCCAGGAGCGCACGCGCGTACCCGCACCTGGCCGCATCAGATAGATCGCCGCATCGCAGCCGCTCTCATGCCTGCGCCCGTCCGGCGGCAGCGCCTTCTCATGTGTGCCCCAGCCCAGTTCCGACGGCTGCAGCCCTTCGGAAATGAAACCCTCGACCGACCAGGTATTGACGAAGATCTCGAACGGCTTCGGCGTCTTCGCCCGCTGCGTGTCGCGCTCGGCGATATGGATGCCCTTGACGCCGGCCTTCTGCATCAGCCGGCCCCAGCCGGCGCGATCAGTGGGGACGTCGGTGCCTGCGCCGACATCCTTCGCGACGTTCAGCAAAGCCTGCTTCACCAGCCACGAGACCATGCCCGGATTGGCGCCGCAGCAGGAAACGGCGGTCGGTCCGCCCGGCTTGTTGCGCCGCAGCTCGAGCAGCGATTCGCGCAGCGCATAATTCGAACGCTGCGGGATGGTCAGCGTGGGATCGGTGTAATAGCCAAGCCAGGGTTCGACCACGGTATCGATATAGAGCGCGTTCAGTTCCCTGCAGAGATCGATGATCGCGAGCGACGAAACGTCGACCGAAAGATTGACGAGGAAGGCCTGCTCGCCCGCGTTGGTGTTGAGCAGCGGCGTCAGCAGCGCGCGATAATTCTCCTTGGTGACGGCCGCCTTGAGAAAGCTCACGCCTGCCGCCGCGCACAGCTTTTCGTCGGTCGGATTCGGGTCGATCACCGTGAACCGGCTCTTGTCGCATTCGATGTGGCGCAGGATCAGCGGTAGCGTGCCGCGGCCGATCGAACCGAAACCGATCATGACGATCGGGCCGGTGATGCGGCCGTGAATCGTATGCGGGGCCATGAGCAAGTCTCCTTCTCGAACCATATGTCATGCTGGCAATCGCGGCCGTGCCGGATCGGCCGGCGCGGGGTCTGTTAGCAGATTCAGGGCCCGCATGACACCGTTCCGGTTCCGGCGGGCGGATGTGCCACATCGGGCCGGTCTCTCCGGGCAGTTTCGCGCGGATTGATTCGACTCATTCTCCGCCCCGGTGCAAAGTCGGTGTGCACGCGGGACTAACTCCCCCAGCGCGCCGTCCGTGGGCATGATGTGGCCCTGCCCACCACGGTCGTTCGGGGGTCGCGCCAAAGGGCAGGGGGCATCGTTTTGGCGCGACCCGATCTTCCGAGTTGATTGCAATCCCACAATGATTTCAGACGATTGCGCCGGCGCGGGCGCCACTGCATCGCCGGTGGTTGACAGGCGCCCCTTGTGACCCTAATACTTAACCATATGGTTAAGTCTCAGGAACCTGTTCTCGATCGCACCTTCGCCGCTCTGGCCGATCCCACCCGGCGCGCCTTGCTGGCCCGGCTCGGCGATCAGGATGGCCTGTCGGTCAGCGAACTGGCGCGGCCGCTCCCGATGTCGTTGCCCGCCGTCATGAAGCATCTCGATGTGCTGACCGATGCAAGGCTGATCGAACGGACCAAAACCGGCCGCACGGTGTTGTGTCGGCTCACGGCCGGGCCGATGGAGCAGGCCATGCAATGGCTCGACCGTTACCAGCGTTTCTGGACCGACCGTCTCGATCGTCTTGCCGCTCTCATGGAGGAAGAAACATGTCCGCCCTCGCTCGCGACGATACAAGGAACGCCACCAAGCCCAGCCTCACCCTCAAGCGCCGGATCAACGCAGCACCGGCGCAAATCTACGCGGCCTGGACCGACCCGGCGCTGATCCTGCGCTGGTTCGGACCCGATTCCGGCGAGGTTCTGGAAGCCGAGACCGACGTACGTGTCGGTGGCCGCTATCACATCGCGTTTCGCACCGACGACGGCGAACGGCACGATGTGAGCGGCGTCTATCACGAAGTGCTGCCGGGCGAGAAACTGGTGTTCACCTGGGCTTGGCGCACGACGCCCGAGCGCGAATCGATGGTGACCGTACGGATCAAGCCGGATGGCGACGGCAGCATCCTTACCCTCGTGCATGAACAGTTCTTCAACGAGGAAGCCCGCGACAATCACCGCACCGGCTGGTCGGGCGCGCTCGACAAGCTCGAACGCGTGGCGCCCACGTTCTAGGACAAGCCGCCTCCATGTTGCAGTCGATCCGGATCGCTATGATGCTGCCTGTCACGAATATCTCGTGGGAGGCACATCATGGCCAATCCTTCGCTGGCGCAGGACGCGGCGCGTCGCATCGCGAGCTGTTCCTGCGGTGCGCTCAGCATCACCGTGACGGCGCCGCCAATGCGGGTTCACGCCTGTTGCTGTCTCAACTGCCAGAAGGAATCCGGCAGTTCCTTCACCTACACCGCCTTCTTCGACGAAGCGGCAATCGCGGAAGTCTCCGGCGACTATCGGCGCTGGGGTCAGGGCATGGGAACGGGCCAAGGCGGCGAGCTCAATTTCTGTCCGACCTGCGGCGCCCGTGTGTTCCTGCGGCTCGAGGGATTGCCGGGGCTCGTCGGCGTCGCGGTCGGTTATTTTTCCGATCCGGATTTTCAGAAGCCGGCCACGATCTACTGGTGGCGCCGGCATCATCGCTGGCTGCCGGCACCCGCCGGCGTCGATACCCAAGACACGCAATAGCGCCTTCGGCCGATGGGTCTGACGGGCGCGTGGAGATGATCCGATGCGCAAGCTGATCCTTCAGATGCAGATGACGCTCGACGGCTTCGTCGGCAAACCCGACGGCGATGTCATGTGGGCGTTTCCGGGGTTCGACGACGAGTATGCGGCCTGGGGCGCCGCCGATCTGGGGAAGGCCGGCCTGCATCTCATGGGCCGGGTGACGTATCACGAAATGGCGGCGCATTGGCCGACATCGACCGAACCCTATGCCGCACCGATGAACGACATTCCGAAGCTGGTGTTCTCACGCACGCTCGAGAAGGCGGACTGGCCGGAAACCCGCATCGCACGCGGCGATCTGACGACCGAAATCAATAAGCTCAAACAGGAATCCGGAAACGACCTGCTGGCCCATGGCGGTGCCATGTTTGCCCGGTCGCTCGTCGAGGCCGGCCTGGTCGACATCTACCGGCTGATCGTCCATCCGGTCGTGCTCGGCGAGGGCCGCCGGATCTTCCCGGCCCGAAACCAACCCCAGCGCTTTCGCCTCGCCGACATTCGGACATTCGAGACCGGGGTGGTCGCCAAAACCCTGATCCCGATCAAAGGAGACGCCGCATGACACCGCACAAGATTATATCGCGCGAGGACTGGCTGGTGATGCGCAGGGCGCATCTCAAGAACGAAAAGGCGCTGACGCGCATGCGCGACCTGGTCGCGGCCGAGCGTCGCGCGCTGCCCTGGGTCAGGATGGAAAAGAACTATATCTTCGACACGCTCGAGGGCAAGAAATCGCTCGCCGATCTGTTCGGCCGCAACAGCCAGCTCATCATCCATCATTTCATGTGGCGCTGGGATCTCGATCAGGGTTGCCCGAGCTGTTCGCTCGAGGCCGATCATGCGGAAGGTGCGCTCGTTCATCTCGAGAATCACGATGTGAGCTATGTGCGCGTTGCGCGCGCGCCGGTCGAGAAGCTCGTCGCCTATGGCAAACGGCTCGGCTGGAAGGCGCGCTGGGCGTCATCCTATGGCAGCGACTTCAACTACGATTTCCACGTTTCCTTCACGAAGGAGCAACTCGCCGCCGGTAAGGTTGAATACAATTACGGCATGGTCGAGGGCTTCGATGAGCTGCCCGGCCTCAGCGTCTTCTACAAGGACGAGGCCGGTACGGTATTTCACACTTATTCCAGTTTCGCCCGCGGCAATGAGGAAGTGATCGGCGCGTTCATCTATCTCGACATCACCCCCAAGGGCCGCAACGAGGCCGAGATCATGGACTGGGTGAAGCGCAACGACGAGTACCAGGACACGAGCAAGGCTTTGTCCTGTTGCCATTGAGGCATCGCCGCGCCACGGATTCGCCACGGGCGGATCCCAGGCGACCGGAATAGGCTCGAACCAAACAACGGAGAATTGACAATGCCAACCCAGGAAACACCGCAGGGTGTCACGCCGCATCTGGTGGTCGACAACGCCGCCGCGGCGCTCGAATTCTACAAGAAGGCATTTGGCGCCACCGAAACCATGCGCCTGCCGGCGGAAGACGGAAAGCGGCTGATGCATTCCGAAATGATGGTGAATGGCTCGCGCTTCTTCGTGCGCGACCATTTTCCGGAATACTGCACGGCCGAAGGCGGCAAGGTGCGGCAGGAGCCGCCGAAAGCGCTGGGCGGCACATCCTTCACCATGCATCTCGAGGTTCCCAATTGCGATAAGGCGGTGAAGCGCGCCGTCGATGCCGGTGCCACGGTGACGATGGTGCCGGAGGACACGTTCTGGGGCGATCGCTATGGCGCGGTCGTGGATCCGTTTGGCCATGCCTGGAGCTTTGCGAACCGGCTGCCCGGCCAGCCCGGCTGATCCCTTAGAGCGGATCCGCGTTTTCGAGCCCCGGCGCGGCGGAACCTCTCGCCCCGAACCCCTCACCCGGAACCTTTTCCCATGTCGCGCGGTTTCCTAATGAGGCGAGGATTTGGCGCATGGGGACCGTTGCGCCGGACCGATGGAGAAGGCGATGAAAACCAGTTTCGCCGAGCAGGATTGTCGTACGACGTTGACAGTCTTGGCCGCTGCGCCGAACGCACCGGAGGTCGAGCGAAAGACGGCCGAGGCCGGCTTCGATTCCGTGATGCAGGGCTTCTCCGCGACATTCGACCAACCGGACGAATTTCTGAAACCAGCGCAGCGCTGACTGATGCTGCCGCGACACCGATCACCCTCGGCCGATCGCGCCGCACCCGAACGATGGGAGTTTTCTCATGGCCTATGTCGACGGCTTTGTCATTCCGATCCCGAAGAAGAAAATAAAATCCTACACCACCATGGCAAAGAAGGCCGCCAAGGTCTGGATGGAGCATGGCGCGCTCGAAGTGAAGGAGTGCGTGGGTGAAGATTTCGCGGTGAAAATGGCGCCGCCCTTCTCGCGCAAGCTGAAGCTGAAGCGCGGCGAGACGGTCCTGTTCTCCTATATCGTGTTCAAGTCGCGCGCGCATCGCGACAGGGTGAACGCGAAAGTCATGAAAGACCCGCGGCTCCATAAGATGGCGCCGAAAGAGATGCCGTTCGACGTAAAGCGCATGATGTATAGCGGCTTCAGGGTTCTGGTCGATACGAAGGCGTAGACGGGTGCAGTCATGAAACTATACTGGGCGCCGCAAACGCGTGCCGCGAGCGCGCTCTGGGTGCTGGAGGAATCCGGCGCCCGATATGAGCGCAGCCTGGTCGATATTCGCGCCGGTGCGCAAATGACGGCGGCCTATCGCGCGATCAACCCGATGGGCAAAGTGCCGGCGCTGGACGATGACGGCACGATCGTCACCGAAGCCGCCGCGATCTGCGCCCATGTGGCGGATCGCTTTCCCGCCGCCTCGCTCGCGCCGCCGATCGGGGATCCCGCGCGCGGCGCCTACTATCGGTGGCTCGTCTTCGAGCCCGCCTGTATCGAGCCGGCCTTCATGCAGAAACATACCGGGCTCGAGGTCGATTCCACGACGGCGGCCTGGGGCAGCTACGACCGGGTGATCGACACGCTCGATGCTGCGCTCGCGACCGGTCCGTGGATCCTCGGTGAGAATTTCACCGCCGCCGACGTGATGGTCGGCGGCGCCGTGCGTTTCGGAATCGCAGTCAAGATGATCGAACCGCGCCCGTCATTCTCGGCGTACGTATCGCGCTGCGAAGGGCGGCCCGCCTTCCAGCGTGCGGTGTTGATCGACGAGCGCGGGGTCTAGCCTCTCATGGCGGCCGTACGCATCCATCCGTTCCTGATGTTCCAGGGCGGCGTCGCGGAAGCGGCGATGAAATTCTACGTCTCGCTGTTTTCCGACGGCCGCATCGTCGACATCCTCCGCTTCGGTGCCGGCGAACAGGGCCCCGAAGGCTCGATCAAAACGGGGCGTATCGCGATCGGCGGCCAGACCGTCATGTGCTTCGATAGCCCGGTGCAGCATGCATTCGACTTCACGCCGTCGATCTCGCTGTTCGTCGATTGCGAATCGGAAACGGAGATCGAGCGACTCAACAAGACACTGCTCGACGGCGGCGAGGCGCTGATGCCGATCGATAGCTACGGATTCAGCACCCGCTTCGCCTGGGTCAAGGATCGGTTCGGCGTGTCCTGGCAGTTGAATCTCAAGTAAGCGCAGCGACAGAGGATAGCCCGATGGCAACGAACGGCAAACTCGCACCGGCGATGGAGCTGGCGAAGAAGAACGGCGTGCGCTTTCCCAATGAAAGCGACGCGTATCGCGCGGCGCGCGACAAACTGCTCGCCGAAGAGATCGAACTCCGCCGTCATATCGAACGCGTCGCCGAACAGCGCCGCGATTTGCCGCCCGGCGGCGAAGTAAAAAAGGATTATCAGTTCATCGGCGAGAACGGTCCGATCCGTTTCTCCAAGCTGTTCGGCGACAAGCCGTCGCTCATTGTCTACAGCTACATGTTCGGCCCGAAACGCGAGCGGCCTTGTCCGATGTGCACGTCGCTGCTCTCGGCCTGGGACGGCGAGGCGCCCGATATCCAGCAGCGCGTCGCGCTCGCGGTGGTGGCGCGTTCGCCGATCGAGCGGCTGGTCGCCTTCAAGAAGCAGCGCGGCTGGCATCATCTGCCGCTTTATTCCGATAGCGACGACGAATATAGCCGCGACTATGGGGCGCTCGGGCAGGACGGCAACAGCGACGACGCGGCGTTCAACATCTTCACCCGTCGCGACGGCACGATCCGACATTTCTGGAGTCAGGAAATGGGTTTCGTCACCGCCGATCCGGGACAGGATCCGCGCGGTGCGCCCGATCTGATGCCGATCTGGACGATCCTCGATGCGACGCCCGAGGGCCGCGCGCCGGACTGGTATCCGAAACTCTCTTACTGAAGACCGCGGCGATCGGCGCCGCTACCCGATGCGCTCGATCAGCGCCATCGCGGCCGCCGGATTCTTCTCCTTGAACCCGGATATCACATAGAGGAACACATCGCGCCCGCCTTTGGCGGGAAGCGGTTTCGCGACCGTCGCGAGATCGGCGGGTACGCCGCCGTCCGCCCATGCCCGTGCGCGCTTCGCCCAGCCGTCGAGCGCGGCGGGCGAATAACCCGCTTTCGGCTTTTCTTCCGTGCCCATGATGCGCGCATAGACGAACGGCGCTGTTGCATCGGCGATCTCTGGGTACTTCGAATCGCCGGCGGTTACGATTGCAACATCATGCTCGCGCAGCAGCGCGACGAAATCCGGCGTGGCGAAACTCTCGTGCCTCACTTCGACCGCATGGCGCAGGCTGCGCCCTTCGAGCGAGCGCGGCAGGAGGTTCAGAAAACCCTCGAAATCGGCCGGATCGAGCTTCTTGGTCGGCGCGAACTGCCAATTGATCGGGCCCAGTTTGTTCCTGAGCTCCATCACGCCGCTCGCAAAGAACCGCTCGATCGACGATCCGGCCTCCGCCAGCACGCGCCGGTTGGTGGCGAAGCGCGGCCCCTTGAGCGCGAATACGAATCCTTCCGGCGTCTCGTCGTGCCATTTCGCGAACGTCTCGGGCTTCTGCGACCCGTAGAACGTGCCGTTGACTTCGATCGAGGTGAGCTTCCGGCTGGCATATTCCAGCTCGCGCTTCTGCACGAGGTCGCCGGGATAGAAGACGCCGCGCCACGGCTCGTACGTCCAGCCGCCGACGCCGATGCGGATCGTTCCTGCCCGATTCTTTGCCACCGATTGTCTCCGTTTGCCGTCGCGCCAGAATAGCGCGAACGGATGCCGATGCGAAGCGGACCCGCGAGCGCAATCGCGGCAGCTCGTGGCGCTTACGGTTTCAGGTCGATCGCGGCGCGCACGCTGCCATCCATATAGAACGGCACCGAGACATGCTCGTGCACGATTTTCCAGTCGTTGCCGGTCCTGCGCAGGCAATAAGTCGCGCGGACCCAGACACTGGTTTTCTTGCCGTCGGTCTTCGTGCCGCCGATGCGGTTGATGCCGTGCGCGAACGCGAGATCGCCCGAGACCGAGATTTCGAGGTCGGTGATCTCATAGTCGATGTCGCCGCGCCAGGTGCCGAACCAGTCCCCGATACCCTGGCGGTCGGGACCGACGGTCCGTAACGGAGGCGCGAGATCGTAAAACACGGCCCTGTTGTCATAGCCGCGCAAGGCACGCGCGGAATCCTTGGCGCGAATTCCCTGCACCAGCGTCTCCAGTACGGCTCGGATACGGGCTTCGTCGGCCATGGCAGGCACTCCGGCGACAACGACAGGGTATTCCTAAACCCTGCGCGAACCGTGCGGTTCCGGGGGCACCCGAGAGAGCGCGACACCGGCGGAACGAAAGGCCCGACCGGTCCGGGCGGCGGCAGCCGCCTGATGCAACGCTAGTCGCGCGAGGGAATCGCGAGCCCGCGCTTGACGGCCGGGCGCGCGAGCGCCTTGTCGAGCCAGGCCGGCACGTTCTTCAGCGTGTCGTATTTCACGAGATCGCGCGCCTCGTAGAACGTGATGATGTTGCGCACCCAGCCGAGCGTCGCGATGTCGGCGATCGTGTAGGCGTCGCCCATCATCCAGGCGCGACTCTCAAGCTGCGTATCGAGCACCTCGAGCAGCCGCCGCGATTCCGTGACATAGCGTTCGAGCGGGCGCTTGTCGGCGATCGCCTTGCCGGCGAATTTGTGAAAGAACCCGACCTGCCCGAAGATCGGGCCGATCGCCGCCATCTGGAAGAAGACCCACTGGATCGTGTGCCAGCGCGCGGCCGCGTCTTTCGGGATGAACTTGCCCGTCTTGTCGGCAAGATAGAGCAGGATCGCGCCCGACTCGAAAAGACCGAGCGGTTTGCCGTCGGGACCGTCGGGGTCGATGATCGCGGGTATCTTGCCGTTGGGATTGAGCGACAGGAACTCCGGCGTGTGGCTCTCGTTCTTGCCGATGTCGACGAGATGCGGCTCGTACGCGATGCCCGTTTCCTCGAGCATGATCGAGGCCTTCACGCCGTTCGGCGTGTTCAGCGAATAAAGCTGTAGGCGATCGGAATGCTTCGCTGGCCAGCGCGCGGTAATCGGAAATGCGGACAAATCGGTCAAGCTTGGCTCCTCGATCCTGTCGTAGCGACACGATAAACGTTAAACGGATGCCGTGGAGATTGTGTCACGTCGCCGGC
Organism: Dongiaceae bacterium; assembly: GCA_040878185.1. GTDB lineage: Bacteria > Pseudomonadota > Alphaproteobacteria > Dongiales > Dongiaceae > JAWXBK01. The sequence continues at coordinate 54,906 of JBBDMS010000053.1, read as the reverse complement.
TTTCCATCGAGGAAACGCGGTGGCATATCGTCGCGGAACGGAAAATTGCGAAAATAGGGTCTCGCTTCGTCGATGACGCGCGCAAAGGACGGGCGTTCGAGCAGCCGCTCGAAATAGGCTGCGACATTCCGATGCGATTCCGGAATCGGCACGACGATGCTCGCATAGAACAAGGCCGGCGCTGCCGCGCAATCGGCGATGCCGAAATGCGCACCGGCCGCCCAGAGTCTGTCCGCCATCCGCCGTTCGATCATGCCATAGGCCACGCCGAGCGTCGCTTTCGCCTCGGCGACGCCGCGCGGATCGCGCTCGTCCTCCGCGCGAAGGCGATCGATCACGATCTTCTGCATCGGCACCTGAACATAGAGGTCGAAGAAGCGATCCCACAGACGCGCCTCGAGCCGTTCGGCCTCATCCTGCGCCAGCAGAGGCTGCGCGCCCGGATAATGGCGGTCGAGATACTCGATGATGATGCTGGTCTCCGGAATCGTTTCGCTGCGTTTGTTGTCGTGCAGCACCGGCATCTTGCCGACCGGCCAGATATCGCGGAAACGCGCGGCCTCCTTCTCGTCCATCAGGTCGACAAGGTGGCCGGTAAACGGCGTGCCGTTCTCGTAGAGCGCCACCAGCACCTTGTGACAGAACGAGGCCAGCGGATGAAAATAGAGCGTGAGGGTCATGGTCTGTCGTCCGGATTGTCGGGGCCGCGTTATCGATACCCTGCCGCCTGCAGTTCGAAAAGCTCCGCATACCGGCCGCGCTGCGCGACCAGTTCGTCATGCGTGCCGGCGGCTTCCACCTTGCCGTCGGCAAGAACAAGAATGCGATCGGCCATGCGCACGCTGGAAAAGCGGTGCGAGATGAGGATCGCCGTCCGTCCCGCGCTCAGTTCCTTGAAGCGGCGGAACACTTCGTACTCGGAGCGTGCATCGAGCGCCGCCGTCGGCTCGTCGAGAATGAGCACGGCCGCTTCGCGCATATAGGCGCGCGCAATTGCGATCTTCTGCCATTCTCCGCCCGATAGCTCGACGCCATTCCTGAAGCGCTTGCCGATCATCTGGTCGTAACCCGCCGGCAGCCGTGCGACGACCTCGTCGGCCTGGCTGCGCTCGGCGGCCTGTTCGATCCGCGTGCGATCGCCGCGCACCTCGATCCGCCCGACTGCGATATTGTCGGCCGCACTGAAATTATAGCGGACGAAATCCTGGAAGATGACGCCCATGTTCCCGCGCAGCGCCTCGAGATCGTATTCGCACAGATCGTGGCCGTCGAGCAGGATGCGGCCTTCGTCGGGATCGTAGAGCCGGGTCAGCAGCTTGACGAGGGTCGTCTTGCCCGCACCGTTCTCGCCGACCAGTGCCAGCACCTCGCCGGCATGCAATGTGAAGCTCAGATGGCGCACCGCCCATCGTTCGGCGCCGGGATAAACGAAGCCGACATCCTCGAAGACGAAACCTTCGCGAATCGGCTGCGGAAATGGTCGCGGCTCGTCAGGCGACAGGATTTCCGGCTTCACCTCGAAGAACGAGAAGAGATCGTCGAGATAGAGTGCCTGGCCCGCCGTCGTCGAAAAACTCGCGAGCAGCCCTTCGAGAAGATTGCGCAGGCGCCGGAACGAACCGGCAAGGAACGTCAGATCGCCGATCGTGAATTCGCCGGCCAGCGTGCGCCAGGCGATATAGGCATAAGCGAGGTAATAGCCGACCGTGCCGATCGCGGTGAACAGGCCGCCCCAGCGCGCGCGCCGGAGCGCGATCTTGCGGTTGGCCGCGTAGAAGCTGGTGGCGAGGCGCCGATAGCGATCGATCAGAAATCGATGCAGGCCGAAGATTTTCACTTCCTTGGCGGTTTCGACGCTGGCGGCAGTCTGCCGTACATAATCGAGTTCGCGCCGCTCCGGCGTGCGCACGAAATCGAGCGAATAGCTCTGCGCGTTGAAATGCGCCTCGCCGAGGAAGGCCGGCACCAGTGCGAGAACCAGCAGCAGGATCAGCCACGGCGCATAGAGGATGAGACCGGCGGCGAAACTCGCGACCGTCACTATGTCCTGCGCCTGCCCGAAAAGCTGCGCCATCAGGGTCATGCGCCCGCTCGTCTGGCGGCGCGCGCGCTCGAGCTGATCCTGGAATTCGGCATCCTCGAAATCCTCGAGGTCGAGCGTCGCCGCATGTTCCATCAGCCGCACGCTCGATTCGTTCGAGATGCGCTCGGCGAGCAGGCTGTCGATCAGCGACACGATGCGGCCGAGCACATCGGCCAGAACCGCGAGCGCGAATTCGGCGAGCAGAAGCAGGCCGAGTTCGTTGAGCAGGTCGCTGTCGATCCATTGCCGCAGCGTGTCCGGCTTTTCCGGCATCTGCACCAGCAGCACGACATCGTCGATGATCAGCTTGCCGACATAGAGGGTCGCAACCGGCAGCAGCGCCCGCGCAAGGCGCAGCAGCAGCGAGGCGAGCGTCAGGGAAGGGCTGGTGCGCCAGACCATCGCGAGGAACGGACGCAAATTCCTGAGCGCGCCGATGCGTTCGCGGAACGACCGCGCTTTGGGCAGCGGCAGGCCGCCCGGCATCTGCCCGGGCGATCCCGATCGGTCGCGGCCGCCATTGCTGTATTGCCGGGGCATTCAGGCTTCCATCCTGATGAAAGAGCGATCCCGGTTCCAGGATCCCGGGCGCGCCCGGGGATCAAGGCTCAACGGTGACGGGCTTGCGGGCAACAGGCTCGGGGACGATCGCATTCAGCGAAGAAATGGGGCATCCGGACGGAATGGCAACCCGCGAACCGGTGGCATGGCCTGTCGATTTGCCCGCACGCCCGACCGGTGCCTGAAGGTTTTCTCGTCGGCGTTCACGGGTGGCCGCGGTCGTTTCGTCAGCCCCGCTGCCGCCGCAGCCATTTACCGCTCGGCAAGCGCCCTATCGATCACCCTATCGATCAGGGCCCATCGATCACGCTCCATCGATCACGAGGACTGCCGGTGCGTCATCATCCGCGTCGCTGCAAGACAACCCTCTCGGCGCAACGGCCCGCGGGTGGGTCAAGGAACTTTGGCCGGGCCATTCAGGGTCGTCGGAGGAAGACCGCGGCAAATTCAGCGCCGCGTTTCTCCCTCGCGCCGCTACTTCGTTTCCGGCGCCCAATTCAGGTAGAAGCCGACATCGCCGGGCATGCCGCCGGGGAAATTGATGATCATCGCCTTCAGCCTGAAACCCTGCGGCTTGCCGAACTTCATAAAACGTTCGTAGAACTGCTTTGCTTTTCCAAGCAGGGTTTTGGGCCAGTCAGGATCGCCGCTATTGATGGCCCGGCCGCTATCGGTGCAGAGGTCGGACGGGAACGTGTAGACGAGTGCCTCGAACTTTCCATCCTTTACCGCGCTCATGACCAGGCCGCGGACACTTGCGATCTCGGACTCGGTGACCTCGCTCTTCAGGAAGTCATCGGTGAAATCCGTGAGCTTCTTCTGCTCGGCAGCTCTCTGGATTTCACGTTTCTTCATCTCCGTCGTCTTCTCGTCGGCGAGCATGGAGCGAAGATTGTCGGCAGATGGAGGCAAGGCATTGGGATCGATGTTCTTGTTCTCCGGCATTTTCTGGTCCTCCTTGAATGGCAATTGACTTTGCGTTCAGAACACGTCCGGCACGAGCCGCCGCGCCGTTGTATCGTCGGCGAAGTCCTTCGGGCGCTTCTGTCGTTTTCCGAGCTTCGGCTGGTCGAAGGGAACCCGCTCATACCGGATTGACCTTAGTATGTGCGAGATACAGTTGATGCGAGCCCGCTTCTTGTCGTCCGACGGTACGATCCACCAGGGCGCATAGTCCGTGTCGGTCGTGCGGATCATGTCGTCATAGGCTTTCGAATAATCCCACCAGCGCCGGTAGGATTCGATATCCATCGGGCTCAGCTTCCACTGTCGCATGGGATCATCGATGCGTTGGCGGAACCGCTTCTCCTGTTCCTCTTCACTGACATCGAGGAAGTATTTCAGCAGCGCTATACCGCTCTCGACGATCGCCGCCTCGAAGCGTGGTGCCAGTTCCAGGAAACGCAGGGCGCTCCGTTCACTGCAGAAACCCATAACTCTTTCGGCGCCCGGACGCGTGTACCAGGAGCGATCGAAGATAACGACCTCGCCGGCAGCGGGCAGGTGCGCCATGTAACGCTGCATGTAGATTTGCGATTTCTCGCGGTCGGTTGGCGCCGGTAATGCTACGACCCGGAAAACACGCGGGCTGACACGCTCGGTGATGCGCTTGATCACGCCGCCTTTTCCCGCAGCGTCGCGTCCCTCGAAGAGGATGACGACACGCGCTCCCGTATGCTTCACCCAGGCCTGCAGGTGCGCGAGTTCAGCCTGCAGCTCTTCGAGCTGTTTCCGGTAGCTGCTCCCGCTGGATTTCTTGTCGGGACGTGCCATCGCTGCCGATTGATCGGCCTTGCTCTTGGCTTTGGACTTCGCGCCTTTGCTCTTGGCTTTGGCCTTCGCGCCTTTGCTCACGTTCGACTCCCGCGATCTTTCCTACGCTTGGATCAATGCAAACCGCGAAGCGTCGGCGCTTCATCGGGCCGCCCCTCAACCGCGTGACGAGACGCGGGCGCCTGAATGCGGTAGTTGATCTTATGGGAACCGTAGCAAGGACTTACAGACCTAGCAAGCGCATGCGGGTCGAGGGCGCCTCCTCATATCGGAGGCTTGTTCCCAGGGATTTTGTACCCCGGGGAACACGGACATCGGCCGGGTGAGAGTTCCGAAACCAGAGAAGCAGCGACGCGCCCGAAATGTCTGTTCATTATGTCCAGAGCACGCGTCCATAAGCGGTGTTTAAAATGTTCAGTCCCTTCCGGCGTTTTTCGTTGCGGCATCGCTCGGCGACACGAGCGCGATCAGGACTCTGGACCAGGTCGCGCGAACAATGCCGCGACGAGGGTGCTTGCCGCCGTCAGCCGCGCCGCGCCGCCTCGATCTTGGCGACGTCGATTTTCTTCATTTTCATCATCGCCTCGAACGCGCGTTTTGCTTCAGCGCCGCCAGCGGCCATCGCCTCGGTCAGCACGCGCGGCGTGATCTGCCAGGAGATGCCCCATTTGTCTTTGCACCAGCCGCACACACTTTCCTCACCGCCATTTGCGACGATGGCGTTCCAATAGCGGTCGGTCTCCTGCTGATCGTCGGTGGCGATCTGGAACGAGAAGGCTTCGCTATGTTTGAACGCAGTCCCGCCATTGAGGCCGATGCAGGGGATGCCGGCGACCGTGAAATCGACCGTCAGCACATCGCCCGCCTTGCCGGAGGGAAAATCGCCGGGCGCGAGGTGGACGGCTGTGACTGCGCTGTTGGGGAATGTCTCTGCGTAAAACCGGGCGGCCGCCTCGGCATCCTTGTCGTACCAGACGCAGATCGTGTTCTTGGCCATGGTCATGGCTCGTCCTTTCGGTTCCGATGTCGATCCCTGTTACTCTAAACATGCCCGCACCTTTTGTGTTCCGCCGGGGGCCGACGGAGGCGATCCGCAAGCATCCCCGCCCGCCGCGGCCATTGCACGACGGTGTCGTTCGTTCTAACGATTCCGGCTGACCATTCCGGCCGCATTGTTGAGGAGACGCAGCATGGACCGATTCACGGGCGGTTGCCGGTGCGGCAACGTGCGAATTGTGGCGACGGGCGCTCCATACCGGGTCGGCATCTGTCACTGTCTCGATTGCCGCAAGCATCACGGCGCGCTTTTTTACGCTGCCGCCATGTTCCCCCAGGATGCGGTGACGATCGAGGGCGAGACGCGCGACTATAAGGGGCGGCATTTCTGTCCCCGCTGCGGCTCGCCCGTGTTCGCACGCACCGGCGACGAAATCGAGGTGCATCTCGGATCCCTGGACGCGCCCGACCAGCTCACGCCGACCTACGAATGCTGGACCGTGCATCGCGAAGCCTGGTTGCCGCCGTTTCCGCTCAAGCGACGATACGAGCGCGATCGCGATGCGACGGGTCGTGAGGAGGAGTAGGCACGAATGGTGTTACTGCCGGCAGCCTGATCCACTTGGGTCCGGCTGCCGTCGCTTATGCATGTCCATGTTAGTCATCTTCGATATCGTCAGTTTCTGCCCTTTTTGCGTCCCGATCATATGCCGCGGCTACTTCTCTAAGGCATCCCGCTAGGCGGTGATACCCCTCCGATTCCACCGCATCTGCATTGCGCCTATAGCCAGCCGCTATCTCTCGCTCCTCCCGACCCCCAGTTGGGCTGTATGTCCCGCGGGAATTGAACAACGCCGTCCGAAAACCATTTCGCATTGCCTCGGCATCAGGGGAATCCAACACTGATGCAGCAGCCTTGTGAATCCAAAGGCCACTAGGATCTTCAGGTGCGTGTCTTAGGACTGCACCAAACATCATTAGGCCTATCTCTAAACGGTCGTCCTGAGCGCATTGATCCTTCATCGTCTTGACCCAAACTTGCAGCGCCGCACCATCGAACGTCCCTTCGGGCTTAGACCCAGGCGGAACACGCCAGTCATTAAGCAACCGATAGGCTTTTTCAGCAGCGGACTTTTCTGCAGCGTCTAAGGTCCTTTTCGTTTCCTCCAATTGTTTTTTCGGGTGGAAAACCAATCGGATCAGTTCACAGAAAAACTGAGGGTCTGATGCAAGAAAAGTCTCAAGATAGACTGGACGAACCTCGTTGTGCCTCCCAAGGATGGGTAGGAACGCCCATTCGATCTTGAATAGCTCTTCGGCATCGTTAACGAGATCGGACTGGAGCGCCTGAATTACGACCCCGACGTGATAACCATCCATTTGACCAACGGACTCGGTGCTATGAGCCGCTGAAAGCAATACAGAAATGGCTCGTTTTCGATCGAGCTCTTTCGAGTCACGATAGTGTTTCTCAACGCACGTTATTGCGGCGAAGGGGCGGCCGAACTCCGTAAGGTTATCAATTGCCTTCTCTAAACCAGCGTCAGCATCGTAAGGATTGACATTTGCGATCCTCCAATATTGACCGACATCGTCTCCAAGATTTGCGCTTGCGCGCTCCCAAGTGTCATTGACAAAGGGTAAGTATGCCAAGAATTTTGCTGCCTGGTCGCTCGTCCAACTATTTGCTATCCGAGCGTCGACCCACTCCCAGGAGCTCTTTCGGAACCGCCCTAGTACAAAACCGCCAGCAAATGTCGTTAGCGCTCGATTGTCTGATACCAAAAGATTTGGTAAGATTGCTGAATCGAGTGAGTTCGGGAGAGCTCTACCGGCTGCATATCCGACACGCCAAGGTGATCGTACAGATTCTGTGAATTGTAAAAGTCCCTCAGTTTCGTTATGTGCAAAAATCTCTCGTACCGCCTCCATTCTGCGTTCCTGGAGCTTTCTCTCCTCCTCTTCGTAATTTTTTGCTTCTTCATACAAATCCAAATCGTTGTCGGTAAATAGCCTTTGATGTCGATACATCGGTGATTCTGGAGCTATTCTGTCGGCAATCTCACTAAGTTCATTCACAAGGCTCGACGGCATCGCCCAATCGGCGGTCGAAAATTTTTTATGCCTCGAGACAACTTTAGCAAGTTGATTCCATATCCGCTCTCGCCCGTGTTCTGGCATTGATTCAATTGCTTCAGAATCTAAATGCCTGATGATCTCATTCTGGGCTTCCGGCGGTAGGCTATCGATATGCTGGATGATCTCCAAAAGTTTAAGCGCATCGGACTTTGCCAGTTTCGAGGCCAGTTGCGCGTATAGCTCGATCTGTTCCGAGCACTCACCGTTCGTAACGGTCTCCTCCCAGTCCTCTGGAGCAAGTTCACGCCAAGTCGGGCGCCGAGTGCCTGACGTTGTTGAGTGGTGTGCGGGAAGTAGTGACAGTAGTAAACGCCAACCGGATTCGGGAACTTCCCTAATCAAAGATTCAACAGCACGACCGCGTGTGCGCGTGTCAGCGGACGTTTGTGGATGCCACGGGAGAAGAATTGTTCTGAGTGAGTTGGACGGCCGATTGGCCCAATTACCCCCTGGGTCGAGCTTGTCGAGCTGTCCTAAGCAGAGCACGACACGCGGAAGGTATTGAGAGCTCCACGCAAGCGTTTCTAATGCCCAGAGCAAGCCACTTGTATACGTTCTGCCACCGAAGTCAGAACTTTCTTCCTTGAAAAGGTCTTGGAAAGTATCTTCTGAGCTTTGAAGTGAGTGTTCGAGAGCTCGTAAAAACTCTTCTGGGGACGCTTCCGCCAAGAGTGGTAGCAGATGATCTAGGCTGCCCCAGCGCAAGCTTGGGGCATTGGAAAGAAGCTCTCTAACAATCAGGCGACAAACACTTTCTGGATAGCCAGCGGAGCAAGCAGCTAAGGCACTTGAGAAATTCCCAAGGAGAGCGAGTGTTTCGGCCATTCCTTTTCTAATCTGAGGTGAGAATGAAAGTGTTTTCCCATGGATTTGGGCGGCGTATCGCTCTTCTTTCGGAAGTTCAAAAGCGGGGTCAATCTGCCCCAACACCTCCAAGGCTAAAGTCTTGAAACGGTCGAGGTGTTCATCGTGTAGCCGAGAACCAAGTGCGCCCCACGCTTCATATCGTACGATCACTTTCCACAAACCATTTCGAGAGATCAGGGGCGTGTCCGTGACGAGTAGAGTGTCACGCATCGTCGCGATCCACGCCCCATACTGTTTTCCCGAGAGCATCTCCGCTGCTTTGCGATCTGATTCGGACTTTTCACTCCAAGAACCCAGCATCGATGCAATCGCGAGGTCAGAAGCTTCGGAAACTTGAGCCCATTCAGGGACAGTAGACAGATTCTGGATTATCCGAAGCAGACTGCTTAGATTTCCGTCCGATCGTTCGGCAAGAATTCGGGCTCGCTCCGAGGGATGGCCGCATTTGATCAGTGCTTTATTGAGTTCGTGGCTCTTTGGATCGGGAAGTATTATAGAGTTTGGGTTGATAACACTGCCGCCGGGCAATCCGGCATAGATTACAATGTGGCCTTTTTGTCGAGCTCTTTGTATTAGAAGCGTTCCATCGTCACCGTCGAGGTCGAGTTTAGGGTCACCCACCAATACGTGGGGCACTATTAAATTATCCGTAGTGTATTTCCAGTTTTCCTCGTTTGAGATGAATAAGCACCGGCCAGCCATCTCAATGCGCTTATTGGAATCTTGGGCTGCAATAAATGCTGCAACAAAGTCTTTAACCTGCCGCGGATTGCGCGTAGCAAATTTGAGCGGTGTCAGATTCTGATCAAAGCGTTCCGCTAACGCTATTCGGGCGCTATCACGAGAAATCAGGAAAACTTCGGGTAGGAGAAAGGGGGGGCTCCAATTCCATGTATCAATTCCCAGTGTAAATCTGGTGACTCAAGGCCGGCAGCCGACTTATCCATTTTTGAAAGTAACCATGATTCGACCGATGGAAAGTGGCGTATCCAATAAATAAGTCTGGTTCCATCGATGATAGTGACATTTGCCCATTCCCCTTTTTTGTGACGTTCGGCTAACCAAGCTTTTTGTTGCTTGTCTCCCCAGGTGTGCTTCCATCCCTTTCGACCCGAATGAGGCGTCACAAAAATGAACGAAGACTCCTTGCGTATATCCGCTGGGACTTCTTGCGTCAGGTCTCGATAGTCCTTAGTCGCCTTTCTTCCAGCATCTTCGCCGGTCCCTATTTCCCAGAAAGAACGTCCTTCCGGAACAAATGGAGGAAACGGATTACTCGGAATTAATTCTCCGTCGCATCCATGCTGCTCAATGCTGTCCCCCAGCGGGAATCTTTTTTCTTTGGGTAAAGGGCAAGATGCACCGAGCAAGCGATCTATGAGCTCAACGATTATACCTTGAGCCTCGCGAGGATGCCCCCGAACCCAAGCGTCTAGGTCTGCTTCTGTGATCACACCCGCCCCCACTGTGAAAGTGTTTTAGGCTGCAGACAGTCTAGCGACATCGAAAGATCGAATAGCGGACAACCAAACGTCGGACCATTTGAGGCTGCGGCAGCGCCATTGCACAACCCTCAATGGTTGCGGCAATGTTACAATTATAGCTGTGTGATTGGCAAAAAATGGCGCACCCGACAGGATTCGAACCTGTGGCCTCTGCCTTCGGAGGGCAGCGCTCTATCCAGCTGAGCTACGGGTGCAGGCCCGGCGAAACGCGGGGCGGCAAGCCGGCCGAAATCCGCGCATCGAAACGCGGCGGACCATACAAGATGGTCCCGAACCGGTAAAGCTTGGGGTAGAACAGGGCATGGCCGACCCCCGCAACGACAAGCCCGACACGTCCCGTGGCACGCCGCCCGGCGCGCAATCCGAAACGCCCGACACGCCGCCGCCCAACGACGAGGCCGGCAATCAGCGGGCCACTCCTGCTGGCAATGCCGGTTCCCGCCCGATGGGTCGTGTGGCACAGCGCGCATCGGCCGCAGCACCCCCCAACGCGCGTCTCAATACGCTGGCCGATGCCGAGACCCTCGCGCTGATCGCGCTGGCGCACGTCGCCGCCGACGAAGATCTGCTGCCGCGCTTCCTCGCGCTCTCCGGCCTCGATCTCGACGATCTGCGCGCCCGCGCGCAGGATCCGGTCATGCTCGGCGCCGTGCTCGATTTTCTGCTCGCGCACGAGCCGGATCTGATCGCGTTCGCCGAAGCGCAGGAGATCGCACCCGCTGCCATCGCACGGGCACGGCGCAATCTGCCCGGTGCCGCAGTTGAGGAATAGATCGGTCGCTGTAGTCCCGTCGCCGTTCAGCTCGCCGGTTCGGACTCCAACTTTGCCGAGGCTCGCTTTCAGATCGCCGGTTCGGGCGCGGCCACGTCCGAGAGCGCGTCTTCAGCGTCTTCTTCTTCGGGATCGCCCGCCATCACGCGCCGCGCGGTCGCATCGGCGCCCGAGGGCAACGTCTGTGTGCGGTCGGTCATCCAGGCGGCGATATCGCGCCAGACGATCGGCGCCTCGAGATCGCGCAGCAGCATGTGATAGCCGCTCCGATAGATGCCGATGCGTATCTGGTCCTCGGGCAATGGCGGCAGCCCTTCGAGCGCGCGCATCACGGCGCCCGGCGGCAGCACGTCTTCCTTCGCACCATAGAGGATCAGTGTCGGTACCCTGCCCATCTGCGGTACCGACGCGACACTGCGATCCATCAGCCCGACCAGCCCGTAGACCGCGTCGATGCGGCTTTCCTTAAGGACCAGCGGATCGTTCTGCATCTGGAGCAGCACGTCCGTATTGTCGGTCGGCACGATGCGCAGCCCTTCGCCGGTCAGTTTCATCCACGGCATCGTGTGGGCGAAGAACCACAGCGCGCCGGTCGCGATCGGTCCCTGGCTTTCGCGGCCCCAGACCGCCGGCGCGACCAG
>JBBDMS010000053.1:27248-43559 GCA_040878185.1 Dongiaceae bacterium | reverse complement strand
GACCAGCACGACGCCGTCGACCGCCGGCAACAGGGCCGCATCGAGCACCGCCATCGCGACGGCGCCACCCATGCTCTCGCCGAGCAGGAAGATCGGCGTATCGGGATGTTCGGCACGCAACAATCCTACTGCGATGTTCACGTCTTCGACGAGTTGCTCGTTGCCGGGCCAGTAGCCGATCTGCTCGCTGTCGCCGAACCCGCGCTGGTCATAGGCATAGGTCGCGATGCCGGCTTTGGCCCAGAAATCGGCCGGCAGTTCGAAGGCGCGCGAATAATCGTTGAACCCGTGCAGCGCCAGCACCACCGCATCGGGCTTGCCCGCGCCATTTTGCTGGTCGCCGCCTTGGGGTAGCCAGCGCCGCAACGGCAAGGCTGTACCATCGGGCATCACGATCGCTTCGTCGGTCAGCATCGGGTCCGCAATGTCGGGGCCGATCGATTGCAGTTTCGGAGCACATCCGCCGGCAAACCCGGCCGCGAACAGCGCCAGGCCAAAAGCGAGCAAAGCGGCGAAGGATCGATCATGCCGGCGCCGTTTCGTCACGCGCGTCCGGCGCCCGTGCGATCGGCGTCCGGCGGGGTCGATCGCCCGGCGTCCGGCCGCAGCTCGCCGCGCGTGCCGCGCGTCAGTTCGAGGAAGATATCCTCGAGATCGGTTTCGAGCGTGGTGAGATCGGCGATCTCCAGACCCGCGTGCTGCACCGCACTAAGAATCTCGCCGATCTGCGTCTTGCTCGGCTGATAGCGCACCAGCATCCGGCGCGGCGTTTGAAGCTGGACGTCGAAGCGTTTCAGCGCCTCCGGCATCGCGACGGCGTCGGCGGAAAGGATGAACAGCAATTCCTTGTGGTCGAGCCGCGCCAGCATCCGCGCCGTGTCGTCGATCGCGATCACCTTGCCGTGGTTGATGATCGCGATACGGTCGCAGAGTTCTTCCGCCTCTTCGAGATAGTGCGTCGTCAGCAGCACCGTCGTACCGGCCCGATTGAGCTCGCGCACATAGTCCCAGAGCTGCCGGCGCAGTTCGACGTCGACGCCGGCGGTCGGCTCGTCGAGCACCAGCACCGGCGGGCTGTGCACCATCGCCTTTGCGACCATCAGCCGGCGACGCATGCCACCCGAAAGGCTGCGCGCATAAGAGTTCGACTGCCGCGTCAGGCTCATCGCCGCCAGCAGTTCGTCGGTGCGGCGTTCCTTGCGCGGCACGCCATAGAGCCCGCCCTGCAGATCGAGCAGTTCGTGCGGCGTGAAAAACGGATCGATATTGAGTTCCTGCGGCACCACGCCGATCGCGCTCGCGACATCGCGCGGGCTCTTGTCGAGATCGTAATCCCAGATGCGCACATTGCCCGTCGTCTTGCGCACCAGCTGCGCCATGATGTTGATCAGCGTCGATTTGCCGGCGCCGTTCGGGCCGAGCAGGCCGAACAGCATGCCGCGCGGAATCTGCAGGTCGACGTCGCTCAGCGCCTGCACGCCGCCGCTCTTGCGGCTGCGATAAAGCTTGCTGAGGCCACGAATATCGACGGCGAGGTCGGGCAGCGAATCGGGTGCGTTCGTCATCCGGCTGGTGTGGTGTTGGGTAGGGCGCGTCTGGCTATCACCCGGCCGTCATTTAGGTCAATGGCGTCGCGCGTCAACCGCCCGCCATCGACGCCGCCGGGCGGGAACTTTAAGGTCTCCGCCGGGATCGGTCGCATGCGGCCGGTTCCGGCGACGAGGGGGTCCGACCGGGACATGAGGTCCATCCTGCGGAACATAAGCGAGCGGTTCGGGCTGGCACGCGCGGTCGCGCTGCCGCTGCTTGCCCTCCTGCTCTGGGTGCGCGTCGAGGATCCGGTGATGATCGAGGCGCTGCGGCTGCGCAGCTTCGATCTGATGCAGAAACTGGCGCCGCGTCAGAACGAGCAGTATCCGGTGCAGATCGTCGACATCGACGAGGCGAGCATCGCCGAGATCGGGCAATGGCCCTGGCCGCGCACGATCCTCGCCGAATTGGTCGACACGCTGATGGCATCGGGCGCGGCCGTCGTCGGTTTCGACATCCTCTTCGCCGAGCCCGACCGCACCTCGCCGGCGATGATCGCGCAGCGGCTCGACGGCATCGATCCCGCGACGCGCGCGCTGCTCGAATCGCTGCCCGATCACGACGGGATTTTTGCCGCGACCCTGGCGCGCTGCCGCTGCGTGCTCGGCTATTCGGTGCTCGAAAGTCTCGGCGTCAGCGCGAACGAACATCCAGTTGCGCCGGCCGCGGTCGCCGAGATCGGCGGCAATCCGCGGCCCTTCCTCTATCCCTATCCCGGCGTCCTCTCGAACCTGCCGGCGCTCGAGGCGGCGGCCGTCGGGCGCGGTCTTTTCACGCTCGATCCCGAGCAGGACGGGTTGGTGCGGCGCGTGCCGCTGCTGATGCGCGTCGGCGACACGATCCTGCCCGCGCTCGCGCCCGAGCTTCTGCGCGTTGCGACCGGCCAGACGACTTACGCCGTGCAGCGCAACGAGATCGGCATCGAAACCTTGTCGATCGCCGGCGTGAAAGTGCCGACCGACGAACAGGGCCAGGTCTGGATTCGATTCGGACTGCACGATCCGGCGCGCTTCGTCTCGGCCGGCGACGTGCTCGCAGGCCGAGTGGCGCCGGAGCAGATTGCCGGCCGCATCATCCTGATCGGCACGTCGGCGGTGGGTCTGCGCGATCTGCGCGCGACGCCGGTCGATCTCACGATGCCGGGGGTCGAGATTCATGCGCAGCTCATCGAAACGGTGCTCGCCGGCGAGTATCTGCGCAGGCCCAATTTCATGCTCGGCGCCGAACTGGTGGCGACCTGCATCTTCGGACTGCTGCTGATCGGACTGGTGCCTGCCGTGCGCGCGAGCCTCTCCTTCGGCGTGCTCGTGCTGGCACTCGGCGGGGCGGCAGCCGGCTCCTGGTACTTCTTCATCGAGAAGAACCTGCTGGTCGATCCGAGCTATCCGGCAGCGACCGCGGGCATGCTTTACGGCCTGCTGGTCTATCTCAGCCACTACCGGACGGAACGGCAGCGCCGTCAGACCGCGGAAGCATTCGGCCGCTATCTCTCGCCGGTGATGGCTGAACGCGTCAGCCGCGATCGCAATGCGTTGAAGCTCGGCGGCGACGAACGCGTGCTGACGGTCATGTTCGCCGATGCGCGCGGCTTCACGGCCTTAAGCGAACGCTATGCCGGCGATCCGCAGACGCTGACCGGCATCGTCAACAAATTTCTCACCGCGATGAGCGACGAGGTGCAGACGCTGGACGGGACGGTCGACAAGTATATGGGCGATGCCGTGATGGCGTTCTGGAACGCACCCGCCGATCAGCCCGATCATGCGCGCGTCGCCTGTCACGCCGCGCTCGCGATGCAGTCGGCGATCGGTCGCCTCAACGAAGCCTGGCAGAACGATCCCGAGTTTGCGGAGGAAGGCCGCACGCCGCCGCGGATCGGCGTCGGCGTCGGCATCAACACCGGGCGCTGCGTCGTCGGCAATATGGGATCCGAAACGCGGCTCGAATATTCGGCGCTCGGCGATCCGGTCAATCTCGCTTCGCGCATCGAATCCCAGACCAAGCGCTATGGCGTGCCGATCATCATCACCGCGGCGACCGAACGCGAAGCGCCGGGGCTCGCTGTGCTGGAAATCGACCGGATCGCGGTCAAGGGCAAGGCCGAGGCGGTCACCATCTTTGCTTTGCTCGGCGACGAAACCGTCGCTGCGAGCCCGCCATTCCAGGCATTGCGGACGGCGCAGGCCTCGTTCCTCGATCATTATCGCGGCCAGCGCTGGGGTGCCGCGCGGCAGGCGGCGGCCGATCTCGTGACGGTGCAGCCGGCGCTGGCCGGGCTCTTCAGCCTCTATGCGGAACGCATCGCTATTCTTGAGGAAACACCGCCGCCAGCCGACTGGGACGGCGCGTACATCGCCGACGAGAAGTAACCCAATACTCATTTTGACTATCTGGCCGTTTGGGCGGCGGGACCAAGGTTATCGATTGGCCCGGGTAAAGCTGTAGAGTCCGTTCAAACCCCACACCGTGGTGTGTGTTTTTGCGGTAACGCGATGGCAAAAGCGATGGCGTCGCCTTATACTCCCGCCGGGCAGTTCACGACCGCGTGAAGCCGATCGGGCAAGCCCGGAACAGGGGATTTTAGATGGCGGATCCGACCTCGAATTCGGGACCGGCCGGCGACGGCGGAACGACCCACAGCGAGCAGATCGTCCAGATCGCGCAGGCCGCCGAACCGATCGGGACCGTAGCCGGCATCGAGGGCGACGTCACCGCGCAGCGTACAGCCGGCGGCACAGAACCGCTCGCCGAAGGCGCGCCGATCTTCCAAGGCGACCGTATCGTCACCGCGCCGGACGCGTCGGTGCAGATCGAATTCGTCGACGGCACCAGTTTCGCGCTCGGCGGCAACGGCGATCTGATGATCGACGAGCTGATCTACAACCCGGGCGGCAGCGATAACGGTCTGGCCGCATCGGTCTTCTCCGGCAGCTTCACCTTCCTCACCGGTGCGATCGCGCCGGCGGAGGGCGACGGCGTCAATATCACCACCCCGGTTGGTACGCTCGGCATTCGCGGCACGTTCGGCGGCGGTTCGGGCACGCCCTCGGGCAGTTGGGCGATCGCGCTGCTGCCCGAACCGGACGGGCCGGGTCGCATCGTGTTCGTCAATCTCGCCGGCGAAGTCGTGCTCGACGAGGCGTTCGAGGGCATCGAAGTCGCGAGCGTCAACGAGCTGCCGGTCGGCACCAAGTTTTACACGCCAGACGAAATCATGGCGTTGTTCGGGGCCGCGCTCACCATCATCGAAGGCGACGAGATGGATATCCCGTATGACGGCGACGGGCAGCAGGGCGACGCAGGCGGCAACAACTCGGGCAGCGGTAATTTCGGCAACCTGTCCGATCCGTTCTTGTTCGGCGCGCTCGGCATCGATCCGCTGGACTTTGTCGAGTTCATCCAGACGCTGCTGCAGAACGGCGGCACGCTGGCGGGTACTGAAAACGAATACACGCTCCTCGATATCGCACTGGATCCGCCGGAGTTTGTACCAGTCGAAACGTTGGGCAACGTCATCATCGGCACGCCCGAGGTCGACGCTCTGGTCGGCACCGCAGACGACGATACGATACTTGCGCTGGAGGACGACGATTTTGTCTTCGGCGATGGCGGCAACGATTCCATTTCGGGCGGCAGCGGCAACGATTCGATCCTCGGCGGCGACGGCGACGATTCGATTTCCGGCGGACCGGGCAACGACACGATCTTCGGCGGCAACGGCAACGACACCATCGCCGGCGACAGCGGCAATGGCGACGATCTGATTTTCGGCGGCAACGGGCGCGACTCGCTGCTCGGCAAGAACGGCGACGATTCGGTATTCGGCGGTCAGGGCAATGACGTGGTGCGCGGCGGCAACGGCAAGGATGCGGTGTTCGGTGATCAGGGCGACGATCTGCTGTTCGGCGGCGACGACAACGACACGATCAACGGCGGCCAGGGCGCCGATTCGCTCGAAGGCGGCGACGGCAACGACACGATGGTCGGCGATGAAGGGAACGATTCCCTGCTCGGCGGGAATGGCAGCGACTCGATCCTTGGCGGCAACGGCGGCGACCTCATCCGCGGCGGCAACGGTGAGGATTCGCTCTCGGGCGGCGATGGCGCCGATCTGCTGCTGGGCGGCGATGCCAACGACGCGATGTCCGGCGACGACGGCAACGACACGCTCTCCGGCGGCGAGGGAAAGGACGTACTGGTCGGCGGCAACGGCAACGACACGATCTCCGGCGGAGACGGTAACGACACCATCCAGGGCGATAACGGACCGGCCGGAACCGATTCCGTGTTCGGCAGCGGCAACGATTCGATCGATGGCGGGGCTGGCAACGATTTCATTGATGGCGCCAGCGGCGACGATTCGATCCTCGGCGGCTCGGGCAACGACACGATTCTGGGCTATTTCGGCAACGACACGATCCATGGCGGCGACGGCAACGATGCGATCGTCGGCGAGGACGGCGACGACAGTCTCGATGGCGGCAGCGGCGACGATTTCGTGGCCGGCGACAACGGCAACGACACGCTCGGGGGTGGCGACGGCAACGGCAGCGATACGGTGAGCGGTGGCAACGGCAACGACCAGATCGGCGGCGGCAATGGCGCAGACCTGCTCCTCGGGGGCAAGGGCACCGACACGATCGACGCGCTCGACGGCTCCAACGATACGATCCTGGGTGGCCCCGCCGGCACCGGCACCGATTCGATTCTCGCCGACAAAGGCGATCTGGTCGCGATCGAAGGCAGCTCGGGCGACGACACGCTGCTCGGTACGCCCGATACCGACCTGATCGTCGGCCATGGCGGCAACGATACGATCGTCGGCCTCGGCGGCGGCGATTATCTCTACGGCGACGGCTTCCCGAACACGCCCGAATACGGCGCGCCGGGCGACGACTCGATCATCGGCGGGAACGGCAACGACTATATCGAGGGCGGCAACGGCGATGACGGGCTGTCCGGCAGGAACGGTGCCGACACGATTTTCGGCGGTGATGGCAACGATACGATCGCCGGCGGCAGCGAATCGGACAGCGTGACCGGCGAGGGCGACAGTGTGCTCGGCGGCGACGGCGACGACCGGATTTTCGGCAGCCAGGGCAAGGACGTGCTGATCGGCGACGCCGGCGATGACACGCTGGTCGGCAGCCAGGGCAAGGACGTGCTGATCGGCGCGGAGGGCGACGATTCCCTCGTCGGCGGCGATTTCAACGACGAGATCTTCGGCGGCAACGGCAACGACTTCATCGATGGCGGTACGGACAACGACTTCATCAATGGCGGCAACGGCGATGACGTCGTTTTTGGTGGCACCGGCACCGATACGGTGCATGGTGGCGCGGGCAACGATACGATCCTCGGCGGTGCGGGTAGCGACAGTATTCTCGGCGACGAAGGCAACGATTCGATCCTCGGATCGTTCGGTCGCGACAAAATTTTCGGCGCCAACGGGAACGATACGATCGATGGCGGTCTGGACAACGATCTGGTCCAGGGCGGCAAGGGCGATGACTCGCTGGTCGGCGGCAACGGCGGGGACACGGCCTATGGCGGCAACGGCGACGATACGCTCCTCGGCCATGATTCGCTGCTCGGCGGCGATACTGTTCTCGGCGACAGCCTGATCGGCGGCACCGGCAACGACCGTATTGGTGGCAGCAACGGCAAGGATGTGCTGATCGGTGGCGATGGCGACGATACGATCTTGGGCGCTTTCGGCAACGACACGATCCTCGGCGGCACTGGCGACGATCACCTCTCGGGCGGCGATTTCGGCGATGACTCGATCTTTGGCGGCACTGGTAACGATTCGATCGTCGGCGGCAAGGGCGACGACAGAGTTCAGGGCGGTGACGGGAACGATACGCTCCAGGGCGGCGCCAACAGCGATAGCCTGATGGGCGGCAATGGCGACGATACGATTTTCGCCGGCAACATCGAGAGCTTCGTCAGCTTCGTCGAGAACAAGGGCACGCGGGATTACGTCGATGGCGGCAACGGCGACGATTCGATCCTCGGCGGCGACGGCAACGATCTGCTGATCGGCGGCCAGGGCAGCGATACGATCCGCGCGCAGGATGGCTCTTCGGACACTATCCTCGGCGGTCCCGCCGGTTCCGGCGATGACACGATCATCTCCGATTTTGGCGATCTGATCGCGGACGAGGGCAATGGCAGCGACAACACGCTCTCGGGCGGCGAGTACACGGATCTCATCATTGGTTATGGCGGCCACGATTCGATCGCCGGCAGTGGCGACGACGACTACCTCTTCGGCGACGGGTTCCAGAACACCCAGAATTACGGTGCGCCGGGCAACGACACCATCGATGGCGGCTCGGGGGACGATTACATCGAAGGCGGCGACGGCAACGATTCGCTCTCGGGCAGCGATGGCGACGACTCGATCCTCGGTGGCAACGGCGACGACACCATCGACGGCGGCCGTCACGAGGACTGGATCGATGGCGGTTCCGGCGACGACTCGATCGAGGGCGGCACCGACGACGGGCTGCATGCCGACACGCTGTTCGGCAGCGGCGGCGATGACACGATCTTTGGTGGCGGCGGCAACGACCATATCGGCGGCGCCGCCGGCAACGACAGCCTGATCGGCGCGAACGGCAGCGACACGATCGACGGCGGCACCGGCGGCGATGTCATCCTCGGCGGGAACGGCGACGACAGCCTAGTGGGCGACAACGGCAATGACAGCATCGACGGCGGCAACGGCGCGGATCTCATCCGCGGCGGCGGTGGCAACGATACGCTCGTCGGCGGCGGCAGTGACGGCTTCGGGGGCGACACGATCTTCGGCGACGGGGGCAACGACTATATCGATGGCGGCGCCCAGAACGATTTCTTCTACATGGACGGCGGCAGCGGCGACGACACGCTGGTCTTCACCGGTATCGGCAATTACGACGGCGGCAGCGGCATCGATGCGCTCCTCGCCGATACCGGCACTTACGATTTCGGGTCCTTCTTCGGAGAGCTCGACGACCTCGAGATCTTCGACATGCGCGGCGGGGCGGGAAGCACGGTCATTCTCGACGAGACCGACATTCTCGATTTCGGCGGTGATACCGGGGAGATATTCGAGGGCAATCCGATCGATCTGGTGATCCGGGGCGATTCCGGCGATGTCGTTGCCATCGACGGTCTGGGTTTGTCGATCGGCTCGACCACACTCGGCGACGCTTATGGCGGTGCGGGTGTCACCTACTTCATCTACGACGTCAACGGTGCGATCGTCGCGATCGAAGACGGCGTCGGATTCCCGAACTGATATCCGTCCTGTCGGCAGGCGCGCGGCGATTGATCCGCAACGCCCCGCCCGCCTAATATCCGCCGGCCGAACCCAAGGCGCGCCATCAGTCCGGAAATCCCCGCATGACCGAACCGCTCGAGACCATCGAAACCGATCGCGAGACCGTTGCCTGCGACGGCGGCGACGGGCCGCTCGGCCATCCGCGCGTCTATCTCCATATCGGGCCTCCCGATCAGAGTGGGGAGCGCTGGATCGAATGCCCCTATTGCAGCCGACATTATGTGCTGAAGGCCGGCGCTCGCCGGGGCGCCGCGCATTAGTTCCGTGCCGCCGTCGCCGGCTTGTATAATGCGGCATCCATGAGCAAGAAGCAGCCTCTCAAGCATATCTATCTGGTCGACGGGTCCGGTTACATCTTCCGGGCCTATCACGCGCTGCCGCCGCTGACCCGCGACGACGGCACGACGGTCAATGCCGTGCTCGGCTTTACGTCGATGCTGCTCAAGCTGGTCGAAGACAGCGATGCCGATCATCTCGCCGTCATCTTCGACAGCGCGCGCGAGAATTTCCGCAACGAGATCTATGCCGACTACAAGGCGAACCGGCCGCCGCCGCCCGACGATCTGATCCCGCAATTTGCCCTGATCCGCGACGCGACGCGCGCCTGCAACGTGCCCTGCGTCGAGTTGCGCGGCTTCGAGGCCGACGATCTGATCGCGACCTACACGAAACAGGCGGTCGCGGCCGGTGCCGACGTGACGATCGTCTCGTCCGACAAGGATCTGATGCAGCTCGTTTCCGACAAGGTGACGCTGCTCGATCCGATCAAGAACCGCCGCCTCAGTTTCGATGCGGTGATGGAGAAATTCGGCGTCACGCCCGACAAGGTGGTCGACGTGCAGTCGCTCGCCGGCGATTCGAGCGACAACGTGCCGGGCGTGCCGGGGATCGGCGTCAAGACCGCGGCGGAACTGATCAACTTCTATGGCGATCTCGATACGCTGCTCGAGCGTGCCGGCGAAATCAAACAGCCGAAGCGCCGCCAGACCCTGCTCGACAATGCCGACAAGGCGCGCATGAGCCGCGAGCTGGTGCGGTTGCGCGACGACGTGCCGGTGCCCGAGCCGCTCGACGCGTTCGATCGCCGCCAGCCGGAGCCGGCTTCCTTGTTCGGATTCCTCAAGCTGAACCAGTTCCGCTCGCTGATCGCGAAGATGGAATCGCGGCTCGGCATGAAGGCCGACGACGTGGCGGTCGATGTCACCAGCGCAATGCCGGTTCGCGCCGAGGATGCGGCGGGGCCGGGCAGTAACTTGCCGGTGCCGGTTGCCGCCGCAAAGCCATCCACAGCACGGCC
This sequence comes from Dongiaceae bacterium, assembly GCA_040878185.1. Lineage (GTDB taxonomy): Bacteria > Pseudomonadota > Alphaproteobacteria > Dongiales > Dongiaceae > JAWXBK01. Next base: position 33,342 of record JBBDMS010000053.1, on the reverse strand, counting down.
ATCGGTGGCAAAGCCCGCAACGGCCTGGAGCGGCAAATTCGCCTGCCATCTGGTGACCGACGAGGCCGCGCTCGCCGGCTGGATCGCGCGCGCTTACGAGGCGGGCGCGGTTGCCTTCGATACCGAAACGACGGCGCTCGATGCCGTAGTCGCCAACCTGGTCGGTTTCTCGCTGTCGGTCACGCCGGATGAGGCCTGCTATGTGCCGCTCGCCCATCGCGGGCCGGGACGCGACCAGGGCAATCTCGATCTCGGCGACAGCGCAGGCGGTGGCGACGGATCGGGCGGCGCGCTGCTGCCCGGTCAGATTCCGATCGATCGCGCGCTGGCGCTGCTGAAGCCGCTGCTCGAGGATCCTTCGATCCTCAAGATCGGCCAGAACATCAAATACGACACGGTCATCATGCGCGGGCACGGGATCGAGATCGGTCCGATCGAGGACACGATGCTGATGTCTTACGTGCTTGAAGCCGGCGGCCACGGCCACGGCATGGACGAACTCGCCGAGCTGCATTTCGGCCATTCGACGATCAAGTTCAGCGATGTCGCCGGGAGCGGCAAGGCGCAGGTCTCCTTCGACCGCGTGCCGCTCGATCGGGCCTGCGAGTATGCGGCCGAAGATGCCGCCGTCACCCGGGCGCTCGCCGGCCTGCTGAAGCCGATGCTGCTCCGCGAGCGGCTGCTCACCGTCTACGAGACGATCGAGCGGCCGCTGGTGCCGATCGTGGCCGCGATGGAGCAGGCCGGCGTCAAGGTCGACCGCATCGCGCTGCAACGCCTCTCGGAGGACTTCGAGAAGCGGCTCGGCGAACTCGAAACCGGCATCCACAAGCTTGCCGGCCGCGAATTCAATATCGGCTCGCCCAAGCAGCTCGGCGAAGTGTTGTTCGACGAGATGGGGCTCGCGGGCGGACAGAAGGGCAAGACGGGTGCGTATTCGACCGGCGCCGACGTGCTCGAGGATCTGGCGGCACAGGGCCACGATCTGCCGGCGCGTGTGCTCGACTGGCGCCAGCTCGCCAAACTCAAGAGCACCTACACCGACGCGCTGCTCGAGCAGATCAATCCGGCAACCGGCCGCGTCCATACCTGCTTCGCTTTGGCCGCGACCTCGACCGGGCGGCTCTCCTCGACCGACCCGAACCTGCAGAACATTCCCGTGCGCACCGAGGAAGGCCGCAAGATCCGCCATGCCTTCGTTGCCGAAAAGGGCATGAAGCTGCTGTCGGTCGATTATTCGCAGATCGAGTTGCGCATCGCCGCCCACATGGCCGACGTGCAGCCGCTCAAGGATGCGTTCCGCGACGGCATCGACATTCACGCGATGACCGCAAGCCAGGTGTTCGGCGTGCCGGTCGAGGGCATGGACCCGATGGTGCGGCGCCGCGCCAAGGCGATCAATTTCGGCATCATCTATGGCATCAGCCCGTTCGGCCTCGCGCGCCAGCTTGGCATCGCCCAGAGCGAAGCGAAGGCTTTCATCGAGGCCTATTTCGAGCGGTTCCCCGGCATCCGCGCGTATATGGATCGGACGCGCAAGGAAGCGCACGAGCGCGGCTATGTCGCGACGCTCTACGGACGGCGCTGCCATCTGCCGGGCATCAAGGACAAGAATCCCGCCCGCCGCAGCTTCATGGAGCGCGCCGCGATCAACGCGCCGATCCAGGGCACCGCCGCCGACATCATCAAGCGCGCGATGGTCCGCATTCCGGCCGCCCTCGATGCGGCCAGGCTCGGCGCGCGCATGCTGCTCCAGGTGCATGACGAATTGCTGTTCGAGGTGCCGGCCCAAGAGGCGGAGAAGACGGCAGCTCTGGTGCGTGGCGTGATGGAAAAGGCGGCCGGCCCCGCGCTCGAGCTTTCGGTGCCGCTGGTCGCCGATGCCGGCATCGCCGACAACTGGGCCGAGGCGCACTAAACGTTTGCTTATCGTAGGCCGATTGTTTCTAGAATCGCTTCTGCTTTTCTAAGGACAGGCAGCACAGCGCGATTAGGTTTCATTTCTTTCGTTTTAGCCACAGCAGTTTCATAACTTTCACCCCTAGTAAGGTGATAAGCCACAGTCGAGGCAACCTCCAGCTCCACGGTAGTGAAATGGTCAAGCTGCTCTAGTAGGGGCTGAAGTCGCTTTGTCGTTTTAGATGTAGGCTTGGTCGCGTTCGAAGTGAGTTCGTAGCAGAACTGCAGTGAATCGCTGTTAGAAATAGATGCCAACTTTTCGGTGAGTTCGCCAGAAAACACTAAGTCATCGGTGGCAATTGCAACATCTTTACTATAGGGGCCAAAAAAATGTAGACGGTATGATGATACCGTCTCATCTTGAACGCCACATCCTGAAAGATACGCCAGTTTCTGAAGACGCTTCCGTCCTTCGACCTGGTGCCGAGGCAAAACGTAAAGCATTGAAATAACCAAGCTTTTTGCAGCATCGCGCTTTGACATGGTGTCCACTCGGGTTGCTGCGACTCGGAGAAAAACTAGGACATTGACTCATAATCTACAGGCGTTGGCAACCGTCCCAGGACAAGCCATTTCATGGCCTGTCAATTTCTTTCCATAGGTCTCGAGCTCTACTTCTGTCCGCTTCTGTCAAAAAATAAAGCCGCGCGGGCGGGCGCTCAGCAAGCTCAGCTAACGCAGGTACGAGTGAACTGATCGGCTTTGGCTCTCTATCAAACTCACTTTCCACGAGTATGTTCAGCAAATACTTGCCCGGCTCTTCTTCTGTAAATTCGTACTTTTTGAATCCCTTCGGAGGCGGGGTATCTCGATATGAGACTATACCTTTTTTATTAAGTTGTTTTTCAAATTGAGCCTTCTTCTGAGGTGAAAAACTCTCAGTTGGACGCTTTGGCAATGTAAGTGGTTTAAACAAGTCTCGATTTAGTAATCTGCACGCTAAGTTATGTCCAGGCTGTTTTTTATCGATACTCAATGCGTTCACGAGTGCCCATACGGCAGTGTCATCCAAGCGGAGATACAACGCACGGTATGCAGCCGATACTTGGCCGAGATTTTTCGTTCGATTTTTTCGCTTAAGCTTTTTAGTTTGCTCAAAGAATTGTATAATCGGCAGATCTTCTATCGTGGAACTGAGGTTCGAGGTGTTACTTAGTACTTCCTTGAGCATTAGGTACATCATTGTCTGCGCAGCACGAGCAGTCTTGTGAAAGTAAACTTTATTGTACATGTCCATATACAGATAGATGTATTCTTGAACCGCGGACAAGCCTTTTTCTGAAATTACAAAACAGAACTCTGTTACATCTTGTTGCAGTTGAACCTCTTGAATCTGGAGTGAATCAAGTATCCACGAAAGATCAATGCCGCCAAATTTAACTCCAGTGTAGTGTCTGTCTCGAAATAGGAAGTCCAGTCGATCAGCGTCGAGTTGACTGGAAACAACGGCCGAGTATGGGTTATAGCCCGGCTCAGTCTCAAAAAAGCTCTTAGTGTTCGCTAGGAGTTCCGATGAATGCTTTTTAAGGATGTCTGCAACTCCACCATTGCTTATAAATTCGAGCGTCCAATCTTCGTGTGACATCGCCTCCGAACACAAATCTTCGCTGACTTCTTCAAACACATGTGAAAAAGGCCCATGCCCAACGTCGTGCAGTAACGCTGCACACAACGTCGCCGGCTCCCATAAACGTGGGTCCCAACGAGAATCCTTAAACGCTCGATTTTTGCGAAGTACATCGAGCATACTCCGAGCCATTTGCATGGCGCCCAAAGCGTGAGAGAACCGACTGTGTGTCGCGCCTGGGAATACGATATCGGCAAACCCAAGCTGGCGAATACGTCGCAATCGTTGAAACTCAGGTTGCCCGATGAGATTCCAAAGAACGTAATCAATTCCTTCAGTGGAATTGAATTTTATCAAGTTATGAATTGGGTCCCTGATCCGCTGATCACGTCTCAAATGAGCATGCCTGGGTGGCTTCTTAATTTTTGACTTAGCCAAAGGAGCACCCCCATTTCCCATTGGGCGAATCAATCTAACTATAGCAAATTACAGCAAACCACGTACTCTACGAAAGCCTGTACAACGTGCTGTTTACGAGCAGGGGCAATTAAAGCGGGTGTGAAGGCGGAGCATCTCAAAGCGCCAAAGGGATAAACTAGAGAAACGGCGCTATATCGGCAGCCCTGGTACGCCGCGTGATGGAGGGTGCCGCCGGCCCCGCGCTCGAGCTTTCGGTGCCGCTGGTCGCCGATGCCGGCATCGCCGACAACTGGGCCGAGGCGCACTAGGCGACACGTCGCGGCGCGCCCGTCTGGCGCCGCCGGTAAAACCGGTGCCAACGGCTGCTCAGGATTCGGCGGATTCGCTCTGGAGCTGGATGTAGTTCTGCAGCCCCATCGAGCGGATCAGGCCCTGCTGCGTCTCGAGGAAGTCGATATGTTCTTCTTCGCTCTCGAGAATATCCTCGATCAGCTCGCGCGAGATATAATCCTTCGACGTTTCGCAATAGGCGATCGCCTCGCGCAGCACCGGCAGCCCGTCATATTCGAGCTTGAGGTCGGCTGCGATGATCTCCTCGACATTCTCGCCGATCATCAGCCGTCCGAGATCCTGCAGGTTCGGCAGGCCGTCGAGGAACAGGATCCGTTCGATCAGCTTGTCCGCATGCTTCATCTCGTCGATCGATTCCTCGTGCTCGCGCTTGCCGAGTTTGGTGATGCCCCAGTTCTTGAGCATGCGCGCGTGCAGGAAATATTGATTGATCGCGGTGAGCTCGTTGGTGAGCACGCGATTGAGAAAAGAGATAACCTGTTTGTCGCCTTGCATCGCTCCCTCCCGTGCCAGCGGGAGCGCCGGGAGAATCGGCGCGTGGTGAATGCCTATTATCTAGGAACGAGATGCAGAACGTCCACCAATTGCGGTGCAATCGTTGTGACACGCCATTGATTGAGAATAGGTTTCATTAGCGGCTGTCGACATGTCGCGTTGCGCGACGTCGACGCGAGCCGTTACTCGGCAGCGACGTGCGGAACGTCCGCCGATTGCGATGCAATCGTCGTGACACGCGTTTCAGTGAGAATGGCTCTCATTTGCGGAATGCAGCGTCCGCATTGCGGCGCGCAGCCGAGTTGTCCGTAGATCTCATGCTCGGCAACGCAGTCGGGCGCGACGCGGCGCGCTTCGGCTTCCTTCAGGGCGTTGCAGATGCAGACATACATCGCGGCACGGCTCCAGGTTCGGACGCGCGATTATATGCTTGAGATGCGAATGATTTGCAATAGCGGTCGCAATAGCGGCCGGCAGTTACGATTCTTCTTGATAATGCGTTAATCTGCGGTAGATTATAAGGCAAAGAATCATGTCGCCGTCGGGAAGAATCAACAGCTCATCGAGATACCTGAAATCGCGCTCAGAATTGATGTGTGAAGATTGCCAAAAAGGCGACACGGTTGCCGCTGTCCTGTGCTGAGCGACGAATGGCATCATTGAAATCAGTAAATCAGTACAAGCAGCAAAAGGCATGTACGCATCGGACAGCCCTCCCGAGAAGAGAGTCATACCCGTTAAAGTAGAATTATGGCGGATTGATGGTCGATTGCGTGCAGGCGCATTTTTACCCCGCCGCCGCATGCGTCCGCGCGTTGCATAACGCGGGCTTCGGTCGCGATCGACCGGATTGCCGCGCCAGGCGGGCGTTTTCGTTGGCGTGCTGCGGGGTCCGATCGGCACAGCTTTGCCACAGGACGCCCCATCGGCCCGTCCCTATATCCAGAGGGTTGGACGAATAACGGAGGCTCGCAAGATGAAACGCACTCTTCCAGCTCTCTGCGTTGTGGCGCTGTTGTCGACCGCCGGATGCACTGGTCTCAATTCGACGGAGCAGAGCATGTTGTCCGGTGGCGCGATCGGTGCCGGCGCGGGTGCCGTGGTCGGTGCGCTGACCGGTGGCCTTGGCGTCGCAACGGGCGCTGCCATTGGCGCTGCTGCCGGTGTAGCAGCCGGTTACGTCGTCGACCAGGTTGATTGACGAGGCGTCGAACGACTGAACTGGGGGTCCCGCAACACCCCTCGACACAGTCGTTCCCCCAAGCCGCCGCACGGGACCGCGAATCCCTCCCCGTGCGGCGG
>JBBDMS010000053.1:0-27238 GCA_040878185.1 Dongiaceae bacterium | reverse complement strand
GGGCGCTTGTCGTTTGTGGGACGTCCAGATCTTCGTGCGTCCGCCTTCGTTAGCGGGCGTCTTACTCCGACGTCAGTTCACCCTTCTCGATCCATTGGATGCGGCCGAAGCCGGCGACCAGATGCGCGCGCAGCGGCGTCACGCGATAGAATCGGAAATCCTTGAATCCGGCATAAAGCGATGCCTTCGGGTGGCGCGCGAGAAACCGCTCGCGCATCGCCGGATCGGCTGTCGTGGCGGCGTGGCCGAGCAAGGTGAGACGCGGGCCCGCGAGCGGATCCTCATAGCCGGCCGTGCCGTCGAACAGGAGCGAGACCTGCGCGTTGCCCGCGATGTTGGCGGAGTGCTCCGCGAGATCGGAAAGCAGCAGGATCGGAAATCCGGCTGCGTCGCTTGCCACCTGGACCAGCGAGGTATAAGGCCAGCCGGCCCAGTCGTGCTTCACGCCGTCGCCGTGCGAGGCGGCGAGGCGGGTGCCGAGACCCGCATAGCCGGCATCGGCGATGAGCTGGCGGGCGAGCGTCGCATTGTCGTCGGGCAGGATCGGTGCCGGTTTCCGGGCTGTCGATTCGTTCATGCCCGGCACTTTCGGGCGGGCGTCGGGGCGGGTCAACAAGGCGGCCGGCCGCACCCTGGCCGTCGAGTGCCGACCCAGCGGCCAAGGCCAAAACCCCCGGATTACCTCGCTCCCGGCCGGGGAAAGCCGGAAATATGCCGCATTCCCGCCGGGTTTGAGGGCGAGCTTGGCAGCGTCGAAGGGGTTACCTACCTTCTCTCAGGGGAGCATCAAAGCCGTGCCGCAAACCATCGCGTTGGTCGACGACGACCGCAACATCCTCGCCTCCGTCACCGTGGCGCTCGAGGCGGAAGGCTTCACCGTCAGATCCTTCACCGACGGGGCCGAGGCGCTGCGCGGCCTCGCGGCCGAGCCGGTGGATCTCGCCGTGCTCGACATCAAGATGCCGCGCATGGACGGGATGGAGCTGCTCGAGCGGCTCCGACGGTCGAGCGCGATGCCGGTCATCTTCCTCACCTCGAAGGACGACGAGGTCGACGAGATCATGGGCCTGCGCATGGGCGCCGACGACTACATCAAGAAGCCGTTCTCGCAGCGGCTGCTGATCGAACGTATCCGCACGTTGCTGCGCCGCGAACAGGCGGTGCGCGAAGGCAACAGCGACGAAGTCAGTCCCGAAGCGATCCGCCGCGGCGATCTGATGATCGATCCGGCGCGGCATTTCGTGAGCTGGCGCACCCAGGATATCGAGCTCACCGTCACCGAGTTCATGCTGCTGAAGGCGCTCGCGATGCGGCCGGGGCATGTCAAAAGCCGGGACCAGCTCATGGATGCGGCCTATGGCGAGCATATCTATGTCGACGACCGCACGATCGACAGCCATATCAAGCGCCTGCGGAAGAAGTTCCGGGCGGTCGATCAGGAATTCTCGCATATCGAGACGCTCTACGGCGTCGGCTACCGCTACAAGGAAAGCTGATTCCGGCGCGGTCGGGGGACCGCGGGTCCGGCGCGCAGGGGGCGCTCGTCGATGAATCTGCAAGCGCGCCGCGAGCGCGACACCTTGTCGTCCGACCCGGCCGAAACCGCGGCCGTGTTCGATAAAGCGCGCCGCCGCAGCGGCGCGCGCGTGCCCTACCGCCGTCGTCGCTTCTCGCCGCTCACGCTGCGCATCCTGACATTGAACGTGCTGGCGATCGCCATTCCGGTCGCCGGTCTGCTGTATCTCGACGAGTATCGCGACGACCTGATTCGCAGCCGGCTTGCTTCGCTGCGCACCGAAGCGGAACTGATTTCGGGTGCGATCGCGACCAGCGGCGTCGTGACCGGGCCGCTCGGCGACGAACGGCTGCTGGTCGAGGCGACGCGCGCAACCTTGCGGCGCCTGGTCGATCCGGCCGAGTCGCGTGCCCGCGTGTTCGATCAGGATGAGAGCCTGATCGCCGATTCGTTCCGCCTCGCCGGACCCGCCGGTATCGTCGAGATCGAAACGCTGCCGCCGCCGAACTGGCCGGCCGATCTGTTCAGCCGATTGATGAACGATCTCTACGACTGGGTCGTCTCGATCCTGCCCGATCGCGACCAGCGGCCGCTCTACAGCGAACGGCCGGAGCAACGGGCGAACGACTATGGCGAGGTGATGCAGGCGCTGACCGGCGAACCGGGCAGCATCGTACGCGAGGACGAGGACGGGCGGCTGGTCTTGTCGGCGGCGGTGCCGATCCAGCGATACCGGCAGGTGCTCGGCTCGCTGATGCTCAGCATCGAGGGTACCGGCATCGAGGAATCGGTGCGCAGTCTGCGCTTCAATATCCTGGCCGTGTTCGGTGTCGGGCTGTTCGTCACGGTCATGCTGTCGCTCTATCTGGCCGGCACGATCGCCCGGCCGATCCGGCGCCTCGCCGATGCGGCCGAACTGGTGCGGCGCGGCCATGGGCGCGAAACGCAACTGCCGAACTTCTCGAGACGGCAGGACGAGATCGGCGAGCTGTCCGGTGCGCTGCGCGACATGACAGAGGCCTTGTGGCAGCGCATGGATGCGATCGAACGCTTCGCCGCCGACGTTGCGCACGAGATCAAGAACCCGCTGACCTCGCTGCGCAGCGCGGTCGAAACCGTCGCCCGGATCGAGGATCCGGCGCAGCAGCGCAAACTGATGAGCGTCATCCTCGACGACGTGCAGCGGCTCGACCGGCTGATCAGCGACATCTCCGAGGCATCGCGGGTCGATGCCGAAATGTCGCGCAGCGAGATGGAGCCGGTCGATCTCGGCCGGATGCTGGCAACCTTGGTCGATCTGCACGAGACGGCGCATGACGGCGCCGGGCCGCATCTGAATCTCGAAATAACGGCGCATCAGGCATTGGCGGTGCGCGGCAACGAGGGCCGGCTGGTCCAGGTGCTGCGCAACCTCCTGCAGAACGCCGTGTCGTTCAGCCCGCCGGACGGCGAAATCCTTCTGGCCTGCGCGCGGCTCGGCGACACGGTCCGGGTCATCGTTTCCGACCAGGGGCCGGGCATTCCGCCGGGCAAGCTCAAGGCGATCTTCGATCGCTTCTACAGCGAGCGGCCGCAGGGCGAAAAATTCGGCTCGCATTCCGGGCTCGGACTTTCGATCTCGAAGCAGATCGTCGAGGCGCATGGCGGCACGATCGAGGCGTCGAACATCTTCGATGCAAACGATCGGATCATCGGCGCGCGCTTCATGTTGACTCTGCCCGCAGCCGATGATGACTGAGCCTGCGCCGACGCTGCCGCTGCTCGCGCACGCGACCTGCGTGGCGATCGACGGCTGCGGTGTGCTGCTGCGCGGACCGGCCGGCGCCGGCAAATCCGATCTCGCTCTCCGGCTGATCGATGGCGGCGCGTTCCTGGTCGCCGACGATATCGTTGCCCTCGAGCCCGAAGACGGACGGCTGATGGCGACCTTGCCGGCCACCGCGCCGCCAACCTGCCGCGGGCGCATCGAGATGCGCGGTCTTGGCATTCTGCCGGTGCCGACGATCGCGACCGCCGCGGTGCGGCTTGTGGTCGATCTGATGCCGGGCGGCCATCCGGAGCGGCTGCCCGAGCGCGAAGCCGTGCTGTTGGCCGGGATTCACCTGCCGCTCTGCCGGCTCGACCCGTTCGAAGCCTCGGCCCCGGCCCGGGTCCGCCTCATGGTGCGGGCCGTGGCGGCGGGTATAATCGCCGCTCCATGACCGATCGTTCAAAGACCGGAAGTGTTGGGACCGGAAGTGTCGGGACCGGAAGCATCGGCACCGCAGACGCTGGCGGCGCCGGAACCCGCGGCGGGTCGCCGCTGATTGTGGTGACGGGGCTCGCCGGTGCCGGACTGACCACCGCACTCAAGATCCTCGAGGATCTCGGCTACGAGACGGTAGACAATCTTCCGCTCGCGCTTTTGCCCGGCCTCGCGACCGCAGCCGGTGCGCGACCGCTCGCCGTCGGCATCGATTGCCGCACGCGCGATTTCGCGGTGCATGAACTGCTCGACGGTCTCGCCGCGATCGGCGCCGAAACCGGGGCCGGTGTGCGTCTTGTCTATCTGCTCGCCCTGCCCGAGGCGCTGCTGCGTCGTTTCGCGGCGACGCGCCGCCGCCATCCGCTCGCGCCGGATCGTCCCGTCGCCGACGGCATTCGGCGCGAACGCGAACTGACCGAACCGCTGCGCGCCGAAGCCGATCTGGTGATCGATACAACCGACTTCGCGCCGACCGATCTGCGCCGTGTGCTCGAAGGGCATTTCGCGCCGGCCGCGGCACCGGGCATGACGATCTCGATCGTCTCGTTTTCCTATCGTCACGGCGTACCGCGCGAATCCGATCTGGTGTTCGACGTGCGCTTCCTGCGAAACCCGCATTACGATCCGGTGCTCGGTCCGCTGTCCGGCACCGATCCGGCGGTCGCGGCGTTCGTCGCCGGCGATCCCGGTTATGACGATTTCTGCGCTGCGCTCGATCGGCTGATCCTGCCGCTGCTGCCCCGCTACGAGGCGGAGGGCAAGGCGTATCTCACCATCGCGATAGGCTGCACCGGCGGCCGGCATCGTTCGGTCGCGGTGGCCGAGCGCCTCGCCGGGGTCTTGCATCGCGCCGGCCATGCGGCCAGTCTCACCCACCGCGATCTGGGGCGGGGTCTCGAAGACGGGCCCGCACACGACCGGGCGGAGGCGGAGTCCGCCGCGCCGGCATTTTCATCCAACGCCAAGGGAGCGACGGCATGATCGGCATCGTCCTGGTGACGCACGGCCGCCTCGCGGCCGAATTTCTGGCCGCACTCGAGCACGTGGTCGGGCCGCAACAGCAGGTCGCCGCGGTCTGCATCGATGCGGACGACAACATGGAAAAGCGACGCGCCGAAATCATCGAACGGGTCGGCGAAGTCGATACCGGCGACGGCGTAGTTCTGCTCACCGACATGTTCGGCGGCACGCCCTCCAATCTCGCGATCTCGGTGCTCGACCGCGCCAATGTCGAGGTGATCGCCGGCGTCAACTTGCCGATGCTGATCAAGCTCGCCAGCGTGCGCAAGGATTCAACGCTGGCCGACTCGGTCACCCGTGCGCAGGAGGCCGGTCGCAAATACATCAACGTCGCTTCGCAACTGCTTGCTCAGGAGGGCGGCCGCAAGACGGCAAGCCACTGACCGCGCGAGATCGCACCAGGACTGCATGGACGCCACCACGACGCCACTGGTTCGCAATGTCCGCATCCGCAACGAGCGCGGGTTGCATGCGCGCGCCGCCGCAAAACTGGTCCAGACGCTCTCGACCCTCGACGCCGAGGTGATGGTCGAGAAAGACGGCATGTCGGTCTCCGGCCGCTCGATCATGGGGCTGATGATGCTGGCGGCCGCGCCGGGCAGCATCCTCGTGCTGACCGCGAAAGGACCCGACGCAAAAGAGGCGCTGACGGCGGTCGCCGCTCTGGTCGATTCCGGCTTCGGGGAAACCTGAGCCGATGGCCCGCGCGACCAAGGAAAAGCCCGGCAAGGAAGAGATCTTCGAAGGCCTCGGCGTCGCGCCCGGCATCGCGATCGGACCAGCCCATGTGGTCGAGGACGGGCGCGTCTCGGTGCCGGAATACGAGATCGAGCCCGACGCGGTCGACGAAGAGCTGGCACGCTTCCGCAGCGCGGTCGCCAAGGCGCAGAAACAGCTCGCCAAACTGCGCACCAAATCGGAAGCGCTGCCCGCCGCCGCGCGCGAAGAGGTCGGGTTCCTGCTCGATGCGCATCGGCACATGCTCACCGGCAGCCGCATCCTGCGCGGCGCCGAGAAACGCATCGTCGAGCAACGGATCAATGCCGAAGCGGCGGTGCTCAAGGAAATCTCGAAAGTCGCAGCCGACTTCGCGGCCATGGACGATCCCTATCTCGCCGCCCGCGCGCAGGACATCCGCGAGGTCGGCGACCGGCTGATCCGCAACCTGACGCAGACGCCCTACGAGGCCTATGCGCATGCGGTCGAGGGCTCGATCGTCATCGCGGAAGAACTGACGCCGGCCGATACCGCGCTGATGGACCCCAAGCGCATCGCCGGCATCGCCGCGGTGCTCGGCGGCGCCGAAAGCCACACCGCGATCATGGCCCGCTCGCTCGGTCTGCCGGCGGTGCTCGGTGCGACCGAGCTGATCGGTCGGGTGCAGGCGGGTGATCTGCTGGTCGTCGACGGCGATGCGGGCGTCGTCATCGTCAATCCCACCGCGGCCACGCAGCGCCGCTACCAGCGCCGGCGCGAGGCGCGTGACCGGCTCGAGCGCCAGCTCGCGCGGTTGCGCCGTCTGCCCGCAGTGACACGGGACGGCACCACGATCGGGCTCGCGGCCAATCTCGAACTGCCGCGCGAATTCGAGCAGGCGCTGCTCAACGGTGCTGAAGGTGTCGGCCTTCTGCGCAGCGAGTTCATGTTCATGAACCGGCCCGATCTGCCCGACGAGGACGAGCAATATGAAGGGCTCAAGACCATCGTCGAGGCGATGGACGGCAAGACGGTCACCATCCGCACACTCGATCTCGGTGCCGACAAGCTCGCCGCGTCATTGGCCGACCGGTTCGGCGATGCAGCCAATCCGGCGCTCGGCCTGCGCGCGATCCGTTTGTCGCTGCGCGAACCTTCCTTGCTCGATACCCAGCTCGCGGCGATCCTGCGCGCCTCGGCGCACGGTCCGGTGCGCATCCTCCTGCCGATGGTCTCGGCCGTGAGCGAGGTACGCGCGGTGCGCCAGTCGATGATGGCGACGGTCAAGCGCCTGAAGCGTCGCAAGCTGGCGTTCGCCGATCCGCTGCCGCAGCTCGGCGTGATGATCGAGGTGCCGGGTGCCGCACTCGCCGCCGACGCGCTGGCGCAGGTTTCCGAATTCTTCGCGATCGGTACCAACGATTTGACACAATACACGCTTGCGATCGACCGCGGCGACGAGCAGGTGGCGCATCTCTATAACCCGCTGCACCCAGCCGTACTGCGTCTGATCCAGTTCACGACCGAAGCGGCCTTGCGCGCGCGCATCCCGATCAGCGTTTGCGGCGAGATCGCCGGCGATCCGCGCTATGCGCCGCTCCTGATCGGGCTCGGCATTCGCGAACTCTCGATGACCGCGAATTCGCTGCCGCGGGTGAAGCAGCGCATCCGCCAGATGGACTTGCTGTCTGCGATCCGCTGCGCGCAGGTGATCATGGAGCAGACCGATTCCGGACGGATCACCACGCTGCTGGACGATTTCAACAGCCTCGCCTGAGTGTGCCGCAGATTAACGTATAATACGCATATTTTGTCAAGGCGAATCGCAGCGTATCGCGCGCCCGATCTTGGGGCCGGGTGGTCCGAGCCATCGGGCGAAGGCCGGCGCCAGGGCCTCCCGTTGCGCCGCTCCGGGTCCGCTGCTATCACCCGGCGCGGCTTGTTTCCGCCGCCTTCCCGTCACGAGAGACCGCGACAACCCAACCGGAGATCGACCGTCATGGCCGCGCGCAACGACTACATCGTGAAAGACATCGGGCTCGCCGAATGGGGCGAGAAGGAAATCTCGCTGGCCGAGACCGAGATGCCGGGGCTGATGGCACTGCGCGACGAGTTCGGCGCGAAGCAGCCGCTCAAGGGTGCGCGCGTCGCGGGTTCGCTGCATATGACGATCCAGACCGCCGTGCTGGTGCGCACGCTCGAGGCGCTCGGCGCCGAGGTGCGCTGGGCATCCTGCAACATCTATTCGACGCAGGACCATGCCGCCGCTGCGATCGCGAAGACGGGCACGCCGGTCTTTGCGACCAAGGGCGAGACGCTCGAGGAATATTGGGACTATGCGCATCGCATCTTCGAATGGCATGACGGCGGCGGGCCGAACATGATCCTCGACGATGGCGGCGATGCGACGCTGCTGGTGCATCTCGGGCCTCGCGCCGCGAAAGATCGCAAACTGATTTCGAAGCCGAAGAGCGAAGAAGAAGAGGCGCTCTTCAAGGTGATGGCGCGCACCCTCGACAAGAATCCCGGCTGGTACGACAAGCTCGGCTCGAACATCCGCGGCGTGACCGAGGAAACGACGACCGGCGTGCACCGGCTCTACGAGATGGAGAAAGCCGGCACGCTGCTGTTCCCCGCGATCAACGTCAATGACAGCGTCACCAAGTCGAAGTTCGACAACAAATACGGTTGCCGCGAAAGTCTGGTCGACGGCATCCGCCGCGCAACCGATGTGATGATGGCCGGCAAGGTCGCCGTCGTCGCCGGCTATGGCGATGTCGGCAAGGGCTCGGCCGAATCGCTGCGCAATGCCGGCTGCCGCGTCCTGGTGACCGAGGCCGATCCGATCTGCGCGCTGCAGGCGGCGATGGAAGGATACGAGGTCGTCACGATGGAAGACGCCGCACCGCGCGGCGATATCTTCGTGACCGCGACCGGCAACATCGACGTCATCACCATCGATCATATGCGCGCCATGAAGGATCGGGCGATCGTCTGCAATATCGGCCATTTCGACAATGAGATTCAGGTGGCCGCGCTCAAGAACTTGAAATGGAACAACATCAAGCCGCAGGTCGACGAGATCGCATTCCCGGGCGGCAACCGGATCATCCTGCTGGCGGAAGGCAGGCTGGTTAATCTCGGCTGCGGCACCGGCCATCCGAGCTTCGTGATGAGTGCGAGCTTTACGAACCAGACGATCGCGCAGATGGAGCTCTGGCAGAATCCGAAGAAATACGAGCGCAAGGTCTATGTGCTGCCGAAGCATCTCGACGAGAAGGTGGCATCGCTCCATCTCGACAAGCTCGGCGCGAAGCTGACGACCCTGCGCGCCGACCAGGCGGCCTATATCGGCGTCGACCAGAAGGGTCCGTTCAAACCGGAATATTATCGGTATTAGGCGCGGGGCTTCGGCGCGGCCTCATGCTTCGACAAGCTCAGCATGAGGACATTGTTCGCTTCCTATCTATCGTCTCATCCTGAGCTTGTCGAAGGATGAGGGCACTTAATGAAGCGCCTCACCCCAGCGCGAGTATGTGATTGTCCCAGCGGATCGTCGGCGCGAGCGGGTCGGACTCGATCAGGATCGTCGCTTGATCCGCCGCCGGCTCGCAGCGCAGGAGCCCGCCGAGTCCGCTCGAAAAGAGGAATGCGCCCGCCCCATCGTCTGCCGCTTCGCCCGAAATCCCGGCAGCGGCGATGCCGCAGCCGTCGGCCAGCGTGGTCGTGCCGAGGAAGCGCTGCGCCGGCAGATCCCAGAACGCCGCGATCCCGCCACGCGGACTGGTGACGGCAAGCAGGCGGCCGGACGCATCGACGGCGGCGCTGCCGCAATATTGATCGAGCTGGCGCAGCACCGGCGCCGGCGGATCGAGCGCCACGAGATCGCGCGCGCCCGGTGCGAGATAAGCGACCAGCGGCACATGATCGACGGCCGGTCCTTCATACTGCATCGCGACCGCGACGCCGCCTTCGGCATCCAGCGCGAGATGGCGCAGGCTCAACTGGAACAAGGACGGTGCGACGCGGAACGAATGCTCGATCGTCCCGTCGCGCGGATCGAGGATCGCGAGCGAGGATGTCATTGTCGCGACGTTGAGCTTGATGCCCGGTTCCGCCGGATCGGTCAGCAGCCCGCCATTGGCAACGACCAGACGACCGTCCGGCAGGCGGCGCATATCGTGCGGATCGAGCCCGCCCGAGGCGAATTCGCCGATGCGCGAATAATGTGCCGTCGCATCGTAGATGCCGATCAGTCCGTCGCCGGTATCGCTTGCGGTTTCGGTCGTGAAGAGACGGGTGCCGTCGGCTGAAAAGATTCCATGCCCGTTGAAGTAACGGCCGGGACTGGCGTCGATCCGCTGCCGGATCGTGCCGGCCTGCGTGTCGATCACGAGCGCGAAATCGCCGGGCCGGCGCGCAAAGAGCAGCGTCTCCCCCGTCGCCCGATCCCGGGCCGCGCCGTGTCCGCGCGCCTCGATGGCGAGATCGAAGGCAATCGCGCCGTTCGCATCGAAGCCGGTTGCGAACCAGGAATCGCCGTCGCCACCCCGTGCGCTCAGGAACCGCACGGCCGGTATGCCTGCGAAGGCGCGCGGCGCGATGCCCGTTGCGAACAAGGCGGCGCCAGTGCCGAGAAAATGCCGGCGCGAGAGGCGGAGGATGTTGGTTCGCTGGCGCATCGTTCCGGTGGGTCCGGGCTCAATCGCCGTCGAGGGCGTTGAAGCCGATCGGAATCCCGAGCGCGGGCGCGAGACGCTGCACCATGATCGCCTTCAGCGCCTTGGTTTCGAGCGCGAGCCGTTCGATCTTGAGCCGCTCGGCCGGATCGGCGATGGCGGCCTGCAGGCTCATCTCGATGCTGTCGGCAGTGGCCAGTATTTGGGCGAAGGCGCGGCGCATCAGCGCATCGAGTTCGGCGTCGCCAGCCGGACCGGCGACCGCGTCGCCGAAGCCGCCGGCGAGTTCGTACATCGAGCGGGCATTGTCGATGTCGATGCGGATGTTTGCGATCGAGCGTTCGCTGCGCCAGGCTTCGGCGAGACGCGGCATCGCGGTCTCTATCGTGTCGCCGAGCGGGCGCGCCAGTTTGCGGTCGGCGACGCGCTCAACCGCGGTGTACAGGCTCTTGAACAGCTCGACGGTCACATCCTTCTGGCTCCGATAATAGTAATCGGGATCGGTGCCAGCCCGCATCAGATCGGCGGCAAATCCGCTGCTCTCAACGCCGTCGGCGGGCAGGCTGCCCCAGTCCGCGTGCAGGCCCTGCGCCATCACATCGAGATTGCCGGCGATCGCGACGACATAGGCGCAGCGGAAATGCGCCGCCTCGTCGCCGGCAAGAAATGCCGCATCCGCGCCTTCGTCATAGAGCAGGCGTTCGAACGCGGGCAGGCCCTGCGCCGCGACGCTGCCGTCGGCGATCGCATCCGTCGTCAGCATGGTAGGATCGCCGGCCTCGAGCCGTTCGAGAACAGCGCCGCCGGTCGCATCCTTGGGATCGGGCCAGAAGGAAAAGCGCATCGCGCGCATCAGCAACTCGGCCGGGCCGAAGCGCAGATGCGCGACATGCTCCCAGGAATCGCCCGTCATGTTATAGGCGGTGCGCAACTCCTCGATGCCCGTCGCATCGGGTGCGGCGCAGACGCGTTCCGCCGTCGCATCGAGCAACGCGGTAGCACCGGCCAGATCGGCGAAGCGCGGCAGCAGATGACCGGCGATCAGCGCCTCGTTGAGCGCACCATAGGTCGCATCGTCGAGGTCGGCCGCCGTGCCCGGCTTTGCGGGCAGCAGAATGGCAACGGCGAGCGTCGCCGCATACAGCGCTCTCATAGCGATCGCAGGAAGGCGATCAGCGCTTCCCGTTCCGTGCTCGTCATTGCAATCACCTTCTGTTTCGCCGCGTCGGCTTCGCCGCCATGCCAGAGGATCGCCTCGAGCATCGTCTCGGCCCGCCCGTCATGCAAATAATGCGCGCGACCGCCGCCGACCGTTTCGGCGAGCCCGATGCCCCAGAGCGGCGCGGTGCGCCATTCGCGGCCCGATGCAGCACTCTCGGGCCGATGATCGGCGAGGCCCTCGCCCATGTCGTGCAGCAGCAGGTCGGTATAGGGGAAGATGAGTTGGAAGGATTGCTCGGGTTCGCCGCCCAGCTCCACTGCGCGCGCGGTCACGAACTTCGGAACGTGACAGCCGATGCAACCGGAATCGTAGAACAGTTGCTTGCCGGCAAGCACCTGCGGATCATCGACATCGCGCCGCGCCGGCACGCCGAGATTGCGCGCGTAGAAGACGACGAGATCGAACATCGCATTCGTGACCTCGGTGCTTTCGTCGGGATCGCGGCCGTCGGGTGCTTCGCGGCACGCGCTCTGTGTGCCGGTGCAATCGCCGGCCCAGACGGGGGCGAGCGTCGAGGCGATGCCGATATCGCCGGCGAAGGCGTGTGCGGTCTGCAGCGCGACGCTCGGCATACCCGCCTTCCAGCCGAAACGACCGAGCATGAGGAGATCCGCTTCCGGATTGCGCAGCCAGTTCGCAGCGCCCGAAATGCCGTCGCCGTCGCTGTCGTCGGGATCGGCGTGGGCGAGAATGTCGTAATCGGGAATCGTCTCGAGCAGGCCCATGCCGATCATCGGCGGCGCGAGCCGCGGCGAGATCATCACATCTTGATGCATCGGCCCGTAATTGAGATCGATCGCTTCATAATGCGGCGCGCGCAGGGTGACGATCGTGCCGTCGGCGAGTTCGACCGGCAGCTCCGTATAGGTCACGTTCATGCGGCCTTCGGCTTCGATGCCGGCGACCGAAAACGGCTGCAGCTGGCCGCCGTAATTCGGTTCGGGAATCGAAGGTTGCGTGAAATCCGCGAGCACAGCCTCGTCGGCCTCGCTCTGCGGCGGTATCGAGAGGCGCAAAAAGAGGGCGACCGCCGCTTCGTCTGGCATCGCGGGCGGCGATCCGCGCCCGTCCTTCAGATGGCAGGTCTGGCAGGATCGCGCGTTGAACAAAGGGCCGAGCCCGTCCGACGAGGTCGTCGAGGACGGCGCGGAAATCCAGAGCTTGCGGAAGATGCCATCGCCAACGCGGAAATCGAGCTGGCGTTCGAAGTCCATGTTGCCCGAGGGATGCGAGAACACGCTGGCATTCAGCGGCTTGTTCGTCGTGGCGCCGCCGCCGGAATTGGTTTCAAAGGGTTCGGCTTTGGAAAAATCGGTCGTCGGCTGGGTCACTGCGGCGACCCGCTCGGCATCCTCAAGGCTGCGCGGTGTATCGTCGGCATGAGGCGCCGACCCGGAGCCGGCGATCGCCACCGCCGCCGCGGCAAGAAAAACCGTGGCGACGATGGCGTGTCTGCGTCGTCGGAAGAAAGCCGGGCGATCGCCCGTTTCGATCACTGGAAGACGGCTTCCGGATTATCGAGGCTGTCCGACCCTTCGAAGGCGATCGGCTCGAGCGAAAGAGTCGCGACTGCGCGTTCGATCGAGCGGGTCTGCACCGTCAGCGCATCGATCACCGCCTGCACCGTGGCGTTGCCCTCGTCGTTGCCTTCGCCAATCATCTGGTCATAGGCCTCGACCGAACCGGCGCGATCGACCATTGCCTGCGCCGCGGCGACCGTCGAATCGAGTTCGGCGCGCAAGCTCGCGTCGAGATCGGGATCGCTCGCCGCGACCAGCTCCGAGAGGCTCGGCCCGGATACGACCGTGCCGTCGATGCGCGTGTACTTGCCGAGATAGACCGAACGCATGCCGACGATGTCGTAGTAATGCGACATATGCGTGTTGTCGGAGAAGCAGTCATGCTCTTCCTCGGGATCGTGCAGCAGCAGACCGAGCTGCATGCGCTCGCCCGCGAGCTCGCCGTAGGAAAGGCTGCCGAGCCCGGTCAGCATCGACGAAACGGCGCCGTCCGGACCGGCATCGGCGAGCGCCTGTCGGGCGGCACCGCCATCCTGCCATTGCGAGGCCATCCAGGTCAGATCGTCGACCAGCAGATCCGACGCGGTCGCGAGATAGGCGGCGCGGCGTTCGCAACTGCCGTTGGTGCAGTCGCTGCCGGTCGCGTAGTCGGTCCAGGGCCGTTCGCCGGCACCCGCGTCGGTACCGTGCAGATCCTGGCCCCAGAGCAGAAACTCGATCGCGTGATAGCCGGTCGCGACATTGGATTCGACCTGACCCACTTCATGCAGCGAATTCGATAGGAGCTCCTTGGTGATCGCGGCGGTGTCGATCGTGTCGGCGCCGTACTGGAGCTGGTCGCTCGCGACCACGTTCGCCGTATAAAGCGGATTCTCGTCCGACGCATCGCCATAGGACGCCCTATCGACATAGTCGATCAGCCCTTCGTCGAGCGGCCAGGCATTCACCTTGCCTTCCCAATTGTCGACGATGGCGTTGCCGAAGCGATAGACCTCCGTCTGCTGATAGGGTTCGCGCGCGGCAAGCCACGCTTTGCGCGCCACCGCCAGTCCGTCGGCGCTGGGTGCGGCGACGAAGATGTCGATCGCGGCATCGAGTTCGTGCGCCCGGGCGAGTGCATCGGCATACATCGCTTCGGCGATATCGCCATAGGTGTCGGCGACCGCTTCGCGATCCGGTCCGTGGGCGAAAGCAGGGCCGGCCAGCGCCAGCGCGGAAACCAGCGCAGCGGCGACAATCGGACCGCGGGCGCAAAGACGTAGCAAGTTCGTCATTCTTTTCAGCTCCTCGGGGCCGCCCGGGCGATGTCCCCATGATGATGGCGGCGGGGCCGGCAGCGCGCCGCCGCAAGGAGCCCGGACGTGCCTTCCAGGCGGCGCTATTGTTAATGAGAACTATTTGCAATTGCAATCCGGGCCGCTGCCAGGGTGTGGACCGGTGGCGCGGCGAGAGCGGGGTATGCGGTGCCGTACGGCCCTGCGGGGCGGGCCACGCGGGCTGATAAGCGCTGGACCGGGCGCGGTTTCGGCCCTCCTCTCCTGCTGCGGGTAGGGCGCGGGGCTTAAGCCGCCGGCACGCCGCTGGTGGTCGAGTATTCGAAGTGATAGGCCTCGCCCGGATGCACCAGCGGGCGGATGGCATGTGCGGCCATCGCCGCTTCCGAGAAGCCGCACAGAATGAGTTTCAGCTTGTTCCGGTAATGCGCGATATCGCCGATCGCGTACACGCCGGGCAGGTTGGTCGCGGATGTCGCTGGATCGACAAGGATATGCCGGTTCTCGAGATCGAGACCCCATTCCGCGATCGGGCCGATATTCATCGCGAGACCGAAAAATGGCAGCAGCACGTCCGCCTCGATCGCGCGCTCCTCGCCATCGAGCGTGGCGACGACGACGTGTGTGAGCGCGCCGCCCGCGGTGCCTTCGAGCCGCGCGAGCTGATAGGGAACGACCAGTTCGACTTTGCCGTCCTTCACCAGTTGATCGAGCCGTGCGCAGCTTTCGGGCGCCGCGCGGAATTTCGGCCGCCGATGCACGACATAAACTTTCTCCGCCACCTCGGGCAGCGACAGCGCCCAGTCGACCGCGGAATCGCCGCCGCCCGCGATGACGACGCGTTTGCCGCGGAAATCCTCGCGCCGTTTGACGAGATAGAACACGCTCTTGCCTTCGAACCGCTCGAGCCCGTCGAGCGGCGGACGGTTCGGCCCGAACGCGCCGACGCCGGCCGCGATGATGACGGCGCGCGCATCGACCCTCGTGCCCGCCGATGTCTCGATCAGCCAGCGCTCGCTGCCAGGCGTTCCATGCGGCGTCATTTTCTCGACGCGCTGGTCGAGATGGAACGTCGGCTGGAAGGGCTGGATCTGCTCTTCGAGCTTCTCGATCAGCGCGAGCGCGTCGATCGCCGGCCAGGCCGGAATGTCGTAGATCGGTTTTTCGGGATAGAGCGCGACGCACTGGCCGCCGACCTGTTCGAGCGCGTCGATGACATGACAGTTCATCTTCAGCATGCCGCATTCGAACACGGCAAAAAGCCCAACCGGGCCCGCGCCGATGATCGCCACATCCGTTATCTGCGTCCCGTTCGTCATCGCATCATGTCCCGCAGCAGAAAAACCCTTCGCCCGTAAGGCTTTGCCGCACGTCGCGGCGCGCCAAAATGGCCGCTCGGGCGACGCCGTGCAAGGGCGGGAAACGGCATCGCGCCGGTCTAATGTCGCGGGCGCGGTTTGCCGCGCTTTGCCGCTCGCGCCGCCCTTCGCCGCCGCCGAACCGCGGTGGCCCCGGCGGCGCATTGTCGCTACAAACCCGCCATGAGCGGGCGCAGCCTCCATGAACCCGAAATCCGCCTCGCAATAGGGAACGAGGCCGCACTGGGACGGCTGGCCGCAAGGCTTGCGGCGCGTGCCCGGCCCGGCGATCTGATCGCGCTCGAAGGCGATCTCGGTGCCGGGAAGACCAGTTTCGCGCGGGCCTTCATCCGCTCTCTGCAGGACGAGCCCGAGGACGTGCCGAGCCCCACTTTCACCCTGCTGCAGAGCTATGAAACCAAAGCCGGCTTGGTCCATCATTTCGACCTCTACCGCATCGAAAATCCGGCCGAAACCGGCCCGCTCGGCTTCGAGGAAGCGCTCGGCGAGGGTATAGTGCTGGTCGAGTGGCCGGAACGGCTCGGGGCGCTGCTGCCCGCCGAACGGCTCTCGCTTCGTCTAGAATTCGGATCGACGCCCGATTCGCGCCGCGCGACCCTGCGCGCCACCGGAAGCTGGGCGGCACGAATGAGGAATATCGCTGTCAATGAATGAGCGTCGCGAGCGCGCGATTGTCGAGTTTCTCGCCCGCGCGGGCTGGGGCGATGCCGTGCGCCGGCCGCTCGCGGGCGATGCCTCGTTCCGCCGCTACGAGCGGCTGGAGCGCACCCAGGGGGATGGGCGCGCGCGCGCCGTGCTGATGGATGCGCCGCCGCCGCAGGAAGATGTCCGGCCGTTTGTGAGGGTCGCCGATCTGATCCGTCGCGCCGGCCTGAGTGCGCCCGAGATCTTTGCCTCAGACCTGGCCGCCGGATTGCTGCTGATCGAGGATTTCGGCGACGACACGTACACGCGGCTGCTGGCGCGCGGCGCCGACGAACGGCGGCTCTACGAGCTGGCCGTCGATGCGCTGATCGATCTGCATCGCAATCTCTCGCAGGAGCAGATCGCGGGGCTGCCCAGCTTCGACGATGCGCGCTGCGTCGACGAGGCGATGCGGCTGCTCGAATGGCTGTGGCCCGCGGTGCATGGCGCCGCTCCGTCCGCGACCATACGCCGCTCGTTCGAATCGGCGTGGCGCCAGACCCTGCCGGTCGCACGGCGCATTCCCGACGGGCTGATGCATTACGACTATCACGTCGACAATCTCATGCTGCTGCCGGGCCGCAGCGGCGCGGCGCAGGTCGGGCTGCTCGATTTCCAGGACGCCGCGCGGGCGCCGGTCTCGTTCGATCTGGTGTCGCTGCTGCAGGATGTGCGACGCGACGTGGGCGCCGATCTCTCCGCGCACTGTTTCGACCGTTATCTGGCCGCGTTCCCTCAGCTCGACCGCGACGCGTTCGCGGCGAGCTATGCGGTGCTCGGCGCGCAGCGCAATACGCGCATCCTTGGAACCTTCGTGCGGCTCTGGGTGCGCGACGGCAAGCCGGGCTATCTCAACTGGCTGCCACGGACCTGGGCGATGGTGACGCGCGATCTCGATCATCCCGCGATGACCCCGGTCCGGTCCTGGTTCGATCGCCATCTGCCGCCGGCGTTGCGCGGCATTCCGTCATCGCTGCGACCGGTCGCCGAACAGGACGCGCAGGAAAAAACAAGAAATGCCGTCGGGGAAGCTGTCGCATGAGTGCCGATCTTCGTACCGCCATGGTGCTTGCCGCCGGTTACGGCACGCGGCTTCGTCCCCTTACCGACAATGTGCCGAAGCCGATGGTGCCGGTCATCGGCAAGCTCCTGATCGATCACACGCTCGACCGGCTCGCGGATTTCGGCATCGAGCATGCGGTGGTCAATACGCATCATCTTGCCGACAAAGTGGAGGCGCATCTCGATAATCGCCGCGCACCGCGCATCACCATCTCGCGCGAGGACACCATTCTCGAAACCGGCGGCGGCATCGTGCAGGCATTGTCGAAGCTGGGCGACGAACCGTTCCTCGCTGTCAATGCAAAGATTGTCTGGCTTGACGGCCGCATTCCGGCGCTGCAGCGGTTGTCGGCCTGCTGGGACGAGACGCGCATGGACGGGCTTCTGCTGGTGCATCCGACGGTGACGGCGCCCGCCTATGACGGGCCGGGCGATTTCTTCCTCGATCCGGAAGGCCGCGTGCGCCGGCGCCGGCAATGGGAAGTGGCGCCGTTCGTCTATACCGGCATTCAGATACTGCATCCGCGTCTGTTTGCCGATGCGCCCGCCGGCGCCTTCTCGATGAATGTTCTTTACGATCGCGCCATCGAGGCCGGGCGCCTGTTTGGTCTGCGCCATGACGGCGAATGGTTCCAGGTCAGCACCGCCGCCCATGTTGCGGTTATCGAAGCGGCGCTGGCCGAGCTCGGCTTCGCCGCGGCCTGAGCGCGCATGATGGACCCACACGCAAGGCGCCGGGGTCCATGAAGGAAAGGCGCAGCGCGCCGATCTTCACCATTCCGGCTGGCGTCAGCTTCGTCGATGCGCTGGCGGCCGGCCTGATCGACGAAACCGGCGGCGATCCCGTTGCGCTGGCACGCTATCGTATCCTGCTGCCGACCCGGCGCGGCTGTCGCAGTCTGCGCGATGCCTTCCTGCGCGCGAGCGCAGGCCGGCCGATGTTGCTGCCGCGCCTCGTGCCGCTCGGCGATATCGACGAGGAAGAATTGACGGTTGGCGGTGGGCTCGACGCCGATGCGGCGGCAGCCGGTCTGCCCCCGGCGATAGCGCCGCTGCGGCGTCAGGCGCTGCTCACGAAACTGGTCGTCGCCTATTATCAGCGCATCGGCGGTGCGGCACCGACTCTCGACCAGGCTGCCCTGCTTGCGGCATCGCTCGCATCGTTGCTCGATCAAGTGCAGACCGAGCGCCTCGGCTTCGAGCGGCTCGGCGATCTGGTGCGCGAGAAGAACTTTGCCGAGCACTGGAACAAGATCCTACGCTTTCTCGCGATCGTCACCGAAAGCTGGCCGGCGATCCTGGCCGAAGAAAACGCGCTCGATCCCGCGGAACGGCGCAACCGGCTGATCGATGCGCAGCGCGCCTTGTGGGAGCGCGCACCACCGGCGGATCCGGTCATCGTCGCCGGATCGACGGGTTCGATTCCGGCAACCGCCGACCTGATCTCGGCGGTGGCGAAGCTTCCGAACGGGCGCATCGTGTTGCCCGGTCTCGATCGCGACGCCGACGACGAAACATGGGGCGCGATTGCCGGCGATCCAACCCATCCGCAGCACGGACTGTCCCTGCTGCTGGCGCGGCTCGAGATCGCGCCGCGCGCTGTCGCGCTCTGGCCGGCGCGACCGAAGCAATTCCTGGCGGAAGACGAGCGGCAGGATTTCCGAATCGGCGAGACGCGCGCGCGCGTGATCGCGGAGGCGATGCGCCCGGCCGCGACCGCCGAACGCTGGCAGGAAGCGGTCGCGCATTTCGCCAGCGCCAGGATCGACCCCGAGCGGATGCGTACGGCGCTCGCCGGCGTGACGCGGATCGATGCGCCGACGCCGGCCGACGAGGCGGGCGCGATCGCGCTTGCGATGCGCGAGGTACTCGAAACGCCCGGCAAGCGTGCGGCGCTGGTGACGGCGGATCGCGATCTGGCGCGACGCGTCGCGGCCGCGCTGAAACGCTGGGATATCGAGATCGACGATTCCGCCGGCACCGAACTCGGTACCACGCCGCCCGGCACGTTTCTGCGGCTGCTGGCGGAAGCGGTGGCACAATCGCTGACACCGGTGCCGCTGCTCGCCCTTCTGAAACATCCGCTGGCGTCGGGCGGCATGGCAACGGCGCGGTTTCGCGAGACGGTTCGTGCCTTCGAGCGCGCCGCCTTGCGCGGACCGAGGCCGGCGCCCGGTATCGCCGGGTTGCGTGCAGCACTCGGGCCGAAGGATGCGGATCTGCTGCCGTTCATCGACCGGCTCGCGGAAATTCTTGCACCGCTGCTGGCGCTTGCCGCGCATCCGACGTTGCCGCTCGGCGATCTGGTCGCAGCCCATCTCGCGACCGCCGAGGCGCTCGCGCAAAGCGACGATCGGTCCGGCGCCGAACGCCTCTGGTCGGGTGATGCGGGCGAGGCCGCGGCTTTGTTCGCTGATGCGTTGCGCGACGCGGCGGCGCCGTTTCCCGCGCTCGTGCTCGGTGATTACCCGGCCGTGTTATCGGCTTTGATGCAGGGTCATGTCGTGCGACCGGGCTGGGGCCGTCATCCGCGGCTTGCGATCTGGGGTCCGCTCGAGGCGCGCCTGCAGCATGTCGACCGCATGATTCTTGGCGGGCTCAACGAACGAAGCTGGCCGCCCGATCTGCCGGCCGATCCCTGGTTCAGCCGCGAGATGCGCGTCGCCTTCGGTCTCGCACCGCCGGAGCGGCGAATCGGGCTTTCCGCGCACGACTTCGCGCAAGGGCTGGCTGCGCCGGAAGTCTTTCTGACGCGCTCGATGCGTGTCGGCGGTACGCCGACCGTGCCGGCGCGCTGGCTGCTGCGGCTCGATGCGCTGCTCGAGGCCTGCAAAATCGAGACCGAAGAAATCCGCGATGCCGACCGGCTCATCCATGCCGCCGCGCTCGACCGGCCGCCATCCGACGAGATCCGCCCCTGCCTGCCGCCGGCGCCGACGCCGCCGGTCGAAGCGCGTCCAAATCGGCTGTCGGTAACCGATATCGGTCTCTGGATGAGCGATCCGTATTCGCTCTATGCAAAGCGAATCCTCAAGCTCAAGGAACTCGAACCGCTCGATGCCGAACCCGATGCAGCCGATCGCGGCAATTTCGTTCATGCCGCGCTCGATGCGTTCGTGCGCGCGTTTCCAAAGACAGTGCCGGCCGATTCGCGCCACAAGCTGATCGGCTTCGGCGAATCGGCGTTCGGCCCGACCCTCAACCGGCCCGAGGTGCGCGCCTTCTGGTGGCCGCGCTTCCACCGCATCGTCGACTGGTTCCTCGAACGCGAGGCGGAACGACGCGCTGGCATCGACATCGTGCTGAGCGAGACCAGGGCAACCTGGGAGATCGCCGACCTTGGTTTCGCGCTGGTCGCAAGCGTCGACCGGATCGAACGCGGCCGCGACAATCGGCTGGTGATCGCGGATTACAAGACCGGCTACGTGCCGCATCCCAACAGCATCGCGCTCGGCTATGCGCCGCAGCTCACGCTCGAAGCGGCGATGGCCCGCGCCGGTGCGTTCGGCGCGGTCGGCGATGCGGCCGCCCGCGATCTGGTGCTCGAATACTGGAAGCTGACCGGCGGCACGATGGCGGGCCGTATCGTTCCGGTCGCGGAAGGCGATGCGGCGCTGAGGCTGGCGATCGAAGCGGAGCAGGGCCTGCGCCTGCTCGTCGCGCGATTCCGCCTGCGCAAGACACCCTATCGCTCGCGGCCGCATCCGCTCTATGCGCCACGATCGGGCGCCTACGATCATCTCGCGCGCGCTGCGGAATGGTCGTCGGCCGGGAGCGACGGCGAATGAGTGCGCCCCTGACCCTCGACGCGCGCGCCGAAGCCAATCTGCGACAGCGCGAGGGCGCCGATCCCGATCGTTCGGCCTGGGTTTCCGCTTCGGCCGGCAGCGGCAAGACCAAATTGCTCGTCGATCGCGTGCTGCGCTTGCTGCTGAACGATGTGCCGCCGGACAAGATTCTGTGTCTGACTTATACGCGCGCGGCCGCGGCCGAGATGGCCAACCGCGTCGCCGAGACGCTGGGAAGATGGGCATCCAGCAACGAAGCGGATCTCAACGCCGAGTTCGCGAAGCTGCTCGACAATAAGCCGTCACCCTTGATGCGCACGCGCGCGCGTCGGCTGTTCGCCCGGGTGCTCGACGTGCCGGGCGGCATGAAGATCATGACGATCCATGCATTCTGCCAGTCGCTGCTGCGGCGCTTTCCGCTCGAGGCCGGCGTCGCACCGCAGTTCGACCTGATCGAGGAGCGCGATGCGGCACAGCTCCTGAACGAGGCGATGAAGACGGTGCTCGGCCGCGCCGCGGCGAGCCCGGAATCGTCGGTCGGCCGCGCGGTCGCGGCGGTCACGGCACGCATCGGCGAGAACGAGTTTGGCGATCTGATGAAGCAGTTGCGCGCCGCGCAGGCACGGCTCAGACGCCATCTCGCCCGTGAGGGCAGCATCGAAGGCGCGATGATCGCGTTGCGCAGCCGGCTCGGCATCGCCAAAAGCGAAACCGAAGACGCCATCCTGCTCGCGGCCTGCGACGACGTGGCGTTCGACGGCGCCAATCTGCAACGCGCCGCGGCAGCCTTGCTCGCGGGCGGCGCCAACGACATCAAGGCCGGCGAAAGGCTGGCGGCCTGGCTCGCCGGCGATGTCGGGTATCGCCACGCGACCTTCGACCTATATGCGCTGGCCTATCTCACCAAAGAGGGCGAACAGCGCAAGACCCTCGCGACTAAAGCCGCACAGAAGCAGATGCCGGAGATCGTCGAGATCATGGCCGCCGCGGCTGCTGCCATCGCGGCCTCTCGCGCGAAATGCGTCGCGGTGCGGCTGGCGGTTGCGACCGAGGCGCTGCTGGTCCTCGGCAACGCCGTGCTCGATCACTATCACGCCAGGAAGACAGCACGTGCCGCGCTCGATTACGACGACCTGATCGAACGTGCCCGCGCGTTGCTCGAAGATGTTGGCGCCGCCTGGGTTCATTACAAGCTCGATGGCGGCATCGATCACATTCTGGTCGACGAGGCGCAGGATACCAGCCCCGAGCAATGGCGGATCGTGCAGGCGCTGACGACGGAGTTCTTTTCCGGACGGGGCGCCGAGCGCGATGCACGCATTCGCACCATCTTTGCCGTCGGCGATCGCAAGCAATCGATCTTCAGCTTCCAGGGCGCCGATCCGGATTCGTTCGAAGCCATGCGCGACTGGTTCGCCGCGCGGATCCGCGAGGCGACCGACCCGATGCGGATCGTACCGCTCGCAGTCTCGTTCCGTTCGGTCGAGGCGGTGCTCGATGCGGTCGACAATGTGTTCTCCAATCCCGATGCGGCGCGCGGCGTAGTCGAAGCCGACGTGGTGCAGCTCGAGCATCGCGCGACCCGTGTCGGCCAGGCCGGACATGTCGAACTCTGGCCGCTGGTCACGCCGCGCGAGATCGGCGAGCCGGAACCCTGGGCGCCGCCGGTCGAACGGTTCGCCGGGGATTCGCCGCGCGAGCGTCTCGCTCGCGGTATCGCTGCCCATATCGGGTATCTCATTCAATCCGGTGACATTCTCGATTCGAGATCGCGCGCGATCCAGCCCGGCGACATTCTGGTGCTGGTTCGGACGCGCAACGAGTTTCTGGCGGCGCTGGTCCGCGAGCTGAAGGATCGTGGCATCGCGGTTGCCGGCGTCGACCGCATGAATCTCGCAAAGCAGATCGCCGTGATGGATCTTCTGGTACTGGCCGAATTCCTGCTCCATGCCGACGACGATCTGTCGCTCGCGACCGTACTGCGCGGGCCGCTTGTCGGTCTCACCGACGACGAACTTTTCGACCTCGCCTGGGAGCGCCCGGGATCGCTCTGGTCGAACTTGATCCGGCGGCGCGACGAAACCCCGTCCTTCGCCCGCGCGCACATCTGGCTCGCCGGGCTGCTCGCTTCCGTCGATTTCCTGCCGCCGTTCGAACTGTTCCAGCATGCGCTCGGCCGCATGCCGGGTGCGGCGCCGAGCGAAGCGGGGCGGCGCGCGCTGATCGCACGGCTCGGGCTCGATGCCGCCGATCCGCTCGACGAATTTCTGTCGCTCGCGCTCGATTACGACCGCCGGCACGCGCCCTCGCTGCAGGGTTTTCTCGCCTGGTTTGGGGCGAGCGAAACCGAGGTCAAACGCGATCTCGATCAGGGTACGCGCGAACAGGTGCGCGTGATGACGGTGCATGGCGCGAAGGGGTTGCAGGCGCCGATCGTGTATCTGCCGGATACGACGTCGCTGCCGCAGGACCGCGAGCGGCTGCTCTGGTTCGGCGAAGGCGGCATGGCGGCGACGCCCGAAGGTTTCCTGTGGGCGCCGCGCCGCGAGGACGAGGATGCGATTGCCGCCGGGTTGCGCAGCCGGCTCCTCGTGTCGCGCGAGGCGGAATATCGCCGCCTTCTCTATGTCGCGATGACGCGCGCGGAAGACCGGCTCT
The DNA here is from genome assembly GCA_040878185.1 of Dongiaceae bacterium. Lineage (GTDB taxonomy): Bacteria > Pseudomonadota > Alphaproteobacteria > Dongiales > Dongiaceae > JAWXBK01. The sequence goes on along the minus strand of JBBDMS010000053.1, from coordinate 3,495 downwards.
ATGTCGGCGGCTGGCAGGACAATGTGAGGGATATCCCTGCAAATTCCTGGTACCGGCTGATCGAAGGCGGGTTTGCGGAATCTGCGGTGGCGTTCGATTTCGACAATCGCGCCTTGCTGAAGGACGAAGGCTGGACCGGCACGGGGTTGCGCCGGAGCGCGGATCGCGATGCGGCGAAAGCCGAACCCGACATGATCGAAAAATCGCGCCGGGTCCATGTCGCCAGTCCGCTGCCGGAATGGGCGATGCGGCTGCCCGATCCGGAACGCGCGCCGGTCAGGCCGCTCGCGCCCTCGCGGCCGGTGTCGAACGATCCGCCGCCGCGCTCGCCATTGGCGCCGGCCGGTGCCGATCGCGAGACCGGATTTCGCCGCGGCCGCGTTGTGCACCGGCTGCTCGAATTATTGCCGTCCTTGCCGTCGGCGCGCCGCCGCGAGGCGGGGATGGCGCTGCTTGCCGCGCATGCGGATGCCTTCGACGCGACGGTGCGGACATCGCTGCTCGATGAGGTGCTGGCGATTCTCGATGCGCCCGATCTCGCGCATCTGTTCGGGCCGGGCTCGCTGGCCGAAGTGCCGCTGGTCGGCGAGGTAGAGCAGGAAGACGGCACGCGCCTTGCTCTGGCTGGGCAGATCGACCGGCTCGCGGTGACGGACGATGACGTCTCGATCGTCGACTACAAGACCTTGCGTCCCGTGCCGCCGTCGCTTGAAGCGGTACCGACGGCCTATCGCCGCCAGATGGATGCCTATCGCGACCTGGTCGGCGCGATCTGGCCGGGGCGAACGGTGCGCTGCTTCCTGCTCTGGACCGACGGGCCGCTGCTCATGGAAGTCCCCGCGCTGCTGCGTGCGACTGAAAGCGACACTGCCTGAACGTCGGGGTCAGTCGCCGAGCGGCATCGAGTAGGTCACCATCAATTCTTCGACGCCAGGATTGTAATCGTAGATATAGGCGTTCGAGAGATGCGCGATGCGCAGGCCGACGCGCGATTCGTTGTCCATCTCGTAAGCGAGTTCGATTCCGTTGCGGAACTGGAAGTCGCCGCCCAGATTCTTGCTGTCGCCTTCATGCCAGTAGCCGACACCGGTGAAGGGCGTAGCGATGATACTGCCGAGCGCAAGATCGGTATAGACGCCGGCATAGGGGTTGATGCCGCCGTCGGTGTCGGCGGTGATGCCGAGCATCGGTCCGAAAATCCAGAGCCGTCCGCCGTGACGATACTCGCCGAGGAAGACCACCGATCTGTCGTCGCCGAAATCGGGGAAGATGTTGAACGCACCGGCACCGAGCGTGACATAGCCGGGTCCCGATTCGCGAAAGCCATACTCGTCCTCGGCCGCGGCCGGGCGGGCGGCCATGACGGCGATGACGGCAAGGGCTGTGACCAAGGCGATGCGCAGCCGGGAATCCTGTCGCGGGTGCGATGCGGCGATCGGACGTGTCATTCTGGGGTCCTCTCAGGGTTCTTTGGCGCGTAGGCCCAAAGCGCAATGAAGCGTAAGGGGCAAATGGGCAGGGACCGCGACAAAGACCCATGAGATTTCTGTGGTCGGACCGTGCGGCGACCGCAGGCGGTACCGGTTTCGTGCCGGTAACCCTTTCAACCAACGGGACAATTTGTTCCGATCAGCGACCTTGACGCTGCCGGACCCCGATCCCTAGATTCACAGCAGCAGAGGCCGGCGCCGTCGAACGATGGGCCGGCCCCAATCATGACCGGCCTCTTCTGCCGCGAACGCGGCGCCGGACGAACGACCGGGCCGGGAAAAATCACCATAGGGATATCAAGATGGCCACGACGAAGATCTCGGACGCCAATTTCGACAGCGACGTTCTCAAGGCATCGAAGCCGGTGCTGGTCGATTTCTGGGCGGAGTGGTGCGGGCCGTGCAAGATGATCGCGCCGGCGCTCGAGGAGATCGCGGCCAGCCTCGGCGATCGCGTGACGATCGCGAAACTGAACATCGACGAGAATCCGCAGACCCCGAAGAAATACGGGGTGCGCGGCATTCCGACGCTGATGCTGTTCAAGGACGGCCAGGTCGCCGCGACCAAGATCGGCGCGCTGCCCAAGAACAAGCTGCAGGAATGGGTCGAATCGGTCGTCTGACCGCACCTTGTTTCCCGTGAAACGGAGCCCCGTTCCCCTTTCGGAACGGGGCTTTGTCTTGGGCGCGATCATCGCCTAGGCTTCCCGAAACAAAGGTTCGGGGGAGCCAGTCATGGCAGATGCGGCGTTTCGTTTTCTGGTTTTTCAGCATATCGACATCGAAACACCCGGCGTCTTTCTCGACTATATGCGCGAGAGCGGCGTCACATGGGACACAGTCGAGCTCGACGCAGGCGACAGGATCCCGAAGTTCGATGGCTATGACGCGCTGCTCGTGATGGGCGGGCCGATGGATGTCTGGGAAGAAAACGAGCATCCCTGGTTCAAGCCCGAGAAGGCCGCGATCCGGCGCTGGGTCGCCGAGGAACGCCGACCTTATTTCGGTTTCTGTCTCGGCCATCAGTTGCTCGGCGCCGCGCTCGGCGGCGAGGTCGGCAAGGCTGCGACGCCCGAGGTCGGGATCATGTCGATCGAGCTGACACCGGCCGGTCGCGCGAGCCCGATCTTCGCCGGGCTGCCGGCAACGCAGACCTGCCTGCAATGGCATGGCGCCGAGGTGCAGCGCGAACCCGACGGTGCTGTCGTGCTCGCCTCTTCGCCGGCCTGTCGTGTGCAGTCGATGGCGGTCGGCGATCGCGCGTTTTCGATCCAGTTTCATCTTGAAATGACGCCAGACACGGTCGCCGAATGGGCCGAAGTGCCGGCCTACAAGGCGGCGCTCGATCGTTCGCTGGGCGCCGGCGGATTCGAGCGGCTCAAGAGCGAGGCCGATCGGCGCATGAAGGATTTCAATCGCGACGCGCGCCAGCTTTACGACAATTTTCTTGGCCAGGTGCGCGCCTGGAAGAGGACGACCGCATGAGCATGGACAAGGCCGAAGCGGGCGGTGCCGGAAAAGGCGCGGATACGACCGATCGCCTGCGGGATCGCGCGCCGAATGCGAATGCGGTCGAGCGCATGCCGCCATCGCGCTGGCCGACACGCGCGGCACTCAAAGGAACCTCCTGCGTCCTCGAACCGGTCGATCCGGATCGTCATGCCGCGATGCTCTTCGCGGGTTCGCACGGCTCGCCCGAGATCGACGCACTTTGGACCTATATGCCGTATGGCCCGTTCGCGAATGCCGGTGCGTTCCGCGTTTGGCTCGGCGACAGCGCGTCCGGTTCCGATCCGCTCTTCTACACGATAGTCGATCGCGCGAGCGGCCGTTCCGTCGGCATGGCGAGCTATCTCAACATCTATCCGAAGAACGGCTCGATCGAGATCGGCCATATCTGGTTTTCACCGTCAGTGCAGCGTACGCGTCTCACGACAGAGTCGCTTTATCTGATGATGCGCCATGCGATGGACGATCTCGGCTATCGAAGGCTCGAATGGAAATG
>JBBDMS010000052.1:19865-67959 GCA_040878185.1 Dongiaceae bacterium | reverse complement strand
CCGCGCTCGCCTATATCGGCGTGCCGGTCGACATGGTCGATATCTTCCGCCGTTCCGAACATGCCGGGGCCGCGGTCGACGAGGCGATCGCGATCGGCGCGAAAATCATCTGGATGCAGCTCGGCGTGCGCGACGATGCAGCAGCGGCCCGCGCCGGGGCCGCCGGCCTCAAGGTCGTGATGAATCGCTGCCCGGCGATCGAGCATCCGCGGCTGTTCGGTTAGGCGACGGCAGCGATCTGTAGACCGATGACCGCCGCCGCGTCGGATGCCGCATCGGCCCTGTTCGACCGTTATCTGGAACGCTGGGATCTCCTCGCCGACGGCGATCCGATTGTCACGCACAGCAGCCGGTTGCTGCCGGTGCGTCGGCGCGGCATCCCGGCGATGCTGAAAATCGCCATCGAGGCCGAGGAAAAATTCGGCGGCCTGCTGATGTCATGGTGGGATGGCGAGGGCGCCGCCCGCGTGCTTGCTTATGACGAGGGCGCACTGCTGCTCGAACGCGCCGAAGGGACGCGGTCGCTGGCGGCGATGGCGCGCGACAGGCGCGACGACGAGACAACGCGCATCCTCTGCGATGTCGCAGCCCGGCTCCATGCACCGCGCGGCAAGCCTTGGCCCGATCTCATACCGCTCGAACCCTGGTTCGGGGCCTTATTGCCGATGGCCGCCTTGCAGGGCGGGCTGCTGGCGGAGAGCGCCGCCCTCGCCTGCGAATTGCTCGATGCGCCGCGCGAGATCGGCGTGCTGCACGGCGACATCCACCACGATAATGTTCTCGATTTCGGCGCGCGCGGCTGGCTCGCGATCGACCCGAAGCGGCTCGTCGGCGAGCGCGGCTTCGATTACGCCAATCTGTTCTGCAATCCCGACCGCGCGGTCGCGACCGAGCCCGCGCTCTTCGAGCGACGGATTGCGATTGTCGTTGCGCACGGCGGGCTCGAGCGCATTCGCCTGCTGCAATGGATCGTCGCCTGGTGCGGCCTGTCGGCGGCCTGGTTTCTCGGCAACGATATGACCGAAGACGCGGAAACGGATTTCGCGGTCGCACGCCTGGCGCTGGCGGCCCTCGCGCGCTGAGCCTATTCCGCCGCCTGCTCGGCTGCCGGTGCCGACTGAGACTGGCGGGCCTGTGGCGAGGGCAAGGCGAGCACGACCAGGAAGGCGAGCGCGACCAGCATCGCCAGCACTGCGAACAAGGTGAAGAACCCGTCCGGCCCGCCGAACGGCGTCGATCCCGACAGCCAGGCGATGAGCTGCAGCCCGAGCGGCGCAGTGCCGAACGCCACCACATATTTGATGCCGAAGGAGAGGCTGCGATGTTTCGCCGGCGCGAAATGCGACAGCATGAGGTTCTCGGCCGGCAACATGCCGGTCGAAAGGATGATCGAGAGCATCACCGCCGGCAGCAGTGGCAGGCCGGTCGTCGTCGCGACCAGCAGCAGCATCGGCGCCTGGATCAGGATACACAGCACATAGACCGGCTTCAGCGGATAGCGGTCGGCCATATGGCCGCCGACATATTGCATCGCGCCGCTGACCGCATAGACGACGAAGACCATCAGGCCGATGCCGGCAACGCTGCCGTCGAACCACGCCGCGAGCCTGAGTTCGAACAGTTTCGGCATCGCGTTCTGGGTCGTGTGATAGACGAGCCCGGTGCAGAACATCACGAAGGTCAGCACGAAAAACGCGCGCAGCAGCGTGCCGCGGCCGCGTGGCGCACCCGACGACAGGTCATGCGCGCCTTCGGGCACGCGGCCCCGCCAGAGATACCAGAGCATGACGAAACCGGTCGCCATCGCGATCGCGCCCGGCACGATGAAGGCCGCGCGCCAGCCCGCGAGATCGATCAGCAGGCCAGCAACCAGCGCCGCCGCACCGCCGCCCACATTGCCGAACACGCCGTTGAGCCCGAGCGCCTTGCCGCGCGCCTTCGCGTTGCGCACGACCCAGGGAATGCCCACCGGGTGATAGATCGCCGCGAACAGGCCGATGACCGCGAGGCTCGCCATCAGCGTCGTCGGACCCGTCGCCAGTCCGCACAGCACCGATCCGGCACCGATGCCGAAGAAGAACACCACCATCATGCCGCGCGCGCTCCAGCGGTCGGCAAGCCAACCGGCCGGGATCGCCGCCACACCGACGAGCAGCGAGCCGAGCGTCCAGAGCGGCAGCAGTTCCTGATAGGGAAGCTGCCAGTCCGGCTCGATCGCGAGCACGATGGTCGCGAAGATCGCCGTGAACAGATGGATGTAGAGATGCCCGATCGCTGAGAAGGTCTGGGCGATGCGGGCGGATTGCGTGCTCAACAGCGATTCCTTGGGGCTGCTCCTGCGGGCGGATCGGCGCATGCTGCGCCCACCCTTGCGCGCTTGGCAACGCGCGCCAAAGTATCTTGCCAGATCGCTTGTTAATCCGGAGAATGAACCTCGGGGATAGGGGGAACAATAATGAAAACCAATAGCTTGGCAGACACTGTTCTGACCTCGAGCGAACATCCGTCGCCGGTTCAGCTGCGCTGGCTCGAGCGCGGCATCACGCAGCCGGGCGGCAAGCTGCCGTTGTTCGACGAATGGGGTCAGCGCGTTTCCGAACGCACAGTCCGCGCCTGCATCGATCAGGGCTGGGCCGAACCCTGGTTCACCAATCCGCTGAAGCCGGACTGGCTGGTCTGCAAGCTGACCCAGGCCGGACGCGACCTCGTCGCCAAGAGCTGAACGCCGGGGCTGCGCAAACTATCTGACATCGATGCAGGTTATCCTCCTTACAACGAGTATTGCCGCAATCGCGGTTGCGGCAGCGTTAGCATACTTCGGAAACAATACTGGTGCATCGATTGTCGCAGCAGCGTCTGGCCTCTTTTTGATTTTTACCTTTCTTTCGCGATTTAAGCGCTTCAAAGGGTTTGGAGTTGAGGCTGAACTCTGGGAAGAAAAGATGGAGGAAGCAGACAGACTTATCGAGCAAATGAAAAAACTTTCCGTCACGCTCTCGAAGCCAGTCGTGACATACGTTGCATATGCCGGACTGCTTGTTGACAATATTTCTCCTGAACAACGCCATCAATGGGTTTCTGACATTGTCAAACTATTGAAGGCTAATGGAGTGTCGGACGCTGAGATTGAGGGCGTCCTTGTATCTTATCATAAGCGGAATGTAATAGAGATAACCCGCCCGATTGTACAGTTCATCAACAAAAAACTAAACACAATTGCAAGAGACATTGACTCAAAGATGCAGGCGCTTGGCCGCATCACCGACGAGAAGAAACAGCTACAGAACGAACTGATGAAAAAAAGCGGTGAGATACACAAGTATCGCAACTCGCTGTCAGAAGTATACAAGATTGATTTTTGTGGCAGCGCGGCCAAGACATTCGAAGACTTACTTAAACAGATTAAAATTGATTACCCGGATGTGGTTGGCGACTATGAATTAGAGCTAAGCACTTCGCTTGATCAACTTAAGCACTACGAACTGGAGAAGAAATTTAAGAACGAATCGTGGCTGAAGTCGGACGAACTTCCGAAGGCCTAGCGGTTCGGGCCTCCAGAAACACCGCCATTTAGAGGGTGTACTTAAACTCCCGATGTTCCGCCCCGCAACTTTCTCTAATTGGCTTGCGCCATTTCGCCGCTAGCGTACGGAGCGCGCGCCGGATCGTTCGAGCGCTGCCTGTTCATTCAATGCGCGATTGGCATTCTCCATATCGCCCGGCGACGGCGGCACGTCCTGCGCCGCGACCGGGATGGCGGCGCGTATCAAGTCGTGAAACTGTTTGACGCGCGCCTCTCTTCCGGAGAGCGGTCCCGCGCCATAGCCGAGCGATCCCAAACCCACCTGCACGCCCTCGACCAGATGCTTGTCCTCGCGGCCGGTCTGCGTGTTGATGCGCATGTTCAGCCAGCGCGCCGCCGCCATCTCGCGGCGCGTATCCGGCAGCGCGTAGGCGCGCCAGCGGCTCATGCTGCGGCCGGGCGCTACGGGCAGGATCTGGAAGAAGTCGATCATGTCCGGATAGACGTCGAAGGCGACGTTCGGGAACATGCTGTAATAACCCCAGAACCGGCGCCGCTCTTCGGGCAGTGCATCGACCGGTGGCAACAGCCGCAGATAATGACGCTCGCTCCACGGCGATGCCGGTACTTCGCGCAGCGCGCCGCCCGCGTGGCTGACACCGAGCGGATGCACCTCGAAACGATAGGCATGGCCGTACAACCGCTGCAGCCCCGGATGCGCGACGGGGATGTGATAGCCCTCGATATTATTGTCGATCGCCACTTTCCAGTCGGCCGCGATCGGCGTGACGCCGGCGCCGCCATAGGGCACCAGATCGTCGAGCCGATAGGGCGCCAATTGTGGCTCGACCGAAGCGAATTGCGCCGCCACCGAAGGGCCGCTGCCGCCGAAGCGGATGAAGATGAAACCGTGCCAGATTTCGAGATCGACCGACTTCAGGCCGAAGCAGCGTTTGTCGATCCCGTCGAACGCATCCTCACCGGGCACGGTTCGAAGCGATCCGTCGAGATCGTAGGTGAAGCCGTGATAGCGGCAGCGTATCGCCTGCGGGGTATGGCCCCGCGCATCGTCCAGCAGGCGAAAGGCGCGATGGCGGCAGACATTGTGAAAGGCGCCGATCCGACCGGCCTCGTCGCGCACCACGATCGCGCTCTGGTCCAGAAGATCGAAGCGCAGATAGTCGCCGGGTGCCGGAATATCGGAGACATGGCCGACGATCTGCCAGGTCGCCATGAAGATCGCGTCACGCTCGAGCGCGAAAAACTCGTCACTGGCATAGGTCCAGCCGGGCAGCGTCGTCCAGCCCATCGATGGCTCCCCGTTCACCGGCAGAGACAGTAACCGCTTCGATCGCGACCGCGACAGAATCCACATCCGGCCTTGTGCGGAAAATGGTCGGAGCGGCGGGATTTGAACCCACGACCCCCACACCCCCAGTGTGGTGCGCTACCAGACTGCGCTACGCTCCGAACATCGGCAGAAACGCCAAGCGGGCCCCCAGTTAGGTCCATGGCCGCGCCCGGCGCTTATATACCCGTCCGCCCGCTTCGGGCGCAACCGAACCACGGCGATCGCGCAGGCCGTGGGCCAAGCATGCCGGCAGCCTGCGGCAAACCCGCAAAAGCGGATTTTCTAGTCGAGGAAGCGCGCGAGACGGTCGCGCAGCGCACCCAGTTCAGCGATCACGTCGGCGAGCTGATGGCGCGCGACGGCTGCGTCGGCCGCCACATGGCCGTTGGCCGCGACTTTCGCCGTGGTTTCGACGGGTTCCCCGGCCGCCGGCGTGGAATCGGCGGCATGCTCGTCGCCCTCCTCGCGCGGACGGACACCGCCTTCGCGGAACAGCTTCTGGACGCCGCGGATCGTGTAGCCGTCGGAATAGAGCAGCGCCCGGATCTCGCTCAGCAGGGCGACATCCTCGGGCCGGTAATAGCGCCGGCCCCCGCCGCGCTTCAGCGGCTTCACCTGGGGGAACTTGGTCTCCCAGAAACGCAGCACATGCTGGGGCACCGCCAGCTCATCCGCGACCTCACTGATGGTCCGGAAAGCATTGGCCGACTTGCCGCGCCGTTCCGACGGCGCGCCGCCCGCGCGAACCTGCTGGTCGTCTTCGGCGCGACGCGTCTTGGCGGCTTCGGCAGGGCTCATGCATCGTCTCCGGCTTGAAAGGCACCATCGCCGCGCGCGACACCGCGGTTCACGCGATCCTTGAGAACATGGGAGGCGCGAAACACCAGAACCCGGCGCGGCTTGATCGGAACTTCCTCGCCGGTCTTGGGATTGCGGCCGACGCGTTCGCCCTTCTCGCGCACGATGAAGCTGCCGAAGGACGAGATCTTGACGGTCTCACCCTGCGCCAGCGTGTCCGAAATTTCGTTGAGCACCGCCTCCACCAGATCGGCAGACTCATTGCGGGACAGGCCGACTTCCTTGAATACGGCCTCGCTGAGCTGCGCGCGCGTGACGGTTCGCTGTGCCATGCCCCCCTCGAGACGGCGTTTTGATGACGCTAGCCGCTTCGAGGAAACCAGTCAATTCCAGAGGGATCGACCACGGAATTGATGTATGACAAGCGGAGAAATAGCTACCAGCGCAGGAGCGCGGATCCCCAGGTAAAGCCGCCGCCCATCGCTTCCATCAGCACAAGATGGCCGGGTTTCAGCCGTCCGTCGCGGGTGGCCTCGGCAAGCGCGAGCGGGATCGATGCGGCCGAGGTATTGGCGTGGCGATCGATCGTGATCACGACTTTTTCCTCGGGCAATCCGAGTCGCTGCGCCATCGCATCGATGATTCGGCGATTCGCCTGATGCGGCACCAGCCAGTCGATATCGGCGCCGGTGAGACCGTTCGCCTTCACCGCGGTGTCGACCGCATCGGCGAGCTTCACAACGGCATGACGGAACACTTCCTTGCCCTGCATCTTGAGATGCCCGGCGAGACCCGTGGTGGAGGGGCCGCCATCGACATAGAGCATGTCGTGGTAGCGGCCGTCGCTGTAGAGATGCGTCGAGAGCACGCCGCGATCGGCGGTGCTGCCCGCGCCCTCCTGCGCCTCGAGGATCACCGCCCCGGCCCCGTCGCCGAACAGCACGCAGGTCGAACGATCCTGCCAGTCGAGGATGCGCGAAAACACTTCGGCGCCGATCACCAGCGCCCGTTTGGACTGGCCGACCTTGAGAAAATTGTCGGCAACGGCCAGCGCGTAGACAAAGCCGCTGCACACGGCCTGCACATCGAACGCGATCCCGGCCCCGCAGCCGAGATTGGCCTGGACCCGGGCCGCGGTCGCGGGAAAGGTCTCGTCCGGCGTCGCGGTCGCGAGGACGATCAGGTCGATCGCATCGGCCGAAATCCCGGCATCCTCGAGAGCGGCGCGGGCAGCCTCCGTCGCCAGATGCGAAGTCGCCTCGTCGTCGGCCGCGATATGGCGCTGCTTGATCCCCGTGCGCTGCGCGATCCAGTCATCGGAGGTGTCGAGCTGCGCCGCCAGATCCGCATTACTGAGAACGCGCTTCGGCAGATAGGCCCCGCAACCGAGCACAACCGAACGACGGGTCATCCGAGCGTCGCCACTTGTGCGCCGGCTGTGGCAGCGGCCGGCGAGAGACGGGCGAAGTCTTCGCGTATCTTGTCGATCGCCCCATGCAGGATCATGTCGACCGCAACGCCGATCGCATTCGAGAAGCCGATCGCGTCGGTGCCGCCATGGCTCTTCACGGTGACGCCGTTGAGACCGAGAAATATCGCGCCATTATAGCGGCGCGGATCGGTGCGCAGCCGCAATGCGCCGAGTGCCGGCCGGGCCAGCAGATAGCCGATCTTGGCGAGGAGCGAGCTCTTGAACGTCGCGCGCAGAAATTCGCTGTAGAGCCGCGCCGTGCCCTCGATGCTTTTCAAGGCGATATTGCCGGTGAAACCGTCGGTCACCACGACATCGACCGTGCCCTTGGCGATGTCGTCGCCCTCGACGAAGCCGTGGAATGTCCCCGGCAGATCGAGTTCGCGCAGCATGCCGCTCGCTTCGCGCAGCGCCTCATGGCCCTTGAGATCTTCCGAGCCGACATTCAGAAGCCCGATGCTCGGCCGCACGGTGCCCAGCACGGTGCGCGCGAATACCTCGCCCATGATGGCGAACTGCATCAGGTTCTCGGCATCGCATTGCAGGTTGGCGCCGAGATCGAGCATGACGCTTTCGCCACGCATGGTCGGAAAGAACGAAGCGATCGCCGGCCGGCTGATGCCCGGCAATGTCTTGAGTACGAACTTCGCCATCGCCATCAGCGCGCCGGTGTTGCCGGCGGAGATCACGCCGGCCGCCTGCCCGTCATGCACCGCATTGATCGCGAGCCGCATGCTGGATTGACGCCCGGTGCGCAGCGCGATCGACGGCTTGTCCTCGCCGCTGATCACCTGATCGGTATGGACGATGCTGCTGACCTTCGCGAGACGCGGCATCCGCTTCAGCAGCGGTGCGATCTGCGCCTCGTCGCCGAAGAAGACGAAACGGGCACTGGGAAACCGCTTGCGTGCGAGACTGGCGCCGCGCACGACCATGTCCGGCGCCTGATCGCCACCCATGGCATCCAGGGCGAGGACGATATCTTCGCTCATGTGGCGTTCGCGCGCCGCACGCCCGCCGGTCCGATCAGGCGGCGGCGCTGTTGTCGGCGCTTACGTCGCGTCCGTCGTAGTGACCGCAGGACTCGCAGACATGGTGCGGTCGCTTCACTTCGCCACAGTTGCTGCATTCGATGAATGCACTGCCCTCGAGCGCGAGATGCGCGCGGCGCATGTTGCGGCGTGACTTGCTGGTTTTCTTCTTGGGTACTGCCATTTTTCCGTTCCCGAGAGGCGGCCGAAACCGCCCGATTACTAACGAAACCAAGGGCCCACGGCAAGCCGCACCGATCGGGGGCTGCCATGCGCCCGGCTAATTGCGCTTGTGCAGCGAGGAAAGCTCGTCGAACGGGCTCCCCGCCGCCTGCTCCGCCTCGCCGATGGCCCGATAGCCCTCCGGCATGGCGGCCCCCGGCGCACGGGGATAAGGGTCGATGCGCACCGCAAGCTGCTGCGCCACCCCTTCGCCGAGATCGATCATGCCGTTTTCGTACGGCTCGATCTCCTCGTCGTCGTCCCAGTCGATCGACTCGTCTTCCACCGCCGGATCGTCCGAATAGACCGTCACGAACCGGGCCGCGACCCGGCTCTTCACGGGAACCAGCGAAACCACGCAGCGCTGCTGCAACTCGGCTTCGAACCGCCCCGTCACGCGAACCCGCCGGCCCGCCTCGCGTTGCACCTCGAGGCGCGCCTCGAGCCGATCCAGCGAGAGCAGACCGAAACGTCGCGCGAGCGCGACCCGTTCTGTCTCGCTTGCCTCGATCGATCGCTCGACCGGTTCGGTACCGAGTACCTCGACCTCGATCAGGCGGGAAAACTCGGCGCCCTGAATGTCAGGCGCTTGGCTCATCCGTGCCGGTCCTGTCGGAAGAAAGGCGCGCCAACATAGGGACCGGCCATGAACCGGTCAACGGCGGCCTGGAATGGCTGGAAATAGCACCTTTCCGGCCAGAAACCCATCCACGGTCTGGCCCTCCAGCGCGCCTCCCGCCGCCCGGACATAGCCCGCCATGGCCGTGAGCGCGGCTGGATCCGCCTCGACCGTGCCGTAGAGATTGCGCCGCAGGGCCGATTCGAGGGTGGCCGGAGCCGGATCGGCGAGGCCCGTCTGGTAGGCGGCGATGCGGCCGCGGAAGCCCTTGGCCATGGTCTTTACCCGCCGGCCGACGCCGAGGTCGCCAGCGCCCATTTCACGCAAGGCCGCGTCCATATCGGCGAACATGAAATCGAACAGCGCCTGGGCAAGCGGCGCCCCCTCGCCCGGCTCGTCCTTCAGCCGGTGCATAATCAGAAATCCATGCAGGGCGATCAGCTCGAAGCGGCCATCCACCGTGTCCGGCACGCCGAGCGTTGTGTAAAATGCGGGCGCGCGCGCCTGTTCGACGGCGGCCTCATACAATGCGCGGGCGGGTTTCGCATGCGGGTCGCGCCGGAACAGCCGTTTCAACATCATCCCGATCCTTTTCCCGCCGCGCCGCCCGACCCTGTCTAACCGGCCATTCAGCCGCGCGACCGCCGCCGGACCGCCATCCGGCCATACCCAATTGTCGCCGTAATTGTCGCGGCTATAATGCGGCCATGCATAAATTCCAAGCGAGATCGGCCGACCCGGCAATCGCGCGGCCGCGACGCGGCCGCTTCGCCCTCATCGGCGTCCTCTGTCTGCTGGCCGCTTCCTGCGGCGGCAAATACGACGTGCGCGGCAACGAGCCCGATCCCGACAAGGTGCTTGCGGTGCATCCGGGCATCGATACCCGCCAGCAGGTGTCGCAGCTTCTCGGTACGCCGTCGACCACCAGCACGTTCGATCCGAACGTCTGGTACTACATCTCGAAGCGCACCGAACAATACGCCTTCTTCGATCCGGACATCATCGATCAGGAAGTGCTGGTCGTGAAGTTCGACGACGGCGGTCTGGTGTCGGATATGTACATCTACGGCGTCGAGGATGGCCGCATCGTGGAGCCGGTCGAGCGCACGACGCCGACGTACGGCCAGGAACTGACCCTGATGCAGCAGCTCATCGGCAATTTCGGCCGGTTCAACACCGAGGATACCGGCCAGTAACTGGGCATTCGATTTGTGCGTCCCGGCACGCAACCGGGACATCGTTCTGGGAGACGAAAACAAAAAAGGGCCCCGGAGACAATCCGGGGCCCGTTTTCTTTGTGCGGCTTTCGTCGTCGGTCAGTGCGCCAGCGCCGCCAGCATCAGCAACGCGACGATGTTGATGATCTTGATCATCGGGTTCACCGCCGGCCCGGCCGTATCCTTGTAGGGATCGCCGACCGTGTCGCCGGTGATGGCGGCCTTGTGGGCGTCCGAGCCCTTGCCGCCGTGATGACCGTCTTCGATGTACTTCTTGGCGTTGTCCCACGCACCGCCGCCCGAGGTCATCTGGATCGCGACGAACAGGCCCGTCACGATCGTCCCGAGCAGCATCGCGCCCAGTGCCGTGAACGCCGCTGTCTGATCGGCCACCAGCCAGATCACGACGTAAAGAACGATCGGCGCGAGCACCGGCAGCATCGAGGGGACAATCATCTCCTTGATTGCCGACTTGGTCAGGAGGTCGACGGCACGTCCGTAATCCGGCTTGCCGGTTCCCTCCATGATGCCCGGAATTTCCTTGAACTGCCGACGCACCTCGACCACGACCGAGCCGGCCGCGCGGCCGACCGCCATCATGCCGAGCGCCCCGAACAGGTACGGCAACAGTCCGCCGATGAACAGGCCGATGACAACGAACGGTCCCTGCAGGCCGAACTCGACTGCGAGATTGGGGAAGTAATGCCGCAGATCCTGCGTGTAGGCAGCGAACAGCACGAGTGCCGCCAGGCCCGCCGAACCGATCGCATAGCCCTTGGTCACCGCCTTGGTGGTGTTGCCCACAGCATCGAGCGCGTCGGTCGTCTTGCGGACGTCCGGCGGCAGGTCGGCCATTTCGGCAATGCCCCCGGCATTGTCGGTGACCGGGCCGTAGGCATCGAGCGCGACAACCATGCCGGCGAGCGCCAGCATCGTCGTTGCCGCGATCGCGATCCCGAACAGGCCCACAAACGAATGCGCGATGAAGATGCCGGCGCAGATCACGATCACCGGCAGCGCCGTCGATTCCATCGAAACCGCGAGGCCCTGGATGATGTTGGTCGCATGGCCCGTCAACGACGCCTTGGCGACGCTCCTGACCGGACGATACGCTGTCGAAGTGTAGTACTCGGTGATCCACACCAGGAGGCCGGTGACGCCGAGGCCGACCAGCGCGCAATAGAACAGGTCGGCACCGGTGACTGTCAGATCGCCGAGCGGGAACTCTGTACTGAAGCCGAGCAGCCATTCGACGACAGCCGCGATCAGGGCGGCCGAAATCACTGCCGCCACGAAGAGGCCACGATAAAGCGCCCCCATGATGTTGTTGTTCTTGCCGAGGCGAACGAAGAACGTGCCGACGACCGAGCCGACGATGCATACGGCGCCGATCGCCAACGGGAACAGCATCAGCATTTCCTGCTGGGCCGGGACCGTGGCGAAGATCGCCGCGAGCAGCATCGTCGCGACGACGGTGACCGCATAGGTCTCGAACAGGTCGGCCGCCATGCCGGCGCAGTCGCCGACATTGTCGCCCACGTTATCGGCGATGACCGCCGGATTGCGCGGATCGTCTTCGGGAATGCCGGCTTCGATCTTGCCCACGAGGTCTGCGCCGACATCCGCACCCTTGGTGAAGATGCCGCCGCCGAGACGCGCGAAGATCGAGATCAGCGAGGCGCCGAACGAGAGCGCGACCAGCGCCTCGAGGACGCTGCGCTGCTCGAAGCCCATGCCGGTCAGCACGAAGTAATAGACCGCGACGCCGAGCAGGCCGAGACCGACCACCAGCATCCCGGTGATGGCACCCGCCCTGAAGGCGACGGCGAGCGCAGGCTTGAGGCCCTGGCGCGCCGCCTCGGCCGTGCGCACGTTGGCGCGCACCGAGATGTTCATGCCGACATAACCGGCTGCGCCCGAGAGGATGGCGCCGATCGCAAACCCGATCGCAACCTGAAGGCCGAGCGCGATACCGAGGATGACGCCGACGACGACGCCGACGATGGCGATCGTCGTGTACTGGCGGTTGAGATAGGCGCGCGCGCCTTCCTGTATGGCCGCCGCGATCTCGCGCATGCGATCGGTGCCGGTTCCCGCCGCCATGACGACGCGTGTTGCATAGGCGCCGTAGGCAAGCGCCAGCACGCCGCAGGCAATGATTAGCCAATGGACTTCTGACATGACCCCTTCCTGTCCCGAAAAATGGACCACCCGCCGAACCCCGGCGAATCGCCCTGGCCGACCGGTAAAGACCCCGAAAAAGCGCCGGGACCATAGGGGATGGGTCCAAGCAAGGCAAGATTCTGTCGGGTCGGAAAAGCCCCCGGCGCAGGGGCCGAAAAGCCCCGGACGATAGGGCTCAGGCGGGAGTCGCGGCGGTGTCCGGGCGGCGGCGGAGCCAGAGCAGCGCCACCAGGATCGCGATGGCCGGCAGGACCCCGCCGAGATTGACCGCTTCCCAGCCCACGAGGCTGTGCAGCGCCCCTGCCGCGAAGGACGCGACAGCAACCACGCCGAACACCAGAAAGTCGTTCAGCGCCTGCGCCTTGCCGCGCTCGGCCGGCGTGTAGGTTTCTGTCAGGAGGGTCGAGGAGCCGATGAACAGGAAGTTCCAGCCGACGCCGAGCAGCACGTTGGCGAGCCAGAAATGGAACACGTCGATGCCGCTCAGATTGACGCCGATACAGGCGGCGAACATCGCGACTCCGACCAGCATGATGGTCCGCACGCCGAAGCGTGCGATCAGATGGCCGGTCACGAAGGATGGCGCAAACATACCGAGCGCATGCCACTGGATGACAAACGCCG
Organism: Dongiaceae bacterium; assembly: GCA_040878185.1. Lineage (GTDB taxonomy): Bacteria > Pseudomonadota > Alphaproteobacteria > Dongiales > Dongiaceae > JAWXBK01. The sequence continues at coordinate 54,919 of JBBDMS010000052.1, read as the reverse complement.
CGTCCTCGAACGCATGGCCGCAGGCGACCATGGCGAGCGGCGTCGCCGTCATCACCATGATCATGACGCTGAAGGCTGAGATGCCGCCGATGACCGAGACAATGTATTTCGGCTGGCGTGCGATCGTCCGCAGCGGCCGGCCCGGTTCGCGTCGCTGTGCCGCGGTGAGACCCGGGATGCGCAAAAACTGCAACAGTCCGATCGCGGCCACGCCCAGCACCATCACGACGACGAAACAGCCGGCGAAGATGTACGGATTGAGCAGATCGCTCGACCATTTCGCGAGTTCGGGTCCGACGAAGGCGGATACGACGCCGCCGGCGAGAACCAGCGAGATCGCCTTCGGCCGAAACGAGAGGCTCGACACTTCGGCCGCCGCGAAGCGGTAGAACTGCGCGACGCCGTTCGCCGAACCGACCAGCGCATTGCCGAGCGCGAACAGCCAGAAATCGCCGAGATAGATTGCAACGGTCATGATCGCGCCGGCGAGCACGCCGATCCCGGCGCCAAGCGTGAACCCGAAACGGCGGCCCCAGCGCTGCATCAGCATCGAAGCCGGAATCGAAATCGCCATGGTGCCGATGAACTGCAGGCTGAACGGCAAGGTGGCGAGCGCCTTGTTCTCGGCCAGCATCTGCCCGACCAGCGCCGACACCACGACCATGATCGAAACCGCGGTCATGTTGAGCGCGAGGCAGACGGCGAGAATCAGGACATTGCGTCGGGCGCGGGTGGGACTTGCATCGGGTTCGGCCATGATGGCGCCGAGGATGCGGGGCCGGACCGGGCGACGCAAGCGCCGACCCCCGCGCACCATGCAACGCTCGCCTGCATCTTACCCTTGGCCGGGAAACGGATCATTCTGAGCGGAGCCTCGCCGAATAGCGGCAGACCCGCCCGGCCGTCGCGATGGAGGATATGCCATGTCCGAAACCGGAAAGCTGCGAACGCCGGCGCTCGATCCGGCAACGATGCCGTGGGTCGAACATACCGATTATCCCGAGCCGTTCCGCGCGGCGGTGGCCGGTGCCGAACGGCGGCGGCTGGGCGATGCGCTGGCGCTCGGGAATTTCGGCGTCAATCTCACGCGCCTGCCGCCCGGCTGCATTTCCTCGCACCGCCACTGGCACACGAAGCAGGACGAGTTCGTCTACATGCTCGCGGGAACGCTGGTGCTGATCACCGACGGCGGCGAACAGACTTTGACGGCGGGCATGGTCGCCGGCTTCCCGGCGGGACGAAAGGACGGCCATCAGTTCGTCAATCGCAGCAGCGAGGATGCGCTCTATCTCGAGGTCGGCGACCGCACGCCGGGCGACGATGGCGAGTATCCGGATATCGATATGATCTGGCGGAACGTGGGCGACGGCGACCGCTACGTGTATCTGCACAAGGACGGCACGCCCTACTGATGCCGCAACGCATGAACGCAGACGACAATCTCGAGGAATTTACCGACCCCGAACTCTATGACCGCGAATTCGGTTCATGGGAGCCCGAGGGTCCGTTCTTCGAAACGATCGCCCGAGACCAGGGCGGGCCGGTCATCGATATCGGCTGCGGCACCGGCTGGCTTGCGATCCCGCTGGCGAAAGCCGGCGTTGCGGTCACGGGTGTCGACATCATGCAGCCGATGATCGAACGAGCGCGCGCGAAATCGGCGGGCCTGCCGATCCGCTGGATCGTCGCCGACGCCCGCGATCTGGCGCTCGGCGAGCGCTTCGCGCTGGCAACGATGACCAGTCACGCCTTTCAGTCGTTCCTGACCGATGCGGATCACGCCGCGCTATTGCGCAATGTCCATACGCATCTCGAGCCGAACGGGCTGTTCGCCTTCGACACGCGCAATCCGCGCCGCGCCGATATCGACGTCGATGGCCGTGAGACCTTCTGGCACAGCTTCGCGGATGGCGAAGGCCGCAGCGTCGACGTCTATCTGCGCGAACACTGGGATGCTGCAACCGGCATCCTCGACTGCCACATCGCGCGGCGCTGGCGCGATGGCAGTCGGCCGGAACAGCAGAAGCGCATCCGGATCCGCTATATCGGCGCGGACGCGCTGCGCGCCCGCCTCGAAAGCGCCGGTTTCAGGGTCGAAGCGCAATATGGCAATTGGGATCGCTCGCCGGTGACGGAGGACAGCCCCGAGATCATCACGCTGGCGCGGCGGCTCTGACCCCGCGCCCATACGGTATCAGAAATGGCGCCAGCCGCTATCGCCGAGCGCCAAAGCGCGACCGTGTGCATCGACGACGCGCACAAATTCGCCCCATTTCATGCTGCCGATTTCGGTCAGATCCAGACCGAGTTCGCGCGCGAGACCGGCCACCGCGTCGCGCTTGTCGGGCGCGATCGTGAACAGAAGCTCGTAATCGTCGCCACCCGTCAGGACGCGCGGCAGCAAATCGGCATCGGCCTCGATTGCATGGCGTGCCGCCTCGGACAGCGGCACGCGGTCGGCGCGGATTTCCGCGGCGAGCCCCGACTGCTTGGCGATATGCCCGAGATCGGCGACCAGCCCGTCCGACACGTCGATCGCGCAGCGCGCGAGACCGCGTTCGCTCAACGCAGCGCCGAGCGAAAGACGCGGCTGTGGCAGGCGAAAACGCGCAACGAGCGCATCGCGATCCGCCGCGGCAATGCCCGGTATCTGTTCGCGCAGCGCCATCAGCCCGAGCAGCCCGTCGCCGATCGCGCCCGATACCAAAATCAGATCGCCTGCCTTTGCGGCGCTCCGCAGCAATTCCCGGCCGGTCGCAACCTCCCCGAACGCGGTCAAAGTGAGCGCGATTGGGCCCGGCGTCGCCGTCGTGTCGCCGCCAAGAAGCCCGATGCCGAATTCCTTCTGGTCCGCGGCGAGGCCCGCTGTAAAGGCAGCGATCCAGACTTCGTTGACACGCTCCGACAAGGCGGTCGTCATGACATAGCCGAGCGGCCTCGCACCCATCGCCGCCAGATCCGACAGATTGACGCGCAGCATCTTGCGCGCGATGTCGCCCGGCGGATCGTCCGGCAGGAAATGCACGCCTTCGGTCAGCGCATCGACCGTGACGACGATCTCGTGGCCCGGATTCGGCCCGAAGGTGGCACCGTCATTGCCGAGCCCCGCCGCGCCCGGCATCCCCGCCGCCAGCGGCGCGAAATATTTGGCGATCAGATCGAACTCACCGGGTCGTTTCATGGCGCTATACTAACGCGGCGGCGGCAGGACGGTCAGCCGGGCGGGAGCAGGAATTTGGCCATCGACGCGGTAATCTTCGATTTCGGCGGTGTCCTCATCGACTGGAGCCCCGATTATCTCTATCGCGAGCTCATTCCCGATCCGGCGGAACGGCGGCGCTTCCTCACCGAAATCTGCGGACCGGAATGGAATGCCGAACAGGATCGCGGCCGGCCCTGGAGCGAGGCGATCGCCAAACAGACCGCGCTCTTTCCCGATCAGGCCCCGCTGATCCGGGCCTTTCGCGAACGCTGGATCGACATGCTGGCGGGTCCGATCGAGCCGGCGGTTGATCTGGTCGCCCGTCTGCACCAAGCCGGTATCGCGCTTTATGGCCTGACCAACTGGTCGGAAGAGACCTACGAGGTCGGACGGCCGCATATGCCATTCCTGCCGCATCTGCGCGATGTCGTGGTGTCGGGTGTCGAAAAAATGGCGAAGCCCGATCCGCGCATCTTTCATCTGGTATTGGACCGGAACGGATTGACCGCGGCCAACACCGCCTTCGTCGACGATCACGAACCGAACATTCATGCGGCGACCGCGATCGGTCTCAATGCCATCCATCATCGCGATACGACGGATACGGAAGCACGCCTGCGCGCGATGGGGCTGCGCTTCTAACGCGCCCGCATAAGTTTCTCAGGTCGGGAAGCGCGCCGGCCGGCAATGTGCGAGCGCCGAGACGTCATGGCCGTCGATGATTTCGCCGGCGACGAGCCGGCCGACCGTCGGCGCCAATGCGACGCCTGCGTGCATGACCGCGAAGTAAAGACCGGGCGCCGCAGCGACGCCGCCGATGATCGGCAATCCGTCGCCGGGCATCGGGCGCAGACCGGCGGTGACGTCCTCGAGCGTAATCGCTTCGCCGCCATGCAAGGCGCCCCGGATCGCCGCGAGCGCCCGTTGCGCAATCGCCTGTGGACCGTTCTCGGAGCTTTCGTCGATGTAATCGTCGGCCGCGAGCAGCGTCGCCGCCGCCGGCTGGCGGATTTCGAACAACGGCGTCGAGACGATGCGGCGGAGCAGCGTCTGTGTCGCGCGAAAGCGCAGCAGCAAAGCCGGCGATGCATCGATCGGCGGCACGATGCCGAGTGCGGCGCAAAGCGGCACGGTCCCGAGCCCGGCCGCCAGCACGACGCGATCCGCGTCGATCCGGCCGCCGCGCGTCACCACCCCGGTCACGCGCGCCGCATCGGTCGCCAGCGCGATCACGGGCGTCGTCAGATTGATCGCCGCCCCCGCTTCGCGCGCCGCGCGGATCAGGGCATCGGTTGCGACGACCGGATCGAGCGCCCCTTCGCCCGGCGCAAACGCGGCACAGTCGGGCGGCGCAACGAGGCCCGGCTCCAGCGTGGCGATTTCGTCGCGAGTCACGAGCCTTATGTCGTAACCGCGCGCCGCGTGGTCGCGGACCAGCGATTCGGATTCGCCAGGATTGCCGGTCCATGTCAGTGCACCGCACCAGTCGATCTTCAGCGCATCGCCAAGTTCGCCTTGCAGCCTGCGGTAATCCCCCAGCGCCTGCGCGCGCAGCATTGCGTTCTCGGCAGCGACGCCGTGCGAGACATTGATCCAGGCAAAGGATTTTCCCGTTACGCCGCTCGCCGGACAATTCTGTTCCAGCACGGTGACTGCGGCACCGCCGCGCGCCAGATGATAGGCGATCGAAGCGCCGACGATGCCGGCGCCGACAACGACGATCCTTAGTTTCGATGCGTTCATGCAGCGATCGGACCTGATCGCGCGATCAGGCGCCCGCGTCGAGACTGTCGTTGTCCGACCCGGCCGGCCCGGCGTCTCGCGGCGGCACTTTCGTCATCTCGTCCGGTCTCAGTTCCGCCGCGATGCGGTTGAGAACGCCGTTCACCAGCGATGTTTCGCGCTCACCCATGAAGGCACCCGCGACGTCGGTATATTCGCTGATCGTCGCGCGCGGCGGAATGTCCTGCCGGTTCGAAAGTTCCCAGGCGCCCGCGCGAAGGATTGCGCCCAACGTCGCTTCGAGCCGTTCGACGGTCCAGTCTTCCTTGAGCACCGCCGAGATCATCGCATCGAGATCGGAGCGTTCGGCCGCCGCACCGCGCACCAGATCGACGAAATAGTTGCGATCCGGTTCGGGCAGGGTCTGCCCGTCGATCGGTTCCGCGAGACGATGGGTGATGAATTCCATCACCACCGTCTCCGCCGCCGTGCCGGTCATCGCAATCTGATAGAGCGCCTGGACGGCTTTGAGCCGCGCCGTTCTGCGGCCGAGCCGCCTGTCGGGTCGACGGCTCATGGCGGTTCAGCGACCGCCGCCGGAAATCGCGGCGGCGAGACGTTTCTTGAGCACGAGCATGGCAAGACAGGCATGCGCCGCGTCGCCGCCCTTGTTCTTGCGGTCGACGCCGGCCCGCGCCCAGGCCTGATCGCCATTCTCGACGGTCAGGATGCCGTAACCGAGCGGCACCTGATGGTCGACCGCGATATCCTGCAGCGCACGCGCGCTCTCGCCGCAGACATAATCGTAATGCGTGGTCTCGCCGCGGATGACGCAGCCGAGCGCGATATAGCCATCGAAGCCGCCGCGCGCGATCGCCATGCGGATCGCCGCTGGAATTTCGAACGCGCCGGGCACGGCATAACGTTCCCAGGTCGCACCCGCTTCGCCCAGCGTCGCTTCGGCGCCGCGGACCAGTTCGTCGGCGATGTCTTCGTAAAACCGCGCTTCAACGATCAGAATATGCGGATGATCCGGCAATTCGCTTCCTCAGTCCGATGGAATCGGGCGCTGGCCGACGACGCGCAGCCCGTACCCTTCAAGCCCGACGATCGTCCGCCGCTTGGTGTTCGACAGCAGCACCATGTCCTTGACGCCGAGATCGACCAGAATTTGCGCACCGATGCCGTAATCGCGCAAGACGCCGGCATTGGCATCGCCGCTTTCGCGGGCGCGGACCAGGTCGCTCACGCTGGTCGGTCGCGGCTCGCGGATCAGCACGATGACGCCCCGCCCCTCTTCGGCGATCAGCCGCATCGCTGTCTGGAGCTGGCCGGCGCGCCCGTCATGCCGGTCGCCCAGCACATCGTCGAGCACATTCAGCGCGTGCATGCGCACGAGAACCGGCCCGGGCTGCGAGAGATCGCCTTTCACCAGCGCGATATGCTCCGCATAGGCGATGCGGTTGGTGTAGACGCAGACCCGGAACCCGCCACCGAACCGGGATTCGATCGCGCTCTCCGCGGTGCGCGCGACGATCTTCTCGGTGCGCCGGCGATACTCGATCAGATCGGCGATGGTCGCGATCTTGAGTCCGTGACGCTGGGCAAAGGCGATCAGATCGTCGCGCCGCGCCATCGTGCCGTCGTCGTTCATGATCTCGCAGATCACGCCCGACGGGTTCAGACCTGCTATGCGCGCGATATCGACCGCCGCCTCGGTGTGGCCGGCACGTACCAGCACGCCGCCGTCGCGCGCGACCAGCGGGAACACATGGCCCGGCGTCACGATGTCGCGGTCGGTCGAGTTCGGGTCGATCGCGGCCGCGATGGTTCGCGCGCGATCGGGCGCCGAGATGCCGGTCGTGACGCCTTCGCGCGCCTCGATCGACACGGTGAAGGCGGTTTCGTGCCGGGTCTCGTTCTTGCGCGCCATCAACGGCAGGCCGAGCCCGTCGACCCGCTCGCGCGTCAGCGCGAGACAGATCAGGCCGCGGCCATGCTTGGCCATGAAATTGATCGCATCGGGCGTCGCCATCTGGGCCGGAATGACCAGATCGCCCTCGTCCTCGCGGCTTTCGTCGTCGACCAGCACGAACATGCGGCCGTTCCGCGCGTCCTCGACAATGTCTTCGGGCGCGGACACCAGTTCGCGGAAGGCGACGACACGCGGATTTTCCAGGGCGCTGCTCATGCGGGCGATTTGCCCTCCTCGTTAAGGCGCGCAACGTAGCGCGCCAGCAGATCGATTTCCAGATTAACGCGCCCGCCCTCTTCGAGCGTGCCGAAATTGGTCACCCGCCTCGTAATCGGGATCACATTGACGCCGAATTCGCGGCCTTCGACCTCGTTGACCGTCAGCGAGACACCGTCGATGGCCACCGACCCCTTCGATGCGATGAAGCGGGCGAGCGATGCGGGTGCCGCAAAACGGAAGCGCAGGCTGTCGCCATCCGGCCGCCGGCCGACGATCGCCGCGACCCCGTCGACATGGCCCGCGACAAGATGTCCACCGAGCTCGTCGCCGAGCCGCAAGGCGCGCTCGAAATTGACTGCGCTGCCTTCGCGCCAGTCGCCCAGTGTCGTGCAGGACAGTGTCTCGGCCGATACGTCGACCGCGAACCACCCCGCACCCTTCTCGACGACCGAGAGGCAGCAGCCGTTGCACGCGATCGACGCGCCATCGGCGATCGTGGCCGTGTCGTAGCCGGTTTCGAACTCGAACCGCGTGGTCCCGCCCGGGCGAATTCGGCGCACCCGCCCGAGGTCGTTGATGATGCCGGTGAACATGGCGGGCACGTTAGGCGCGACGGCGATAGGTTTCCAGCAGATCGGTGCCGATCGTTTCGAGTCCGGTTCGCTCGAAACCGGGGGCCTCGGTCAGCCGGGCGAGCGCCAGATCGGCAATTGCCGGGATGCCCTCGCCGCCGATCAGCAGCGGCGCGCGGAACCAGGCGATCCGGTCGACCAGCCCGAGCCGCAACAGGGCCGCCCCCATGCCACCCCCGCCCTCGACCATGATTCGGGTGAGACCGCGCCGGCCGAGCGCCTGCAGGAGTTCGGCCAGATCGACATGGTTCGGACCGTCGGGCGGCAGTTTCATTATCTCCACGCCAAACGCCTCGAGCGAGCGCAGGCCGGGCGCATCGGCGCCGGCGGCGAGGCCCGTCGCGAGAATGGTCGCCGTCGCGCGTGCGGTCTGGAACAGTTGCGCGCTGTCGGGCACGCGCCGCGCCGCATCGACCAGGATCCGTATGGGCGAGCGCCCTTCCATGCCCGGCAGCCGGCAGGTCAGTGCTGGATCGTCGGCAAGCGCCGTGCCGGCACCGATCAGGATCGCATCGTGCTCGGCTCGCATCAGATGCGCGCGCGCGCGCGATGCTTCGCCGGTGATCCATTGGCTCTCGCCGCTTGCGGTCGCAATTTTTCCGTCGAGCGATGTGGCGACCTTGAGCGTGACCAGCGGGCGGCCTTCTCTCACCCGCAGGAAGAACCCGGCATTGAGTTCGGCAGCCTCGTTTTCAAGCAGACCTTCGATCACATCGATGCCGGCCTGTCGCAGCGCTTCGATCCCGCGTCCGGCGACGCGCGGATCGGGATCGCGCACAGCCGCGACGACGCGCGCGATCCCGGCATCGATCAGCGCGTCGCTGCAGGGCGGCGTCTGGCCATGATGGGCACAGGGCTCGAGCGTTACATAGGCCGTGCCACCGCGCGCCGCGGTTCCGGCCCGCGCGAGCGCTTCGGTTTCGGCGTGCGGGCGTCCGCCGGGCTGGGTCCAGCCGCGGCCGGCCACGCGGCCGTCGCTCGCGACGACGATACAGCCGACGACGGGGTTGGGCGCCACCTGTCCGAGGCCGCGACGGGCGAGCGCCAGCGCCGCCCGCATGAACGCGATATCGGATGGCCGGGGCGTTCCCCGGCCGGGGCTACTCGGGTTCACCGCCGAGCTGGCCGACGAACTCTTCGAAATCCTTGGCCTCGCGGAAATTGCGATAGACCGAAGCGAAGCGCACGAAGGCGACCTGGTCGAGCGTCGAGAGCGCATCCATGACCATCTCGCCGACCAGCTTGGACGGGATTTCGCTTTCGCCCAGACTTTCGAGCCGCCGCACGATCCCGTTGACCACGCGATCGATGCGGTCGGGTTCGACCGGCCGCTTGCGCAGCGCGATCTGGATCGAGCGCATCAGTTTGTCGCGCTCGAACGGTTCGCGACGCCCATTGCCCTTTACCACCGTGAGCTCGCGCAACTGGATGCGCTCGAAGGTGGTGAACCGGGCCCCGCAATTGAGGCACTGACGGCGTCGCCGGATGGCGGAATTGTCATCCGTCGGCCGCGAGTCTTTCACTTGCGTATCTTCATTCCCGCAGAACGGACAGCGCATTCGCTTTCCCCCGAGTGCCGGCGCGAGCCGCGATCAGCGAAGTTCCGGATAAACCGGAAACCGGTGACAGAGTTCGATGACGTCGGCGGCGACCGCCTTTTCCGTCTTGCCGTTATCGTCCGGCGAAGCGGCAAGCCCGTCCAGCACGCGCAGGATCAGCTCGCCGACCTTCCGGAATTCATCCTTGCCGAAACCGCGCGTGGTCGCGGCCGGCGTGCCGAGCCGGATGCCGGACGTCACCATCGGCTTTTCCGGATCGAACGGAATACCGTTCTTGTTGCAGGTGATGCGCGCGCGATCGAGGCTGTGTTCCGTCGCCTTGCCGGTCAGCTTTTTCGCCCGCAGATCGACCAGCATCAGATGATTGTCGGTCCCGCCGGTGGTGATCGCGAGACCGCCCTTCACCAGCGTTTCCGACAGCACCTTCGCGTTCTCGACCACCGCCTTCTGATAAGTCTTGAACTCGGGCCGCAGCGCCTCGCCGAAGGCGACCGCCTTGGCGGCGATCACATGCATCAGCGGGCCGCCCTGGAGGCCCGGAAACACCGCCGAGTTGATCTTCTTCCCGAGATCCTCGTCGTTCGAGAGGATCATGCCGCCGCGCGGGCCGCGCAGCGTCTTGTGCGTCGTGGTCGTGACGACATGCGCATACGGCAGCGGGCTCGGATGGACGCCGGCCGCCACCAGTCCTGCGAAATGCGCCATGTCGACGAAGAAATAGGCGCCGATCGCATCCGCGATCTTGCGGAACCTCTCGAAATCCCAGTAGCGCGGATAGGCGGACCCGCCGGCGAGGATCAACTTGGGTTTGTGTTCCTTCGCGAGGCGCTCGACCTCGTCCATGTCGATGCGTTGATCTTCGCGCCGCACCGTGTAGGGCGCGACCTTGAACCATTTGCCCGACTGGTTGGCCGGCGAACCGTGCGTGAGATGGCCGCCCGCCGCGAGATCGAGACCCATGAACGTGTCGCCCGGCTGCAGCAGCGCGAAGAACACCGCCTGATTCGCCTGCGCGCCGGAATGCGGCTGCACATTGGCGAACGCGCAGCCGAACAATTTCTTCGCTCGCTCGATCGCCAGGTTTTCCGCGAGATCGACGAACTCGCAGCCGCCGTAATAGCGCCGGCCAGGATAACCCTCGGCATATTTGTTGGTCAGGACCGAACCCTGCGCCTGCAGGACCGCAAGCGAGACAATGTTTTCCGAGGCGATCAGTTCGATCTGGTCCTGCTGCCGACGCAGTTCCTTGCCGATCGATGCATAGACATCGGGATCGCGCTCCGCGAGAGACGCGGTAAAGAATCCGGGTAGAACGGTCGAGGTATCGGCAGGCGCCATGGGTTTCTGCGTCCTTTTCTTAAGCGCGGTCAGCGGGCGTCTTGTGCGGCGAGCGAGGGCGTCAACTTGGCGACGCGGCGCCGATGCCGACCGCCCTCGAATTCCGTGGTGAGGAACACGCGCAACGCACAGCGCGCGGTTTCGGGTCCGATGAGCCGCGCACCGAGCGCGAGCACGTTGGCATCGTTATGCTGGCGGGCCAGCCTTGCACTGGTTTCGTCGTGGCAGACGGCCGCCCGCACGTGCGGGTGACGATTGGCGGCGATCGCAATGCCGATGCCGGTGCCGCAGACCAACAATCCGCGGCCGGCGCGCCCACCGGCCATCGCCTCGGCGAGACGGTCCGCGAAATCGGGATAATCGACGCTGTCCGGTCCGTCGGTGCCCAGATCGAGCGCGTCGTGGCCAAGCGCCGTCAGCTCGGATTTCAGCGCTTCTTTCAGCGCAAATCCGGCATGGTCGGCGGCAATGGCAATCGTATCGCGCGGCATCGACCCGCTCCTCGTGGCACCGGCAAACCCGGCTTGGTCCCGAGCAACCATATATCGCGAAGCAGGCCCGGGCCGCCACAACTTATACCCAAAACCGGGGGTCGCCGGGCCTCCCCGGCCGATCGCCCGGCCGGGGGTAACGGCCCCGCCGCCGGGCTCAAAAAGAAACGGCCCGGTGCAGTTTCCCGCACCGGGCCGTTCAGAACCTGCAATTCCTCCCCGGGAATTACATCGGGGGAATTACATTTCGGCGTAGGTACCGTCCTTGAAGACGTACCAGACATAGGCCGACGCCGTCAGGTCGCCCTTGTCGTCAAACCCGATCGTGCCGACGACCGTTTCCCAGTCATGCTTGCGCAGCTGGGCTGCAACGGCATCGGAATTGGTCGTGCCGGCCTCGTTGGCCGCCGCCGCCCAAACCTGGATCGCCGCATAGGTCGAGAGCGTATAGCCCTCCGGCTCGAACCCGCCTTCGCGGATCTTCGCCACCACTTCGGTCGCCGACGGCAGGTTGCGGGCTTCGGCCGCGTTCGAGAACATGACGCCTTCGGCCGCATCGCCGGCGATCGAAACGAACTCCGCCGTGTTGAGCGAGTCCGGGCCGATCATCAGCGCCTCGAGGCCCTGCTCGCGAGCCTGACGGATGATGAGTGCGCCTTCGGTGTGATAGCCACCGAGATAGATGACGTCGATATTCGCCGCCTTCATCTTGGTGACCAGCGCGGTGTAGTCCTGCTCACCGGCGGTGTAAGCCTCGTAGAGCACTTCCTGCAGGCCAGCGCCGTTCATCTGTTCCTTCGTCAGATCGGCGATGCCTTTGCCGTAAGTCGATTTGTCGTGAAGGATCGCGACATTCTTGCCCGCATAGTTCGTCGCAATCCACGGGCCGGCAAACTGGCCCTGCTGATCGTCACGACCGCAGGTGCGGAAGATGGTCTCGACGCCCTTTTCGAACGGGCCCTCGGTGAAGGCCGGGTTCGTCGACGCGGGGCTCATTTGCAGGATTTCCTCGTCGATATAGACGTCGGAGGCCGGGATCGACGAACCGGAGCAGAAATGGCCGGCCACGAAGACCACGCCCTTCGAAACGAAATCGTTGGCAACGGCTGTCGCCTGCTTCGGATCGCAGGCATCGTCGCCGACTTCGAGCACCAGATTCTCGCCCAGCACGCCGCCGGCCGCATTGATATCGGCAACGGCCGCTTCGGCACCGCGCTGCATCTGCGCACCGAAAGCGGCATAGTCGCCGGTCATCGGTCCTGCAGTCGCAACCGTGATATCGGCTGCCGCATTGCCGGCCCCGATGGCGGTGGCCGCAACGATCGCCGCCGCCAGTGTAAGACCGTATTTTCGCATTTGGTTTTCTCCCTGCGTTTGTAAGGGTTGCCGTCGCAACGATGCGACGTGCATCTCGCCCAACCCCCGCTGCTTTGAGGGGGATCGGCGGATATCGGAGCCTCAATCGATCATGGCGTCAATAGTGTTGATTACCACTCGAAAGAGGCATTTAGAGGATATTCTCTATTAATTCAATCAGTTAACCCGCCCGCCGGTCGCGCCAGCCGAACAGCCCGGCGCGCTCATACAGCCAAGGATACTGGCTCACCATCTTACGCACCTTGGTAAGCCGGTACGCGAACAGCGCGATCGCGATCAGGATGATCGCGTTCATCACGTATCCTGCAAATGCCGTATCGAAACGTGGCGCGTCCTTCGATACGAAACTCGCGACGATGAACGCGCCATCGAACAGCGCATAGCTGAGGAACTGAGAGGCGAGCGCCAGCAATGCACCGTAGACGACATTGTGCCACCAGGCGCCCCAGCCTTGCGCGATCGCCTGCCCCATCATGAACGCGGTACCGCCGCCGATCACGACCGTGGCCCCGATAAAGACCGGCACCGTGGTACCGAGGAGAAGTTCGATATCCATGTTTGCTCAGTGACCGCCCTCGAGATAGGCCGCCCGAACTTCCGCATTGTCCAGAAGCTCGCGCCCGGTTCCCGAGAGCGCTATTTTGCCGTTCATCATCACATAGCCGCGATGCGCCAGGCGCAACGCATGAAACGCATTCTGTTCCACCAGAAAGACCGTGACGCGATCGCGCTCGTTGACCTCGCGGATGACGCGGAAAATCTGCTTCACGATCATCGGCGCAAGACCGAGCGACGGTTCGTCGAGCAGCAGCAGGCGCGGCCGGCTCATCAGCGCGCGTCCGATCGCCAGCATCTGCTGCTCGCCGCCCGAGAGCGTGCCGCCACGTTGCCGCTGGCGCTCTTTCAAAATGGGAAACAGTTCATAAACGCGATCGAGGTCGCTGGCGAAATGCGCCGGATCGGTCGTCAGCGCACCCATCTGCAAATTCTCGAGCACCGTCATGCGCGGGAAGATTCGCCGGCCCTCCGGTGCATGCGCGATGCCGCGTTGCATAATCTGATAGGTCGGCAGACCCGTAACGTCCTCGCCCTCGACCAGAATCTGGCCTTCGCGCGGCCGCGGATTGCCACAGATCGTCATCAGGAGAGTGGATTTTCCGGCACCGTTGGCGCCGATGAGCGTCACGATCTCGCCGGTCCCGACCTCGATATCGACGCCCTTCAGGGCCTCGATATGCCCGTAATAGGTATGCACACCCCGGGCGGCGAGCATGAGCGCGGTCACGACAGGACCTCGGGAATATCCTGCTTCACGATATCGGGCAGATCCTCGTCCTCTTCCTCGCCGAGATAGGCACGGATCACATTCGGATCGGCGCGCACCGCGTCCGGCGAACCTTCGGCAATCTTGCGTCCGTAATCGAGCACGACAATATGGTCGGAAATCTTCATGACCACGCTCATGTCATGTTCGATCAGCAGCACCGCGGTATTTTCCTCATCCCGGATCGACATGAGCAGTTCGTTCAGCTCGCCCGATTCCTTCGGGTTGAGCCCTGCCGCCGGTTCGTCGAGACAGAGCAGAACCGGATCGATGCACATCGCGCGCGCGATTTCGAGCCGGCGCTGCGCGCCGTAAGGCAGGCTGCCGGCCGGTTCGTCGGCGCGCGGCACGAGGTCGATCTTATCGAGCCAGCGGCGCGCCTTGGCGACCGCCTCGTCTTCGGCGACCCGATAGCGCTTGAGACCGAGTATGCCGAACAGCGAATAACCGGAGGCGCGCATCAGGCGGTTATGCTGCGCCACCACCAGGTTCTCGAGCACCGACATCGCCGGAAACAGGCGGATGTTCTGGAACGTGCGCGCGATCCCCGCATCCTTGGCGATGCGAAATCCTTCCATCTGCTCGAGCAGCATCGGACGAGCCGGATGATGCAGCATCAGGCGGCCGACAGTCGGTTTGTAAAAGCCCGTCAGGCAATTGAAGACGGTCGTCTTGCCGGCCCCATTCGGGCCGATGATGCCGGTGATCTGCCGTTGGGCGGCAACGAACGACACATCGTTGATGGCAACCAGCCCGCCGAAACGCATCGTGAGATGCTCGACCGACAGCAGCGCGCTCGGGGACGATTCCGCCGGCACTCGGTTGGGCGTTGCGGCCGACAGCGCAGCGCTCATCCGCTGCCCTCGCTCGCCATGGCGCGGTTGCTGCGTTTCAGCCCGGCCTTGCCATGCAGCAGAACCGTCGGATCGCGATGCGCGAGCAGCCCGCGCGGACGCCAGATCATGATCAGCACCATGCCGGCGCCGAACGCGATCATGCGGAAATCGGCGAGTTCGCGGAACACTTCGGGCAGTCCGATCAGCAGCGTCGACGAGAGCACGACGCCCAGCTGGCTGCCCAATCCGCCAAGCACGACGATCGCCAGAATGACGGCAGATTCAATGAAAGAGAAGCTTTCCGGGCTGATGAAACCCTGACGGGTCGCGAAGAACGCGCCACCGAAACCGCCGATCATCGCGCCGATCGCAAAGGCGGTCAGCTTGGTGTTGCGCGGATTGATGCCGAGAGCGCGACAGGCGGTCTCGTCTTCCCGCAACGCCTCCCAGGCGCGCCCGATCGGGAGGCGCCTCAGCCGCAGCGTGAAAACGCAAACGACCATCGAGAGAACGAGGATGATGTAATAAAGATAGACGATGCGATGCAGCGGCGCGAACTCGAGTTCGATGCCGAACATTGAATCGAGAATCGGACTGACCACGCTGTGGAACGTCGCAGAGCCGTCCGGGCTCTCGCGCTCGAAGGGCAATCCGAGGAACGAAGGCCGCGGAATATCGCGAATGCCGTCGGGTCCGCCGGTGAACCACCACCAGTTTATGAGAATCACGCGAATCATCTCGCCGAATCCGAGCGTCACGATGGCCAGATAGTCGCCACGTAATCGCAGGACGGGAAAGCCGAGAACGAGGCCGAAGAAGGCGGACATCGCGCCGGCCAGCGGCAGGCAAGCCCAAAAGCTCCAGTCGAAATAATGCGCGAACAGCGCGTAGGAATAGGCGCCGACCGCATAGAACGCCACGAATCCGAGATCGAGCAGGCCGGCGAGGCCGACCACGACATTGAGGCCCCAGCCGAGCATGCAATAGGTGAGGACCAGGATGCCCATATCGACGATGCGCCGTTCGGGAAACAGGACCGGCAGCAGCACCGCGAGCAGGATCATCAGCCCGGCCGCATAGGGGCTGAAGCGCTGCGTCTGCGCCGAAATCTTGTCCATGACGGCGCCGCGGCGGTGCGCCGACGCGCTGCCACGGCCATGAACCACCGCCGCGCGGATCGCGAACACGACGGCCGTCAGTCCGAACACCCAGTCGACGATCTTGTTGTCGAACGGCAGCAGCGACAGGTCGCGCTCGCCGCCGATCAGGGTCGAGCCGATGACGGCGACCGCGAAGGCGAGGCTGCCGATCAGCACCGGCTTCGCCATGCCCGCCCGCAGCATCTGCAGGCCGGCGCGACCCAGCGCCACGGCCAGCGCCGCCGCCAGTACATCGTCGTAGCGCGTTATGAAGCGCAGCCCTTTCGGATCGTCGATCGTTTCGATGCCGATGAGCTGGCTGCCCAGCAGGAATACGATGATCCCGCTGATGATCATGTCCTTGGCAATGCGGCCGGCGAGCGATTTCGGCTCGCGTGCGATCGTGGCGACCACTCCCGCCATCTATCAGACCTTCTCGATCTCGGGTTTGCCGAGCAATCCGGTCGGCCGGAAGATGAGCACGAGGATGAGAATAGAGAACACCGCCACGTCCTTGTATTCGACGGTGAAGTAACCCGACCAGAAGGCCTCGATCAGCCCGATCAGAAGGCCGCCGAGCATGGCACCCGGAATCGAACCGATGCCGCCCAGCACCGCGGCGGTAAACGCCTTGATGCCGGCGAGAAATCCGATGAAGAAATCGACCACGCCGTAATAAAGCGTCACCATCAGCCCGGCCACCGCGGCGAGCGACGCGCCGATGATGAAGGTGATCGAAATCGTGCGGTCGACATTGACACCGAGCAAGGCCGCCATTTTCTGGTCCTGCTCGCAGGCGCGCTGCTGCCGCCCGAGTGCCGTGCGGGTAATCAGCAGCGTAAACACGATCATCAGCACGACCGTCATCAGCACGATGACGATCTGCAGATAGCCGAGCTGCACCGTGAACCCCGCGTCCGGCGAGGACAGGATGAAACCGCCCTTGATCAGCGGCTGCAGGGGCTTGTTGCGCGCGCCTTGTGCCAACTGCACATAGTTCTGCAGGAAGATCGACATACCGATCGCCGAAATCAGCGGCGCGAGGCGGAACGAACCGCGCAGCGGCCGATAGGCCACGCGCTCGACGGTCCAGCCATACATCGCCGTCAGGATCACGGTCATGATCAGCATCAGCATGAGCGCCAGAGGTACCCAGGTGATGCCGGCGACGCCCAGGATCAGGAACGTGATCACCGAGTGGAACGCGCCGATCATGTAGATGTCGCCATGTGCGAAATTGATCATGCCGATGATCCCGTAGACCATCGTGTAGCCGATCGCGATGAGCCCATAGATGGCACCCAGCGTCAGCCCGTTGATCAGCAACTGGATGAATAAATCCATGCCCGTTCGTCGAGACCGCATCGTTTCGCGCGATGATCGCTGTGGCGCATAACATGCAACGCCCGCATCGACCGGTCCCGTACTTGCGCTCCCCTTGACGTCACCCTGATTTCGCCCGGCCTCGCTTAAGGAATCAGCGTTGCCAGATCTTGTTTGTGCCGCGACGGTAGACCAGCCCTCCCAAGGCGGCAAGCCTGATGCGCTCAATCGCGCCGGTTTTGGCCGGTTTTGCTCGACCGCAGGATCAGTATGCCGGCCAGCAGTCCGAACACCACCACGTCCCGCCATGCGCCGCCGACAACGCTTGCCGCGAGCGTCTCGACCGCCGCGACGGCGAGCCCGCCGAGGAACGCCCCTGGCACCGATCCGAGCCCCCCCAGCACGGCGGCCGTCAGCGCCTTGAACCCGAACGGCATGCCCATCCCGAAATCGACCGGACCGTAATGCCAGACGGAAAACGCGCCGGCGAGCCCTGCGAGGAAGCCGCCCACCGCGAAACCGAGCGCCACCATGCGTCCGCCATTGATTCCGAGCAGTGCCGCCATGCGGCTATCCTCCACGGCCGCTCGAAACTTGCGCCCGAGTTTAGTGTAACGCCCGGCCAGATGCAGGCCCGCCGCGACCAGCCCGGTCGCCAGTCCGATTGTCAGGTGACGGGGACTTGCGACGACGCCGAACCCGTCGAAATTGCCGAGCGCGACGCCGCTGTCGGGATAGAACGGCATCCATTGCGTCTGCGGCCCTTGCAGCAGACGCATGGCTTCACTGATCGCAATGGCGAGACCGATCGCGGCGATCATGGCGGCCAGCGGTCGCGCTTCGAGCGGACGGAACAGGATAGCCATCGCCCAGCCGAAGGCTGCGGCCGGCACACCGACCGCGGCGATTGCCAGGACGAATCCGGCGGCGGTGCCCCCCAATCCGATACCGAAATCGAACGATCCGGCGAGGCCGCGCGTGAGAAACAGCATGAACGCGCCGAGCATCACCAGCGGACCGAACGCGAAGTTGATGAAGCGACCGGCCGCGTAAATCAACGTGAACGCGACCGCGACCAGCGCATAGAGACAGCCGAGTGCCAACGCGTTGACCGATTGCTGCAGCACATAGCCGACCCCGTAATGCGTCGCCGTATCGTCTTCATCGGCGCGCGCGGCAGGCAGGATATGCAACAGCTTGTACAGCTGCTGCACATCGTAGCGGGTCATCAGACCGTATTTCGCGCTTTCGAGACGCGCGATCTGCCAGCGCCCGCCGCTTTGCTGCAACGGCAGAAACCAGCAGGCGAGCCATCCCGCCGAATCGCTGGACGCAAGCCGGTCGCCCTCCCACTGCCAGGCGATCAATGTGTGCCCGTCGTCGGTCCATTGCACGGGATCGCGCTCGAGCCCGAACGGCGCCGCGACAAAGCCTGGCAGGAAATCGCGACAGATTTTCTGCGCGTCGTAGAACGGATCGATCTCGGCCCGTGCGATCGACGGGATCGCTGTCACCAGCATCGGGCCCAGTGCGAGCAACAGGAAGATCAACGATCGCGCCACCGCCGGCCGGTGCGACGCGCGGGCTTTCTCACGCCGCGCTCGGGCCTTGCCCGCAGGCCGGCTATCTGATGCTATGTTGCGATGCAGCACGGCGCCGCGACGTCCTATGGCGTTTGCGATGAATTCAGGGAGAGATTCGATGGCCCGGGCGACCGCCGCCAAACCCAGTTCCACCGCCGCCAAGCCCGGTTTCGACTGGGAGGATGCGCTGCTCCTCGAAGACCAGCTCAGCGAAGACGAGCGCATGGTCCGCGACACGGCGCGCGAGTACGCCCAGGACCGGCTCATGCCGCGGGTGTTGGAAGCGTTCCGGCACGAGAAGTTCGATCGGTCGATCATGAGCGAGCTGGGTGAGCTTGGTCTCCTCGGGTCCACGATCGAGGGCTATGGCTGCGCCGGCGTCAACTATGTTTGTTACGGCCTGGTCGCCCGTGAGATCGAGCGCGTCGATTCCGGCTATCGCTCGGCGATGAGTGTGCAGTCGAGCCTCGTCATGCATCCGATCCATGCCTATGGCACCGAGGCGCAGCGCGAAAAATATCTGCCCCGCCTCGCCCGCGGCGAAATCGTCGGCTGTTTCGGCCTTACGGAACCCGATCACGGTTCCGATCCGGGCGGCATGAAGGCCCGCGCCAAAAAGGCCGACGGCGGGTTCGTGATGAACGGCGCGAAGATGTGGATCACCAACTCGCCGATCGCCGACGTGTTCGTCGTCTGGGCGAAGGACGACAGCGACGCGATCCGCGGATTCATCCTCGAACGCGGCATGAAGGGCCTCTCGACCCCAACGATCGAAGGCAAGTTTTCGCTGCGCGCCTCGATCACCGGCGAGATCGTGATGGAAGACGTGTTCGTCCCGGAAGAAAACCTGCTGCCGAACGTGAGCGGCCTCAAGGGACCGTTCGGCTGCCTCAACAATGCGCGCTACGGCATTGCCTGGGGCGCGCTGGGCGCGGCCGAATTCTGCTGGCATGCCGCACGGACCTATACGCTCGACCGCAAGCAGTTCGGCCGGCCGCTCGCCGCCAACCAGCTGATCCAGAAAAAGCTTGCCGACATGCAGACCGAAATCACGATCGGGCTGCAATCCTGTCTGCGGCTGGGACGGCTCAAGGACGAACATCGCGCCGCCCCCGAAATGATCTCGATGCTGAAGCGCAACTCCTGCGGCAAGTCGCTCGACATCGCCCGCATGGCACGCGACATGCATGGCGGCAACGGCGTGTCGGACGAGTTCCACGTGATCCGGCACGTCATGAATCTCGAGGCGGTCAACACCTATGAGGGCACGCACGACATCCACGCCCTCATCCTCGGTCGCGCGCAGACCGGCATCCAGGCGTTCACGGGGTAGGCAGCGGCTCTCGATACGGGAATGACGCTCCCTGCTTTGTGCCGGACGCAAGCTGCCGGATTCCGTAACCCAAGGTGCCCCGCATGAAACTCCGCGACCGCAAGATCCTGACCTTCGACGTGATGGGCACCCTGATCGATTACGAAACGGGGATCCTCGACTATTTCCGTCCCGTCATGGCGAAAGCTGGCGTGGACATGGAGGAGGACACATTCTTTTCCCATTATGGACGGGCGGAGGATGCGCTGAACAAGAGTGCACCCGGCCGTCCCTTCACGAAAATTCAGCCCGACATCTATCGCGCGGTGGCAGGCGATCTCGGTTTGCCGAACGACGACGCGCACGCCGAAGGGCTGGAGCGTTCGATCGAACGCTGGCCCGCGTTCGCCGATTCAGTTTCCGCGCTGAAAGAGCTCAGGAAGCGGTTCCGGCTGGTGGCCATGACGAATGCGGATAACCGGTCGCTGTCCCATTTCTCACGGACGCTGGACGATCCGTTCGACGACAGCGTCACCGCCGAGGATGTCGGCACCGTCAAGCCTGATCCGCAGGTCTTCGCCTACACGCGCGGCCGCAGCAGCGTGCACGGTTACGGGCTGCAGGATTTCCTGCATGTCGCGCAAAGCCAGTTTCACGATATCGGCGTCGCGAAGCGGCTGGGCTTTGCCGTCTGCTGGATCGAGCGTCGGCACGGGAAGAAAGGCTCGGGCGCGCAGCCCGCCGTTTTGGAAGTGACAAAGCCGCATTACCATTTCACCACCCTCGCACAACTCGCCGAAGCGGTAGAGCGCGGCCAATAGGTCGCGGCGGCGGTGCGGCGACGCGCAGCGATGCGTCCTGCTGTATGCGACTAGTAAACACACCATAGATCGTCATCGCCGGGCTTGACTCGGCGATCCACGGCACGACCGGGTTCGATCGATGGGATTCGACGGTTTGATTTACTCAAACCGACAGAGCCTCGGCACGGTGGATTGCCGGGTCAAGCCCGGCAATGACAAATTGAGAGGGCTGAGGTCAACTCTCATCTGATTGCGCGCGCATCACTCGCGCCGCAGTACGCTCCATTCAGGTGAATGGTCGCCGTCACACCGTCCTTAGATACCACTCATATTCGAGCGGCGAGACGACCGAGCGGAACTTGCGGCGCTCGGCTTTGCGGCCGAGACTGAAGACCCGGCAGAAATCGGCGCCGAGATAGTCCGGCAGCACGCTCGCCACATCGAAGGCGCGGATCGCATCGTTCCAGTTCGTCGGCAGCATGGCGCGCGGATTGGCATAGGCATTGCCGTCGGTCGGCTCGTCCGACTGCACCTTATTGACGATGCCGTGATGCGCGCCCGCGAGCATTGCCGCGGTCACCAGATAAATATTGGCATCGGCTCCCGCGAAGCGATGTTCGATGCGGCGTGCCGCCCCGCCGCCGCTCGGGATGCGCAGGCCCGTGGTACGGTTGTTGTACGCCCAGGCGGTCGATATCGGCGCATAGCTGCCTTCCTGGAAGCGCCGATACGAGTTCGCGTTGGGCGCGCAGATCGCCAGCGCCTCCCCCGTCGTCGCCTGCAGCCCGCCGATCGCATGGCGCATCGCATCGCTGCCGCGCGCCGTGCCGTCGTCGAAGACGTTGCGACCGGCGCGATCGAGCAGGCTCATATGAATATGAAGACCGTTGCCGGATTCCTCGGCATAGGGCTTGGCCATGAACGTCGCCTCGAATCCGCAGGATGCGGCGACGCCCTTGACGAGATGCTTCAGCAACACACCCTGATCGGCGGCCGCCATCGCATTCGCGTTGTACTGGAGATTGATCTCGTATTGCCCCGGCCCTGCCTCGGCGATCGCCGCTTCCGCTGGAATATCCTGCGCGTGTGTCGCCTGTTCGACGCGCGCGAAGAAGGATTCGAAATCGTCGAGCGACGTCATGATCAGCGGCTGAACCGTGCTCTCGCGTCGGCTTGTGTGCGGCGAGCGCGGCGGTTGCGGCCGACCGTCGCTCCCGAGTTCGCGGTCGGTCAGATAGAATTCGAGTTCGATCGCCACGACCGGCGTCAACCCGTCCGCGGCGTAGCGATCGAGAACGCGCTTGAGCACATGGCGCGGATCGAGAAAGAACGGCGTGCCGCTCTCGTCGTACATCGAAAGCAGGACCTGGCCGAGGGCGCGCGAATGCCAAGGGGCGCGCTTCAGGGAACCAGGAACCGGCCAGCCGATAAAGTCCGCATCGCCGCGCTCCCACACCAGCCCGGCTTCGACGACATCGGCACCGGTGATGTCGAGCGCGTACAGCGATCCCGGAAATCGCACGCCATCGCGATAGATCTTGTCGATGCCGTCGCGTGGAATGCGCTTGCCGCGCATGACGCCGTTGCCATCGGGCAGCAGCACGTCGAGACCGACAATGTCGGAATTGTCGGCGAGAAACCGCGCGGCCTCATCTTCGGTCGCGCCAGGATCGGTTCGGATATCCATGAAGGCGCCCCTCCCGCGGGCGCACAATGAACGGGCATCCTGCCGATCCCGATCGGACCGTCAAGGGCATCCCGGAAGGTTCCTGCGGCCGCGGCCCGTATGGCGAAAATGGCCGCGCCTTGCCTTGATTCCGGGGCGCGTGCGATCTTGCCCCCATCATCCACGACAATCGTGTGACTTATGACCGGCCGCCTCGAAGAATGGCTTACCGAACGCAATATCGATGAAGTTGAGTGTCTGGTGCCGGATATCTCCGGCATCGCCCGCGGCAAGATCCTGCCGGCGCAGAAATTCCTGAAAGGCATCAAGGAACAGAGCCTGCGCATCCCGGAAAGCGTCTTCATCCAGACGGTGACCGGCGAATTCTCCGAAGACGAAGAAGACTGGGTCGTTCCGGACGCCGATCCCGACGTCTATCTGGAACCCGATCCGAACACGATGATGGTCGTGCCGTGGAACGACGAGCCGACGGCGCAGGTCGTCTGCGACGCGTTCTATAACGACGGCAAGCCGGTCGATATTTCGTCACGCTATCTGCTGCGTCGCATCGTCGAGCTCTATGCCGAAAAAGGCTGGGCACCGATCGTGGCGCCGGAACTCGAATTCTATCTGGTGCAGATCAATCCCGATCCGGACATTCCGCTGGTGCCGCCGATCGGACGCAGCGGACGTCCCGAGACCGGGCGTCAGTCCTACGGCATCGATGCGGTCAACGAATTCGATCAGCTTTTCGAGGATGTCTACGATTACTGCGAGAAGCAGGAGATCGACGTCGACACGCTGACGCATGAAGGCGGTTCGGCGCAGATGGAGATCAACTTCAATCACAGCGACCCGCTACGCCTCGCCGACAGTGTGTTCACATTCAAGCGCACCGTCCGGCACGCGGCGATGAAACATAATGTCTATGCGACATTCATGGCGAAGCCGCTGGAGAAAGAGCCGGGCAGCGCCATGCATATCCACCAGTCGGTGCTCGATAAGCGCAGCGGAAAGAACCTGTTCGCAACGAAGGATGGCGAGGATTCGGCCCTGTTCCGCTCGCATGTCGCGGGACTGCAGCGTTATCTGCCGCAGATCATGCCGCTGATCGCGCCGAACGTGAATTCATACCGCCGCCTGCAGCCTTATCTCGATGCACCGATCAACGTGCACTGGGCGGTGGACAACCGCACCGTCGGTTTGCGCGTTCCGATCGCCGATCGCAACGGGCGCCGCATCGAGAACCGGCTCGCCGGTGCCGATGCGAATCCGTATCTCGCGATCGCCGCGTCCCTCGCCTGCGGTTATGTCGGGATGATCGACCGGCTGAAGCCGACCAAGCAGATCGAGGGCAGCGCCTATCGTCTGGCGCATACCTTGCCGCGCACACTCTACGATGCGCTGCATCGCTTCCAGGCTTGCCGCCGGATGCGTGAAATTCTCGGCGACCGCTTCATGCGCGCCATCATGACGGTGCGGCGCGGCGAGCTGGAGGCCTATCAGCGGGTCATCAGCTCATGGGAGCGCGAGCATCTGCTGCTGAACGTCTGAAAAGTGGCGAGGGCGACCGTAAGTTTCCGATGGAACGCGGCGCCCTCGACCCCTTGGACCGAAATGCGCGCCTGTGCTAGCGTTTGGCGATGATCGCGCGCATTCCGGGCATAGGCGGGGCGCGACAGGCGCCCCCACCCCCTTACGCGGCCCTTCGGCTGCCGGCGTCCTTTTCCGCGCTTTCCCGCCAGTATGAGCTGCTGATTCTCTGCGCGCGCATCGGCTTCAACCCGTAATTCGCTGACCGGCATTTCCGATGGGCTCCGCCGCGCGTTGTCGCGGCCGGGAGCGCGTTCCGTTCACCTGTCCAATGTTGGCCATATCCCGATCGATCCGGCGATGGCTAATTCCCGAGAAGGAAGCGACCCATGAATCTCGATCCCCGCAGCAACTCCACCGCCCGCTGGCAAGCGGGAGACCTTGCCCATCACGTCCATCCGTTTACCGATAACGGCACCCTGGCCAAGGACGGGCTGCGCGTCATCACGCGCGCTGAAGGCACCTATTGCTACGATTCCGAAAACAACCGGCTGCTCGATGCGTTCGCCGGCCTGTGGTGCGTCAATGTCGGTTATGGCCGCAAGGAACTTGCCAAGGCCGCCTATGAGCAACTGCTCGAGCTGCCCTACTACAACACGTTCTTCAAGACGACGACGCCGCCCGTCGCGGAGTTGTCGGAACTGCTGGCGGAGATCACGCCCGGCTCGCTGAAGCATGCGTTCTACGGTTCGTCCGGATCGGACGCGAACGACACGATCGCGCGCCTCGCCCGGCATTACTGGGACATCTGCGGCAAGCCGCGCAAGAAAGTGATCATTGGCCGCACCAACGGCTATCACGGCAGCACGATGGCGGCGGCCTCGATGGGCGGCATGCTCGGCATGCACGCGCTCGCCGACCTGCCGCTGCCGAACTTCACGCATATCATGCAGCCCTACCAGTTCACGCTGGGCCGCGGCATGAGCCCGGAGGAATTCGGGCTGAAAGCGGCGCGCGCGCTCGAGGACCGCATTCTCGAACTCGGTGCCGATCGCATCGCCGCTTTCGTGGGCGAGCCGATCCAGGGTGCCGGCGGCGTGATCATTCCGCCCGATAGCTACTGGCCGGAGATCCAGCGCATCTGCAAGAAATACGACGTGCTGCTGATCGCCGACGAGGTGATCTGCGGTTTCGGCCGAACCGGCCACTGGTTCGCCAGCGATTACTTCAAGATCGATCCCGATTTCATGACGCTCGCGAAGGGCATCACGTCGGGCTATCTGCCGTTGTCGGCGGCGATGATCGGCGGACGCGTGGCCGAGGCACTGGCCAGCGAGAAGGCCGGCGAACTCGCGCATGGCTATACCTATTCGGGCCATCCGGCCTGTTGCGCGGTCGCGATCGAGAACATCCGCATCCTGCGCGACGAAGGCATCGTCGATCGGGTGCGGAACGAGACCGGCCCCTATCTCAAGAAGCGGATGCAGGAGCTGCTCGATCATCCGCTGGTCGGCGAGGTCCGTTCGCTCGGCCTCATCGGTGCGATCGAGCTGGTCAAGGACAAGAAGACGAACCAGCAATTCGATCCGCTGGGCGAGGTCGGCACGATCTGCCGCGACCATTGCTTCCGCAACGGCCTCATCATGCGGGCGACACGCGACACGATGCTGCTCTCGCCGCCGCTGATCTGGACCAAGGCGAATGTCGACGAGTTCATGGAACTCGCCACCAAGGCTCTCAATCTTACGCTGGCCGATATCGGCAGCCGGCGCACGAACTGAACGAAGGAACGGTCATGCAAAACGCCAAATCGATACCGAACGCCCAGTACGATGCCCGACAGGTCTGGGAATGGGATCGCGATCACTGGGTTCATCCCTGGACCGATTTTGCTGCCTTCAAGGAGAAAGGCTCGACCGTCATCTGCGAAGGCGAAGGCCCGTACATCTATGACGGCGAGGGCAAGCGTTATATCGACGGCATCGGCGGGCTCTGGTGCGTCAATATCGGCTATGGCCGCGAAGAAATGGCGCAGGCCATCGCCGAGCAGTGCCGGCGGTTATGCTATTACAGCACCTTCGTCGACACGACGACGCCGCCGGCAGCCGAGCTCGCGCACAAGCTCGCGACCATCGCACCGGGCACGCTCAATCACGTGTTCTATTCGACCGGTGGATCGGAAGCGAACGATCAGGCCGTGCGGATCGTGCATTTCTATTTCAACCGCCTTGGCAAGAAGAACAAGAAAAAGATCATCGCGCGCATGGACGGCTATCACGGCTCGACGCTGCTGACGGCGACCATCACCGGCGTGATGTTCGACCGGATCGGCTTCGACGTGATCGACGAGCTCGTCCATCACATCTCGAACCCGAACCCCTATCGCCGCCCCGACGGCATGACCGAAGCCGAGTTCCTCGAATTCCTGGTCAAGGAACTCGATGACAAGATTCTCGAACTCGGGCCCGAGAATGTCGCGATGTTCTTTGCCGAGCCGATCATGGGCGCCGGCGGCGTCATCGTGCCACCCGAGGGCTATCACAAGCGCATGAAGGCAGTGTGCGACGCGTATGACGTCTTCTACATCTCGGACGAGGTCGTGACCGGTTTCGGCCGGCTCGGCCATTTCTTCGCATCGGACGACGTGTTCGGCATTCAGCCGGACATCATCACCGGCGCAAAGGGCATTACCTCGGGCTATCAGCCGCTCGGCATCACGATGCTCTCGGACAAGATCTACGAGGTCATTTCGGTGCCGCAGGAACCCGGCGCGATGTTCACGACCGGCTTCACCTATTCCGGTCATCCGGTCGCCTGCGCGGCGGGGCTCAAGAACATCGAGATCATGGAACGCGAGGATATTTGCGGCCATGTTCGCGAGGTCGGTCCCTATTTCGAGGAGCGCCTCAAGACGCTGTACGAACTGCCGATCGTCGGCAACGTGCGCGGCAAATGTTTCATGAACTGCGTCGAGTATGTCGGCAACCGCGAAACCAAGGAGCTGCTGCCGGAAGAAGCGCATATCGGCGCGCGCATCGCCCGCCTCGCACAGGAAAGCGG
This sequence comes from Dongiaceae bacterium, assembly GCA_040878185.1. GTDB lineage: Bacteria > Pseudomonadota > Alphaproteobacteria > Dongiales > Dongiaceae > JAWXBK01. The sequence goes on along the minus strand of JBBDMS010000052.1, from coordinate 27,825 downwards.
CGCGCTGGTGCGGCCGATCGGGCACATGAACGTGCTCTCGCCGCCGCTGATCCTCTCGAAGGGCCAGGTCGACGATCTGGTCGAGATCCTGCGCGCCTCCGCCATCGAGGCGATGAACGAGCTCAAGCGCGAAGGCATCTGGAACGGATAAGCGGTCGCCGGCCTCGTCCTTCGACAGGCCGTTGACGTTTGATCGTCCCTCTCCCGCGTGCGGGAGAGGGTGGGGCGCGCGAGCATGATGCGAGCGCGACCGGGTGAGGGTGCTATCGGCTGCGTGCCAAGTCGCGAAAAGCGGGTTTGCGTTCGGGCCCCTCACCCTTCCCTCTCCCCCGAAAACGGGGAGAGGGTTTCGATTGAGCTTCGTCGCTCATCCTTCGACAGGCTCAGGATGAGGAGATTTGAGTCTGGAACGGGGTGCCGCCAGCAGCCTCAGGATGAGCCTTACCCTGAGCTTGTCGAAGGGCGAACCACGAGGCGCTCCGGACTGCCATCGTTACATCGTTGTCTCCATCGTCCTGCTGTTTCGTTTCGTCTTCGCGATCGCTGCACGGCAGAGCCGCGCCATCCGGGTGCACAAGTCGGTCCCGAGGGACCGGACGCGGTGCTTCACAGGGTGCCGGGCGTTCTCGGCCCGGCGGGTGCGCGTCCGAAGCCGCGACTTACGGTCCGGTAATGGGGCCATCCCGACGACCTTCGAATCCGTCAGGTTCATGGATGGACGGCGCCGCTGTGCCGGTGCCGTGTCCCGATCACCGCGCGCCAGGCGACGAGCCGCAGCGCACGGGGCCCCACCCTTGCAGGCCGTGGCCCCTTTCACCTCAGGGGCCTCTCGGGGATGGCACGGCTCAGCCGTGCAGCGATCCCGATTGGGTGGTCAACGAGTGTCTGGTTACGCAGGGGGCGTCATCAACCGCCCGATACCGGCGCGCTTTCAGCCGCACCGGCGAGAGCATTACCGCACATTACGCAATAATTGTCAATAACAATTCGGATCGACGCGACCAGACGCGATTGCTATCCGGCTTTGACCGCGTCGGGCGGGACGGTTTCGGGCGGGACGCGCGTGTACCAATGTTCGACGAACCGGTTCCAGCCCTTCCTGGTTCTGGCCTCGACGACCCAGACCATCTCGCCGTTCTCTTTCGGCCAGTAAGCCTGGCGCGCCTTCTGGCCCATCACCGTCGCCTCGAAACCGACCGCTTCGGGATGCAGGTCGCTCACATCCGCCTCGATGCCATGCGTGTGCTTGCCATCGGAGGTGAAGGACCAGAAGCGCACATTCTTCTCGCCGCCGGCACCGATCAGCGCGATTTCCTTGTAAGTGTAACCGGCCTTCTTCCGATCCTTGTCGTCGTCCTTTTCGTCCCGCTTCTCGTCCGGCTTCTCGCCGCGCTTAGGCGGCTTGCCGATCGTCCAGTAGGCGGTGAGCCGCACATAGTTCTCGTGCAGGACGGGATCGAACCGGCGCAGGCATTTGACCGGTCCGTTGTCGGACGTCGTTTCGGTCTCCCAGTCGCCGAGCAGCGGATCGAGAAACCCGAGCTTGCCGCGCCCCTTCTTCCAGAGTTTTGCCATGGATCAGATTAACCGAACTTGCCCGACTTGCTGAAGCCCGGCGGCGGCAGGCGGCCGGCCTGGCCGCGCTTGCCGATCCAGTCGCGCAGATCGGTTTCGGTGCGCGTGCGGTCGCCGGTCTTCCGGGTGAGACCTTCCTTCTTCACATAGGTCTTGATGTCGGCAAGGCCGCCATCCTTGTAGCGCTGCAGGATCACGCCACGACCGCGCGTCATCTCGGGCAGTTCCGACAGCGGGAACAGGATCAGCTTGCGGTTCTCGCCGATGACCGCGACATGATCGCCCTCGACGATCGCGCAGGCGGCCGCCTCGGCGCCCTTCGCAAGATTGAGCACCTGCTTGCCGGCACGGGTCTGCGCCATCACCGTCTCCTGCTGCACGACGAAGCCGCGGCCGTCGGCCGAGGCGACGATCAGCCTGCGCTCCGGCTCGTAAAGCATGAGCGCGACGATCTCCTGATCGTTGCCGAGATCGATCATCAGCCGGATCGGTTCGCCGTGACCGCGACCGCCCGGCAGTTTGTCGACCCCGAGCGTGTAGAAGCGGCCGTTGGTCGCAAACAGCAACAGCTTGTCGGTCGTCTGCGCATGCAGCGCGAAGCGCAGCCGGTCGCTTTCCTTGAACTTGAGTTCTGCCGAGGGTTCGACATGGCCCTTGATCGAGCGGATCCAGCCTTTCTGCGAACAGATGACCGTGACCGGTTCGCGCTCAATCATGGTTTCGAGCGGAATGACGACGGCACTCGGCGCATCGCCGAAACTGCTGCGCCGCACGCCGAGCGGCGTCTTCGGTCCAAAGTTTTTCTTCACTTCGGCGATTTCGCCGGCGATCGTCTCCCATTGCCGGTCTTCGCTCTTCAGGAGTGCGTTGAGATCGCGTTTCTTACCCTGCAGCGCCTTATGCTCGGTGCGGATCTCGATTTCCTCGAGCTTGCGCAAAGCGCGCAGCCGCATATTGAGGATCGCCTCGGCCTGCACGTCGCTCAGGCTCCAGCGTTTCATCATCTTCGGCTTCGGCTCGTCCTCCTGCCGGATCAGCTTGATGATCGCGTCGATGTTCAGATAGGCGATCAGCAGCCCGTCGAGCACCTCGAGGCGGTGTTCGATCCGTGCAAGACGATGCCGGCCGATCCGCTGGAGGACGACGCGGCGGTGATCGAGCCAGGCGCGCAGCAGATCCGGCAATCCCAGGACGCGCGGCATGCCGGTCGCATCGAGCACGTTCATGTTGAGCGAGACGCGCGATTCCAGCTCGGTCAAACGAAACATATTTTCCATCAGCGCATCGGGATCGACCGTGCGGCTGCGCGGCTCGAGCACGAGGCGCACGTCGCTGGTCGATTCGTCGCGGATATCTTCGAGAATCGGCAGTTTCTTTTCCTGCATCAGCTCGGCGATCTTCTCGATCAGACGCGATTTCGGCACCTGATAGGGAATCTCGGTGATGACGATCTGCCAGATGCCGCCCTTGATCTTTTCGACGCTCCAGCGCGCGCGCAAACGCAGGCTGCCGCGGCCGGTGCGATAGGCCTCCTCGATCGTCTGACGTTGCTCGACCAGGATGCCGCCGGTCGGGAAATCGGGGCCCGGCATCAGATCGATCAGTTTGCCGATCGTCGCCTTGGGAAACTTGATGAGGTGTAGGAGCGCGTCGCAGATCTCGGCCGCGTTGTGCGGGGGAATGCTGGTCGCCATGCCGACGGCGATACCCTGCGCACCGTTCGCGAGCAGGTTGGGAAAGGCGGCCGGCAGGACGACCGGCTCGATGCCTTCGCCGTCATAGGTCGGGCGGAAATCGACGGCCTCCTCGTCGATGCCTTCGAGCAGCAACGCGGCGACCTCGGTCAGCCGCGCCTCGGTGTAGCGCATCGCAGCCGCATTATCGCCGTCGACATTGCCGAAATTTCCCTGCCCGTCGACCAGCGGGTAACGCTGCGCGAATTCCTGCGCGAGCCGCACCATCGCATCGTAGATCGCGACGTCGCCATGGGGATGGAACTTGCCCATCACGTCGCCGACGACGCGGGCCGATTTCTTGAAACCGGAACCGGGATCGAGCCGCAGCTCGCGCATCGCATAGAGCAGGCGCCGGTGCACCGGCTTCAATCCATCCCGTACATCCGGCAGCGAGCGCGACGTGATGGTCGAGAGCGCATAGGCGAGATAGCGCTCGGACAGCGCGTCCTTCAGCTCGACCGGCCGGATCTCGCCCGACGGCGCCACGCTCTTCGTCGATTTCGCCATAAATGCCTCTTGAACCTACCAGACAAGGTAGCGGCCAACATCCCGAACTTCCATGCAAAACTCCGACAAATTATGCTGGCCGTGCTCGCAACGCCCAATTGTCCTTTAGGCAGAACTCAGCAAGGGCGTTGTTGTTGGCGAGGAGCTTTGGGATATCGATACTCACGATATCGCCATTTGGCTTTATGCATTGTCCATCGAGCAATACAGAGCGAGCGCCCCCACCCACCGTGTAGATACGTGCAGCGGTATCCGGAAAAGAAGTCGGAAACCGTTGCGTTACTAACGCGACGAATTGTTCAGGCAATGGCTCTCGAGAAACATTTACTAATTTAATTCCTCTTGCCACCTCGTCTAGTATGATGTCATTCAGGTGCGGATCACGCCATGAATAACCAACAACCATCACTGTCTCTGATGCTTCCAATGAACTTATAAACTCATGAATCAATGCGATCGACAAACGATCAGGATGCGTCTTTAAGTTACGTGAATAAATCATGTACGGTTGCAACCAAAAAGCCCCCGCCTTTCTCGAGAGCTCCAGCCTTTCGCCCTTGAGGACGATGCCTTTAGGTTCACGCCGCTTACTATCTCGATTGAAGAACAATTCAGAATCACATTTAAAGAACTCTAGAGTAGAATTGAATCGCAACTCGTCGCGGTCACCTATCTCTCCGGACCCCTCTTCCAGAGCGAACCAACCTAATGAACCATGAAGTTTAATAACTTTTGGCAAGCTTTTATCGACCGCATTAAAACCAACGAATAGATTCATAGAAGTCGTAATGTCATTCCACATTTCGGCGACATCTTTCAACGATTCAAGATCACTCTGGAATGGTGCGGGAAAATCAACAATTGGCGCAGGACTGAATCCGTCATTGAACGCTGGAAAGCGAGTGGCTAAAACTTCTTCGATTGAAAGATCAAAATTCGTTGTTGCAATACAGGGCGCCCCCCCTCCGGGCCCATGAAGATCAAAAAGACATTCCAGATAACTCGCATCGTGTTCTGGCCCAGGGGACAACGCCAAATATGCCATTTGAAGTGCATGTCGGCGCAGTTGCCGAAAGTTGTGCCGCATCCCCCGAATTGAACTGGCCCTTTCGTCTGCATAGACAATGTTTGGGCGCATCGCACTATCATAATACGCAAAAAAATCTTCCATTGCGGGTTGAGCGCGAATGTCACGCTGCACAGGTCGCTCAACGCGCGCAGAATAGGGCGTAAAAATGGCTGACCCAGCAGGCCCCGGCAAGACCACAGAAGGCAAGTTTGGAAAACCATCCTTGTTAGGCGGTGGAATTGCTAAAATAGGAATTCTTGAATTGACTTCGACAAAATGATCCCAGAAGTCAACAAACCAGTCGCCCAGTATTGGTGGATCTTTCGCTGGATCAACAGACTCGGCACCGACCGGCAACAAAATCTTTGGATTGGATCGCATCTTCTGTAGTTCAGCGTGCATTTCTGAGCGCGCCTTAGACTCGCGTTGTTTTTCTTGCTCAAGCGTAGCGTGGAACCGCTCGTTGAGTGCGGAAGCAACGGGGTAGGCGGCATCCGCCGTTGCGCCTGCGCCAAGAAAACTAACCACTCCTGAGCGTTGCCGAGTTTGGTTTGGTGTGGCTGGAATTGTCTTAGGAGTTACCTTGCCTCGCTGTGCGCCTCCAGCTTCGTGTTCAATCAAAGCCGTTGGCGCCCGAGTCCTGTCCTGCGACTCTTCTTTGACAGGTGTGGCTTGATCGGCATTTGCGTTAGCGCGCATGGGGAGTTGGGCGATCGCCTTCCCTGCCTTTTCCATGGCCACACGAATATCGTAAGCGCTCTGGAGGTTGAGCCAGAACTGCGCACTGGTGCCGAACCAGTGACCGAGCCGCAACGCCGTATCACCCGTGATCCCGCGACGGCCATGAATGATCTGGGTGACGCGATTGGGCGGCACGTCGATGAGACGCGAAAGCGCGGTCGGCGTCACGCCAAGCTCGGCCAGTTCGTCGGCCAGAATCTCGCCGGGATGGATGGCAGGTCGGGGCATGAATATCTCCTAATGGTAATCGACAATCTCGACGTTCGACGGGCCGCGCGCACCGTTGGGCCACTCGAAACAGATCCGCCATTGCATGTTGATGCGGATGCTGTACTGGCCTTTTCGACTGCCCGTCAGCGCCTCGACCCGGTTGCTCGGCAAGGCCCGCAAGTCTTCGAGTGCCGTGGCCGCATCCAGAATCTCGAGGCGCTTCGCCACCTGCCTGTCGAAGCCCTGAAACTCCCGGACAAACGTTCCGTTTGCGAACGCCGCAGTCCGTTTGTCGCGGTAGTTCAGGGTCATGGTTAAAAATAGATTTATTGACGATTTACGTCAACCGTCAATCTGTACCAACGCCGCCTCAGTTCCACGCGCGATCGATGCGATACGGCGCCATGTCGAGTGCAGCCGCACGGCCGGCGACCAGATCGGCGATCAGCCTGCCGGTGATCGCGCCATAGGTCAGACCGAGATGGCCGTGGCCGAAGGCGAAGAACGTGTTCGCATAACGCGCACCCTGGCTGATCACCGGCACGCTGTCGGGCACCGAGGGACGGAAGCCCATCCAGTAGCGCCGGTCCGTCGTGTCGATCGTCGGAAAGACGCGCTTGCCATGCTTCAGCAGCACGTCCGCGCGCTTCCAGTTCGGCGGCAGATCGAGACCGCCGAGTTCAACGGTGCCGGCGAAACGCAATCCGCCCGCGAGGCCCGTCGCGACGAACCCGTTGTCGCCAAGATGGATCGGCAAACGCGGTGCGACGCCGGCATGCGGCAGCATGACGTGATAGCCGCGCTCGGTTTCGAGCGGCACCCAATGGCCGAGCCGCTTCGCGAGCGGCTTCGACCAGGCACCGGCCGCGATCACGACCGCATCGACTTCGTGCCGGCCCTCGCTGGTAACGACATGGGTCGGCCCATTGGGACCGAGTGCGAAATCCTGTACCCGGCCGCGCTCGAACCGCCCGCCATTCGCGAGGAAATGCTGCGCCAATTTCTGCACCAGGGCGAAATTATCGACGGTATGCGCATGTTCCTTGTGCCAGACCGCATGTTCGAACTGGTCGCCGAGCGACGGCTCGAACTGTCGGATCTCGGCCTTCTTGAGGATCTCGAATTCCATATTGTTGCGCTTCAGCAGATCGAGCTCTTCGGCGGCGCCGGCGAGGCCGGCATCGCTGCCATAGACCGACAGCCAGCCGCGTTCGACGATCATGTCGTCGATGCCGATCGCGCCGGTCAGGGTGCGATAGGCGGTGATGGACTGCTTCGACAGCGCGGCGAGCGCCTTCGCACTTTCCTCCACGCGCCAGTGACGTGAGGCCAGCACGAACTGGGCGAGCCACGGCATCAGCTTCGGCAGATAGCGCCAGCGGATCGCGAGCGGCCCGAGCGGATCGACCAGCATCCCGGGCACACGCCAGATGATCCCCGGCATCGCGACCGGCTCGGCAGCACCCGCGGCGATCACCGCGGCATTGCCATAGGACGTGCCCTCGCCCGGCCCGCCGGCATCGAACAGGGTCACGCGCCGTCCGTCGCGCTGCAAATAGAGCGCCGTGCAGACGCCGACGATGCCGGCGCCGATCACGCCGATATGGGCGGGGTTCGATGTCATGACATGCCTCCGTTCACACGCGCCAGCCGTCGGTTAAGCGATTCCCGGCGGCGCGGCAAGGGGGCCTGCGTTGACGCGAAGCACCTGTGCATCCTGCCCGGCTCACACAATCGTCATTGCCGGGCGAAGACCCGGCAATCCACGGAACGACTGAGCTCCCCTCCATGACCTACGCACCGGCAATCGTGGGATAGAGTTCGTGCCAGTTGGGATTGGCCTCTTCTACCAAGGTGACTTTCCATATCCGCGGCCATTTTTTCAGATTCTTCTCGCGTTGTATCGCATCGCGGATGTCCTCGTGGCGCTCGAAGTAGACCAGCCGTTTGACGTTGTGTCGCTCCGTGAAACTTTCGACGACCTCCTCGCGGTGCTCATAGACCCTTCGCACGAGATCGTTGGTCACGCCGATGTAAAGCGTTCCGTTCCGATCGCTTGCCAGAATGTAAACATAACCACCCATGGACGAAGCCTCGGCATGGTGGATCGCCGGGCGGGGGG
>JBBDMS010000052.1:12067-19855 GCA_040878185.1 Dongiaceae bacterium | reverse complement strand
ATCGCCGGGTCAAGCCCGGCGATGACGATTATGGGTGGGTGTCGATTATGGATTGATAACTTGTGTGTGCCCGCAAGAGTTCAGGTCAAGCCCGGCGATGACGAATCAGAAGAACCAGAAATAGTGCGTACCAACTAAAGGCGATCAGCAGATACCGCCCCTCACCCGCCTTCCCTGATGAGGCGCTGGATCAGGCGACGCCGCGCGGCGGGTTCGCCCGAGATGCGATGCAGGAACACATGGCGCTCGAGGAAATGGCCGGTCAGTGCGAGACCGGCGCGCGCCGCCTGCGCGCTTTCGGCCGGCATCGCGGGATCGACGAGGAAGGCCGGTAACACGAAGAGCTGGCCGTACCAGGGGGCGCCCGCTTCGGCGGTGACCGCGCGGCCGGTCCGCGGCGAGACGAAGGCAAGCCCCTCGCGCGCGCCGGAGATGGCGCAGCGGGTGAGGTCGAGCCCGAAGCCGAGTTCCGCCAGCAGCGCCAGTTCCCAACGGACATAGCGCGCCTGCCAGAGCGGGTCGGGATCGGCCTCCAGCGCCGCCAGAAGCCGATCCAGCCCGTCATGGACGGCGGGATGCGGCTCGCGCTCGGGCAGCACGGCTTCGGCCACGGATGTGGCCGCGGTCAGCGCCGCCAACCGCAGAGGCTGGTCGAACAACCCGGCCGAGGGGTTGGCCATGACTTCGCAGGTGAAGTTGCCGAGATGCTCGGAGAGCCGCGCCCGCCAGGTCGCGATCACGCGGTTGCCGGCCTCATATCGACCGGCCTGACGGCGGCTCGACCCGCCTTTGACCAGTCCCGCAAAGCGGCCCTGACCGCGGGTGACGATCGATACGACCGCCGCGCCCTCGCCGTGCCGGCGCGCGCTGAGGACGATCCCCTCCTCGGTCCACTCCATTGCGTACGGCTCCCGGGCGGCGCCTAGGCCTCGAAATCGAGTCCGAGCGCCTGATAGTGCTCGCGCTTCTCGATCCAGTCCGACTGCACCAGCACCTGCAGGAAGAGATGGACGCGGCGGCCGAGCATTTCGGCGAGCTCGTTCTGCGCCGCGACGCGCACGGCACGCACCTGCTGGCCGCCTTTGCCCAGCACGATCGCTTTCTGGCTGTCGCGATCGACGACGATGGCGACATTGATCTTCACGCTGCCGTCTTCGAATTCTTCCCAAAGTTCGGGTACGACCGTCAGCGCGTAAGGCAGTTCCTGATAGAGCTGGCGGAACAGATGCTCGCGGACGATCTCGGCGGCGAGAATGCGCATCGGCAGGTCGGAAAGCTGATCCTCGGGGAAATGCCACGGCCCCTGCGGCATGCGCGCGACCAGGGAAGCGAACAGATCGTCGGCACCGTCACCGCGTTCGGCGGAAATCATGAACACGTCGGAGAAGACCCCGGTTGCGAACAGCGTATCGGCGATGCCGAGCAACTGATCGCGTTTGATCAGGTCGATCTTGTTCAGGACCAGGATAGCCTTGCGGTCATGCGCACGCAGCGACTGGATGATGGCCTCGTTATCGTCCAGCGGATGACGCTTCGACACGTCGACCACCAGCAGCACGACATCGGAATCGGCGGCACCCCGCCAGGCTGCCTTGACCATCGCGCGCTCGAAGCGCTTGCGCGCCGTGAAGATGCCGGGCGTATCGACGAACACGAGCTGGGTTTCGCCGGATACGGCAACGCCCATGACGCGCATGCGCGTCGTCTGCACCTTCGGCGAGACGATCGTAACCTTGGCGCCGACGAAACGGTTGACCAGCGTCGACTTGCCGGCGTTCGGCGCGCCGATGACGGCGACAAAGCCGCAGCGCGTGGCAATATCGGGGTTCTCAGGCGTCATCGACATGACCCACCGCCGTCAGCATGGCCTGCGCTGCCGCCTGTTCCGCGGTGCGACGCGAGCGGCCCTCGCCGCGCTGCGGCGGCGCGCCGGCAACGCGAACCTCGACAATAAAATGCGGCGAATGCGGCGGACCGCTGCGTTCGACGATATCGTAGTCCGGCAAAGGATGGCCGGCGCCCTGCATACGTTCCTGCAATGTCGTCTTCGCATCCTTGGGCGGTTTCGGATCGGCGGCCATCAAAGGCTGCCAATGGCGTTCGAGAAAATCGCGGGCGGCCTCGATCCCGGCATCGAGATAGATCGCTGCGATGATCGCCTCACAGGCATTGGCGAGAATGGCCGGATTGTCGCGCGCCTCGGCGCTTTCCGCCGGTGCCGCGCGAATATGCGGGGCGAGGTCGAGCGAGATCGCGACATCGGCCAAGGTCTCGCGGCGCACCAGTGCGGCATGGCGACGGGCGAGCGCGCCTTCGGGTTCGTCGGGATAGGCGCTGTACAGCATGTCGGCGACGATCAGGCCGAGCACGCGGTCGCCGAGAAATTCCAGCCGTTCATTGCTGGGTGCGCCGTCGCGTGCGGCGCTGCGATGGGTCAGCGCCGCCTGGAGCAGGCCCTGATCGCAAAATTGATGATCGAGCGTCTTCTGCAGCCGATCGAGATCGGCCGTCACTTCACCGCCTCGAACAGCCGCTCGTAGCGGATCGACGTGAACCAGGTCCAGGGCAGCAGCCATTCGGCGCTCTCGTCGGCGGAGAGGAACAGGAATTCGGCACGGCCGATCAGATTCTCCGACGGCACATAGCCGACCGCGTTCAGGACGCGGCTGTCCTGCGAATTGTCGCGATTGTCGCCCATCGCGAAGTAATGCCCCTCGGGCACTTCGAACGGACCGGCATTGTCGAGAAACCCGGTGTCGCTGCGCTCGATGATGCGATGCTCGACGCCGTTCGGCAGCGTCTCGATATATTGCGTGTAGGTGACGCCATTGGAATCGACGTAGTCCTCGATCTGCTCGCGCTCGACCGCCACGCCGTTGATATGGAGGATGCCCCCGATCGTCTGGATCGTGTCGCCGGGCAGACCGACGATGCGCTTTATGTAGTCGGTCTTGTTGTCGCGCGGCAGCTTGAAGACCGCGACATCGCCGCGCTCGGGCATCGCTTCGAGAACACGCCCGTCGAACAGGCCCGGGCCGAACGGCAGCGAATAGCGGCTGTAGCCATAAGAGAACTTCGACACGAACAGATAGTCGCCGATCAGCAAGGTCGGCAACATCGACCCCGACGGAATGTTGAAGGGTTCGTAAGCGAAGGTTCGGATCACGAGGGCGATCAGCACCGCATAGAAAACGGTGCGAAAGGTCTCGCGAAAGCCGCCGGTTTTTTTGGCTGCCATCGTGACGGGGTCCAACGCTTTGATTCGCGGGCTTGACGCGGCGGATCAAGCCAGCCCGGTTACGCCCTTGTCAAGGCTGGGAGACCGCGCCCGCTTGTCAGGGCTGGCGTCGCTCCGACCCGGTTACCGCGCCCGGATCGGGCAAAGCCGAAATGATGACGAAGGCCTGTGCCTGCGGCCCGTCGTCGGTGAGCGTGATGTCGATCTGGGCGACCATGCCGGCCGGCGTGAGTTCGGCCAGCCGGCGCGCAGCACCTCCGGTGAGGCGCATGGTGGGCTTGCCCGACGACAGATTGACGACGCCGAGATCGCGCCAGAAGACGCCGCGCGCGAAGCCGGTGCCGAGCGCCTTCGAGCAGGCCTCCTTCGCGGCGAAGCGCTTGGCATAGCTCGCGGCCCGGTTCGCCCGGCGATCGGACTTGGCGCGTTCGACATCGGTGAAGATGCGGTCGACGAACTTTTGGCCGAAGCGATCGAGCGTCCGCTCGATGCGACGGATGTCGATGATGTCCTGGCCGATGCCGATGATCATGCGCGACGGATGGTTGTCATATCGAAGACCGGCATGTCAGGCGCTGCGCTCGCCGCCGGCTTCGGCGCGCGCCGTGTCCATCATCGAGCGCATGCGCCGGATCGCGCTTTCCAGCCCGGAGAAGATCGCCTCGCCGACGAGGAAATGGCCGATATTGAGTTCGACCAGGGTCGGGATCGCGGCGATCGGGCCGACCGTGTCGTAGGTGAGCCCGTGGCCGGCATGGCATTCGAGCCCGATCTCCTCGGCATAGGCGGCGCCTGCGATCAACCGTTCGAGATGGCGGGCGCGTTCGTTGCCTTCCGTATCGCAATAGGCGCCGGTGTGGAGCTCGACGATGTCGGCGCCGAGCGATTTCGCCGCATCGAGCTGGCGCGGATCCGGTTCGATGAATAGGGACACGCGAATGCCGGCATCGCGCAGCGAATGGGTGAAGCGCGCAAGATGGTTGTGACCACCGGCGACATCGAGCCCGCCTTCGGTCGTCCGCTCTTCGCGTTTCTCCGGCACGATGCAGCCGGCGTTCGGCTTGTAGCGCAGCGCGATATCGAGCATCTCGTCGGTGGCGGCCATCTCGAAATTGAGCGGCAGGTCGATCTCGCGCGCGAGACGTTCGATGTCGCCGTCGGAGATATGGCGCCGGTCCTCGCGCAGATGCGCCGTGATGCCGTCGGCCCCGGCCTGCGCCGCCTGGCGCGCCGCGCGCACGGGATCGGGATGCCGGCCGCCACGCGCGTTCCGGATCGTCGCGACGTGATCGATGTTTACGCCCAGTCTGAGAGTGCGCTTCATGGAATGCCTCTGGTCAATCCTCATACTAAATTCGCCGAATTGCTGCCCCTATGGGCACTGCATCAAACGATCTCACGGTTCGCTTCTCGGAAACTATCGAGGAGACAACATATCGAACTGGAACCTTTCCTCATCCCCTATCCAAGTCCTTAGGCATTCCGACATCTTGCTGAAATGTTTAAAGCTTTGGCCCGAACGGCTGCTAGTAAAATTATGCAAACACAGAAATGTACGCAATGGCTGCACGATTTCCTTCAAATCATCACTCGGCTCAATCTCAATTCTTGAAACCAAGATGCGCCACTTCTCATTTTCGCCATAGCGTCGCTCGATAAGCCCGCCCTCGCCTAGTCCAAAAACACATTCTGCATACTGCGCCATCTGCAGTCCGTTGCATTGAATCCAACGAGGCTTCAATACACACAAAATGTCTGACAGCAAAGAACGATACATCATCAACGAATCTGATTTTGAACTCGATACCTTTTGTGCCGATGTATTCTTTGTGTTCTCTGAGAACCACGGTAAAAAGTCTGAAACGAATACGAAATTTCTGAAAATCTTCATTGAACAATTCAGCTTGTCATCTACGGAATATTCAGCGGCGTTACTCAGTAATGTTCGGCCAAGAAAGCCACCAAGTTTTGTGAAGTGTCCCCCGTGATAATTAAGATTACTTTCAGTGAAATAGTCGGCGCGGTTCTTTAGGAACTTGTTAAATCCAGCGCGACCTTCCTTGTGAAACTGCTGTAGCTCTACCTGCTCTCTGTACGCAGTCAACTTCTTCGGATTCTGATAGGCCGGATTAAGGCCGATGATCGCGATACAGTTACCAGGAAACAGATCGAACGGATAACTTGAAAATGGGATCGCGGGTATATCTTCTCTGAAGCCTGCGGAGACCTGTTGGTACTTAGCTAACTCTAGATTCACATTACGAACATCTTCTGAAAAATCACGTTTCCAGAAGCGGTACGCCTTTTCAATGAGAATGCTCTTAAGGTCATCGCCAAGGGGCACTGATTGATTCAACATACTAGCCCCGAGCGCGTTCGACCGAGTTGATCGACGGTGCGGCACGCAGGGCCGCCATGATCTCGGTCAGATGGCGCACGTCGCGCACTTCGACATCGACCAGCATCTCGAAGAAATCGGTCGAGCGGTTGGTGATCTTCAGGTTCGAGATATTGCCCTCGGCCTTGCCGATGATGGTCGAGAGATTGCCGAGGCTGCCCGGTTCGTTCGAGAGCACGACATGGAGGCGCCCGACATGCGGCTGCGTACCGTCGTCGCTGCGCTCCCAGCCGACATCGAGCCAGCGTTCCGGCGTTTCGGCGAAACTCTCCAAGGTGTCGCAGTCGATCGTATGGATCGTGACGCCTTTGCCGGTGGTAACGATGCCGACGATCCGGTCGCCCGGCAGCGGATGGCAGCAACCGGCGAAATGCACCGCCATGCCGGGGATGAGCCCGGTGATCGGGATCGCATTCGTGCTTTTCTGCTTCTTGCGGCGATGCGCGAGCAGCGAGACGACGCCTTCCGGCTTGCGCTTGTTCTTGGCCGCCGGATAGACCGCGTTCAGGACTTCGCGCGCGCCATGCAGGCCCGCGCCGACCGCTGCGAACAGATCGTCCGCATTGTCGGCCTTGAACTTCTTCAGGACGCCAGCGATGCCCTTCAGCGTGAAATCGTAATTCTCATGCCGGAACTCGCGCTCCAGCATGGCGCGGCCGAGCTCGATATATTGGCCGCGCTGCTGCTGGCGGACGAAGCGGCGGATGCGCGAGCGCGCGCGGCCTGTAACGACGAACCGTTCCCAGGTCGGCGACGGCGTCTGCGCCTTCGAGGTGACGATCTCGACCTGGTCGCCGTTATTGAGCACGCTCGAGAGCGGCACGATGCGGCCGTTGATCTTGGCGCCGACGCAGGTATCGCCGACCTCCGAATGGACCGCATAGGCGAAATCCACCGGGGTCGCCCCGCGCGGCATCGCGATCAGGTCGCCCTTCGGCGTGAAACAGAACACCTGGTCCTGGAACATTTCGAGCTTGGTATGCTCGAGAAACTCTTCCGGACCCGAGGCATGATCGAGGATATCGAGCAGCTCGCGCAGCCATCGATACTGCCTTCCCTCGACGTTGCGCGCGTCCTGCTTGTACTGCCAGTGCGCGGCGACACCGTACTCGGCGATCTCGTGCATCTCGAGCGTGCGGATCTGCACTTCGATCCGCTGCCGCTCGGGACCGATCAGGCAAGTGTGCAGCGAACGATAGTCGTTCGGCTTCGGCGTCGAGATGTAATCCTTGAAACGGCCGGGCACCATCGAGTAATGCGCGTGCAGCAGGCCCAGCGCCTGGTAGCAATGCGGCACGTCGTCGACGACGATGCGGAACGCCATGATATCGGAGAGCTGTTCGAACTCGACGTTCTTGTGTTGCATTTTGCGCCAGATGGAATATGGCGCCTTCTCGCGGCCGGTGATCTTCGCGTCGATCCCGCCATCCTTCAGCATCTTGTTCAGCTCGTCGATGACCCGCCTCGTACGATCGACGCCTTCCTTGCGCAGGAATTCGAGGCGGGTGACGATCGACTGATAGGCGTCGCTGTTGACCTCACGGAACGACAGATCCTCGAGCTCGTCCTTGAGCCGCTGCATACCCATGCGCTCGGCGAGCGGCGCATAGATCTCCATCGTCTCGGCGGCGATGCGTTTGCGCTTCTCGGGGTTGTCGATGTAATGCAGCGTCTGCATGTTGTGCAGCCGGTCGGCGAGCTTGACCAGCAGCACGCGGATGTCGTTGGACATCGCAAGTACGAGCTTGCGGAAATTCTCGGCGTGGCGCGTGTGATCGGACTGCAGCTCGATCCGCGTCAGCTTGGTGACGCCATCGACCAGCCGGCTGATCTCGGGGCCGAACAGCCGGTCGATATCCTCGAGCGTCGCGTCGGTGTCCTCGACGGTGTCGTGGAGCAGCCCGGTGATGATCGAGGCGCTGTCGAGCTTCATCCGAGCGAGAATTTCGGAGACGCCCAGCGGATGCGAGAAATAGGGATCGCCCGAGGCGCGCGACTGCGAACCGTGCGCCTTCATCGCAAAAACATAGGCGCGGTTGAGGCTGTCCTCATCCGCGCCCGGGTCGTAGGTTTTGACGAGTTCGACGAGTTCGTATTGCCGGATCATCGTCCTGCGCCGCCGTTAGAAGGCCAGCGCGCGACCGTCGGCATC
>JBBDMS010000052.1:0-12057 GCA_040878185.1 Dongiaceae bacterium | reverse complement strand
CGGCATCATCCATCGATGTGCCGTCGGTCGCCGGCAGATTATATGGGCGGCACGCCGGCCTGCGTTCAGGAGCGATCGGTGGCATTGCCCTCCGACGACGATGCGGACGGATCGTCCTCGAAACGGGCGCCGCCCATGGCCTCGTCCATTTCGTCGGTCTCGCCGTCCTCTTCCTTTTCAGGTTCGGCCTGGGCCTGGATCATGTCCTCGAGCAGCTCCGAGGACGGCATCGAACCGAAACCGCTCTCCTCTTCCGGCTCGTCGACCTCGGCATGCTTCTGCATGCTCTGGATGATGCGGGTGTTGAGCTCGTCGGTTATGACGGTGCCGTCGGCAATCTCGCGCAGCGCAACGACCGGATTCTTGTCGTTGTCGCGCTCGACGCTCAGCGTCGAACCGGCCGAAATGTCGCGCGCGCGACGCGCCGCATACATGACCAGCTCGAAACGGTTGGGAACCCTGAGGACACAATCCTCTACGGTGACGCGTGCCATTGTTCGTCGCCCTCCAAAAACACGGCAATGTGGCGGATTTCTGCGAATATATGGAGCAAACGCCGCTAAGGCAAGGGAATCCGGCGATTATTCCACTTCGACGGCCGGTCCGGCGAGGCGGATTCGCTGCCCCGGGGGCAGTTTCGCGGCCAATGCCGTCGCGCTTTCGCCGAGCTGCGGGTGACGCCAGGCAGGGGCTATTTCAGCCAGGGGAAGCAGCACAAAGGCGCGGTCCTGAAGGCGCGGATGCGGCAGGATCGGCCCCTCCTCGCCCGCAAGCACGCGATCGCCATAGGCCAGCAGGTCGAGATCGAGCGCCCGGGCCTCGTTCCGGACCCGCCGGATGCGGCCAAATGCCGCCTCCAGCCGATGCAGGAGTGCCAGCAGTTCGCCCGGCTCCAGCGCCGTCTCGACTTCGGCGACGCCATTCACGAACCAGGGCTGATCCGACACCGGCACGGGCTCGCTTTCATACCAGCGTGAACGGCGAACCGTCCGGACACCGGCCTCGGCGAGTTCGACCAGCGCCGCCTCGAGCTGCGCCTGTGGCTTGCCATGCGGCCCCGGCAGATTGGAACCGAGACCGATAAAGATGCGTTCACCGGTACCAAGTACCATTCTATTCCCTCTTGTCAGGCCGCGTCCGCTTGCGCATCAATGCGCCCCTTACGCACCGTCGGATCACCGGCACGCTGCATTCACAAGATATCGGCATTGACCGTCGATCATTACAGCAAAGGGATTGAACACCAATGAACATGAATTTTCATCCGCAGGAGCGCGTCGTCGTTTTCATCGACGGGGCGAATCTGTATTCAGCCGCGAAGACCCTCGGATTCGACATCGACTATCGGCGACTGCTCACCATCTTCAACGAGAAATGTCGGCTGATCCGCGCCTTTTATTATACGGCGCTGGCCGAAGACCAGGATTACTCCCCGATCCGCCCGCTGGTCGATTGGCTCGATTACAACGGCTACACGATGGTGACGAAGCCGACCAAGGAGTTCACCGATTCCATGGGTCGCCGCAAGGTGAAGGGCAACATGGATGTCGAGATTGCGGTCGATGCGATGGAGATGGCCGATCGCATGGATCATATGGTGCTGTTCTCGGGCGACGGCGATTTCCGCTCGCTGCTCGAGGCCGTGCAGCGCCGCGGCGTGCGCTGCACGGTCGTGAGCACGACACGAACCCAGCCGCCGATGGTCGCCGACGAACTGCGCCGCCAGGCCGACCGGTTCATCGATCTGCAGGACCTCGCCGACACGATCCAGCGCGCGATGCCCGCGCCGCGCGGTCCCGCGGACGAATACGTCTAGACATTACGGATAGACATTACGGACCGGGCGCAGGGCCGCCCACATGCCGGATTTCACCAACCCGCCCCGCGACTGCCCGCTCTGTCCGCGCCTCGTCGCGTTCCGCGCAGCCAACCGGGCCATGAACCGGGGGGGCAACCGGACGGGCGAACCCGCCTGGCACAACGCGCCGGTGCCCGGGTTCGGCACGCTCGATGGCCGGCTTCTGATTGTCGGGCTCGCACCCGGCCTCAAGGGTGCCAACCGCACCGGGCGACCCTTCACCGGCGACTATGCCGGCGATCTGCTCTATCCGACCCTGCAGGATTTCGGCTTCGCTGCCGGCGAGTATCGTCAACATGTCGAAGACGGGTTGCAGCTCGTCGATGCGCGGCTGACCAACGCAGTCCGCTGCGTGCCGCCGCAGAACAAACCCGTGGGCAGTGAAATCGCCACCTGCAATGCGTTTCTCGGGGCCGAAATCGCTTCGATGAACCGGCTCGAGGCGATCCTTGCGCTGGGGCGCATCGCTCACGAAGCCGTCCTGCGCGCGCTCGGCCTCAAATTGTCGGCTGCGAAGTTCGCGCATAACGCCCGTCATGTCATCGCCGGGCGGCGGCTCTACGACAGCTATCACTGCTCGCGGTACAACACGAACACCGGCCGCCTCACCGTCGCGATGTTCCGGCAGGTGTTCGAGCAGATAAGGCACGATTTGGACGAAACCTGATCACGCTGCACCGCGCTACGCTGCAGATTTCTCTCTATCGTCATCGCCGGGCTTGCCCCGGCGATCCACTGTGCCGACGCTTCGCACAGATGAACAGGCGCGCTGAAATCCAGGCCGATTGGAAAAACAGAACCCGGTCGATCCGTGGATTGCCGGGTCAAGCCCGGCAATGACGATTGAAAGAGGGAGAACGGCGTTTCTTTAGCGACGCTCAGGCCTTGCTGCGGGCCCGCAGCAGCCGCGCCTTGTCGCGATCCCAATCGCGACGTTTCAGCTCTTCGCGTTTGTCGATCTTGCGCCGGCCGCGCGCGAGGCCGAGCTGAACCTTGGCGATGCCGCGGTCGTTGAAATAGATCGAGAGCGGCACCAGCGTCATACCTTCGCGCGAGATCGAGCCGAGCAGCTTCTCCATTTCGCGACGATGCACCAGCAACTTGCGCGGGCGCAGCGGCGCGTGGTTGTTGCGGCTGGCGCCCGCATATTCGGGGATATGTGCGTTGATCAGATAGAGCTCGCCGTCGCGATCGACCGCAAACGCTTCGCCGATCGAGGCGCGACCGCCGCGCAGCGATTTCACCTCGGTGCCGGTCAGGATGATGCCGGCCTCGAACGTGTCCTCGATCTCGTAGTTATGGCGCGCCTTGCGGTTCTGGGCCGCGACCCGCGTCGGCCGATCCGCCTTGGCCATGACATTCAGTTAATCAGGCCGACGGACACCATCGCCTCGCGCACGCGCGCCTTGGCGGAGTCGGCAATCTCGCAGAGCGGCAGGCGCGTATCGGCACGGCAACGCCCAAGCAGGCTCGCCGCATATTTGACCGGGCCGGGGCTGGTTTCGCAGAACAGGGCCTGGTGCAACGGCAGCAGCCGCTCGTTGATCTCCATCGCCCGCGCGAGATTGCCACGACCCCACGCGGCATGCATTTCGGACAGCAGACGCGGTGCAACGTTCGCGGTCACCGAGATACAGCCGTCGCCACCCTGGGCGAGCAGCGGCAGCGCAGTCGCATCCTCGCCCGAGAGCTGGCAGAAGCCATTGCCGATGCGGACCTTGGTGGCGAGCGGCCGGACCAGATCCTGCGTCGCGTCCTTGACGCCGACGATGTTCGGCAGCTCGGCCAGGCGCGCCATCGTCTCGATCGACATGTCGACCACGCTGCGGCCGGGAATATTGTAGATCACGATCGGAATCTCGACCGCGTCGTGGATCGCCTTGAAATGGCGATACTGCCCTTCCTGGGTCGGCTTGTTGTAGTACGGCATGACGATCAGCGCGCCGTCGGCACCCGCCTCCTTGGCATGGCGCGTGAGCAGAATCGCTTCCGCGGTCGAATTCGAGCCCGTCCCGGCAATGACCGGAACCCGACCGTTCGCCGCCGCGACGCAGAGTTCAACGACTCGCATATGTTCGGGATGGGTGAGCGTCGGCGATTCGCCGGTCGTGCCGCAGGGCACCAGCCCGTTGGAGCCTTCGGCGATCTGCCAGTCCACCAGCTCGCGAAATGCCTGCTCGTCGACGCCGCCGTCGCGAAACGGCGTGATCAATGCAGTGATCGATCCTTTAAACATCGACTTTCTCCCGACCAGACCAAGCTCTCTGCGGCAGGTTTATCGACCTTCGGGCGTTGCCGCAACAGCCGGGCGCCGTCAATGTTTGACCGGGCAGCGCTCTTTCGGAATAGTGGATCGCAGCCCCATCAACCGGTGAGTTGCCGCGTGCCGCGTACGATCCCTGCCTTCTTTAGCATCTTCCTTGCCCTGCTGCCCGTCGCGGCGGCGGCCGAACCCCTGCTGACCACTGGCGATGTGGCGATTTACAAGCAGGCATTCCAGCTCGTCGACCAGGAAAAATGGGCCGAGGCGCGGGCGCTGGCCAGTTCGGCGGAGAACCCGCTGCCGGCGAAATTCATCCAGTGGCTCGATCTGATTCGCCCCGGGCCGGGTCGTTCGTTCGACGAGATCACCGGTTTCATGCGCACCAGCTCCGACTGGCCGGGTCAGATCTCGCTGCAGGAACAGGGCGAGCGGGCGATGCCGCCAAATCTCGGCACCGAAGAAGTGCTGGCCTGGTTCGCCGATCGCGAACCGGCGACGATCGAGGGCGCGATGGTGCTGGCCCGGGCCCTGATCGACAAGGGCCTGACGCAGCAGGCGATTGATATGGTGCGGCAGAGCTGGGCGCAGTTGCCGGTCTCGACGACCGCGGAAGGGCCGTTCCTTGCCGCCTATGCGCAGTTTCTCCAGCCGGTCGACCATATCGCGCGGCTCGACCGCCTGCTCTGGGCGGGCGAAACCGCGGCGGCGGAACGGATGATGTCGCTGGTCGATGCCGACCATCAGGCACTCGCTTTCGCCCGCATCAAGCTGCGGCAGAAGGATCCCGGCGTCGATGGGGCGCTCAAGCGGGTACCGGCGGCGCTGATGCGCGACCCAGGTCTGGTCTATGAGCGGGCGCGCTGGCGCCGGCAGAACGACGATTCGCTGGGTGCGGCGGAAATGCTCGATCCGCCGCCGCCCGGTGCGGCGCGACCCGAACTGATGTGGCGCGAGCTCGAGAATGCTGCCCGCGAAGCGCTGCATCGCGGCGACGTCTCGGTCGCCTACCGGCTCGCCGCCGGGCATGGCACCGCCGAGGGCATCACCTTCGCAGACGGCGAATGGCTCGCCGGCTGGGTCGCCGCGCGATTCCTCTCCGAGCACCGGCTCGGCTACGATCATTTCACGCGGATGTATGCCGGCGTCGGTTCGCCGGTCAGCCTCGCGCGCGGTGCCTATTGGGCCGGTCGCGCCGCCGAAGACATGGGCGATATCGCGCTGGCGCAGAACTGGTATCGCAGCGCCGCCGAGAATCTCTCGGCCTATTACGGCCAGCTCGCGGCGCAGCGGCTCGGCACGCTGGACGGTATCGGCTTCGATCCCGCCCCGGTCCCGACCGATGCGGAACGCGCGGCGTTCGAAGCGAGCGAACTGGTGCGCCTGATCCGGCTGATGGCCGAGCTCAACGAGAGCGATCGCAGCCGCACCTTTTTCCTCCGCATGGCCGAGCGCTTCGAATTGCCGTCCGATTTGCGGTTGCTGGCCGAACTCGGCAGCAGCATCCGGCGCGACGATTATATGGTCACGGTCGCCAAGATCGCCCGCACCAAGGGGATCGAGATGCTCGACTATCTCTATCCGGTGCGCAATTTGCCGGCGGGCAGCCCGGCCGAGGATGCGCTCGTGCTGGCGATCATCCGGCAGGAAAGCGTTTTCGATCTCGCTGCCGTTAGCTCGGCCGGCGCGCGTGGTCTCATGCAACTCATGCCGGCGACTGCCAAGCATGTGGCGGGCAAGATCGGCGTCTCCTACGAGGAAAGCCTGCTGACCCGCGACGGCGATTACAACATCCGCCTCGGCAGCGCCTATGTCGCGGAACTGCTGAACCGGTATGGCGGGTCCTACATCCTCACAATCGCCGCCTACAATGCCGGCCCCGCCCGCGTCAGCGAATGGATCAACGAGTACGGCGATCCGCGCGGCAACGAGGTCGACATCGTCGACTGGATCGAGCTGATCCCGTTCTCCGAAACGCGCAACTATGTACAGCGTGTCCTCGAGAACCTGCAGATCTATCGCCACCGCCTGCACGGCACGACGGTCGCGCTGACGCTCGAACAGGATCTCGGACGCTGATGGCGGCAGCCAGCCGGTCGCTGCCCGCCGCCTGCGTCTTCGACGCCTACGGAACCCTCTTCGATATCGGCACGCCGGCAACCGTCTGTCGCGAGGCGCTCGGCGACGCCGCGGCGGCGTTGACCGCTTTGTGGCGGCGCAAGCAGCTCGATTACACCTGGCTGCGCAGCCTGATGGGCCAGTACGCGGATTTCAGTCAGGTGACCGCCGAGGCACTTGATTTCGCACTTGCGTCGCTTGCGATCGAGCCCGGCCACCTGCGGCAGCGGCTGCTCGATTCCTATCTGGCGCTCGACGTCTATCCCGAGGTGCCGCTGGCGTTGCAGCGCCTGCGCGAGCGCGGCCATCCGCTCCTCATTCTCTCGAACGGCACGCGGCCGATGCTCGATGCCATCTGCGCGCGCAACAAAATTGCCGACCTGTTCGACGATATTCTCTCGGTCGATGCGGTCGGCATCTTCAAGCCGCATCCGTCGGTCTATGGGCTGGCGACGGAGCGGCTCGGGATCGCGCCCGGCGACATCGCATTCGTCAGTTCGAACGGATGGGACATTGCCGGCGGCAGCGCCTTCGGTTTCCGGACGATCTGGGTCAACCGCACGCGCCACCCTGTCGAACGACTGCCCGGCACGCCGACCGTCGAGATTGCCGATCTGTCGCATCTGCCGGATTTGCTGCAATCGGGAGCCAGGGCATGAACAGCGAAGCGCCGGCGGCCCCGGGCTACGCCGATATCGAAGCGGCCGCCGCACGGCTTGCGGGTTGGGCTGCAATGACGCCGCTGCTGACCTCGGCCGCGCTCGATGCGCGCACCGGCGGGCGTATGCTGATCAAGGCCGAAACGCTGCAGCGGACGGGATCGTTCAAGTTCCGGGGCGCCTACAACAAACTGCGCCGGCTGATGGACGAAGGTGCGCGGCCCGACGCGGTCGTTGCCTACTCCTCGGGGAATCATGCGCAGGGAGTCGCGGCCGCGGCGGCTCTGCTCGGAATCAAGGCCGCCATCGTGATGCCGAGCGATGCGCCCGCGATCAAGATTTCCAACACGCGCGGCTATGGCGCCGAGATCATCACCTACGATCGCTATCGCGAGAGCCGCGAGGACCTCGCCTCCCGCATCGCCACCGAGCGGCGCGCCGTCATCGTGCCGCCCTATGACGATCCCGACATCATCGCCGGCCAGGGCACGGCCGGCCGCGAGATCGTCGCGCAGGCGCGTGCGCTGGGTGCCGAACCCGATGCACTGATCACGCCGTGCGGCGGCGGCGGGCTGATGGCGGGGCTTTCGATTGCCGTCTCACATGATTGTCCCGGTTGCACGATCCACGCCGCCGAGCCTTCGGCGTTCGACGATACCGGCCGTTCGCTGCAGGCCGGCGAGCGGCTCGCCAATGCGAAAGATGCGCGCTCGATCTGCGATGCGCTGCTGGCGCCGACGCCGGGAGAGCTCACCTTCGCGATCAACCGGCGTCTCGTCGCAAGCGGGGTTTCGGTGAGCGACGACGAGGTGCGTGCCGCGATGGCCTATGCGTTCGACACGCTGAAACTGGTGGTCGAACCGGGCGGCGCGGTGGCGCTGGCCGCGGTCCTGAGCGGCCGCATCCCGACCAAGGGCCGCACCATCGCCGTCGTGCTGTCAGGCGGCAATGTCGACCCGCAATCGTTCAGCGAGGCGATCGCCGCGTGCCAATGAAAAACGCCTGTCCGCCGGGAGGCGAGCAGGCGCGAGAAGAGCGCGTACGACAGCCGGGCGTTGCCGGCCGCGTTTAGCTGGCGAACTGCTTCGGCGGACTGTTCGCGATGGCCGGCTTGACTTCGCTCAGGCCCGATGAGCCGCTGCCTGACGAGCCACTGCCCAGCGAGCTGCTGCCCGCCGGCAGCGACGACGAAGACGCTACCGAAGGCGCGGTCGATTCGATGCGCCGGCAATGGCCTTCGAGAAAGGCACCGGGCTCGATCGCCAGGCTCTGATGCATGATGTCGCCGACCACCTTGGCCGACTTGTCCAGGGTCACGGTCTGGCCCTTGATCTGGCCGTTGACCGATCCGCAGACGCGGACCAAATCCGCGACGATCGATCCGATCACATGGGCTGCCTCGCCAACCGTGATGGTCCGGGTCTGGATATCGCCCTCGACCGTCCCGTCGATCTGGATGTCGCCGGCGCTCGTCAGATCGCCGACGATTTTCAGATCCGCGCTGATGATCGACGGTGCGGCGTTGCGAACGGGGACAACCGGCTTATGCGGCTGTTCGGGTGTCGAGACGGACGGCGTCGGTGACGGCGACGACGACGCGCTCGACGACTTGGTGCTACTACCCTTTGAAAACATAGCGACCTGCCTTCAGAAAGTTCATTGGGTTGAAGGGCCTGTCGTTAAAACGCACCTCGTAGTGAACGTGCGGACCCGTGCTGCGACCGGAACTGCCGAGCAGTCCGATCTCATCGCGATAGTCCACCGTCTGGCCGACTTCGACCGAGATTTCCTTGAGATGCGCATAACGCGTGGTAATACCGAGGCCGTGGTCGATCTCGACCAGGCGGCCATACTCCCCCTGCCATCCTGCGAAAATCACGACGCCGGGCGCCGTCGCCAGCACCTCGGCACCGACATTGCTCACCAGATCGAGCCCCTCATGCAGGGCCACCGTGCCGTTGAACGGATCGGTGCGACGGCCGAAACCGCTGGTGGTGTAGTAATTGTCGAGCGGTGCGGTGATCGGCAGGCTGCGCATCACGAGTTGCAGCCGTTCGAGGCGCGAGACCGCGCTGTCGAGATCCGCGACGCTCGCCAGAACGAGTTCGTCGGCTTCCGTGTCCAGAACCGCATTCGGGCTGATATAGGGACCGCCCTTCCCGTCGAGCTCTTCCCCGGCGACTTCCAGCAGGCGCTCCACGTCGAGCCCGGTCATGGTGACGATCTTTTCGACTTCCTCGACCCCGCTGAGCGTCCGCTCGGCGAGCTGCTGTGCCACGTTCTCCTGCGAGGACTGGACCGCGGCCAACCGCTGCTGCAGTTCGCCCAACTGGCGACCGAGTTCCGATTTGATCGAAGCGAGATCGTTGCGTTCGTCCACGACCGAGGCGATCACCTGCTGCATGAGCGCGATCCGCTCGTCGCGATCGACATTGCCGTCGACGGCACTGGCGAGATTCTGTTCCAGAAGCTCGATGCGGCGATTCAGATTCTCGGCGGTCAGCGCGTTGGAATCGCGCGCGACTTCGGCAATGGCGAGTTCGTCCTGGAGCCCCGCGACCTCGCGTTGGAGCAGACCGTTCTGGGCGATGGCGCCCGCCAGTTTGGCCTCGATATCCGAAAGGTCGCCCTGCAGATCGGCATTGGCTTCCTCGAGATCGCCACCGGCATCGCGGGCCGCGGCAAGCTCTTCCTCGAGCGCCGCGATCTGGGCGCGCAGTGCGCCGTTAAATGAGGCGATCATCCGGAGATCGGAGCGGAACAGCGCGAGCTTGTGTCGCATCGCATCCGGATCGGGATGGACGGAGGTGCCGGCGTTGTCATTCGCAAGGCCGGCCGAGAGACCGAGCAGGCCTCTGGCGTCGTCGTCGAGATCACCCGTCAGAACGTGAAACTGGTCGTAGGACCGCGCCACGTCTTCCAGCAGACCTTCATAGGCAAGACGGGCGATTTCGACCTCGCTGTCTTTCTTCTGCAGAAAATAGGTGCTGATCAACAGGCTCGTCGAACTCGCGACCAGCCATACGCCAAGCACGACGCCGACGCTTGTGACAAATTTCTGAAGTCTGCTGGAGACAGTGAGGTAGCTGACGCGACCGTTCGCCCGGATCAGAATTTCGCGCGGCACGAACGCCCGCGCAGACCACACATCGATTCCCGCTTTAATCCGTTCGAACGAGATTGGCATCGGGCCCCCAAATCAAACTCGTCTTCGTTATTCCCGCGGCATTGCCGTTGCGCAAAAAATCGTACGAAACGCCTCGCCTACCCCGCGAGCGATCCTGCACGACATTTCGGCTTGAACTGCCCTCCCGGCATGCCCCGGCGAACCGGAGCGCCCCTAGATCAAAAATTGTCAGCCGTCTTGTGCGGCCGTTTCGTGGTCGACCGTAGCGACCCGAATAGATCGATGCAAGCCGATTTTGCCGCCTAAAACTGCGTTACAGCAATGTGACGGAAATACCGGAAATCAGCCACTATTTCGCCTCGGTGCGATGGAGAAATGACGATCAATATATTCGAGAATGTGATCGAGACTCTGCGTGACGGAAAGCTCGCGCGTGTCGACCACGAGTTCTGGTGCTTCCGGTTCTTCATAGGGCGCGGAAATACCGGTGAACTCCAGAATCTCGCCGCTGCGCGCCCGTTTATAAAGGCCCTTCGGATCGCGCTGCTCGCAGGTCGCGACGTCGGCCTCGATATAGATCTCGTGGAAATTGCCCTTCGCCGCGTCTCGTGCCCGCTGCCTGTCCGCACGATAGGGCGAGATGAACGCAGTAACCACGATCATGCCCGCATCGGCGAACAGAGCGGCAACTTCCCCGACACGCCGGATGTTTTCAGCGCGATCGTCCGGCGAAAAGCCGAGATTTGCGTTGAGCCCGTACCGCACGTTATCGCCATCGAGCACGTAAGCGTGATAGCCGCGACGGAACATTTCCTGTTCCAGCGCCATCGCGATGGTCGATTTGCCGGCGCCCGACAGGCCCGTCAGCCACATAACGCCCCCGCGATGGCCGTTTCGCGTCGCGCGCGCCGGCGCCTCGATTCGATGCTCGACGCGGAAAATATTGCTCGACCGCACCGTCATCGTGTCGCGCTGGTCGGGATAGCCGTCCATATCGATCAGGCCGCCGGCGAGAATGTTGACGCCGTCGGAGAGCGCAAACCGGCCGGTGCGCGGGAGCGTGCGCCCCTCGTCGACCGCGAGCATCGCGCGGCTGCGCAGGATGATGTCGGCGATGCCGTGGCGCGGCACCTCGTCCGATTCCTGCTGCGAGAGATCGTCGGCGTCGTAGATCCGCTCGACCGCCTGCACGCTCACCGGCACTTCGCGCGTGTTAAGCTTCAGTTGATAGGTCGCACCGATCTGGAGCGGTTCGCGACCGAGCCAGAACAGACGGCCGCGGAAGACGTTGGTCTCGATCGGCGCATCCTGCTCGCGGCTGGCGATCTCGCCGCGTTCAACGAAGATCTGCTCGTCGAGCGTGATGCCGACCGACTGGCCGGCACGACCTTCGGTCATCGGCGCCTTTGAATTCCAGATTTCGATCGAGGCGACGCGCGCCGTCTTGTTGCTCGGCGAGAACAAAAGCCGATCGCCGACATTGATGTGGCCGCTTTCGACCCGCCCCGCGAGAATGCGCCGGTCGTCGAACTTGTAGACGTCCTGCACCGGCATTCTGAGGGGCAGCTCGGTCGGGCGTGGCGACGGCTTGAAGCTGTCGAGCGCCTCGACGACTGTCGGCCCGTCGTACCAGGGCATATCCTTCGAGCGGTTGGCGATATTGTCGCCCTCGCGCGCCGACACGGGGATCACATAGTCCGGCGCGACGCCGACCTTGGCGAGGAAATCGATATAGGTCTGGCGGATCTGCGCGAAGCGGTCGGCGGAATAATCGACCATGTCCATTTTGTTGACAACGACGGCGATCTGCCGGATGCCGAGCAGATTCAAAAGATAGCCGTGCAAGCGCGACTGCTGCTGCACGCCGTGACCGGCGTCGATCAGCATCACCGCGGCCTCGGCGCTCGAGGCGCCGGTAATCATGTTCTTGATGAATTCGCGATGCCCGGGCGCATCGATGATCACGTAGTCGCGCTTCTGGGTCTTGAACCAGATCTGCGAGGTGTCGATGGTGATGCCCTGGTCGCGCTCGGAC
>JBBDMS010000051.1:0-70358 GCA_040878185.1 Dongiaceae bacterium | reverse complement strand
CGGCATGAACACGTTGAACACCTCGTCTTCGGTGATTTCCTGCACTTCGCCCTGTGTCGTGCCGGTGATGAAAGCAAGCGCCCAAAGTCCGCGTCGCGGATACTCGATCAGCACGACCTCGCGAAACGCATTCGACTGGTTTGCCAGCACGGTCTCGAAAATCTGTTTGACCGCGCCATAGACGCTACGAATGACCGGCATCCGCGCCAGAATCCGCTCGCTGATGCGTACGATCAGTCGACCGACCAATCCGGCTGCGAACGCGCCGACCAGGACCAGGAATACAAACAGGACGATCAACCCGATCCCGGGAACGCTGAATGGCAGGTAGGTCTCTGGGTTGTATTGCGCGGGAATGAGCGGTTTGACCGAGCTGTCTACCCACGAAATCACCTGCCAGGCGAGCCAGAAGGTGATTGCCATGGGCGCGGTGACCAGCACGCCGGCGAAAAAATACGCCCGCAACCGGCCCGACAGGCTCGGCCGCAGCCTGACCCGCTTCACATCGCCAGGCCGGGCGGAATCGCTATGATCCTCATCGCCCGCCGGAGCCGTATCCCGGTTCTCAACGGGTTCTTCCGCCATCGATCGCTGCCTCATTCCTGCGCCAGGGGCTTCGGCCCACTATATAGTGATCGTCGCACCCCGTCAGGACCGGAGCACGCAGAAATTTGCCGCCCATACATCACGACGTCACCCGTCCGATGGTCGAAGCGGTCGCCACGGCTGTACCGCCGCACGTCATCCGGCAGGCCGATGCCGAAGCGATCGCGCGGCGCGTGTTCAACCGCGATCAGTCCGAAATCGAACGGCTGTTGCCGGTCTTTGCCAATGCCGGGATCGAGCAGCGGCATTCCTGTATGCCGCCCGATTGGTATCTCGAACCGCATGGCTGGAAGGAACGCAACGATCTCTACGAACGTCACGCGCTGGCGCTGATCGAGGAAGCGACTCTTTGCTGTCTCGCGCGCGCCGGGCGACGGCCGGATGAGATCGACGCGATCGTCTGCGTCTCCACGACCGGCGTGACCACCCCCAGCCTCGATGCCCGCCTGCTCGACCGGATCGCGTTCCGGCGCGACGTTCGACGCCTGCCGATTTTCGGGCTCGGCTGCGGCGGGGGCGTGACCGGTCTCGCGCGCGCCGGCGATCTTCAGCGCGCGGAACCGGGAAGCCATGTGCTGTTGCTGGTCGTCGAACTCTGCGCGCTCACCTTTCGGTCCGGCGACCATTCGAAGAGCAATATCGTCGCGACCGCCTTGTTCGGCGATGGCGCCGCCGCCGTTCTGCTTGGACCCGGGGGAGCCGGACCGCGCCTTGGCGCGTCGGGGGAGCATACCTGGACGGATTCGTTACCGGTGATGGGCTGGCAGATCGAAGATGACGGCTTCGGCGTGCTGTTCTCGCGCGACATCCCGGCCCTCGTTCGTCGCGATTTCGGTGCGATTACCGATGAATTTCTCGCGCGCCACGGGTGCAGCCGCGCGGATCTCGCCGGCTATGTCTGCCATCCTGGCGGGATCAAGGTTCTTGCGGCATTGGAAGAGTCGTTCGGCCTTCAACCCGGCGCGCTCGGGATCGCGCGCGATGTCCTGCGCGATTACGGGAACCTCTCCGCGGCAACCGTGCTGTTCGTGTTGGATCGGATGCTGGCGGCCGGTGCAAAACCGGGGCGATATCTGATGACCGCTTTGGGGCCGGGTTTCACCGCCACGTTCCAGATCCTCGAAATACCGTGACCAGCGCGTCTGTTTCGATCGCGCAGCCCCGCCGATGACGCCGCTCTTCTGGCTGCTGGCATTCGTCATCGTGCAGCGGCTGGTCGAGCTGGCTTATGCGCGGCGTAACGAGCGTCGCCTCCTGGCCGCGGGTGGCAACGAAGTCGGAAGTGGCCATTACCCCCTGATCGTCGCCCTGCATGTCACCTGGATCGCGGCGATCGCGATTTTCATTCCGCCCGATGCGCCGCTCCGCCTGCCGTGGCTGATCGCCTTCATCGTTCTGCAGATATTGCGCCTGTGGACGATCGGGAGCCTCGGTCGCTTCTGGATGACGCGCGTGATCACCCTGCCCGGCGCGGCGCTGGTCCGACGCGGCCCGTATCGCTGGCTGCGCCATCCAAACTATCTGATCGTTGCAGCCGAGATTGCGGTGCTGCCGCTCGCCTTCGGAGCGTGGCGTCTCGCGGTAATCTTCACGATCGCCAATGCGGCGTTGTTATGGTGGCGTGTTCGGATCGAGAACGCCGCCCTCGCCGAACGCCGCGCCGAACCTTATTAGCGCGACGGCCAGGTCGCGTTGGCGTAGGTCGCAGCCAATCGTGTCGCGGTCGCGGCGGTGTCGAATGCGCCGGGTTCGTCGGGCGATGCTTCGCGCACCAGCAATTTTACACGCAAAAGCATCGATGCCTCGCTTCGCTGGTACCGGTTATAGGCATAGGGGTGATAAGGAAAGTACGGATGGTAACCCATGTTCCGATACGGGTACGGGTGGTAGCCGTAGGAAAACTGATTGAACCAGGGATCGCCATACCCCCCGTATCGGTCGTAATCGACCGACACGTCGGCGTCGCGGCTCGATTCTTCGACGATGAACGCCGCATAGCCGCGCTCCTGCGCGATCTGCGCCGCGCGCCAGAGGGCGAGATCATAGGCCCGCGCCTTTTCTTCCTCGATTTCCTGTTCGCGCGTCGTGTCGCGCGTGCTGGTCGCGAGCTCCGGCGTCACATACTCGACTACGAAGCGGTCCTCGCCGGCCGGTGCGGTGGCGTAACCGTACTGATCGGTCTGGTCGATCGAGACCATCGCCGGGCGCGGCGCAGCCGGTGTGCATCCGGCCAAGGCGACGAACGCCAGGCCCGTGAACAAAACCTTGTGAATGCCACGCACATGCATGGTCCCCAATATCGAGCGGCGCGGGCCGATCAACAAGGTGTTCGCCCTAACAGTTACCCCCGATGCCTACTGTCGACCGTCGTCGCCATCGCCTATCTTCGGGTGTCTCAAAGTGCTGCCGAACTTTGAAAAGGGACCTCCAATGACAACCCGTAACAGACTGATTCTACAGACATTCGCTGTGGCCGTTCTGCTGGGCGGCCTGTTTCTGCTGCGCGATGCCGACGCGGACGATCTACCGCCGGTCGTCGAGCAGCGCCACAACGCCATGAAAACGATGGGCGGCCACATGAAGGCGATCAATGGTGCGATCGAATCGGGCAGCCCCGACGGCGCGCTGGTGGCTCAGCACGCCGCCGAGATACAGGCGACCGCCGCGAAGATCCCGGAACTGTTCCCGGAGGGTACCAGCCTCGAGGACATTACGGACGACGTCGAAGCGAAGCCGGAGATCTGGACCGACTGGGCCGGCTTCGAGCAGGCCGCCGCAAACCTGGGCACGCAGGCCGAAGCCCTCGCGGTTGCGGCCGGCACGGGCGACGCCGCTGCGATGGGTGTGCAGTTCAAGCTGGTCGGCGAGGCCTGCGGCGGTTGCCACAGCAAGTTCCGCCAGAAGGACTGATCCTTCTCGCTTTCGCGACAAACGAAAAGCCGGCAGCGATGCCGGCTTTTTTTTCGTTTGCTGCGCAACCGTCCGGCCCGCGCCCGGTATTGCTAGCGCCAGAGCGCCTGCGGATTGTTGAGAACTTCCGGGCTGAGTGCGAGGCAATAGGCGCTCTGGTCCCACATGAACTTACAGGCCTTGCCGGCATCTTCCCGGGCGAGCCCGACCATCAGCGCGGAGTAACGCGAAACGCCTTCCTGTTCGCGCTGAACGACCGCCGGCCGCCCTTTCGACAGGATGTCTTTCAGTTGCTCGCGGGCATCCATCAGCACCGCCTCGGCTTGTGCCTTTTCGACATAGGCGCCGAACACCACGCCCCAGCCCGGCAACGTGCCGCCATCGAGCGTTCCGTCGGCAACCGCCGAAGCGCCCAGCTCGCATTGATCGGGCGGCAGACGGAAAGGCGGCGGACCGGAATCCTCTCCCGCGACCGCATTCGGCCAATCGGCCAGCAATATCGGGTTGGCGGGAACCGGGGCCGCGAACGCTTCGTCCATTAGCCGCGCCATCTCGGCCGTGCGCTGGCCGCCGCTGTCGCCGCCCAGCACGACGCCGATCAAACGCCGCCCGTCATGCACCGCCGATGCGACCAGGTTGTAGCCGGAACCGCAGGTGAACCCGGTCTTGAAGCCGTCTGCACCCTCGTAATAGTCGAGGAACTGGTTGTAGGTGCCGAGCGATTGCCCGTCGAACAGCACCTGGCGACGACTGAAATACTCGTAGTAGGCCGGAAAATCCTCAATCAGAGCAGCGGCGAGCATCGCCATGTCGCGCGCACTGGTGATCTGGGAATCGTCGGGCAGGCCAGACGCGTTACGAAAGACCGTTCGCGACATACCGAGGGCCCGGGCCTTCAGGCTCATCATCGCGGCGAACCGCGGTTCGCTGCCGCCAACCGTCTCGGCCAGCAGGGTCGCGATATCGTTCGCCGAGCGGACGATCAGCGCGATGATCGCTTGTTCGACCGTAATCTTCGCGCCGGCGCGAATGTGGAGGCTCACCTCCGGCTGCGCGGCCGCATTGTCCGAGACCGTCAGCGTGTCGTCCAGCGCCAGCGTGCCGTTCTCGATCGCTTCGAAGGTGAGATAGAGCGTCATCAGCTTGGTCAGCGAGGCGGGATACCAGCGCCGTGTCGCCTGCTCTTCCGACAGCACCGCCCCGGTTTCCGCATCCACGATGATGCTCGCGAAACCGGTATCGGCACGCGCAATCTGCGCCGCACCCGTCAGAACGAGGGTCGCCAGCAGGATCGTCGAGAGCAAAGTCGGTATGAATCGCGGCATGGCGCGGCGGTCGGGATTCCGGCGGTTCCGTGTGATTGTTGGGACTTTAAGGGCCGACCCCTTGATGGTAAAGCGGGGTAAATCGGCCAGCGACCCTGCCTTCGCCAATGCCGTGGCGGGGCAAATCTCGCCCTCTTCCGACCCGGGAACCCCATTGCCGCCGGGCGGGCGACCGTGGCTTGATGGCCGCCCGGCGTAGGCCAAGCCGCCGGTTTACCCAAGGAATGATCCCGATGATCGATCCCGGCCTCTATGTCGCGTTCGTCCTTGCCACCACGGTGCTGATTCTGGCGCCGGGACCGGCCGTGTCGCTGATCGTCGCCAACTCGCTCGCCTATGGTACGAAGCGCGCGATGCTGTCGGTCATCGGCATCAGCCTCGCGACCGCCTCTTACCTCATCGTCACGTTTTTCAGCATGGCCTCGTTCCTGCTGCTGCTGGCGGAGTGGTTCAACCTGCTGCGCTGGGCGGGTGCGATCTACCTTGTGTGGCTCGGCATCCGGCTCTGGATGAAGAAGCATGACGATCCCGATACGACCGCCGTGCGGGTCGCCTCGCCGACAAAGCTGCTGGTTCAGGGATTTCTCGTCAACGCCACCAATCCCAAGCTTCTGATCTTCTACGGCGCATTCTTTCCGCAGTTCGTCGATCCATCGCGCGCCCTGCAGCCGCAGCTTGCGATCCTGTGCGCGACCTTCTTCGTCATCGCGCTCACCTTCGACAGTCTCTACGCGGTTCTCGCCGGCCGCGTGCGGGTCTGGTTCCGCACCAGCCGCGCGCGAAGATGGGTCGATCGCGTTTCGGGCACGCTGCTCATCGGCGCCGGCGTCGGCCTCGCGCTGGTACGGCGGAGCTGACGCAGAGCCGAAGGACGCCGGAACAATGTCGATCAAGAATCGCCTGTTCAGGCTGAGCGAATCGCCACGAGCGATCGCGCTCGTCGCGCTGATCGTGGTGTTGATCTATGCCGTGTGGATCAGCGGACCGTATCTGCGTTCGATCGTCATTCGCGATGCGGCTGTCACCACCTGGATCACCTCGGCCAGAACGCCGATCGCCGGTCTTGTCGAGTACGCGCCACACCACGCTGGCGAGCGGATCGGCCGGGACCGTCGGATCGCGGTCGTCAGCAACCCGCGCGCCTCTCCGTTGGATATGCTCGGGATACAGACGCAACTCGACCGCACAGCGGCCGAACTCGCGGCACTCGAGGCCCGGGTCAATGCGCTGAAAACCATCGTCGCCGAAAGAACCGCCGCCGCTCTGGCTTATGCACAGGCCTACAGCGCCGATGTCGCCGCCGACGTCGCCAATCATCGCGCCCGGATCACCTATCACCGGGACGCGATGGCGCTCGAAGTCACCGAAGCCGATCGCCTGGCCAGCATGCGCGACAGCGGCGCGAGTTCCCAGTCCCAGGCCGATGCCGCCCAGGTAGCCGTCATCGATCGGAAACGCGTTTTGCTCGAAGCCGAAACAAATTTACTGCGCGCCGAGCAACGGCTTGCGGCCGCCGCAGCAGGAGCTTTTCTCGGGTTAGCCGACAGCGGTGACGGCGGCGATGGACAACGAAGCCTCGACGACGCGAAGATGGCGCTGGAGCAGGCGCAGGCCGGGCTTGCTCCGCTGCAGACCGAGATCGCCGCTCTGACACAGGCCGCGGAAGCAACCCGGGCCGTGTACGAGCGGACGAGCGCCGCAACAATTCTCGCCGCAGAAGATGCAATGGTGTGGAGCCTTATCGCCGGCATCGGTGCCGAGGTTCAAGCGGGCGCCGTCATCGCCACCTGGGTCGATTGCCGCGTCCTGCTGGTCGATGCCCCGGTCTCGGACCTCGAGGTCGCGCTGCTGTCACCCGGCGCACCTGCGGAGGTCACGTTCGAAGGAGACGACCGGGTTCGCGATGGCACGGTCCTGTTCACCCGCGGCGCCGCCGCAACACTCGGCGGCGACGATCTGGCCGCGGTCGCCAAGGGACGCGGGCCGAACACAGGTCAGGTCATCATCGAACTCTCGCCGGATGAGGCCGATATCGCGGCATGTCCGATCGGCCGCAGCGCCTTCGTCAATTTTCCCGGCGTCGGCGTGATCGACATGCTCGCGGCCCGGCTTCGTCTGTAGGCATCGAAATGGCCGCGCGCGCAATTACCGCCGATCAGCGCAACAAGGAAAGCTCCATCCGGTTCGCGTTGACGGCAGATTCGATCATTCTTGCCCTAATTTTTGTTGTGGGGATTACCGGCGGATCGCTGACGCTGATCGCGGAATCGATCCGCGGTGTCTTTATTCTTTCACTTGAAGCTTTTTCATTTCTGGTCATGCGTCGGGTTCATCGGGAATCGCTGCTCGACATGGATTTCGGAACCGGGAAGGTCGAGCAGTTTGCCAATCTCGCGATCGCAATCGGCCTGCTGATCGGTGCACTCTGGGTCTTCTATGGCGTGATCGGGATCATCGTCGGCGAAAAACCACTCGGATCGCCTCTCGGCCTGACGCTCGCCGCCATCATGGCGTCGATCAATACATACATCAATGTCGTGGCCTGGGATTCCGTCCGGCGCGCGGCGCGGGGCGGCAAGTCGACAATCATGCAGGCGCAACTTCGTTCGCGCCATGTCCGCGTGTTCTCGTCGCTGTTCATCCAGGTGACGATGACGGTCGCGGCAGTGTCGACGGATTCTGTCGTCGCGATATGGGCCGAAGCGATCGGTTCGGCCTTCGTCGCTTGTTTCATCCTCGCCAGCGTGATCGATATGTTTCGAGCCGGGCTGCCGGATCTCCTCGACCGCTCGGTCGAAGAAAGCGCCCAGATCGCGATCAATCGCGCGCTGGCCAAACATTTCGACGATTACGAGAGCCTCGGTCGTGTACGGTCGCGCCGTTCAGGCCATAAAACGTTTATCGAGGTGGCACTGGGCTTCGACGAAACCCTTACGATGGCGGAAGTTGGCCGGCGGATCGTGGCAATCCGAAACTCCATGCAAACCGAGATCGAGAATGCCGAAGTCGCGATCCTCGCCTCGTCGCATTCTGCAAATTCCGCCTAGACCGGATACCCGAACGATTCGAGATCGAGCATGGCAAGCGCAGTGGTACGGCGATTGCTGTCCGCGAAATATCGCTGATCGACGAGGCGCAACAGCTTGGCATTGAGATGCTGCTGCACGCGATTCTCGAAGTAAGCCGGCATAGCCGCTTCCATCCCACGCTTGAACCCGCGATCAAAGACTTTCCCGGCCCAGGGCGGCAGGCGCGAGGGTCGGAACGCATTCGCCGAGGTCCGCCGGTTGATCCAGGTGATCCGGCGAAACCAGTAAGCCGCCGCATAGCCACGGCGGCTGTTCTCGCGGCGCCCGCCATCGATCCCGTCGGGAACCGAGACATCGGCGAAACCGCAGATCCGCTCGACGAAATCCTGCGGATTGCGAACCAGCATTTCGTAAGGCAGGACCAGCACCCGATCCGGCCCGAATGCCGATCGGTACAGCTCGATCAGGCGATCGTACTTCCAGAAATCAATGTTAAGCACCGGCAACCGCCCGTCAGACGGCGGATAGAGATACTGATCGAGATCGTGCCAGCCGCCATATTTGAGATATTGCAGATAACTCGACATGAGCATCGAAAACTGTTCGCGCACGACAATGAGAATGCGGGCATTCGGCAGGACCGTACGGATGCGATCGCGCAAGATGGTGCGGTCGAACCCGGCGGACAGCGGATGCCCACCCAGTCGCTCATGGCTGACAACCGCAGTCTTTCCCTCCGGCACGATGAGCCCGGCCAATGCCTCGCGCGTTGCCGCGGCATCGAAATCGGCTTCGGCCATCAGCCGGTTCGCGTGGTCGTAGCAGAGACGAACGCCGATCGCCTTGGCGCGCTGCTTGGGCGTCATGCCTTCAAATTCGGGCAGATGGAACCCGAAATCCGCACGCGGGAACAGATGAAACTGCAACCAGGTGGTGCCGGTCTTGTGCAGACCGATATGCACGAGCGCGTCACTGTCGATCAGTCGTTCCATTCGACCCCGGCCCATTCCACTGCGGACGCCCGACGCTTCGAAGCAACAGCGGTCGTCCGTGCTCGCGCGGAGTGGGTCCCACTGCGCACCCCGCATCTACCGGCGATTTGATACGCCCTGACAATGGCCGGCGCCGCTGCAGGCCTGCCCGCGTCGGCCACTGCTATTATGGCTCGTCGAATCGACGATCCCTAAGCGTTTGTTAATCCCCGATTGTCATGCAAATCTAGCCGCCGGATCGACCGGCACCCGTAATCCAACCGCCGGAAAAAGCCGGTCCATCAGCAAGTCGGGAATGGTCATGCGCATGCTGGATTCTTCGATCTTCAACCGCGAGACGTATAGCAAAGCCCTGTTGCCGCCGCTGGAGGCCGAACCTCTGCCCGGCTGGTGCTATGCGAGCCCGGCATTCTACCAGCGCGAGGTCGAGCGGGTGTTTCATCGCTCGTGGATCTGCCTCGGGCGCGAGAATGCATTGCCTAATCCCGGCGACTACCGAGCGGTCGAGCTGTGCGGCGCGAGACTGATCGTCATCCGGGACCAGACCGGAACGATCCGCGTCCTCAACAATGTCTGCCGGCATCGCGGCATGATGCTGCTGGAAGGCAGCGGCAACGTTCCCATGATCCGGTGCCCTTTCCATGCCTGGGCTTACGGACTCGATGGCAGCCTGCGCGGGTCCGCCGGCATGGAGAGTTCGGCTAATTTCGACCGCCGCGACTATGGTTTGGTGAGTTACGACGTCGCGATCTGGCAGGGTTTTATCTTCGCGCGGCTCGAACCGGGCGGACCGGATTTCGATGCAACGGTCGGTGAACTCGATCGGTATTTGGACGCCTACAATCTGCCGGCTTTGAAGACGGCGCGAGCGAGGCATTTCACGGTCGAATGCAACTGGAAGCTCTTTATCGAAGTCTTCATGGAGGACTACCACGTCAACGTGGTGCACAAGGCCTCGATCGCCGGCACCTATGCGAGCCACCCGCCGGAAATGGCGCAGGGCGTCAACGGCGAGTTCGCAACGATATGGGACAAGCACAAGGGCACGAGCGCGCTGATGACCGCCGAGCAGCATCTGTCGCTGCCGGTGATGGACGGGCTGCCGGATGACGCACTCGGCACGCGCTATGCCTGGATTTATCCGTCCTTTGCCTTCGCCGTTACCATCGACTGCATGTGGGCCTTCGAAATCTATCCGGAGGGACCGTCGCGCACTCATGTCGTGATGAACATGTGCTTTCCCG
This sequence comes from Dongiaceae bacterium, assembly GCA_040878185.1. Taxonomy (GTDB): domain Bacteria; phylum Pseudomonadota; class Alphaproteobacteria; order Dongiales; family Dongiaceae; genus JAWXBK01. The sequence goes on along the minus strand of JBBDMS010000051.1, from coordinate 60,252 downwards.
AAGAAACCATGGCGCGCCCCGACTTCGCCGAAAAGTTCGCGCGCTATGAAAAGCGATGGGAAGTGTCGATGGACGAGGACATCGTCGTGCTCGAGGGTCAACAACGCGGCATGAACACGGGCCGCTATATACCCGGCCGCCTCTCCCACCTTGAGCCCGCCCTCAATTCGTTCGCCAACTGGCTGGTGGCTCGCGTCGTCGATTGACGACCAAGCGGGGCCTAAATCTTCAGGGGAATTGGTGAGCCCGCCGGGACTCGAACCCGGGACACCCTGATTAAAAGTCAGGTGCTCTACCATCTGAGCTACGGGCTCCCCGGGGCATCGGGCATCGGACCCGGCCACCGCGCGGAACGGCGCCGGTCTAGCACGACCGGCTGGGCCGGCCAAACCGGAAATGCCCCGCCGGCGCGGCCCGGGTTCGGCCGGCCGAAGCGCCCTGGAAGACCTGTCCCCGAGATATGCCGGAAGGCGCCGATATCCCCGGCATGGGTTCTTGTGGAATGATGGAAACCATCCGCGGAACGAGGTGGGCAACATGCGCGACGATGTGCTGGCAATCCTGGACAGCGACAGAACACCGGACGAGAAGCTGACGGCATTGATGCCGGCGTTGGCCAAAGCGCTGAATTGCGAACGCTGCGTCATGTTCCTACGCGATCCCAAGACCCATCGCGGCCGCGCGGTACATCGTTGGGCCGCGCTGCCCGAGTTCACTCTGCGCCGCGAAGACCGCGGCTGGGAACTCATGCCCGCGACGCTCGTGGATGACGATCCGATGTATGCCGAGGCGATGAGGAATCCGGAAGCGCTCTACATCGACGATATCGAAACAGCCGACCCGGCGCTGGTCAACACGGCGTACGAGAAAGAGCATTTCGGCCATTGCGGCCTGGTTCACGCACCGGTCTACCATCAGGGCGAGATGTATGGCGTTCTCGAACCCTCGTCGATGGCGAAGCCGCGCGTCTGGAGCAACGCCGACAAGGCCCTGATCGCTGCTGTGCAGGCCCGCATCGCACCGGTGGTTGCAGCCTTCGTGAAAGAAGACGCCGCCTGAGGCGATCGGCGGCCCGCCGCGCCAATCACGCGCGCGGGATCGCGCCGCAATCCGCTAGATAGGACAGCTTCGCCCGCGCCGAGGCGATCAGCGACGCATCGAGCGTTGCCCGCAACATCTCTTCGCCGGACCCGCCCCGCGCCAGTTCCGAACCGTCCGGCCCGATGGCGCAGCTCTCGCCCAGATAGGTAAATTCGCCTTCCTGGCCTGCATAGTTCGCGTACACGACGAACACGCCATTCTCGAAGGCGCGCGTCGGAATCATCCGACGTGCGACGAACGACCACTCCGCTTTGAGCGCGGTCGGCGCGACGACGATTTCGGCGCCGCCGAGCGCACAGGCGCGCACGGCTTCCGGAAACTCGATGTCGTAGCAGACCAGTACGCCGATTTTCCAACCGGCGATCTCGCAGAACGTCAGCCCGTCGCCGCATGCGAAATGCGTCTGTTCATAGCCGTTCGGCAGCCGCAGTTTGCGATGATTGGCGATAAGCCGGCCGCCAGAATCGAAACAGACGGCCGCATTATGGCGCCGGCCGTTATCGAGCTCAGGATAGCCGTAAACTATGGCCGTGCGGTATTCGCGGGCGAGCCCGGCGACGCCCTTGCCGAAAGGACCATCCGGCGGTTCGGCCAGTTCGGCCACGCGCGATCCGATATTGTAACCGGAGAGAAACAGCTCGGGACAAACGACGAGATCGACCGCCTCGCGGCCGAGATTTCTCAAAGCAGCCGCGAGCCGATCCAGACGGTCATTCGGCTGTTCGTCGCGCGCCTGATACTGGAAGACGGCAAGCCGCAACGCACGGCGCTCGCCTGCGTTCATCGCGCGGCCCGCGCCTGCAGCACGGCCAGTTCGCGCGGGTAGTTCGTCAGATAGTCGAAGCCGGTTTCCGTCACCACCACCGAATCCCCGATCCGGCCGCCGAACTTCCCTTCGACCGTCACGCCACCGTCGACCGCGAACGTCATGCCCGGACGCAGGATCGTTTTGTCGCCCTCTTTCAGTTCGGGCGCCTCGAGGTAGGCGACGCCGATCGATCGGCCGGTGCGATAGCCCGGCGAAAAGCCGTTATCCCGATAGACCGCATTGGCGGCGGCCGCGACGCTTTCGGCGGTGACGCCGGCGCGCATCGATTTGAGCGCGGCCTGCTGGGCGCGAACTGCCGTCTCCTGAACATGGGCCGCCTCGTCGCTGACATGGTGGATGAAGAACTGGCGATCGAAGCCGAGTTTGTACTGTTTGAACTGCACCATGTTGCAGAAACAGAGATAGACCGGATCGCCCGGATCGAGCGGCTTCACGCTGGCGCGACGATGCACCATCGAGGTATCCGCGCCGGACTGAATGATCTGCAGATTGTGAATCATCGGCGAGACGAAGGCTTCCCAGCCCTTGCCGGTCAGGAACCCGGCCGCCTTGCGCGTGCCGGCGTTCATCACCGCGAGCGCCACCTCATATTCCGGCACGCCGGCATCCATCGCGTTGCGGGCGCCGTCCATCATGGCGGCGGCAATCGCGCCGGCCTGGCGCATGACGCCGATTTCGAGCGGCGACTTGATCATGCGCTGCTCGCCGAGCAGCGGCGAAACATCGCGCAGCTTTGCATCGGGATAGCGCTCGGTAAAGAAGTCACGGACGATCGCCGGCAGCAACCGTGTCTCGACGGCGAACTCGCGCGGCGCCGGTTCGCCGATCGCCTTGGCGAGGATGGCGGTCCAGTGATCGGGGCCGGCATCTTCCCAGGACCGCACATCCTCGATCCAGGTCATGGTGGAGACCATCTCGGTCTCCATCAGCGGCGTGACGATGATCGGTGCCGCACCCTCGCACAGGACCAGCATGGTTGGGCGGCCGAACTCGATCCCGAGATAGCCCCAGAACCCGGCCAGATAGGCAATCGAACTTTCGTCGGTGATGACGGCGACCCGGTGGCCCGCGTCTTTCAGCCGCGCCTGAAACGTCGCCGTGCGCGACCGCGCTTCGTCCAGCATGATCCGGTATCTCCTCCCCTGCGAGCCACAACCCGGCGGCGCCAGAGTTTCCCCGCGCCGCAACCCGGCGGCGCCAGAGTTTCGATGTCCCGATGCGGCGTCAAGCGCCGGTTGGCGGCCGGGAGACGTTCAGCCCTTGCGGCCCTTCTCCTCGGCAACGCGCGCGACCAGCCGCTCGGCGATGCGGGCCGACAGGAACGGCGTCACGTCGCCATTGAGGCGGCCGATTTCCTTGACCAGGCGGGAGGAGATGAACTGGTGGCGTTCCGAGGCCATCAGGAAGACTGTTTCGATCGCCGGCTCGAGTCGCGCGTTCATCGCCGCCATCTGGAACTCATATTCGAAATCGGAGACGGCCCGGAGGCCGCGGATCACCATCCCGGCGCCGACTTCCTTGGCGAAATGCATGAGCAGCGTCTCGAACGGGCGGACTTCGATATTGCGCCCGTTGTTCAGGCTCTCGATCTCGGATTCGAGCATCGCCACCCGCTCGTCCAGCGTGAACAGCGGGCCCTTGCCCGGATTGATCGAAACCGCGATCACCAATTTGTCGACCAGGCGCGCCGCGCGCCGGATCACGTCCATATGGCCGTTTGTGATCGGGTCGAATGTGCCCGGATAGAGCGCAACTCTCGGCTCTGCCATGTCTTCCCCGCCGTTGATCCCCGGCATCGCGCGATTGTTCGCTGCGGCGATGTCCCATCCTCACGCGCAGGCTACCGGATTATTGCAGTTGCGAAAAGACTTGGGTGCGGCGCGGGAGGCCCGGACAGGCTTCGCTCAAAAACAAAGCGCCGCGGTCGTTTCCGACAGCGGCGCGAAACCTGCCGGCGGCGCGATGCCGCCGGGATCGATTGAACCTCTTAGGCGGCGATGCGGTGCTGGGCTTCGAGCACGCGGGTCAGGCGAGTGCCACCCGAGGGCTGCTGATCCGACCGATGCCACGACGAAAGCTGCAGTTTGTCGATCTCGAGCTCGTGGATCCGGTCGGCCTGGTTCCAGATCTGCTTGGCCTGCTGTTCGGTGAGGGTCTTCAGGCGCTCCACTTCGGCGGCCAGCGGCTTCTGCCCGAACTTGCCGAGTCTCCAGCCCATGGCGGTTCCAACGAACATGCCCGCGAGGATGGCCGGGGCGCTGTAAAGGATCATCTCGATCATTGTTTTGGCTTTCTCGTCCCTTGAGGCCGGCCTGAGCCGCCTTTGTCTGTTTCGATGTCGATGCAGACCGGTCCGTCCGGATCGCAGGCATGGGCCGTGCCCTGCGATCCGTAACCATCCAGCGCGGTGGCCCTTTGCCCTGCCCCCGCAATCTCGATGGTGAAGCCATAGTATAGTATTCGTTGGTATAGGTCTCGCGAAATCGACACTATACCGATGCCGCGACGGAACGTCGCAGTTTTGCCCATCCTGGGGTCAAGATGCGGTACCAGAGCACCTTTATCTCTCGGTTATGCAGACTTCATTAATCCAACGATTATAATAATATGTGGTCTCTGGCTAACGCTTTTAATCAGCCAGCAGCGGCGGCCTGGTTTGCAGCGCCAAAGGTATAGTACCGCCTCTCGCGGGCGTGAGCCGCCGGCAACATAACTGGAAATGCAGCGTGGTCGGGGCCTGCCCGAGCCCGATTGGAAGCCCCTTCAAAAGACTCGGTCTTTGAGGCCGATAGGCGGCCGGCTTATGTGTCGGTGTCCGGATCGGGCTCCAGCGCGTCGGGACCGTCATCGGCGTCGGTGGTGCCGCCTTCCTCCACGCCCTCGGCCTCGCCGAGATCGGGCAGATGGGCGACCGAGACAACCGTCTCGTCCTCGTCCACGCGGAAGATGACCACGCCCTGGGTTTTACGGCCGGCGATCCGCACATCGTCGACCGGGCAGCGAATGAGCTGGCCCGCATCGGTCACCAGCATGATCTGGTCGGTGCCGCTGACCGGGAACGACGCCACGACCTCGCCATTGCGCTTCGAGGTCTCGATATTGGCGATGCCCTGCCCGCCGCGCCCGGTGATCCGGTACTCGTAGGCCGAACTGCGCTTGCCGAAGCCCTTGGCGGTGACGGTGAGGATCATCTCCTCCGCCGCCTCGAGCGCGGCGAAGCGGTCTGCCGGAAGCAGATTGAGCGCTTCGGCCTCGACCTCGCCCTCCTCGCCGGCGCGCCGGCGCGCATTGGCCATGCGGATATAGGCCTCGCGTTCCGCCGTATCGACATCGACATGGTCGAGGATCGACATCGAGATGACGCTGTCGCCGTCGCCGAGGCGGATGCCGCGCACGCCGGTCGAGGTACGGCCGGTGAAGACGCGCACGTCCGGCACCGCGAAGCGGATGCATTTGCCGAGCTTGCCGGCGAGCAGCACGTCCTGGTTTTCGCCGCAGACCCGCACGTCGATCAGACTGTCGCCCTCGTCGAGCTTCATCGCGATCTTGCCGTTGGCCATCACGTTGACGAAATCCGAGAGTTTGTTGCGGCGGACATTGCCGGTCGCGGTCGCGAACATGACGAACATGGAATCCCAGCTCGCCTCGTCCTCGGGCAACGGCATGACCGTCGAGATCTTTTCGTTCTCGCCGAGCGGCAGCAGGTTGACCAGCGCGCGGCCACGCGCCTGCGGCGTGCCCTGCGGCAGGCGATAGACTTTCATTTTGTAGACCATGCCGGCGGTCGAGAAGAACAGAACCGGCGTGTGCGTATCGGCGACGAATATCTTGCTGACAAAATCCTCATCGCGGGTCGCCATGCCGGCGCGGCCCTTGCCGCCACGGCGCTGCGCGCGATAGGCCGAGAGCGGCACCCGCTTGATATAGCCGCCATGCGTGACGGTGACGACCATGCCCTCGCGCTGGATCAGGTCTTCGACGTCATGCTCGAATTCGATCTCTTCCAGCGCGGTGCGTCGCGGATTGCCGTACTGCTCGCCGATCTGCTTCAGCTCGTCGCGCAGTATCTGCAGGCGGCGCGGCCGCGAGCCGAGGATATCGAGGAAATCCTTGATATGGCCGGCGAGCTCTTCCAGCTCTTCGGCGATCTTGCCGCGCTCGAGCCCGGTCAGCCGCTGCAGACGCAGATCGAGAATCGCGCGCGCTTGAGTATCCGACAGGCGATAGGTGCCATCGTCGGCCACCGTATGGCCGGGCTCGTCGATCAGGGTCACCAGCGGCGCCACGTCGCCCGCCGGCCAGGCCCGCGCCATCAACTGGTCGCGCGCGGTATTGGGATCGGGTGCGGCGCGGATCAGCGCAATCACCGCATCGATGTTCGCGACCGCGATCGCGAGGCCGACCAACACATGGGCGCGCTCGCGCGTCTTGATCAGATCATGGACGGTACGCCGGGTGATGACCTCTTCCCGGAACACGACGAAGGCTTCGATCACCTCCTTCACGTTCATCAGCACCGGCCGGCCGCCGGTCAGTGCCAGCATGTTGATGCCGAAGCTGGTCTGCAGCGGCGTGTGACGGTAGAGCTGGTTCAGGACCACTTCGGCCATCGCATCGCGCTTCAGTTCGATGACGACGCGCACGCCTTCGCGGTCGGATTCATCGCGAATGTCCGAGATGCCTTCGATGACCTTGTCGCGCACCGTTTCGGCGATGCGCTCGATCATCCGGGCCTTGTTCACCTGGAAGGGAATCTCGGTGACGACGATCGCCTCGCGGTCCTTCGGCAGCGGCTCGATATGGTTGCGCCCGCGCATCACGACCGACCCGCGCCCGGTGTGATAGGCCTCGCGAATACCGGCCCGGCCGAGGATGCGGCCGCCGGTCGGGAAATCGGGGCCCGGCAGATGGGCCATCAGCTGATCGATCGTCAGCGCCGGGTTGTCGACCAGCGCAAGAGTCGCCGCGATCACCTCGCCGAGATTATGCGGCGGAATATTGGTCGCCATGCCGACGGCGATGCCGCCGGCGCCATTGACCAGCAGGTTGGGAAAGCGCGCCGGCAGGACGGTCGGTTCCTGCTGCGATTCGTCGTAGTTCGGCTGGAAGTCGACCGTATCCTTGTCGATATCGTCGAGCAGCGCCGTCGAAACGCGCGCCAGCCGCGCCTCGGTGTAGCGCATCGCCGCTGCGGGATCGCCGTCCATCGAGCCGAAATTGCCCTGACCCTCGATGAGCATGAGCCGCATCGAGAAATCCTGCGCCATGCGCACCATGGCATCGTAGATCGCGGAATCGCCGTGCGGATGGTATTTGCCCATCACGTCGCCGACGATGCGGGCCGATTTCCGGAAGGCGCGGTTCCAGTCGTAACCGCCTTCCTTCATCGTGAAGAGAATGCGCCGATGCACCGGCTTGAGACCGTCGCGCACGTCCGGAAGGGCGCGCGCCACGATCACGCTCATGGCGTAATCGAGATACGAACGGCGCATCTCTTCTTCGATCGTGACGGGCGCTATATCGGAGCGATCGACAGGAGTTTCGTCAGCCACTAAAAGGCCTTTCAAATCAAATAGATAACAGGAGGCCGATTCGAGCGAATCCGGCGCTGAAACAGGCCTCGGAATCTAGCAGTTTTTCGTCGCTGCAACAACGCGTGCAGGTGCGTCCAAAGCGCACTCCGATTGCAGCGTTTCAGCCGATCGACGCCCATAAAAAGATCAGCGTTGCGGCGAAACCGAGCGCGGTACGTCCCGCATGCAGTGCGGCCCATCGCGCGATCAGAGTTCGCACATCGGATCCCGGGCCAACAGGATCCATCGCCCTGAGCTGCCGGTTCACCGGCATGATCACGATGAGGGTATAGGGCCAGTTGGCGATGAGTGCCGCCGCGCCGACCAGCCAGAGCGGCTGATCTGTCTGCCACCAGGCCAACAGCCCCAACAGGAACCCGACGATCGCCAGCGGCGCCTGAAGGGTAGCACCGCGCCGGTAGGCGGCCTTCCATTCGGTCAGAAGGCTGCGATCGTCGAGGCCCATCCGCGCCGGCTGCTCCACAACGCTGATGTAAAACGCAGCGCCCGCGAACAGCGCCGCCACGGCGAGCGCCAACTGCCCTGCCAATATCGTCCGCCTCCCCAAAACGAAACGGGGCGGTCCATCGAAACGAACCGCCCCGCTCATGTTTCGCGACGATTTCGCCTTAGATACCGGCCTTCACCTCTTCGACCAGTTCGATGTAGCGGCTGCGGTAAGGCTCTTCCGCATCGACCGCGATGGCCGCTTCGTCGAACAAGGCTTTCGGATCGCTCATGCCAAGGCTGGCCAGAACTTCCGGATCGACCAGCTCGTAGGATTTGCTGTTCGAATGACCGTAGCCGTACTCGCTGATGATGAACTGACCGGCTTCCGGCGAGGTCCAGGCGTTGATGAAGTCATAAACCGCGTCGAGGTCGCCCTTCGGATCGGGGCTCATCGTAAAGCCGCAAACCCAGGTGAGGATACCTTCTTCGGGAATCATGTAGGCGACGGGTACACCCTCCGCCGTCAGCGTCTTCACGGTCTCGTTCCACGCATAGGCCGCGACGATCTCGCCCGACGCCAGACCCTGTGCGACCTGACCGGCATCGTCCCAATAGAAGCGCAGGAGATCGCGCTGCTTGACCAGGAGCGCCTTGATCTCGACCAGTTGTTCTTCGCTCAGATGCATATAGTCGTCGTACATCCCGTTCACCCGCGCCGCGATCTCGATCAGCGTGGTGTCGGTGTTGTACATCGCCAGACGCCCGGCATACTTCTCGTTGAACAGCAGATCCCAGGACTTGGCGTCTTCCGGATCGACCAGATCGGTGCGATAGGCGATCGAGGAATTGCCGCAATCGAGCGGCACGAAAAAGGTCTGCCCATCAGCATTCTGGTCGGGAATGTTCTTGAACTGGCCCCAAATATCGTTCCAGTGAATGAGCCGGCTGGTATCGATCGGCCCGGCCACACCGGCATCGCGCCAGCGTTTGATATTGTAACTGCAGGGGTGCGCCAAATCGACTTCGAAGCCGGCGAGCATCTTCTGGAGCGCTTCTTCCTCACTGGCGAACAGCGTGAACTCAGGACCGGCGCCGTATTTCTCGACATACTGCGGGAACAATTCCGGCACGTCGTAACCGCCCCATTCGAACACCGTGAGATCGTTCTCGGCCGCGCGGCTCGGTCGCGCCAACGTCGTCACTGTGGCAACACCGAGACCGAGTTTGGCCAGCGTTGCGTGGAACTCGCGGCGCGAAAGACCTTTGCGTCTAAAAATCTGGTCCATGAAACCCTCTCTGGTTGGCTGAAACGGTGGTTGCTCGCGGGGGCCGGTGCCTGACCGCTCAGAACGGAATATCGTCGTCGAAATCGGCCGGGGGTCGACCCTGATCGGAGGGTCCGCCCGGCCCACTGCCGGAAACGGTGCCGGCAGACCCCGGATCGCCGCCGGCGCGGGAATCGAGCATGGTCAATTCCCCCCTGTAGCGCTGCAAAACGATTTCGGTGGTGTAGCGCTCTTGGCCGGATTGATCGGTCCATTTGCGGGTCTGAAGCTGGCCTTCGATATAAAGTTTCGAGCCCTTCTTCAGAAACCGCTCGACCACCTCGACCAGACGGTCGTTGAAGATGACGACCCGGTGCCATTCGGTGCGTTCGCGGCGCTCGCCGGATGTCTTGTCTTTCCAGTTTTCCGAGGTGGCGAGAGACAGATTGGCGACCCTGGTCCCGTCCTGGGTCGAGCGTATTTCGGGATCGCGACCGAGGTTTCCGACCAGAATGACCTTGTTAACGCTGCCTGCCATACCATTTTCCTCTGCACTGATGAACGCTGCCGGGCGCACCGGTCGGGATTTATCCCGGCCGCTTAGTTTTCCCGAAACCCGACGGCTACGCCACCGTGAATTTAACACCGGAAACCCGGTCTCCGCAGGCCAGGTTGGGCTTGTCCGGCAACAGGACTCGCCAATTCCGGGCGTCGCGATAAGATCGCCACCACCGGCCAACCGGATTCCCGGACCCTGGAGCTATGACCGAAACGAGCGGCACTCGCCTCATCTCGATCCGCGGCGCGCGCGAACATAATCTGCGCAACGTCGATCTCGACATCCCGCGCGACCGGCTCGTGGTGCTCACGGGCCTGTCCGGTTCGGGCAAGTCTTCGCTCGCCTTCGACACGATCTATGCCGAAGGCCAGCGGCGCTATGTCGAATCGCTGTCGGCCTATGCGCGCCAGTTCCTCGAACTGATGCAGAAGCCCGACGTCGATGCGATCGAGGGTCTGTCGCCGGCGATCTCGATCGAGCAGAAGACGACCTCGAAGAACCCGCGTTCGACCGTTGGCACGGTGACCGAGATCTACGACTACATGCGGCTGCTGTTTGCGCGGGTCGGCATCCCCTACTCGCCCGCGACCGGCCTGCCGATCGAAAGCCAGACGGTCAGCCAGATGGTCGACCGAATCATGGCAATGCCCGAGGGCACGCGGCTCTATCTGCTGGCGCCGATCGTTCGCGGCCGCAAGGGCGAGTACCGCAAGGAACTGGCCGACCTGCAGAAGCGCGGGTTCCAGCGCGTACGTGTGGACGGCACGATCCACGAGATCGACGCGGTACCCGCGCTGAACAAGAAGCTCAAGCACGACATCGAGGTGGTGGTCGATCGCCTCGTGGCGCGCGGCGACATCAAGACACGCCTCGCGGACAGTCTCGAAACCGCGCTGCATCTGGCCGACGGGCTGGTTTTCGCCGACGACGCAGACGCAAAGCCCGGCAAGAAGGGCGATACCGCCGGCCGCACGATCTTCTCCTCGCGCTTCGCCTGCCCGGTTTCGGGTTTCACCATCGACGAGATTGAGCCTCGGCTATTCTCGTTCAATGCGCCGTACGGCGCCTGCCCGGCCTGCGACGGCCTGGGCAACAAGATGTATTTCGATCCCGGCCTGATCGTGCCGGATGAAAGCAAGACCCTCGAAAAAAGTGCGATCGCGCCCTGGGCCAATTCGTCGTCGCCCTATTACATCCAGACGCTTGAGAGCCTGGCTAAGCACTACAAATTCAGCCTGCGCAAACCGTTCCAGGAACTGCCGAAGAAAGTTCGCGACATCATCCTGTACGGCTCGGGTGATGAGTCGGTTACGGTCACCTACGATGACGGGCTGCGTTCCTATCGGACGACCAAGCCGTTCGAGGGCGTGATTCCGAACATGACCCGGCGGTGGCGCGAAACGGAGAGCAGCTGGGTACGCGACGAGATGGCCAAGTTCCAGGCCACCAGCCCCTGCGATGCCTGCCATGGCGACCGGCTCAAGCCGGAGGCGCTCGCGATCAAGATCGACAAGCTCAACATTGCCGAGGTCGGCCGCTTTTCGATCCGGCAGGCCGAACAATGGTTCCGCGCACTGCCGAACACGCTGACGACAAAGCAGCAGGAGATCGCCGGCCGGATCCTCAAGGAGATCAACGAGCGCCTCGGGTTCCTCAACAGCGTCGGGCTCGACTATCTGACGCTCAACCGCTCATCCGCCACGTTATCCGGCGGCGAAAGCCAGCGCATCCGCCTCGCCTCGCAGATCGGATCGGGCCTCACCGGCGTATTGTATGTGCTCGACGAACCGTCGATCGGCCTGCATCAGCGCGACAATGCCCGACTCCTCGAAACGCTGAAGCGGCTGCGCGATCTCGGCAACTCGGTGCTCGTCGTCGAGCATGACGAGGAAGCGATCCGGGCGGCGGATTATCTGGTCGATATGGGACCGGGTGCGGGCCGGCACGGCGGCCAGGTCGTCGCATCGGGGACGCCCGATGAAGTCATGCGCTCGCCCGAAAGCCTGACCGCGCAATATCTCACCGGCTTCCGCCGCATCGAGGTTCCCGAGATACGGCGTACCGGCGCGCGCGGACAGAAGCTGCGGCTCATTGGCGCGCGCGCGAACAATCTCAAGAATTTGAGTGTCGATGTTCCGCTCGGCATCTTTACGGCGGTGACCGGCGTCTCCGGCGGCGGTAAATCGACGCTGATCATCGAGACACTTTACAAAGCGCTGGCGCGGCGCCTCAACAATGCGCGCGAGCTGCCTGGCGAGCATGACAAGATTGATGGGCTGCAGCATCTCGACAAGGTGATTGACATCGATCAGTCGCCAATCGGACGCACCCCGCGTTCGAATCCCGCGACCTATACCGGCGCCTTCACGCCGATCCGCGATTGGTTCGCCGGGCTGCCGGAATCGATCGCGCGCGGTTACAAGCCGGGCCGCTTCTCGTTCAACGTCAAGGGCGGACGCTGCGAAGCTTGCGAGGGCGACGGCGTTCTCAAGATCGAGATGCACTTCCTGCCCGACGTCTACGTGCAGTGCGATACCTGCAAGGGCAAGCGCTACAATCGCGAAACGCTGGAAATCACCTTCAAGGACAAATCGATCGCCGATGTGCTCGACATGACGGTCGACGACGGCGTCGAATTCTTCAAGGCGGTGCCGGCGATCCGAGAGAAACTGCGCATGCTGCAGGAAGTCGGCCTCGGATACATCCATGTCGGCCAGGCGGCAACCACGCTCTCCGGCGGCGAGGCGCAGCGCGTCAAGCTCGCCAAGGAACTCTCGCGCCGGGCGACCGGGCGCACGCTCTATATTCTCGACGAGCCAACAACGGGCCTGCATTTCGAGGACGTGCGCAAACTGCTGCAGGTGCTGCACCGCCTGGTCGAGCAGGGCAACACCGTGGTCGTCATCGAGCATAATCTGGAGGTCATCAAGACCGCCGACTGGATCATCGATCTCGGTCCGGAGGGCGGCGATGGCGGCGGTCACATCGTCGCCGCAGGGACGCCGGAAGAAATCGTGCAGGTGGCGGAGAGCTATACCGGCGCATTTCTCGCGCATCATCTCGGGCGGCGCGCGGCGGGAAAACGAAAGAAGAGCGCTTAAAAAGACCCGCGCTCAAGGGAGGAACGCATGTTGACTCTGTATGGGAATCCCGGCGCGGCCAGCATGACGCCGCATGTCCTTCTGATCGAAGCCAAGGCGCCGCACGAAGTCGTCATGGTCGACCTCGACAACGGCGAACAGTTCAAGCCGCATTTCCTGAAGATCAACCCACATGCGCGCGTACCGACCTTGATCGACGGCGACCTGGTCCTGCACGAGTCCGCTGCGATCACGCTTTACTTGTGCGAGCGCTTTCCGCAACTCGATCTCGTGCCGGCGCCGGGTTCGGCGACGCGCGCCAAATTCCTGCAGTGGATGATGTATCTGACCAATACGGTGCAGGAAGAGCATATGCATTACTGGCACGCCGACCATTACATCGAGAGCGATGGCGGCCGGAAGGAAATGCAGGCGATCGCGGAAAAGCGCCTCGGCACAATGTGGGCGCATGTCGACGGCACGATCGCGAGCGGCGGCCATCCGTATCTGCTCGGCGATCGATGCACCGCCGCCGACATCTATCTCACGATGCTGACCCGCTGGTCGCGCAAGCTCGCGAAACCGCCCGCAAGCTATCCGCATCTGAAGGCGCTGGCCGATCGGGTCAAGGCCCGCCCCGCCTATCAGGCGACCCTGAAGGCCGAAGGGATCGAGCAGTAGCGCCGATAGTGTCGTGGCGCTATTTCGCCGCGACGACCTCGATCTCGACCACCAGTTCGGGCACCGCCAGCGCCGAGACGACGACAAGCGTCGAGGCAGAGGCATGTCCCTGCATCGCGGCGTCGCGGGCGGCGCGCGATTTCGCGACGTCGCCGGCATTCGTCAGATAGACCGTGTTCTTGACGATATCGGCCGGGCCCATGCCCTCTTCCGCCAGCACCGCCATGATGTTCGACCAGCAGCGCGATGCCTGCGCTTCAAATCCTTTTTCGATCGTGCCGTCCGGCTTGGCGCCAACCTGACCGGAAACATGGAGCCAACGGGCTTTCGCCGGCGCCGAGACGCCCTGCGCGTAGTTTGAAAAGGGCTTTACGATGGATGCGGGGTTGAGACGCTTGAGCATGATGTCCTCTTGAGATCGGATGCATGGGCAATATCGGAACGAATGCTAGCCCAGACCCGCGATCCGCGCCATGAAGCGTCGCTGCATAAATGGAAGCATCAGCGCCAGTCGCAGCACGGTATTGCGAATGGCAATTTCGACCGAATTCGTCTCCTCGGCAATCCGCGCCATCGGCTCGCTGAGCCGGATTGCCTTGGCGCCAGTCGGTCGGCGCATGGATGTGTAGCGCTGCAGCCGGTCCTCTTCGAGCAATCGTGCCAGAATGGCAGCGTCCTCGATGCCGAGATTCATGCCGCGCCCGCCGATCGGCGAATGAACATGCGCGGCATCGCCCATCAGGAAGACTCGGTTCTTGACCTGATAGCGCCTGGCCCGGCGCACCTGGACCTTGAGGATTGCCTCGCGCACCCCGTTCTGCCGCACTGAATATTCGCCCGGCACCTGAAACCGCGCCTGCGGCGTGTTGGCGACAAAGCGATATCGATTCTCGCCGACGCCGACGGTGTAGGGTTCGACCGTTTTCCGGAAACCCTCGTCGAGTACCACGGACACCGCCTCGCCGAGTTCGACCGCAGAGCGCGCGACCACCGGCCGTTCGACCGTTACGCCGAACTCGAGCAGTCGCTGGGTCAGGATGCTCTCGGTCACCTCCTGCGGCAGAGCGAGCAAATAGTTGTGCCGGTGTGGGATCCGCGACAGATCGATCGTGCCGGCGATGCGGCCCTTGATCCAGAAATCGGTTCAGACGATCCGTCGGCCGGCGGCGAGCAAGCGCTCGGTCGCGTCGCTGGCTTCGAGAATGGCCAGGCTGTGCGCGTTGATCCCGACCGCACGGTTGTCGCGCGACGGTTCCGGATTGGCATCGATGATCCGCGGATTGAAGCCGCGCCGCGCCAGTTCCAGCGCCGCGGTCAATCCGGTCGGTCCCGCCCCGACCACCAGAATTCGCGTCGCCGCGGCGATTCGCATGGCGTCACCCGTCTCCTGGATTGTAAGTGCGCCCCCGCAGGCAGTAGTTAGGGCGGATGATCCGCCCCGTCCACATCATTGGCGCCGGTCTGGCCGGCAGCGAAGCCGCCTGGCAACTGGCGAGCGCCGGCATCCCGGTCGTTCTGCACGAGATGCGACCGATGCGCGGAACCGACGCGCACAAAACCGCCGACTGTGCGGAACTGGTCTGCTCCAACTCGTTCCGGTCCGACGACCCGAACTACAACGCCGTCGGTCTCCTTCATGAAGAGATGCGCCGTGCCGGGTCGCTGATCATGGCCGCCGCCGATACCAACAAGTTGCCGGCGGGCGGCGCGCTTGCGGTCGACCGCGACGGGTTTGCCGCCGACGTCACCGCGCGCCTTGCGGCCCATCCCCGGATCCGCATCGAACGTGGCGAAATCGACAGCCTGCCACCCGCCGACTGGGATGCGACGATCATTGCGACCGGCCCGCTCACCGCGCCCGGACTGGCCAATGCGATCCGCCATCTGACCGGTGAGGCCGATCTCGCTTTCTTCGACGCGATCGCGCCCATCGTCCATCGCGAAAGCATCGACATGGATATCGCCTGGTTCCAGTCGCGCTACGACAAGGAAGGACCGGGCGGCGGCACCGCCGATTACATCAACTGCCCGTTCGACCGACCGCAATACGAAGCCTTCCTCGATGCGTTGCTCGCCGGCGAGAAGACCGAGTTTCGTGAATGGGAAAAGGATACCCCCTATTTCGACGGCTGCCTGCCGATCGAAATCATGGCGGCACGGGGCCGCGATACGCTGCGCTGGGGACCGATGAAACCGGTCGGCCTTACCAATCCGCGCACCGGCCACCGCGCCTGGGCGGTTGCACAACTCCGTCAGGACAATGCGCTCGGCACGCTGTTCAACATGGTCGGGTTCCAGACAAAGCTGAAACATGCCGAACAGGTGCGCGTCTTTCGCAGCATTCCCGGTCTCGAGAACGCCGAATTCGCCCGCCTCGGCGGCCTGCACCGCAACACCTTCCTGAACAGCCCGCGTCTGCTGGACGCCCAGTTACGCCTCACGGCTGACCCGCGGCTGCGCTTCGCCGGGCAGATCACCGGCGTCGAAGGCTATGTTGAAAGCGCCGCGATCGGCCTCCTCGCGGGACGCTTCGCGGCGTCCGAGCGGCACGGGCTGTCCGAAAACGCGCCGCCCGCGACGACCGCGCTCGGCGCGCTGCTGCATCACATCACCGGCGGTGCCTCGGCCGAGAGCTTTCAGCCGATGAACATCAATTTCGGGCTGTTTCCGCCGTTGACCGACCCGCGCCTGCGCGGGCGCGATCGCAAGGCCGCGGTTGCGGCCCGCGCCTTGGCCGATCTCGATCACTGGCTTTCGCGTTCTGCCGCTGCCGCCTGACTGACGTCGATCTTCGACGCTTCGGCATTACGCTCGTTACGCGCGACCAGCCACACCGTCCGGTCGCTCTGACGAATATCGATCGGCATGGGGACGACCGGGCCTGGCGTATCGATCGCGCGCCACGCATCGATCATGTTCTGCTTATTGAGCTTCGATGATTCCTGCCGGAACGGAGAAGGATGCTCGCTGCCGAACTTGATTTCGGGATTCGTATTGATCTCGTAGATCTGCGGCCGGCCGCCAACGATGCCGAAATCAGCCCGACCATAGTCCGTATCGGCGAGACGGAAGGCTGTTGCCAGCGTTTCCTCGTAGGGGTTTTTACGGATGATCCGGAGTTCGTCCTCATAAAGTGCGGGCCCGGCAATTCCTTTCTTGCCGTATTTGACCAGCCAGCTGTCCTCATGCACCGCGGTCGAAGCGAGCGTGCGGGGCCCGATCTGAAAACTGGAAAGCTTGCGATACAGATTGCCGACCAGCGGTTCGGCGCAATATTCGACGATCAGAAGGGTCGCAGCAGGTTTGCCCGCTTCGATCGCGGCGTCGATCGCGCGCTGCAGCGTGTCCCAGTCGTGGACCAGATCGGTCAGCGGGCGGTCATGGCCGCCTTCATTGCGCAGGAACACCGGCCAGCGCGACGGGCGGATCCGTTCTTCGACCCGATAGGCGTTGAAATCGTTGATCCCAGCCTCGTGCAGCCGGCGCAAAAGGCCGTAGCGACTGGGTGCTTTCGCGGGATCGTTGAACACCCGAAGGCCCCCCGCCTCCATGGCGCGGTAGGCCATCGCAACGCGATGCCAGTGCGCCAGCGACAGCCGGTCGAAATCGGTGAAAATGTAGGTGGCACGCGGGGTGGTCGTGTACAGCAGAAGGTCGCGATAGCTGACGACGCGAACCTCCAATGCCGGGTCGAGTCCGATGGCGGCACGATGGGTGTATTCCAGGTTCGGCGTTACCAGGAAAACGATCACAGCGGCACGACCCTTCTGAAGTATCAAAAGCGATATCAAGAGCTTATACCCGTAGTCACAGGCTATCGGGCAAGCAGGATCCTTGACCATGACCGCGACGGGCCGTAAAGAATAATGGAATTATCGCTCTCGAGGGGTACGCCATGAACGCCACATCGAAACTGACGCTCGACTGGTCCCGGCTGCTGGGATTCGACCAGACCGAAAAAGCCGGTCGGGAAGGCGCGGTCTATCAGGCCAAGATCGGCGCGAAGCAGATGGTTCGCCGCAGTGACGAGGTCGATTCCGTTGCCCTCGCCCGAATGACCAAGATCGGCTTCAAGGAGAATATTGGCGCCTGATCGGCCGGTTCAGGGCGATCTGAACTGCCTGTACCCCTTTAACGGCTGGAACACGGGCCCGAAGCGACCTTGACGTCTGTCGGAGAGACGCCGAGAATCTCCGGAGTGAGACGTAATGGGGGTGTGCGGTGACCGATTCAGACAGGCTGACCGTCGATCTCGACCGGTCGAAGTTGCTCGGGTTCGATCAGGAATCCGGTGGTCGCAATCTCCCCGCCGCAAAAATCGGACCTAAAGATTCCCCGGCCTCGGCGCCCGGGATGCCAAATGCGGCCAGAGTCGGCATCAAGCGGCTCAACCCATGCTCCGTCGCGGCGCTGTCCGCCAAAATCGGCACCAAGACATTCATTACAACGGTGGAAACAGCGAGCGGTTTCCGGTCGACCGCGGATGATTTGGGATCAGATCGGCCTTCGATGGCACTGATCTTCTCCACGGTCGACGCGCCGTCGATCGGTCTCGACTGGTCGCATTTACTGGGTTTCGACCAGGCGGATCGTCCGACAGCCATGGTCGGTGAGAAAGACAATAGTCCCGCTCTCCGTGCGAAGGTCGGCAGCAAGGATCCTGGTCGACCGGCGTAACACGGCGCAACTCGCTGAGTGTTTGGGCACGTTTCCGACGCGGTAGCGGACCTCTCAGGTAAGGGCGTATCGTCGTTCCGGCCAGGTTCTGGATCGGAACCGATTTCAGCGGGATGGGGGAAACATCGTGACAGCGCCCAAGAACATTTCGATCGAACTGGACTGGTCGCGCCTGCTTGGCTTCGATCAGACGGTCCATGCGAACGCGCCGACGGCAATGGCGGCGGCAATGGCGGCGAAAGTCGGGGATAAAAACTTCATCCGTCGCGAGCCGGCCCCCGCGCTGGGCGCCAAGGTCGGCAGCAAGACCTGCCTTCGCAGGCTCTAAGGCCGAACGCGCGGACGGTCGGCGCAGCGTCGGACCGGTCGGTCTAAAGCCGCCTGAATGCGAACGTCACCGGATGACCCTCCTCGCGTTGATTGCCTGATGTCATGAACCGCCCGGAATCGAATCTCCCGCCGCTGGACATGCGCCCCGATCCGGTGCGCGCAGCAGCGCTCGATTGCCGCATGCGCGAACGTTTGATCGATAGCCTCAACTACATTCGCGCGCAGGCCGGCAACCATCTCAGGTTTCCGGACCGCGAATTCGAGCAACTGCTCGAGCGGCTGCGCGACCGGCCAGTATCCGCCGCGGTGTTCGCCGCCTATTACGATCTCGTGCTGTCGATCGGCCGGGATGCGCTGGACGATGCGCAGCAATGCCTCGACGAGCTGATCGCGGCGTCGGCTGATAGCGTATCGGGCCCGGCCATCCTCGCGCTCAAGGATTACACCACCGATCGTATCTCGGAACGCTATAGACGCTTCGTCGATACCGACCCCAATCTTCCCTTCGTGATCGTGCCGCCGTCGGCCGAGAAGGTCGAAGCCTGCCGGCGCCGAATCAATACGGCGTTCGGCATGCTCGATCGCGCGACGCCCAATCTGTCGAACGAGATTCGCGCGCTGATCCGGCAGATCGTGCTCGCGGTCGGACCGGACGATCCGGATGCGACTGTGTTCGACGGAGCGTCGTCGTTCATGCTGTGGGGTGCCGTCGTGCTCAATGCCGACAGCTATCAGAACGACCTCGACATGGTGCAGGTGCTCGCCCATGAAAGCGGCCACAATCTCCTGTTCGGTCTCTGCGCCGACGGACCGCTGATCGAGAATGACGACGAAGAGCGATATTCATCGCCGGTGCGGCGCGATCCCCGGCCGATGGATGGTATCGTTCATGCGGCGTTCGTGATCGCCCGCATGCATCAGTCGCTGCGCGGACTGATCGACGCCGGCATTCTGGATGAGACTCAGCAGGCCGAAGCCGCAACGGCACTCGACTCGCACCAGCGTTCGTTCGCGACCGCAATCGACACCGTCGACAAGCACGGCCTGCTGACGCCACTCGGACGTTCGGTGATGGAAGGCGCCCGCGCTTACATGAAGGCGCAGGCGTAGGCCGCAGCGCCTACGGATCGCCCGGGACGTTGTAGGATGCCGCGGTCGACGGATCGACCGCGCGCAACGTGTAGTCCTTCATCTGCGGTTCGTAGAGCTCCCAAAGCCGCCGCAGTTCGGCAATAGGGTCCGCGTCGTTCCAGTCGACGCGCAGATCGGCCAGTGGCCATCCATGCTCGTGCACGACCAGCAGGCCGCAGGATTTGACCGGCCCCAGTTCGCCGCCGGCCGCAACCCCCGCCTCAAGTCCGCGCAACAGCCGATCGGCAAAGTGCTTGCCCTCGCTGGTCTCGAAACCGCGCACCATGGCGGCGGGTACGTCGACCGTCGACAACAGATTGCCGGCGGCGATGCAGTCGCGCCCCTGCGCGACGGCGTTGGTGCCGAGCGTCTTCGCGCCGCTGTGATGCGCCGTCCGCCCCGCCCGATCGATCACCGCCACCTGGCGATACTCGGTGTGTTTCGATGCCTTGAGCACCGCATCGAGCGCCTCGGATGCCGACTTGCCGGCCGCCATCAGATCGAGCACACGCGGCCCGATCGACGGATCGGTGATGTTCTGGGTCGAGACGGCACCGACGCCCGCACGCGCATGCGGACAGCGGCTCGCAACCGCGATGCTGGACGTGGTGATCGCCACACCAAACATCCCGGTCGTGGCGCAGCGCCCGGTGATCGAGAAGGTCATGCTGCGCGCGCCGCCTTGCGACGCCCGGTTGCGGACTTGGTTTTGCGGGGCGCTTTCGCCCTGGTTTTCGCTTTTGCCGGGGCCCGGCCGGAAAACCTGGCCATCCGCTCTTCGGGGATCACCGCGAACACGTCGATCTCCATCAGATATTCCGGACGCGCAAGACCGTCGATCACCAATCCGGTCGAGACCGGAAACACGCCCTTCAGCCATTTGCCGAGCGACTGATAGACCGCATCGCGATAGCCGCGATCGACCAGATAGACGGTGATCTTGCAGATGTCGTCGAGACGCGAACCCTGTTCTTCCAGCAGGACCTTCACGTTGCGCATCGCCTGATCGGCCTGCTTGCCGGCATCGCCGACATGGACGACCTTGCCCTCGAGCGTCTGGCCCACCTGCCCGCGCAGGAAGACCAGATTGCCGGCGCGCACCGACATGCAGAGATCGTTGTCGATCTTCTGCTCCGGATAGGTCTTCTTGGTGTTGAACTTGCGCTTGCGAATATGCGCCATGGTCGTTTCCGCTCCCCGGTTACTTCTGTTCCAGAACCCGTGGCGAAAGATCAGCCGCCTTGCGCACGAAATCAAGCGGTCCGGCGAAATCGAAGTTGCGGTAGACCGCACCCAAATGGGCGAACGGCGGCGACTGGGCGAAAAGCTCGAAGGTCAGCCGATGCCCGGCATAGTCCGAATTGAGCAGATCGCGGGCGAATGCCAGCAATTTTCGCCGATCTTCCGCGACCCAGTACTCGTTCACGTTATAGAACTTGTCCAGCCACGGCTTGGTCTCGGGATGCTCGAAGCTGGCGACGTCCGGCGTGACACAGATCTGGCCGCCGCACAGCTCGCGCGCAATATGCATCATCGCGGGAAGCTGCGTGCAGGCATGGACCCGCCCGGTATAGAGCAGCGACTGGTTCGGCATCAGAAGGCCGCCCGGGCTCTCCTCCGCGAAATGGATCGCCGCCGTGAGGTGCGCGTTGATCGTCTCGCGATAGCAGGCGAGCTGGGCGAGCTTTTCCTGTACTGCCTGCTGCTTGTCGAGGCCGGTCTGCCGCACGTTAAACAGCGCAGCGCCGATCAGCATGTCGGCGACATAGAGGATACGCAGCACGAATGGATAGGCGCTGTAGCGATGCAGCGTGCCGCGGATGAACGAGGCAGCGCGAGTGTGCCGATAGAACAGCACGTCCTCCCACGGCACTTTGACATCGTCGAACACCAGCAAGGTGTCGACCTCGTCGAACTTGTTGGACAGCGGATAGTCGCGGGCCGGCGCGCGGCCGGTAAAGCCGGTGCGACAGATATGCTTCAAGCCTTTCGCATTCATGTCGCAGATGAACCCGAGCGCATAGTCCGACAGCTTGTCGTCGCCCCAATTGGCGATGGTCGGCTTGACGAAGGCCTGATTGGCATATGCCGCTGCCGTCTCGTATTTGGCGCCGCGAACGATAATGCCTGTGTCGGTCTCCCTGACCAGATGCAGCAGCATGTCCGGATCCTGATCTTGCGGGCGCTTCGAGCGGTCGCCCTTCGGATCGGTGTTCGCAGAGACATGGAACGTGTCGGACCAGAGCGCATGCTGGATATGGCGCGTAATATTTTCGGCAAAGCGCGGATCGACTTCGTTCAGCACGTCTTTGCCGTCATAGAGCGACCACATCTCGCCGATCGTCTCGTCGCCGACGCGGATGACGACGCCGCCGATATCCTTCAACAGCGTGTCGACGGCGGTCCGCTTGTCCCACCAATCCTGCTGCGAATGCGGCAGTCGGTAACCCATGTTGTTACGCTCGCCGGTCTTCTCGTCGGCGACATAGGACATCACGTCCTGCGTCTTTTTCTCGTGCGCGAGATCGTAGAAACGCGCACGCGCATCGATGATCGGCTTGAAGGCCGGATGCCTGGTCGCATCCTTGATCTTCTCGCCGTTCATCCAGATTTCGCGGCCGTCGCGAATGGAATCGCGATACTGATCGCCAGTCCTGATCATGCCCCTCGCCTCCCGCCAATTCGCGCGCCGCTCACAACGCGATCCCGATACTGGGCGGGTATCGGGCAAAGGAGAATTATTATTTTTCGACGCGCTGTATCGGAAAATCCGATGCTTGAACGACCGTGAGGGGCCAATTAATCCAGTCCAATAAATATTTTAGCTAGACTATCGGCGGGCGCCGGTCGAACCAGGGTTTGGCCTTTTCAAGTTGGGCCGCAAGCTTCAGGAGCGTCAGTTCCCCGCCGGCACGGGCGGCGAACTGCAAGCCCACCGGCAACCCGTCGGCGGTCCAATGCAGCGGCAGCGAAATCGCTGGCTGGCCACTGATATTGAAGACCGGCGGGAACGGCGAATAGTGCACCGTGCCGCGCGGCCCGAGCCGGAGATCCATGAAATCGGGATTGGTCGGCGCAAAGCGACCGACCTGCGCCGGCGGCTCCGCCAGAGTGGGTGTCAGGAAGAGATCGTGGTCGACGAAAAAGCCGGCCAGCCGCCGACCCGCCGCGTGGACCATGTTGATCGATCTCAGATACTCGGTGCCCGGCACCTTTAGGCCGAGTTTCCACGCATCGAGAATGCTGGGCTCGAGCTCGTCCTCACGCGGCGGCCGGCCCATCGCATCGACCTTCTGCTGGATCGACAGCGCCGTACCGCACATCACGAGCGTGGTCCAGGCGCGCATTGCGGCCAGGAAATCGAAGTCGGGCTGTGCCTCGACGATCTCGTGACCGAGATTGGCGCAGAGTGCCGCAGTCGTCTCAACCGCCTGCCGGCATTCGGGATGAACGGGCACACCGAGAAAATTCGTCGTGCTGATCGCGATGCGCAACCGGCCGGGCGGCGTCTTGATGCCTTCGAGGTACGAACCTTCGAAGGTTGGCGCGTGATACGGCGCACCGAGATCGGGTCCGTGCGTTGCATCGAACGCGGCGGCCGTGTCGCGCACGCTGCGACTGAGAAAACCGTCGATTGCCATGCCGCCCCAGCCTTCGCCCGATGCGGGACCGTCCGGCAAACGGCCGCGCGTTCCTTTCAGACCGACCAGACCGCAAGAGGATGCAGGGATGCGGATCGATCCGCCGCCGTCGCTGCCATGCGCCAGCGGAATGACCCCCGCGGCAACCGCCGCCGCGGCACCCCCGCTCGACCCGCCGGACGTATGCGCCCGGTTCCAGGGATTACGCGTCGGCCCGCCATAGACGCTCGCCTCGGTGACCGGACCGACGCCAAGCTCGGGCGACGTCGTGCGGCCGAAAGCGACCAGCCCCGTCGCGCGCATCCGAATCCAGATTTCGGAATCGTAGGTCCAGTCGTAATTTGCGAAGAGCCGCGAACCGCTATTGGTCGGATAGCCGATCGCCTCGGCGCCGAGATCCTTAAGCAGGAACGGTACGCCCGTGAAGGCGCCGTCCGGCAGGCCGGCGGCGATCGCCTCGCGCGCGCGTTCCGGCACCAGATGGGAAAAGGCATTGAGGGCCGGATTGACCCGCTCGGCTCGCGTCAAAGCTTCGGCGAGGAGTTCCGACGACGAGACCTTGCGCTGGCGCACGAGCGCCGCGAGGCCGAGCGCGTCATATTTGTCATAATCCTGGAACGTCATTTGTGCTCTCCCGCCGATATCCCGGCCGCCCGGGACCGTCCGGCTGTCTAGCCGGGCTTGTCGCGGACCGCAAATCGAAAGATAAACATTCCTAATTCCCCAGCAGCATCGGAAAATCCTATGCGCTACACGCTGAAGCAACTGGCCTATTTCGTGGCGACCGCGGAAGCCGGCAGCATCACCGCCGCGGCACGGGCGCTGCATATTTCCCAGCCGTCGATTTCAGCGGCGATCGCCCAGCTCGAATCGACGTTCGGCCTTGAGCTTTTCATACGCCACCACGCTCAAGGGCTGGGCCTGACGCCGACCGGACAGCGCCTGCTGGCCGAGGCACGGAGCCTGCTTGCCCAGGCGCGCGACTTTCATGACGGCGCTATCGAACTCGCAGAAGGTGTGGCCGGTGAGATCGATGTCGGCTGTTTCATCACCTTCGCCCCGATGGTCATTCCGGGTCTGCTGCGCGCCATGCGGCAGGAGCACCCGGAAATTCGCGTGCGACTGCACGAATTGCATATCGAAGGTTTACTCGAAGGCCTGCGCGAAGGTCGGTTCGATCTGGCGCTGACCTACGATCTCAATATCGGTGCCGACATGACGTTCGAACCGCTGGCCGATGTGCCGCTACATGTCATGCTCGCGGCCGACCATCCCTTCGCAGACCGCAGCGCCATCGCCCTGCGCGATCTGATCGACGAGCCCTTCATCCTGCTCGCCTTGCCAGGCAGCCGCGACTATTTCCTCTCGCTGTTCTACGGGCTGAGCCTGCAGCCGCAGGTGGCGCATGAAAGCCCGTCATTCGAAATGGTGCGCGGGCTGGTGGCCAACGGCTATGGCTATTCGGTCATGCATTCGCGTCCGGTAAACGACGTCGCACTCGACGGCATGCGCCTCGTCTACCGACCGGTCGCCGAGCCTTTGCGTCCGACCCGCCTCGGCCTGTTGCGGCGGCAGGACCTGCGCGAGCGGCGTATTGCCGGGCTCTTCGCTACGCTTTGTCGTGCCTGGTTCGACCGGCGCGCGCCATTCGACGGGGACGTTTAGCCGACTCGGCACGCGACCCTTCGCTTGCAGCATCGCATCGTCGATTGTCGCTTTATGCGCGGTGATCCGACCGGGCTCCCCAGGCGACCCGTTTGACGGTTACGCATGAGCATCGGGCGCTACCGACGTTGAGAACAAATGGATATTTTTTCGCGCGAAAGGCGATAACGCCGAATCAGCGATTCGCGACGGTCGAGTCGCGGAAACCCCTGACGTCGCTTGCTTTACAAAAATTCGGGCGGAGCGGCAGAATGTCGCGGGCCCAAAGACGGACGCCTTCATTCCGAAGCGGCATCGCGACAGGGGGATTTGTTGCGCCGGCCGCGTTCGACTGCGGAAACGCCGCCCGGGCGAAGGCCGGATCACCGGATCGAGCACTTCCGGACCGGCCGCTCATCGAAGGGGGATATCATGGCAGAACAGACCGGACCGGGCGGTGTTCGTTACGAATCCGTCGGCGCGGAATATTTCGAGAAGCGCGGCCTGAGGCGCTATGCCCGCGTCGGCTCGCTGTGGGCGCTGGGGGTTGGCGCCGTCATTTCGGGACATTTCTCGGGTTGGAATTTCGGCATCGGCGTCGGCGGCTGGGGCGGTCTCGCCTTCGCCGGTATCATCATTGGCATCATGTATGTGTGCCTGTGCTTCTGTCTGGCGGAAATGTCGCCGGCGTTGCCGCACACGGGTGCCGCCTATTCCTTCGCACGCAGCGCGATGGGTCCCTGGGGCGGTTACATCACCGGCCTCGCGGAAAACATCGAGTATGTGGTGACGCCAGCCGTCATCACCTTCTTCGTCGGTGCCTATCTCGGCGGCATCTTCGAAACCGGGCCCGGCTTCATGCCGGTATGGTGGATCCTAGCGTATGCGGTGTTCCTGACGCTGAACCTGCTCGGTGTCGAACTGTCGTTCAAGGTTTCGGTCATCGTCACGGTGCTCGCACTGCTGGTGCTGGTCGTCTTCTGGGTCAGCGCGATCCCGCATTTCGACTTCAGCCGCTGGGCCCTCAATATCGGGGTCGACGAATCCGGGGCATTGATCGAACTTCCGGAAGGCGGTGGCCCGCTCTTGCCGCTGGGCTTTGCCGGTGTGCTGGCGGCTTTGCCCTTTGCGGTCTGGCTGTTCCTCGCGATTGAACAGTTGCCGCTCGCCGCCGAGGAATCGCACGATCCGAAGAAGGACATGCCGAAAGGCCTGCTGCTCGGCATCGCGACCCTTGTCTTCTCGGCGACGATGATCACGTTCCTCAACCCCGGCATTCCCGTTCAGAATGCCGACGGAACGGCACATGGCGCGTTCCATCTCGGCACGTCGGCCGAACCGCTGCTCGACGGCTTCCGGGCCATCTACGGCGGATCGGCGGCGAAGGTCCTCGCGCTGCTGGCGGTGATCGGTCTGATCGCCAGCCTGCACACGCTGATCTACGCGATGGGTCGCCAGGTCTACTCACTCTCGCGGGCCGGTTACTTCCCGCGGGCGCTGTCGATCACCAGCGGCAAGCACAAGGTGCCGCATGTGGCGCTCATCACCGGCGCGCTTGTCGGGTTCGCTCTGATGATGGCCATCTACCAGGTCCTTGGCGTCGAACAGGGCGCGTTCCATATCGGGGCGACGCTGCTCAACATGGCGGTGTTCGGGGCGGTGATCTCGTATGGGTTCCAGGCGCTGTCGTTCATCATGCTGCGCAAGAACCTGCCGAACATCAATCGACCGTTCGTCAGCCCGCTCGGTATTCCCGGCGCGGTGGTGACGATCGTGATTGCGGCAGTCACGCTGGTCATGCAATTGCGTGACCCGGTTTATCAGAACGGTGTCTACTGTGCCGCCGCCTGGTATGCGGTCGGTATCGTCTACTTCGCTCTGATTGGGCGTAATCGGTTGGTACGCTCGCCGGAAGAGGAGTTCGCCGAAACGGAACGCGCGAAGATGCGCGCCCGCTAGAGACGCTTCCGGCCGGATCGGTCGGCGGGAGGGGACGGGCAACCGTCCCCTCCTTGCGTTTCCGGGCTCAGCCAGCGTTCCCGACGCCCCGAAAACCCTGTCCGTCAGGGCTTTGACACCATCCCGGAACCGGCGCAAATTCCCGCCGCCCCGGGGGAACCAAGGACAACCGAACATGCTCAACGCCGCATCGGTCCGCACACCGGCCCAGGCGAAAAAAATCGTCGAAGAACGCAAGCTCACGCACGTCAAGGTCGGCATCATCGACATCGACGGTGTGCTGCGCAGCAAGTACATGGCGAAGGCGAAATTCATCTCGGCCCTCGAGAAGGGCTTCGGCTTTTGCGACGTGGTGTTCGGCTGGGATTCGAACGACCAGCTCTACGAGAACGTGAATACGACGTTCACCGGCTGGCATACCGCGTTCCCCGATGCGACCGCCTACATCGTGCCGGAGACCTGCCGCGACATTCCCTTCGAAGACAATATGCTGTTCTTTCTCGCGGAGTTTCACGGGCGCGCCGAACCGGTCTGCCCGCGCAGCACGCTCAAGCGCGTTGTCGCGCGCGCGAAGAAGATGGGATTCTCTGTCGAGGCGGCATTCGAATACGAGTTCTTCATGTTCGACGAGACGCCCGAGAGCGTCCGCGAAAAGGGCTTCCGCAACCTGCAGAACATGACGCCGGGATTTTACGGCTATTCGGGCATCCGCAACTCTGTCTGGTCGGAGCTCTATCACGAGATCCTCAACAGCTTCGAAGCGATGCGCATCCCGATCGAGGGATTGCATACCGAGACCGGCCCGGGCGTGCTCGAGGCGGCGATCGTCCATGACGAGGTCGTCGAATCGGCCGATCGCGCCGCGTTGTTCAAAACCTTCATGAAGGTACTCGCCCAGCGTCGGGGGCTGATGGCGACCTTCATGGCGAAATGGTCGAACGACTGGCCGGGCCAGAGCGGCCATCTGCATATGTCGATGACCGACAAGGCGGGCAAGGCGGTCTTTCACGATGCGAAGGACAAGCATGGCATGAGCAAGACCATGCGGCATTTCCTCGCCGGCCAGCAGGCGCTGATGCCCGAGCTTCTGGTCATGACCGCATCGACGGTCAATTCCTTCTCGCGCATGGTGCCGGGCTTCTGGGCGCCGACCCATGCGACCTGGGGCGTCGAGAATCGCACCTGCGCACTGCGTGTGATCGGCGGCTCGCCCTACGCGCAGCGGGTCGAGTACCGGATCGCAGCCGCCGATGCGAACCCCTATCTCGCCGCGGCGGCCGCGCTCGGCTCCGGGCTGATCGGGATCGAGCAGAAGATGGAACCGTCCGACCCGATCGTCGGCAATTCCTATGCCATGAAGCATCCCGCAAAATATTCCCTCCCCTCTACGCTGATGGAAGCGGCGGACCGGCTGCGCAAATCGAAAGTCGCGCGCGATCTGTTCGGCGACGTGTTCGTCGACCATTTCGCATCGAGCCGCGAATGGGAGGAACGCGAGTTCCGCAAGCATGTGACCGATTGGGAAATGGCCCGGTACTTCGAGATCATCTGAGGAGCTTCGTTCGATCATGACAGCGATGCAGCGGACCATTACGCCGATCGACGGCAGCGTTCTCGTCGAGCGTCCGTACGCCACGGGATCGGATATCGCGGGTGCGATCGAGGCGGCCGGTCGGGCACAGAAGGCCTGGAAGCATGTCTCGATGGCTGACCGGCAAAATCTGCTGTCGCGGGCGACCGATGCGTTCGTCTCGAAGAAGGATGCAATTGCCGAGGAGATCACCCGGCAGATGGGCCGCCCGCTCGGCCAGTCGCCGGGCGAGATCCGCGGCGTCGAGGAGCGCGCGCGATACATGATTGAGATCGCACCGAAGGCTTTGGCCGATATCGATCCCGGCAAAAAGGATGGATTCAGCCGTTTCATCCGTCGTGAGCCGCTCGGTACGGTTTTTGTCGTGGCGCCGTGGAACTATCCCTATCTGACCTCGGTCAATGCGATCGTTCCGGCGCTGATGGCAGGCAATGCCGTCATCCTGAAGCATTCCGCGCAGACGCCGCTCTGCGCCGACCGCTATGCGGAAGCGTTCGAAGCGGCCGGATTGCCGGACGGTCTGTTCCAGACGGTTGTGCTGACACATGACGACACCGCGCACATGATCGGATCGCCGGGCATCGATTATGTCGCGTTCACAGGTTCGGTATCCGGCGGCCATGCTGTGATGCGTGCGGCCGCCGACCGGTTCATCGGTGCCGGGCTCGAGCTGGGCGGCAACGATCCAGCCTATGTCCGCGGCGATGCGAATCTTGCCCATGCGATCGAGAATCTGGTGGACGGTGCGTTCTTCAATTCAGGCCAGTCCTGTTGCGGCATTCAGCGCATCTTCGTGGACGCCAAACTCTATGACCGGTTCCTCGAGGGTTTCGTCGACCTCACCAACAAATATCAGCTCGGCAATCCGCTCGAGAGCGGGACCAATCTCGGTCCCGTCGTGCGCAGCAAGGCGGCCGACGAAATCCGCAAGCAGATCGACGCGTCGGTCCATGCCGGCGCAAAGACGGCGATCGATCCAAAAAAGTTTACCGCCGACAAACCGGGCACCGCCTATCTCGCACCACAGGTTCTGGTCGGCGCCGGCCGCGACAATCCGATCATGCAGGACGAATGTTTCGGGCCGGTCGTCGCGATCGCCAAGGTCGGCTCGGACGAGGAAGCGATCGAGCGGATGAACGACAACCCCTTCGGCCTGACAGCCGCCATCTGGACCGGCGACGAAGAGGCCGCGATCCGCATCGGTGACAGGGTCGATACCGGCACCTGGTTTATGAATCGCTGCGACTATCTCGACCCGGCGCTGGCCTGGGTCGGCGTCAAGGATTCCGGCCGCGGCTGCACGCTAAGCCACGTCGGTTACGAATCTCTGACGCGTCCGAAATCGTTCCACCTGCGCACCCGCATCTGATCCGGCAGGCACGCCGCATCCAGAGTTCATTTCGTTTGGGAGAAAAGACATGAGCAATGACGCTGCCGCGCTGCGCGGCAACTGGGGTTATCCAACCAAGATGCGCTTCGGCGTGGGCCGCATTTCCGAGCTGGCCGATGCCTGCAAGGAACTCGGCTTCAAGCGTCCGCTGCTGGCGACCGATCCCGGCCTCGCCAAACTGCCCATGGTGCAGGATGCGATCGCGCGCAATGAGGCCGCGGGACTGCCGACCGGCCTCTTCGCCGACATCAAGAGCAATCCGGTTTCAAAGAATGTCGCGGACGGTCTGAAGGTTTTCCGCGACGGCAAGCATGACGGCATCATCGCCTTCGGCGGCGGCAGCGCGCTCGATGCGGCGAAGACCATCGCGCTGATGGCCGGACAGACCCGCCCGATGTGGGATTTCGAGGATATCGGCGACAACTGGACCCGCGCCGATCCGGCCGGGATCGTGCCGTCGATCGCTGTTCCGACGACATCGGGCACAGGCTCGGAAGTCGGTCGCGCCTCGGTCATCACCAACGAGGAAACCCATACCAAGAAGATCATCTTCCATCCGAAGATGCTGCCGTCGATCGTGATCTCCGATCCGGCGCTGACCGTCGGCCTGCCGGCGCATATCACCGCGGCGACCGGCATGGATGCGCTCGCCCATTGCCTCGAGGCGTTCTGCGTGCCGAGCTACCACCCCATGGCCGACGGTATCGCTGTCGAAGGCGCGCGGCTGGTGAAGGAATGGCTGCCGACCGCTGTGAAGGACGGCAAGAATCTCGTCGCACGCGCGCATATGATGGCCGCCGCTACGATGGGCGCGACGGCGTTCCAGAAGGGCCTCGGCGCGATCCACGCCCTCTCCCACCCGGTGGGCGCGGTCTACGACACGCATCACGGTCTCACCAATGCGGTGGTGATGCCCTATGTGCTGGCCTTCAATCGCAAGGCGATCGACGAAAAGATGACGCGCCTCGCCGCCTATATCGGCCTGCCGAAGCCGTCGTTCCAGTCGGTGATGGACTGGGTGCTCGCGCTGCGCAAGGAAATCGGCATTCCGAACACGCTCGCGGATCTCGGCGTCGGCAGTGATCGGCTCGACATGCTCTCCGAAATGGCGGCGGTTGATCCGACGGCGGGCGGCAATCCGGTGCCGGTCGGCGTACCCGAGCTGAAGCAGCTCTTCATCGTCTCGATCGAGGGCCGCCTCGCCGCCTGAGGGTCTGCAGCGGAACGATACCTCGTCCCGATGGCCGCGATCAGTCGACCGCGACGATCAGTTCGCTCGGTCCGCGGTCGGCGTTGATCGTCCAGCCCGGCACCTTGAGGTCGAACGGGCAGGACGAGACGATGCAGATCAGATCAACCTTGGCCTCCAGGACCACATAGGAACCGGGCGCCACCGGATTGGGCGGCGATACCAGCTTGTGGTTCTCCTCGACGCGCGTGTTCGTAAAAAAATTGACCGGTTGCGGGGTGACCGCAATCTCATGACCGCGTGCGCGCATCGCGATCTGCAGGTTCTCCGAACAGCTCCGATGATGCCCTTTATGGCCGAACTGTTCGTAGCGCGCCTGATCGCAGGCAGCGATCATCATGTCATGGATGCCACCGGCGCCGTCCTCGACGAAATCGAGTAACGGCCGCCGTGTACAGGAGAAAAACGTATCGCCCGCGCGTGGTCGCACGGAGCGGCTGGCGACCCAGGTGTGCATCGGCGACAGCCACTCGCTGAGATTGTCGGCGCGATAGGCGAAGAAGTCGGCAGCCTGGCTGCCGGCCGGGCTGGTGATGCGGATGCGACGGCCCTTGAGCACGTCGACCGCGTGGCCGGTTGCGGCGGCGATCGTCACGGTTTGCGGCATGGCGAGTTTCCCCTAACGCACTTCGACGATGAGTTCGGTCGGACCGACATCGCCATTGATCGCCCATCCAGGGCTGTTCAAGTCGAACGGACAGGATGAGACGACGCAGATCAGATCGGCCTTGGCCTCGAGTTCGACATAAGCGCCGGGTTTCACCGGGTTCGCGAAGGCTTGCAGCGCACCGTCTTCGTGAACTTTTGTGTTGGTGAAAAAGTTCACCGGTTGCGGCGTCACTGGCAATCTGTGACCGCGCGCGTGCATCGCCTCACCCAGATTCTCGGCGCAACTCCGATGGCCCTTTACGCCGAGCAGCTCGTAGCGCATCGCATCGCAGGCGGCGAGGAACATGTCGTGAATGCCGTCGGCCTTGTCGATCGTGAATTCGAGCATCGGCCGGCGATAGCGCGAAAGAAAAACGTCACCCTGGCGAGGCCGGATCGATCGCGTCGTCACCCAGGTATGCATCGGCGAGAGCCACTCGCCCGGATCGTCGGCCCGGAAGGCGAAGAAGTCGGCGGCCTGATGACCCTGCGGCGTGACGATGCGGATGCGCCGGCCGGCCGACACCTCGACGGCACGTCCGTGCGAGGCAGGAACAACAACCTCAGTCATAAACATCTCTCCGAAAGCTGCGGGCGTAATCAGAAAACCGGCTGGCCGTTGACCTGGACGTCCCCGGTCGGTGTGACCACGACCTTGTAACGGTCCACGGTCTCGCCGCCATCTTCGCTGCGCGTCGACACGCTCGCGAGATACATCAGCGATGACTGAAGCTGCTGCGCTTCGGGTCCGGCCGGCAGCGCCATCGCGCGTTCGGTCAGCGCATCCAGGTCGTAGATCGCGAGATCGAGTTTGGCCACGGCACCGAACATTGCATTCGGATCGACGTCGACGATGCCGTCCAACGTCATCCGCGCGTCCTTGAGCGCGATCTGCGTGCCCGAGAGGTCGATCCGCGTATCCGCATTCGACAGCGCGGTCTGCAATGCCGACAGGACCAGCAGCGCGACGATATCCGCCTGCCCCTCACCGGTCTGGGTCAGGTTCGGTGCCATCGCGGTGAGGGTCGAGGCGACCTGGCGAAACGGCACATTGTTGAACGCAATGTTTATCGTCGCCGAGACCGGCGCCATCAATCCGGCCGTTGGATCGCCGTCAAACGCGGTTTCCGCCATGGTCAGTTCGTCATAGCCGAGCGCAAGGTTGAGGCTGCCGGCTTCCTGATCGACGTCCGCCAATCCGAATGTCATCTGCATGCCGTTAAGCGAGAACTGCTCCACGCCGGCCGCATCGGCATGTTCGATATGATCGAGAACGAGACTGCCGCGGGCCGCGGTGATGCTATCGATCATCTGAATGACCGCGCCGGACACATCGCCGCCGGTTTGCGCAGCCTGGTCGAGCGCATTCGATGCTGTCGTCCAGGCGGCGAGGTTGACCCCGGAGAATTCCGATTCGAGACGAAGCCCTTCGAGCGCCGTGCGCTCGCCGCTGTCCTCAACCACCCGCATCGCATCGAACGACATCGTGCCGGTCTGGTTGGTTCGCTCGGCGCGCGGATCCTCGGTTTCGAGCGTCGCCTGCACGTTGTCGAACTGCAACGTGGGTTCGTTCGGACTTTCCATCTGAACCGACGGAAGCAGCACATCGAGCGATACAAAGGCCATCAGCGGCTTGTACCAGGTGCCGCTCGCGCGTTCGATATCGACAACCATGGTACCGACATCGGTGCCGTCGGCCTGACGGAGTGCGATCGGACTGTCGACCTCGGCGTCCTCGTACCGGATCATGTCGTCGTCGACCGGCATATGCAGATAACGAAGCGTGCCGAGATGCAGCTCCATGTCGGGTGCCGGTTTGACGATCGTGTCCGCGATGGCGACGCGATAACCGTCGCCCTCGGATTCGACCGTGACCTCGCCATGCGTGAGATCGCCCGACGCGGTCAGCGCCGCGAGATTGGCTTCGGTCTCGGCCTTGATTTCGGCCGCCTGTTTGTCGTCGCAGCCTGTCAGTAGCAGTGCCACCAAGCTGCCGAAAACGACCGAGCGAATATGCATTCCCTGCCCCTCTTTGATCGCGACTGTCCCACCCAAGCGGCTATGGCGGCGCACCATACCCCGGCCGTCCAAGGGCGGAAACCGAGGCCATAACCTTTGGCCGGGGCAGCAGAACCGCCGGACCGGTTTTATTAGTTGCGAATGGTTATCGTTATCATTATCAATACCGCTACAAACTACAAGGAGACCCCATGCTTGACCGCACATTTCACGCCCTGAGGCCGGGGCTTGTCGCCCTGGCCGCCAGCGCGGCGATCCTCGCTCCCTCGTTCGCTGCGCAGGCAGAGGATGTTCTCAACATTTACACCACGCGGCAGGAAGTCCTGATCCAGCCGGTTCTCGACGCCTATCGCGCCGAGACGGGCACGCAGGTCAACGTGATCTTCGCGAAGGAAGGCCTCGTCGAGCGCCTCAAGAGCGAGGGTGTGAACAGCCCGGCCGACGTGCTGCTGACCGCCGATGTCGGCTACATCCTCGATGCCGACAGTGAAGGAATGCTGCAGGCCATCGACTCCGACATTCTGAACGAGGCCATTCCGGAATCCTATCGTCAGTCGGACGGCCGCTGGTACGGTTTCAGTCTGCGCGCGCGACCGATCATGTACGCGGTGGACCGCGTCGACCCGTCCGAGTTGTCGACGTACGAAGATCTGGCCGACCCGAAATGGAAGGGCCGCATCTGCATCCGCTCGTCGTCCAACGTCTACAACCAGTCGCTGGTCTCTTCGATGATCCTCGCGAACGGTGCCGAAGCGACCCAGGAATGGGCCAACGCCTTCGTTTCCAACTTCGCGCGCGAACCCGACGGCGGCGACCGCGACCAGATCAAGGCCGTGGCGGCCGGCGAATGCGATATCGCGATCGCCAACACCTACTATCTCGGCGGCATGCTGCAGGCCGAAGACGAGCCCGACCAGATCGAGGCGGCCAAGGCCGTCCGCATCTTCTGGCCGAACCAGGACGATCGCGGCGTGCACGTGAACATCACCGGCGGCGGCGTTGCAGCCAACGCGCCGCATCGGGACGAGGCCATCGCGTTCCTCGAGTTCCTGGTGACGGACGAGGCGCAGCGTCTGTTCGCGGATGTGGTCAACGAATATCCGGTTCGCGCCGACATGCAGGCGAACGACGTTGTCCATTCGTTCGGCGAGTACGAAGCCGATTCACGGCCGCTGGAGGAACTTGCCGACGTTCGGCAGGAAGCCGTCCAGATCATGGATCGCGCCGGCTGGAAGTAACGTTCTGAGACTGCCGGTCGGGCGTTCGGCCCGATCGTTCTAAAGGCCCGGGCGGGGCGCTTCATCCTCTGCAAGCGAGAGGAGCGAGGCGTTCCCGCCCGCTGCCGTTGTATCGATCGTCAATGTCCGTTCCGTTGCGAAACGATGCAGATAACGCGGACCGCCCGCCTTCGGCCCAGTCCCCGACAGGCCTTCGCCGCCGAACGGCTGCGCCCCCACCACCGCCCCGATCATGTTGCGATTGACGTAGGCATTGCCGA
Organism: Dongiaceae bacterium; assembly: GCA_040878185.1. Taxonomy (GTDB): domain Bacteria; phylum Pseudomonadota; class Alphaproteobacteria; order Dongiales; family Dongiaceae; genus JAWXBK01. The sequence continues at coordinate 24,937 of JBBDMS010000051.1, read as the reverse complement.
CCCGCAGCCGTGCGAGGATATGCCGCACGGTGCTGTCGATCCGGCTGTGAATGCCGAGCGTCAGGCCATATCCGACATTGTTGATGGCATCGAGAATCTGGTCGAGCCGCGCATCGTCGTAGCGCACGACATGCAGGATCGGCCCGAAGACCTCGCCTTCCAGCACGTCGATCCCGGAAATCTCGAAGGCCTGCGGCGCCAGATAGTGGCCCGGCGGCAGGTCTTTCGGCAGCGCGACCGCAAAGATTGGCTTGGCTTCCCTGGTCATGCGCGCGGCATGGGCGGCAAGGTTGGCGCGTGCCTCCTCGTCGATCACCGGTCCGACATCGGTCGAGAGAAAGGCCGGATCGCCGACGACGAGCTCCTTCATAGCACCGCCCAGCATCTCGAGGATCTTGTCCGCCACATCGTCCTGCAGGAAGAGCACGCGCAAGGCCGAGCAGCGCTGGCCTGCGCTCTGGAACGACGAAATCAGGACGTCGCGCACGACCTGCTCGGGCAGCGCCGAGGAATCGACCAGCATCGCGTTCTGCCCGCCGGTTTCGGCGATCAGCGGCACGATCGGCCCGTCGCGTGCGGCCAGCGACTGATGGATCGCGCGCGCCGTTTCGGTCGAGCCGGTGAACGCGACGCCGGCGATACGCGGATCGGCGACAAGTTTCGCGCCGATCACCCCGCCTTCGCCCGGCAGCAGATGCAACACGTCGGCAGGGATGCCGGCGCGATGCATCAGGCGCACGGCCGCGGCGGCGATCAGCGGCGTCTGTTCAGCGGGCTTTGCGATGACGGCATTGCCGGCAACGAGCGCGGCAACGATCTGGCCGGTAAAGATCGCGAGCGGGAAATTCCAGGGCGAGATGCAGACGAAGACGCCGCGACCGTGCAGCCCGATCTCGTTCCGCTCGCCGGTCGGGCCCGGCAGCTTCATCGGCGTGGCGAAATCGGCGCGGGCGCAGCTCGCGTAGTAACGGCAGAAATCGACCGCCTCGCGCACCTCGGCGAGCGCATCGGCCAATGTCTTGCCGCCCTCGCGAATGGCGATTGCCATCAGCTCGGCGCGATCGGCCTCGTAAAGATCGGCGGTGCGATCGAGGCAATCGGCGCGCTGCCCCGCGGGCGTCGCTTCCCAGTCGACCCAGGCGCGGCTGGCACGCGCCAGGACATCCTCGACATCCGCGACGGTTCCCTCGACGACCTGGCCGATAACCCGATGCGTATCGGCCGGATCGAGGCTCGGCCGCGTTTTACCCTCGCGCGCGCGACCGCCGACGATCGGTGCCGCCTGCCACGGCCCCTTCGGCATCGATGCCGCCAGCGGCACCAGCAATGCCGGATCGGTCAGATCGATCCCCGCCGAATTCTTCCGGTCGGGCTCGAACAGGTTGACCGGCAGCGGAATGCGCGGATGCGGGATCGAGGCAAGCGAATGCAAGCGCGCGATCGGATCGGCGATGATCGCGTCGATCGGCGCGCTCTCATCGACGATCCGGTTTACGAAGGATGTATTCGCACCGTTTTCGAGCAACCGGCGCACCAGATAGGCCAGAAGGTCCTCATGGCTGCCGACCGGCGCATAGATGCGTACCGCGCAGCCGAGCCGCTCCGGCGGCGCCACCTCTTCGTAGAGCGCATCGCCCATGCCATGCAGCCGCTGGAACTCGAAGTCATGGCGATTGCCGGCCAGTTCCAGAACTGTGGCGAGCGTGTGCGCGTTATGGGTCGCAAACTGCGGATAGAAGGCGTCCGGTTCGGCGAGCAGTTTCTTCGCGCAGGCGATGAACGAGACGTCGGTCGACACCTTCCGCGTATAGACCGGATAGCCTTCGAGCCCGCGCTCCTGCGCGAGTTTGATTTCGGTATCCCAGTAGGCGCCCTTGACTAGCCGCACCATGAGCCGGCGTTTGCTGCGCCGCGACAGATCGGCGAGCCAGTCGATCAGCGCCGGCGCGCGTTTCTGATAGGCCTGCATCGCAAGGCCGAAACCGTCCCAGCCCGCCAGCGACGGGTCGATGGCAACCGCCTCGATGACGTCGAGCGACAGATCGAGCCGGTCGGCTTCCTCGGCGTCGATGGTGAAACCGATATTCGCGTTCTTCGCCTGTTTCGCCAGGGCCAGCAGGCGCGGCACCAGCTCACTCAAGGCGCGATGGCGCTGCGCGAACTCGTAGCGCGGATGCAGCGCCGAGAGCTTGACCGAAATGCCGGGGCTCTCGATCGGGCCGAGGTCGGGCGACGCCGCACCGATGGATGCAATCGCGTTTTCATAGGAGATCATGTAGCGATCGGCATCGCCCATGGTGCGCGCCGCTTCGCCCAGCATGTCGTAGGAATATCGAAAACCTTTGGCCTCGAGCCGCTTTGCGCGGTCGAGCGCCTCGTCGATCGTTCGGCCCATTACGAATTGCCGGCCGAGAATGCGCATCGCCTGCGTGACCGCCTGGCGTATGATCGGCTCACCCGAACGCGACAGCAGGCGCCCCAGGACGGCACCGAGATCGCCCCCGTCGTCGCGATCGAGCCGCATGATGCGGCCGGTGAGCATGAGCGCCCAGGTCGAGGCATTGACGAAGAGCGATTCACTGGATCCGACATGGTGCCGCCAGTCGACATCCTCGAGCTTGTCGCGGATCAGCCGATCGGCGGTATCGGCATCCGGCACGCGCAGCAGTGCCTCTGCGAGACACATCAGCACCACGCCTTCGCGGCTCGAGAGCGCGTACTCGTGCATGAACGCATCGATGCCGCCATGGCCGAGCCGCTTCTCGCGCACTTCGCGCACGAAGGCGCGAGCCCGTTCGGCAATGCGATCGAGCGTCTCGGGTGGCAGCGCGGCCATTTCGATCAGCGCCTCGACGCAGCGCGTCTCGTCGGCCCGGTGCAAGGCCCGGATACGGGCACGCAGCGGGTCGGGCGGCGACAATGGATCGCAGAAGATCATGGGTCCCATTGTCTAGCCCGGCCGGTCTTTCCTGTCACCTGAACTGGCTGTGTGCCGGCCGGCGCCGCAACATCGAAGGCCGGATTGCTATTTTCGCTTGCGTTCGGACATGATGATGCCGGTATGACAAAGGGAGGCGCTGTCGATGTGCGTTCGGATCATGGCTCGGGTTGTGGCGGGGTTGCCGTTGGGCGTCCTGATGGGAATGGCAGCCCTTTCCTGGCCCGCAAGCGGTCAGGCCGAGGGCGCGGAAGTAAACTGCCCGGCCGAGATCGAAGTCATGCAGGAACTGCGCGAACCGCAGAACGAATGGGTCGAGGGCGCCGAACCCTGGCCGAGCGAACTGGTCAATCTCGCGGTCTATGACGGCCCGCCGGAGGAGCTGGTGCAACTCATTCACGACGAGGAAAGCGAAGACGACGATACCGCATCGATCGCCTGGGAACTCGTCGCCAACGAGGGGCGCGGTTACTGGATCACCTGCCACTACGCGAACACGCTGGTGACGCTGACGCGCGCGTTGCCGAGGTCGGTCACACGCTGCGAAGTCGTGTTCGAAACGCAGCTTCGCTATGCCGACGGTCGCGAGGTCGTGCGCTCGATGCGGTGCTTCTGAGCGCCCGGCTTCAATGGAAATCGCGCGAGCGGTAATCGGGCTCGCGGCCGGGCCGCACGACCTCGTCGGCCCGTGCAAGCGCGGGAGGCAGGACAGGTCCGCCGGCCGCCAGCGCAACCAGATCGGATGACAGATCGATCAACCGGTCGGCGATCACATGGATCACCCGTCCCTCGCGCTGCAGTCGCCCGTCGACGCCCAGAAGTTTTGCGCCGAGCACGATCGGCCGGAACCGTTCGAAGATCTTTGGCCAGATGACGATATTGGCGATGCCGGTTTCGTCTTCCAGCGTGGCGAAGATGACGCCACTCGCCGTCCCCGGCCGCTGCCGCACCAGCACGATCCCTGCTACGCGCACGCGGCGCTCGCTGCCGATACCGACCAGCCGCATCGTCTGACGATAGCCGCGATCTTCCATCGCCGGCCGCAGCAGTGCCATCGGATGCTGCCGCAGCGTCATGCGCAATGTCGCGTAATCCAGCGACACATCTTCGCCGGCGGAAGGGGCCGGCAGCAGGATCAGCGCTTCCGGCCCTTCATCCGCCTCGCCGACCGCGGCGAATAACGGCAGCGGGGCCGCCGGCAATCCTTTTACAGCCCACAAGGCTTCACGCCGCTCGAGCCCGATCGAGCGGAACGCATCGGCCCGCGCGAGCCGCTCCAGCACGCCGCTGTCGAGACCGGCGCGGCGACGCAGCGCAAGCGGATCGTCGTAACCGTTGCCGCGCGCCGCAACCAGCCGCGCTGCGGCCGCTTCGTTCACGCCTTTGATCTGTCGCAGGCCGAGCCGCAGCGCATAGCCGCCGACCGCGCCGGACTCCGGTTCGAGCGTCGAATCCCAGTCGCTGCGATTAATGTCGGCCTCGCGTACGAGAACGCCATGCTCGATTGCATCGCGCACAATCTGTGCCGGCGCGTAGAATCCCAACGGCTGGCTGTTCAGCAGCGCGCAGGCGAAGACCGCCGGATAGCGCCATTTCATCCAGGCCGAGACATAGACCAGCAGCGCGAAGCTCGCCGCATGGCTTTCCGGAAATCCGTAATCGCCGAATCCCTCGATCTGCCGGAAGCAGCGCTCGGCGAATTCGCGTTCGTAATTGTTCGCGACCATGCCGTCGATCAGTTTGTCCCTGAACGTATGAATCGTGCCGGCATGGCGGAAGGTGGCCATCGCCCGGCGCAGCCCCTCGGCCTCGTCCGGCGTGAATCCGGCCGCGACGATGGCGATCCGCATCGCCTGTTCCTGGAACAGCGGCACGCCCAGCGTCTTGCCGAGTACGTTCTCAAGTTCCTTCGAGGGAAAGCTCACCGCCTCCTCGCGATTTCGCCGCCGCAGATAAGGATGCACCATGTCGCCCTGGATGGGCCCCGGCCGAACGATCGCGACCTCGATGACGAGATCGTAGAAATTTCTGGGCTTGAGGCGCGGCAGCATCGCCATCTGCGCACGGCTTTCGACCTGGAAGACGCCGAGCGAATCCGCCCGGCAAAGCATGTCGTAGACCTCGTCGTCGTCTTCCGGCACGGAGGCCAGCGTGAAGGCCTTGCCCCAATGCCGGCGGATCAGTTCGAAACCCTTGCCAAGGCAGGTCAGCATGCCGAGAGCCAGGATATCGACCTTGAGCATGCCGAGCGCATCGAGGTCGTCCTTGTCCCACTCGATGACGGTGCGCCCTTCCATCGCCGCGTTTTCGATCGGCACCAGTTCGGAGAGCGGTCCCTCGGTCATGACGAAACCGCCGACATGCTGCGAAAGATGGCGCGGCGCGCCGATCAGCTCCCGGGTGCGCGCGATCGTCTGCGCCATGCGCCGTTCCGTCGGGTCGAGCCCGAGTTCGCGCACCCGCGCCTCGGCCATGCCCTCCTCGCTCCAGCCCCAGATCTGGCCGGCAAGCCGGTCGACCAGATCGAGCGACAGGCCCATCGCCTTGCCGGTCTCGCGGATCGCCGAGCGGCTGCGATAGCAGATCACCGTGGCGGCGAGCCCGGCACGATCGCGGCCGTATTTATCGTAGACATGCTGGATCACCTCCTCGCGCCGCTCATGTTCGAAATCGACATCGATGTCGGGCGGTTCGTTGCGCGACGCGCTGACGAAACGCTCGAACAGGAGATCGTGATGCGCGGGGTCGATCGAGGTGACACCGAGGCAATAGCAGACCGCAGAATTGGCCGCCGAGCCGCGCCCCTGGCAGAGGATGCCTTCCTTGCGGGCAAAGGCGACGAGATCGTGCACGGTGAGAAAATAGGGCGCGTAGCCGAGCGTCCCGATCAGTCTGAGTTCGTGCGCGATGGTTTGCGCGACCTTCTCGGGCACGCCCTGCGGATAGCGATCGCGCGCACCGAGCGCAGTCAGATGTTCGAGTTCCTGCTGCGGCGTGCGGCCTTCCCGCATGAGCTCCTTCGGATATTCATAGCGCAACTCGTCGAGACTAAAGCGGCAGCGCTCCGCGATCTCGATGCTGTGCGCCAGCGCGTGGGGATGATCCGCGAACAGCCGCGCCATCTCCGCGGGACCCTTGAGATGCCGTTCGGCGTTCGCCTGCAACCGGTGGCCCGCCGTATCGATGGTGACATGCTCGCGGATGCAGGTGACGAGGTCGTGCAGTTCGCGCCGCTCGGGCACGTGATAGAGCGCCTCGTTGACCGCCACCAGCGGCGCACCAGTCTCGCTCGCCAGCGTTGCCCGCGCGGCGATGCGGCGGCGATCGTCGCCCTGCAGACGATGCCAGGCGGCCAAATACACATTGCCGGGGAAACTCTCGGCCAGCGCGCGCAGGCGATCGGCATCGACGCTGTCGGGCGCCACCTTTTCCCCGGGAGGCGGCAGGGACAGAACGATGAAGATCTGCCCCGCGCCATGGGCCAGCATATCGGTGAAACCGAGAATACATTCGCCCTTGGGCGCGCGACGGCGGCCGAGCGTGATCAGGCGCGAGAGCCGCCCGTAGGCGGCGCGGTCGGTCGGCAGCGCGATCACCCTCGCCTTGTCGTCGAGTTCGAGCCGTACGGCGGGAATGAAGGCGAAGCCGGTCTCGCGTGCCTGCTGATGCGCCCTCACCACGCCTGCGAAACTGTTGATGTCGGCGAGCGCGAGTGCCTTAAGCCCGAGTTCCTGCGCCTGCTCTATCAGCTCTTCGGGGTGCGAGGCGCCGCGCAGGAAGCTGAAATTGCTGATGCAGGCGAGCTCGGCATAGGCGGGACCCGGCATCGCTACGATCAGGCAAACAGCCCGTGCAGCAGCCAGCGCGCCTCGCCGCCCTGCTCGCGGCAGAGCCAGAAGCGTCCGCCATCCTCGTCCTCGATGCGCCAGTAATCGCGCGGCGGACGATTGCCCCCATTGGCGCCCTCCACAGCCGGGCGCCACCATTCAGGAGCGATGCGCTCGGGCCCTTCCACCGCGGCGATGGGTTTCGCGCTTTCGCCCCGATGCAGCGCGACCGGTTCGCCGTCAGGATCGACGCTGACCGAAACCGGCATCGGCTGATCGAACAGCCGCAGCGGCCGCGGGTGGTCGCGCCACCAGCCCGGCATCGCCGCCGGCGCATGGATGGCGACCCGCTGCTGCGCTCTCTCGGCGTTATGGCTCTCGCGCGGCGCCAGCCGGCGGAGCTGCTCAAATCCGATACGATTTCCAAGCCTGTCCAGCAGGTTAGAAAGACCTCCTGAATCAGAAGATGAAGCGAATGACGAGGCCGGCGGCGCCTCGATGCCCGCGACAATGGCCGCGGCGGGACGGTTCGATTGCGGGTCAAGGCGGGCCCGCCCGATCACCATCTGCAGCGCGCTCAGCGGTTCGGCGATGCTGGCCGCCAGCGTGACCGTCTCGATCCCGAACCCGGAATCGATCTGCTCGATCTGGGGTGCAAACAGACGCAGCAGCGTATCGGGATCGCGGTTCGGCCGTGCCGTGCCGATGGATACTTCGCGCATCGTGCCGTCGACCCGGTAGAAGGCGAGAACGAGACGCCTTGCGCCCAGCCCCTCGGCTTCGAGCCCGCGGCAGAGCGGCGGCAGCAGGCGCGCCAGAGCGGCCACGATCGCCGGCTGTTCGATGACCGGCTCGGGGAAAGCAAGCCGCACCAGATGGCGCGGCACCGGCCGACGCGGGCTCAGCGGTTCGTCGCAGCGGCCGAGCGCCTGGTCGAGCCGCCGCCCGACGCTCTCGCCGAAGCGACGGGCGAGCGCGGCGCGCGGCAGCGGATAAAGATCGTCGATGCGACGCAAGCCGAGCCGGTCGAGTTCTGCCGCATCGGCGGCACCGATCCGCAATGCGGCGACCGGCAGCGGTGCGAGTGCCACGCGCTGATCCCCGGGCGGCAGGATGGCGATACCGCCACTCGCCGGACGTTGCGCCACCGCAAGGAAGCGCGCCGCCGCCCAGGCCGCACCCGGCGTGTCGGCGCAACCCGCCTCGCTCGCAAAACCGAATTTCTCGAGATGAAACACCAGATCGGCGATCAAGGCCGCTTCGCCGCCGGCGAGATGCGCGGAGCCGGTGATGTCGAGCCAGATGCCCTCCTCGCCTTCGCTTGCGGTCCAGGGCGTGTAACGCCCGCACCAGTCGGCGAGCTTCGCCAGCATGGCGGCATCGCCCGCCGGATCGGCCGGTCGCACGACAAGATCGGGCAGCAGCGCGCGCGCATCGGCGAGCGTCATCCCGGGCAGAATGCCGGCACTACCGGCGCGCGCATCGGCCATCGCGACCAGCGCCCGGCCGGCTTCCACCCGCGCGGTGACCAGCGGCGGCTGCCGATAGCCCGCGCGTCGTTCCCTGACCGGTCTGCGCGCGCGCGTTTGCGCCGGTTCGTCAGCCGGCCATGACCGGAGCAGGCGCGCGGTCGCGAAACGCGGCAGCCAGAGCGATACGATCCGTCGCTGCGTCATGTCTCGCCTCCACGTCCCATTGTCCGTTCTGTCCGATGCGGCTGCGTTGCAGCGCGAGCCGCCAGCGCGGCGTCGCGAAGCCGTCGGGAAATCCGTTGCGATCGCGCGTGCCCGGCAAAGCGGCAACCGACCAGCCGGTCATCGCACCGGGGATGGCGCTGCGATTGCCGGTCTGCAGGACGATGCCGGTCGTGCCGCCGGCCTCGGCCGCGAGCTGCAGCCGGCGCGCCGATTTGGGTTCGATGCGATCGAGTTCGACAACAACGCCGGCCAGCCCGGCTGTGCGCAGCGCCTCCTCGAAGGCCCAGAGCCGGTCGGCCGGCCGCGCGGTCTCGACCAGGATCAGCCGGCCGGTATCGAGCCCGAGCCGGGCGAGACCCGGGCCATAGAGGTCCGGCCGCGCCGGCAGCCAGAAGGCCGGTCCGTCGCTGCCGCGTTGCAGGCGGGCGAGCAGGAAGGTCGCAAAACCGGTCGCGGCAGCACTTCCGTCGCCCGGCGCCACGACATGCAGGGCGGCACGCGGCAAACCGCCGCCAAGTGCGCGGTCGAGGGCGTCGAGCCCGAGGGGGATCCGGCTGCCGGCCCCGACCGCGCCTGGCGCGAGCCGTCCGACGAGCGCCCGAAGCGAAGCAATGCGCTCGTCAGCCCGGCCCGGATGGCCGACATCGTGGCTGGAATGATCCGCGCTCGCGGCGGGAGGTTGATCCGTGCCGGGGGTATCGGCAGCGGACACCGCGAGGTCTGAATCTTCGGGGAAATCGCTCCCCTGACCGTCCATGATGCCGGCTCCGTCTTGCTGGGTTTATGATGTTTGTTCCTGATATGTTCTAGTCAGTGGCCAGCCGGACTGTCAAGCGAGTTGGCAAGCGGGTCGGAATGCCGGCGGCCGGCGGGCGACCCCGGGAAGCCGGGAGGAGCCGATCGGTCCCGCCCCTCAACGGGGCGCCGCGAGCCGCCGACACCCGCGGTTTTCGTACTAGGATGCCGGCGACGAATCGCCGGCCGGGGGACAAGGCGTTGCGACAGACATCCGCCATCCGATCGCTTGCGATCGCCATGCCGCTGTTGCTCGGCATCGCGATCGGCAATTTCGTTGCACCGGCGCTCGCGCAGGACGATGCCGTGCCGAGTGGAACGGCAGCGGATGGCACATCCGACAATGGATCAGCCACCGTCCTCGATCCGATCCGCGTCAAACTCATGTGGTATCATCAGGCGCAATTCGCCGGGCTCTATGTCGCCGACGCCAAGGATTTCTACGAACGCGAAGGGCTCGACGTCGAATGGCTCGAAGGCGGCAGCGGCATTCACCCGCTAACGTCCCTTGAGACCGGTGAGGCGGATGTTGCACTCAACTGGCTGCCCGGCGTGATCGAGGCGCGCAAGCGCGGCATCGATCTGGTCAATATCGGGCAGGTTTTCCAGAAGTCCGGCACCATGATCGTCTGCCGGCGCGATGCCGGTGTCCGGCGCCCCGAAGACGTCGCGGGCAAACGGATCGGCGTGTGGAATGTCGGCGACGAACTCAACCTGCGTTTCTGGCTTTCGCAGGTCGGGATCGATCTGCAGCAGGTCGAGATCGTCCAGCAGCGCCCAAACGGTGCCGATCTGATCGAGGGCAAGGTCGCCTGCGCAACGGCGATGACCTACAACGAATACTGGACGATCCTCGGCGCCGGACTGACGCCGGCCGATCTCATGGTCGAACGGCTGGGCGACGAAAATCTCGGGTTTCTCGAAGACGGGTTTTACGTGCTTCGCTCCAGCCTCGAGGATCCCGCGAAGCGCGATGTGCTGATTCGTTTCCTGCGCGCCAGCATCAAAGGCTGGGCCGAAGCACGCGACAATCCGGAAGAGACATTCGCGATCACGATGGCGGTCACGCCGCAGCTCGCACCCGGCCATCAGCAGCGCATGCTGGAATCTGTGCTTGCGCTGATCGGGACCGGCCAGCATGTCGGCCATCTGGATCTCGCCAGCTTCGACCAGTCGATCGCCGTTATCGCGGCACGCGAGCGCGACCGCACGGCCGTGCAACAGGCGGCTGCCGGCGCCTGGACCCATGCGCTCTGGTACGAGGCGGGTTTTGCCGAGGACACGCTGCTTACATTATCGGATGCAACACGCTACCGGCTGATCGAAGCGGTCGAAACGAAATGGTTCCTGGCGCTCGAACTGATGGGCGCCGCCGCGTTCGGCCTCGCCGGCTTCATGCGCGCCCAGCAACGCCGCTACGATCTGTGGGGCGCTTTCATACTCACATTGTTGCCGGCTGCAGGCGGCGGCACGTTGCGCGACCTGCTGATCGGCCGCACGCCGTTCATCTTTCAGGATCCCGTCTACATCCATATCATTCTGGCGGTGCTGATCGTCGGCACAGTCGTTTCGCGGTTCACGAGCGGCCATGCGACGGCCTCGAAGGAGTTCGACAAGGCGCGCACCGTGTTCGACGCGATCGGCATGGCCGCCTACGCGATGGTCGGCGCCACGGTCGCCATCCTCGCCGATCTGCACTGGATCTGGGTGCCGTTCTGCGCCGCGCTGACCTGCGCCGGCGGCGGTATGTTGCTCGACGTGGTTACGGGCCGCGAACCGCGCACCTTCCAGGGCGAGCCCTATGAAGAGATCGCGATCGCGGGCGGCCTGCTGTATCTGGTGGGGCTGCAGATCGCCGATGCGAACGAGCATCAACCCTGGATCGTCGTCGCCTCGATCCTCGGCACCTTGCTATTCGTCGTTGCGACCCGCCTGATTGTCGTGTGGTTCGGTTTACGCTCGTTCCGGCTCGGCGGAAAAACTGCGCCGGAGTAACGCGACCTAACTCAGCTCAACGGGCTCCACGCTGCCATCGAGTGCCATCAGATACGTCTCGAGGCCTAGCGTGGGATGACGTTCCCGAAGCTGCATTGCAAAATCAAGCATGATGTTGCGGTGCTGCTGGTATTCCTTTTCCGGGCTTGGAGCCGGATCGGCACCGAGTGCAATTCGGTAGGCACCGCAATCGCGATGGTCGATGACGATGACTGTCTCGATGTGATGCAATTCGATCGCAACGTCGAGATGCTGCCAGAAGGTCAGGTGCCAGTCGCTGAAGCCTTCGCTCACCACACCGAGGGAAGCGCCGGCGAGGATGACGTGATCGTACTGGTTTTGCAGCCCCTGTCCGTCCATGAATCGCACCAGATCGTCGATCAGGCGATAATCCATGCAGCTGAGCAGCAGGGCCTTGGCAGTGCCACTGGCGCTGGCCGGCCGCGGCTGCCCGGCGAGGCTCAGTCCGGTCGCAGCGGCGACGATCGACAGGCCCATGAATCGGCGGCGATCGACCGGACCGGTCGGCGCTGCGCAGCAGGCCTGCATGCCCGAATAATGATGGGCCATCTGATACTCCCCTATGTTTGGCTTCTATGATGCCGCTATGACGCCACGGCCGCATCGTCGCTGCGTTCGCCGTCAACTCTCGGCAGCGTTGCCGCGGGCGGTCCGAGTTTGAGCAATGCGTTGGCGAGGACGGTCTGGTGCGAATCATCCTGCTTCAGTTTTGCATAGATGCTGTCGGGCTGGTTTTCCGACAGCGCCTCGACCCAGTAGCGCTTGCGCGTCGCCAGAAGGCGCTGCAGACCCCGCTTCGCGCATTCGATCGCGAAATTGAGATCGACCATGTTGACGCTGTCCCAGCGTCGCACATCGAAATTGAGTGCCCGCATGTCGAAGGCCGCGCTGTCGGTGCCGATCACGTCGACCGGCTCGTGCTCCGCACGCAGCATCGACCGATGCAGCGATTCCCGATCGTCGCGATAGGAGCGCACGGGCGGCCGGAGCCGACTGCCATGCACGCCGAGGACCGTCTCGCGCGGCAGGGCATCGAGCTGGGCATTCATGCGCGTGACATAGTCCGGGGGATATCGGATATCGTCGTCGACCGTGAAATAGCGCGTCGGACCGCTGCACATGGTGAGGCCGAGCAGCTTGCCGTTGGCGCGCAGATCGCCGAATTCCTGCGAGCGCAGCACCACGATCTTGGGATGGCGGATATCGACTTCGCCCTCGAACCGGTCGAGAAACAGGAACAGCCGGTCGACCTGGGAAAGAATGGACGCCATCGCAACCCGCACGGTCGCCTGGCGGCTGGGCATGGTCGCCATGCCGGCGACCAGCATCGGGCGCTCGCGCCATTCCGGGTTCGGCAGGATGCGAAGCGCATCGCCCGCCTGCGGCACGCGCACCGGGTTTGTCACCGCCGTCGGCACAACGCCCGAGGCCGGTGCCTGACGCTTGGTCGCGAGATAGGCCACGATCGCGGTTGGATTCGGCGGCGGCGGTACACGCAGCTTGCGCGCTTTGTCGCGGGTCGCGAAGGCCGCATCGGTCAATGCCTGTTCGATCTTCGGTGCGAAGCTCGCCTCGAACTCGTCCTTGCCGAGTTTCTTCAGCTCCTTGGGAAATGCGCTCATCATTGCACGCAGCCGATGCCGCTCGATCCACAGCCGCAGAATATTGTGCTCGTCGAGTTCGACGCCCCAGACTTGCTGGAACGCGCGCACCGACTGCGCCGCGAGCCGGTGCGACCAGCGAAACAGATAATAGGGCAGATCCTCGAGATCGACCGCAGTCTTGGCGGCGTAGGTGACGATCGCCTGGCGCTCGAAGGTGATCTTCCCACCGGCCAGCGCGGTGCGCAGCGCGAAATCCATCTGCTCGCGCGTGATCAGCCGTTCGTCGAGCGGCCCGAGCCCGCGCACGAATTCGGTGCGCGCGAGAAAACAATGAAACTCGGTGACCTCGTTCGTTTCGGGCGCGGTCGCCGCCGTAACACTTTCGATCGGATCGTTCATGTGCCGGTGTTTTTCGGAAATCTGCGGCCGCTTCTTGCCGTCTTCGACGATCAGCGTGCCGCCGGCATGATGCGCCTTGGTTGCCATGGGCGGGCCGATGCAGATCAGCGGCGCCACCGCATCCGCCCGGTTGCGATCGGCATTGGCTTCGAGATGATCGAGCCAGTTCGGTTCGTAGATCATGTCGTTGTCGGCGAAGACCACGAACTCGGTTTCGACACGCTCGAAGGCGATGTTGCGCGCTTCGTGCGGCGTTACATACCAGTCGAGCGATACGAGATCGAAGGGACGCCGGGCCTGCAGCGCCGTTAGCGCCGCCCGCACGGGTGCGGGCGAACAGCCTTCGACGACGACGACCGGCACCGTCGCCGGCACCGTCGCGAACAGCGATTCGAGGGATTCCACGACCGAGGAGAACCGCTCCCGCGGGGCCACGATCACCGTGCTTCGCGCCATCAGAAAATTCCTCAAGGCCCGGTGCCCTTATATCACGGACCCTGCCGATCGAGAGAACGCGGTCGACCGCTATCGTTGCCTGACTTTCGCCGCCACCCCGTTTCGGGCAAGAATTCACGCCTGTCGCCCCAACCCGGAGACCCCTCCATGAGGAAACAGGTCATGTTCGGCGCGGCGATGCTGCTGGCCATGGCCGCTGCCGGCGCGCCCGCACTGGCGGATGGCGAGAAAGAGCTCGGTCCAGACGCCATCCTGTTGACCGGCGACGATCTCGCCACGGCGCTGACCGACGTGAAGGTCCAAGGCTGGGCATTCGACGGCAGCGACTGGTTCTATTTCACCGAGCATTACATGGCGGACGGCAACATCGTCGGGGTCGGCGGCCCGGTCGAGGGCAGCAGCAAATGGCAATGGTCCGGCAACTGGCGCAACCGAGGCCGAGCAGGCCTGCTTCGACTATCCCGATCTCGGCAGCGGCGCGTGCCGGGCGATCTATCTCGAGCACGGTGTCTACAAGAACGTCGACGACGGCGAGGTTCGCGCGCACTGGCAGCCGATGCAATAACGATCCGATCTGAATATCGCCGCGGCGCAAGGATCGGATAGCGACCTCGCGGCACATGAGGTTTCCTGTCGCCATAAATTTTCGATAGGAGCCCGACCATGTCTGTTCGCTACCAAGCCTTGCGCACCGATCTCGTTCGCGCGCTGCAGGCCGGCACACCCGATGCCAATGGCCAGGCGCCAGAGCGCCACGTTTCCGATGGCAACGGCAATCCGTGTCGCCACTGCCTTAAGGATATCGAGGCTGGCGCGCCGATGCTGGTGCTCGCACACCGCCCATTCCCCACGGCGCAGCCTTACGCCGAACTCGGCCCGATATTTCTTCATGCCGATTCCTGCCCTCGCCACGAAGCCGCAGCCGGCATGCCGGCGATGTTTCTCCAGCGGCGCGCCTATATGATTCGCGGCTACGGCCCTGACCACCGCATCGTCTATGGCAGCGGCGCCATCGCCGCCCCGTCTGAAATGGACGAGCACGCCGAGAACCTGTTGGGCAGGAGCAACATCGCCTACCTGCACGTGCGGTCCGGTTCGTATAATTGCTACCAGTGCCGGATCGATCGGGTATCCGAAATCGACGAGTAAGCAACCCTACACGGCGAGCGCCATCCCGCCTCCATAGGCGGGATCGGCAGCACCGCTGGGCGTGCCGTCCACGGCGATGCGGATCGCGTGCACGCCGGCGATGTCGTAGCTCATCGGGCTGCGCCAGATTGGATAACCGGCCTCGATCAGTCTGTCCGACACATAGGTCGGGATCCGCGCCGTGATGTCGATCGTGTCGCTCGTTGCGCAAAAGCGCGGTGCGATCACCGCATCGAGCACCGGCATGTCGAAGTCAAGCACGTTCAGCATCACCTGCAGCACGCCCATCGCGATGTGCGTGCCGCCCGGCGCACCGAGGATCAATACCGGTTTGCCGTCGCGGAAGACGATCGTCGGGCAGATCGAGCTGAAGCGAGCCTTGCCCGGGGCGATCGAACCGGGCCGGCCCGGGCGCGGATCGAACACGCCCATGCAGCCGTTGTACATGAACCCGAGCCCTTCGGTGACGACGCCGGACATCATGCCGAGCGAATGCGTCATCGAGACGATGTTGCCGTCACCGTCGATCACCGAGATATGCGTGGTGACGGGGCTTTCGCTCTGGCCCAGCCGCGTCACGCTCGCCTTGCGGCCGGCGCGGATCTGCTCTGCCTGTTCGGCCGCATAGTCCTTGTCCGTAAGACGTTCGACCGGCACGTCGACGAACAACGGATCGCCGACATGGGCATCCTTGTCAGCGGTCGCGCGTTTCATCGCCTCGGCGACGATGCGGATATAGTCAGCGGAGTTATGACCGAGCGATGCGAGATCGAAGCCCTCCAGAATGTTAAGCATCTCGATCAGCATGATGCCGCCGCCCGGCGGCCGGTTGGTGAAGATGTCGAAGCCGCGATAACTGCCGTGCAAAGGGGCCGCCGGCATGTTGCGATAATCGTGCAGATCCTGAAGCGACAGCAGCCCGCCATGCGCCCGCATGTCGGCCGCGATCGCCTCGGCAATGGCGCCCCGATAGAAAACCTCGGCGCCCTCCGCCGCGATGCGGCTCAAGGTGCGCGCCATGTCGGAATTTTTCACCAGCGTGCCGATCGGCTTCGGCGCGCCGTCTTCCTGCGTGTAGATGGCCCGCGACGGCGCGGTGAAACGCAGCCGGTCGAGCACCGAGACGCGGCCCGGCTCGTCGAGCGACGTCCAGTAATGATAGACGTCGGGCGAAACCTGAAAGCCGTTCGAGGCTTGCGCGATCGCCGGGGCAACCACATCTTTCCACGGCAGGCGGCCATAGTGCGTATGCGCTTCGCTGTAACCGGCGAGGCTGCCCGGCGTGGTGATCGACTGATAGCCGACATCGTTGACCGCGCCTTTGACGACGAACCCGAATCCGTCGCGCGTTTCACCTTCGACCAGATGCGCCCACATGTCCGGCGTCGCAGCGGCGGGTACGCGGCCGTGAAAATCGACGAAGGCATGAACCTTCTCGGCCGGCATATAGACCTGGCAGCTGCCGAACCCGGCGATGCCGCACATCAGCGGATCGACCACGCCCTGTACAAAGGCGCAGGCGATCGCCGCGTCGATCGCGTTGCCGCCCGCCATCAGCACGCGTGCGCCGGCTTCGACCGCCTCGGGTTGCGGCGCGCAGATCATTGCTCCGGTCATGAGGTCGTTCCCTTTATCCCGCCCGCGCTACCGGCCATGAAAACCCGGTTTGCGCTTTTCGAGGAAGGCCCGGATGCCCTCGCGATAATCGTCGGACGATACCGCATCGTACGCTTCGCGGAATTCCGCAGGATCGAGCGGCCGAGGATCGCCGAGCCGTCGCACCATGCGCTTATGCAGGCGATGCGACAAAGGCGCTCCGGAGGCGACGCGCGCAACCGCCTGCGCGATTTCGTCGTCGAACGCGGTATCGGCAACTGTTCGCGTGACCACCCCCTTCGCCATCGCCTCGTCCGCCGACCAGACCCGCCCTTCGAGCAGCATCTCGAGCGTTGCCGCACGACCAATCAGCTCGACGAACATCGCAAGCTCGGGCCATGGCATGACGACACCGATCTTCTGAATCGGCGCGCCGAACTTTGCCGAAGCGGCGGCGATGCGCAGATCGCAGCAGACCGCAATCTCGAGCCCGCCGCCCATGCAGGCGCCGCGGATCGCGGCGATCGTCGGATGCGGGCACTCGAGGATCGCATCGAGGGTCGCGACCATCATGCGGCCATAAGCTTCCGCCTGGTCCGGCGTCCAGCGTTCGCGCTCGAACTCGGCCAAATCAGCACCGGCGCCGAATGAATCGCCTGCCCCCGTCACGAGAACGCAGCGCACGCCGTCATCGGCCGAGAGATCGCCGATCGCCGCTTCGAGCGCTTGCCACATCCCGCGGTCGAGCGCATTGCGCCGCTCGGGGCGATTGAGCGTCACGCGGGCGACGGCACCGTCGCGATCGGTCAGAACCGGCAGTGAGGTCATGGCGGCATCCCGGAGGCTGGCGCGATGCTAGCGAGCGGCTCCGGCGCCGGCCAGCCTTATCGCTGTGCTGCCTTGTGCCCGGGCGTGTCGATCGCCATGCCGTCGAGCCGCCTTGCGCCCGAACGCAGGGCTGCGATGTCGCGCGGGTAATGCGTGAGGCTCTGTTTAAGCGACTTCTCGAGATGGCGGCGAAGTTGCGCCGCCGCCCAGGCACGATCGCCATCGAGCAGGCTTTCGAGAATAGAAAGATGCTCCTGCAGCGACGCCTTGACCCGATCGAGGCGCTCGTAGCCCAGATACTCGCAAAGCCGGCGGATCCGGTTCTGCTTCTGGATCGTCTCGACCACCAGTTCGTTGCCGCTGCCTCTGGCCACCGTTTCGTGGAATCGGGCATCGATGCCGAACAGCTCGACCCACGGAGTCTTGCGCGACAAACTACGAATCGCCTCGATATGGTCGCGCTGGAGTTCGTGCAGCACGCGTTCATCGCAGCGATAGTCGGGCTCCAGCAGGACCGCCGGTTCGAGGAGAAGGCGAAGCCGATAGCCCTTCTCGATCGTGCTCGCCTGGAACTGCAGGAACGTCCAGCCATGGCCGGCCGCCGGCTCGACCAGCCCTTCGCGGGTCATACGGCGCAACGTTGCCATCATGTCGCCGCGCGATACGTCGTAGCGCCGCAGCAATGCACTCAGGCTGGTCGTGCCCACGATCGTCCCGATCAGCAGGTCCATCATGATGCGCCCGTAGAGATCCGGACCGTCCGTGGCGGCATCGACGCCCGCCTCGCGCACTGAGCCCAGCCGCCGCACCAGGAAGTAGCCCTCCTGCGGCCGCCGCCTGAGCACGCCTTGCCCGGCCAGATACGCAAGCACGGCCCTGACCGGTGTGCGCGACACGCCGAGCTCGCGGGCCAGCGCCTGCTCGTTGATGCGCGCGCCCTCGGCCAGCCGCTGTTCGACGATGTGGTCGACAACGCGTTCCGCCACCTGCCTCTGGGTCGGCCCTCTCAGCATGGTCCCGCCGTCGCGGTGATGGGTTTATCGGCCTAGAAATACACCTGTCGATGCCGCAATGCAAACTGACGTGACCTTTGAATTGACAAAACCCACTTGGACCCTAGAGTCGGCATTATCCGGCGGCCGCTATGCAGAGGTCATTCGTCGGTGTGCGGTAAACATGCCGCAACAGAAATCAGGGAGGACAACATGGATCACCGCACACGCCGCTTGAGCCAGTGGCTCCGCAATCTGGCTTTCACCGCGGTGGCTGTCGGCTTCGTCTGCGCGACGGTCCCCGGCCCGGCACAGGCCGCCGGTGAGTTGCACGTCTATAACTGGGGCGAATACATCAACCCCGAAGTGCTGACCCAGTTCGGCGAGGAATACGACGTCAAGGTGACGCTCGATACCTACGGCTCGAACGAAGAGATGCTGGCAAAGATTCAGGCCGGTGCAACGGGCTACGACATCGTGTTTCCGTCCGTACATATGCACGACATCATGCATCAGCTCGATCTGCTCTGGAAATCGGACATCAACCAGAGCCCGGGCTTCGAGAACATCGATCCCGCATCCTTGCGCGCCAAGACCGATCCGAACGGCGAATGGTGCCTGCCCTATGCCTGGGGTTCGGTGGGCATCTTCTACAACAAAACCAAAGTGCCTGAGATCACATCCTGGGCCGAGTTCTTCGCCATTCCGGAAACCTATGGCGAGAAGATCGCGGTTCTCGACGACATGCGCGAAACTATCGCCGTCGGCCTCATCATGAACGGCAAGTCGGTCAACAGTCGCGATCCGGCGGATCTGAAGCTTGCGGAAGAATTTCTGCTCGCGCAGAAACCCAATATCTCCGCGTTCACCTATGACAGCCAGCCGCTGGTGATTTCGGGCGATCTGGCCGCCGCGCATTTCTTCGTCGGCTCCAACATCTGGGTGCTCGAGAATCCCGAAGAGCTGGCCTATGTCATCCCCTCCGAGGGTGCTACCATGTACCAGGAAGATATCTGCATCCTGGATTCGGCGCCGAACAAGGAAAACGCCAAGCTGTTCCTCGAATATTATCTGCGCCCGGAAGTCGCCGCGCTCAACGTGTCGCAGCAGATGAATGGCACCGCGAACGTGCCGGCGCGCGAACTCACCCCCGACTACATCCGCGACAATCCGAATATCAACGTGCCGGCGGAAGATATGGGCCGGCTGCAGATATTCGAGGATATGGGCGAAGATCTGAAGATGTATGATCGGGTCTGGACCCGCGTTCGTACCCAGTAGTAGCGGAACGAAACTGCGGATCACGCGATCGTCTGAACCGGCCGGTGCCGCAAAGGTGCCGGCCGGCGCAGGCCGCGACGGGCAGCCGCCCGTGACGGCGGCTTCGGCATGATGAGCCAGGTGGGGGATTTCGGTGGCTGAAGCCCTGGTCGAACTGCGCGGCGCAACCAAGCATTTTCGCACGCCCGAAGGCACCGTCATTGCGGCACTCGACGGTGTCGATCTTGGCGTGGGCCAGAACGAATTCGTCACGCTGCTCGGACCCTCCGGTTGCGGCAAGACCACGCTCCTCCGCTGCATCAGCGGGTTTGAGGATCTCGATTCCGGGTCGCTGCTGATCGGCGGCGTCTCGATGGCCGGCGTGCCGCCGCATCGCCGCCCGGTCAACACGGTGTTTCAGAACTACGCCCTCTTCCCGCATATGACGGTCGGCGGCAACGTCGCCTACAGCCTCGAAGTCGCGGGCGTCCCGAAGCCGGAACGCATCCGGCGCATCGCCAAGGCGCTGGCGCTGGTCAATCTCGAGGGAATGGAGCGGCGCAAGCCGTCACAGCTTTCCGGCGGGCAACAGCAGCGTGTCGCACTCGCCCGCGCGATCATCGCGGAACCGAAGATCCTGCTGCTCGACGAACCGCTATCAGCGCTCGATCGCCGGCTGCGACAGGCGATGCAGCTCGAGCTGAAGACTTTGCAAAGCGAGCTCGGCATTTCATTCGTCTATGTGACGCACGATCAGGAAGAAGCGCTCACCATGTCAGATCGCATCGTGGTTCTGAATGGCGGCCGCATCCAGCAGGTCGGTTCGCCCGCCGAGGTCTATCACCGCCCGGCCACCAGTTTCGTCGCCGAGTTCCTCGGCGACAGCAATCTGTTCGAGGCACGGCTCGCCAGCATCGATGGCGGCAAGGGACGGTTCGAAACGCCGGACGGGCTGGTGTTGATCGGCGATGCCGGCGGCCGTGCGATCGGCGATCGCGTCAAGCTGCTGCTGCGACCGGAGAATTTCGAACTCGCGCCGGCAAACGCGGCGGCACCTGGCAATGCAGCGATCCTGCAGGGACGCCTCGTGCAGGAGGTCTTCCTCGGCACCGACTATCATCTGATCGTTCGCACCGAGCCGGGCGATCGCATCATCAAGGCGACGGTGCGCGATGCGCAGCGCGAAAGCCTGCCGCAAATCGCACCCGGCGCTGCGATCCGTCTGCACTATCAGCCGCAGCGCGCCCATGTCATTTCGGAGCGTGCGCCATGATCGGCAGCATTGCCGCCCGTCGACGCCTCATGCTGTTCGGCCTGCTCGGGCCGATCACGCTTTTCCTCGGCGTCTTTTTTCTCGGCCCGCTGGCGATCATGGCGGTCTTCAGCCTGCTCGAACCGGGCCTTTATGGCGGCGTCGACTGGAACTTCTATCACTGGAACTACGGACGAATCCTCGGCTGGGCCGACGGAATCATGGAGGAGTTCGATCCGGTCTATCTGGTGATCTTCTTCCGCTCCTTCAAACTCGCCATCACGACGGTCATCCTGACGTTCGTCATCTGTTATCCGGTCGCTTTCTGGGTCAGCCGCCTGCCCGGTCGCTGGAAAACATTCTGCCTGTTCCTCATTACCTTGCCCTTCTTCGCGAGCCTCATCGTGCGGCTCTATGCCTGGGTGATGATTCTCAAGCCCAGCGGCGCACTGCATCAGGTGCTGATGCTGGTCGGCCTCGATATTCCGATCGAGATCATTTTCACCGAAGGCGCGGTCATCACCGGCATGGTCTATGTGATGATCCCGTTCATGTTCCTGCCGGTCTATGCCAGCGTCGAAAAACTCAACCGCGCGCTTCTCGAAGCCAGCTACGATCTCGGCGCCACGAGCATCCAGACCTTCCTCCGCGTCGTATTGCCGATGACCCTGCCCGGCATCGTCGGCGGGTCGATCATCGTTTTCATCCCGACACTCGGAAACTTCGTCATCCCGGAAGTCCTCGGCGGTGCCAAGGTGTTGATGATCGGGAATCTGATCGAGCAGCAGTTTCTCTATGCGCGGAACTGGCCGTTCGGCGCGGCGCTGGCCATGATCATTATGGCGATCGTTCTCGCGCTTCTCTTCGCCTATGTCACGCTGGTGCTGCGCCGTACCGAGCGCGACCAGGGCCTCGCGATCTAGCCCGGAGCGATAGAGCGT
The DNA here is from genome assembly GCA_040878185.1 of Dongiaceae bacterium. GTDB lineage: Bacteria > Pseudomonadota > Alphaproteobacteria > Dongiales > Dongiaceae > JAWXBK01. The sequence goes on along the minus strand of JBBDMS010000051.1, from coordinate 3,187 downwards.
GAGCCCGATACCCGACACCTCTGCAAAGACCGCCGACATGATACGGCCGCGCCGGCAGAATCGCTGGAGCTGGCGCATGCTCACGCTCTATGGCGTGATCTTCTTCGCCTTCATCTACGCGCCGCTTGTCGTGATCGTGATCTATTCGTTCAACGCGAACCCGGTCAACATGATGGTCTGGCAGGGGTTCACCTTCGACTGGTACGGCAAGATCTTCGGTCTCACCGAGATCAATACCGATGGGTTTCTGACGGATTCGGTCTATATCGATTCGACGGAAGAGCTGCTGAACGCGGTCAAGAACAGCGCGATCGTCGCGCTCACCACGACGACGATATCCACCATCATCGGCACCGCGACGGCGCTCGCTCTCGCGCGCTATCGCTTCCGGCTGCGAAGCACCTACCGCATGTTGATGTTCATGCCGATGATTATGCCCGACATCGTGCTCGGCATCGGCCTGCTGATCTTTTTCGTGACCGCCGGGTTCAAGCTCGGGCTTATGACCATCATCATCGGCCACTGCACGTTCCTGTGCAGCTACGTGTTCATCATCGTACAGGCGCGGCTCGCCGGCATGGACCGCTCGCTGGAGGAGGCATCGGCCGATCTCGGCGCCAATGAATGGGTCACGATGCGCCGCGTGATCCTGCCCCAGCTCGCCCCCGGCATCATCGGCGGTGCGCTGCTCGCGTTCATCATTTCGATGGACGACCTCGTCATCACTTACTTCATCGCCGGCGTGGATTCGACGACCCTTCCCTTGTTCATTTTCGGCATGCTGCGCCGCGGCGTGAAACCCGAAATCAACGCCATCGCGACCCTGCTCGTGCTGTTTTCGCTGATCGTCGCCTCGATCGGCCTCTATCTGAGACGACGCGACTGATGGCAAAGCGCGCGCGAGAGCTCGGGCTCGATTTGCCCGGCGAGCCGGGGCCGCTCAACGCCATCACCGACGTCGAGGGCGTTCTCGTCGGCTACACGACACTGATCGACGACGCGCCCGGCAGCGGCCCAATACGGACCGGCGTCACCGCCATTCTGCCGCGCGGCAGGCATCGCGAACCGCAACCGGTCTGGGCCGGCCAGTTCAGTCTCAACGGCAACGGCGAGATGACCGGCAGCCACTGGGTCCACGACGGCGGCTATTTTATCGGGCCGGTCTGCATCACCAACACCCATTCGGTCGGCATCGTCCATCACGCGGCGACGCGCTGGACGATCGATCTCTATGCCGACGCCTTCCGCGAGCATCATCTCTGGGCGATGCCCATCGTTGCCGAGACCTACGATGGCGCGCTCAACGACATCAACGGGCAGCATGTCCGCGCCGAACATGCGCTGGCAGCGTTGGACCGTGCCGCCGGCGGCGCGATCGCCGAGGGCAATGTCGGCGGCGGCACCGGCATGATCTGCTACGAGTTCAAGGGCGGCACCGGAACCTCGTCGCGGCGGGTCGAACTCGGCGGCCACCGTTACACCGTCGGTACGCTCGTCCAGGCCAATCACGGGCAGCGCGACTGGTTCACCGTGCTCGGCGTGCCTGTCGGACGCGAAATGACCGATGACCCCATGTTCCGGAAGGAAACCGGATCGATCATCGTCGTGCTCGCGACCGACGCGCCGCTCACCTCGCTCAGTCTGCGGCATCTCGCGCGCCGCGCATCGATGGGCATCGCCCGGCACGGCACGCCGGGCGGCAATAACTCGGGCGACATCTTCCTCGCCTTCAGCGTGGCGGATCCGCAACCTCTGCCGCAACTCGACACCGACCTTCTGACCGCGAGGCATCTGAACGCCGATATTCTCGACCCGCTCTATCTCGCGGCGGTCGAGGCCGTCGAGGAGGCGGTTCTCAATGCGATGCTCGCGGCCCGCACGATGACCAGCTTTCGACCGGCCGGACGGATCTGCCGCGCGATCGATCCGGTCCGGCTCTGCGAAATCCTCGCCCGGCACGGGCGTCTCCGTCCGGTCTGAACCCTCGGACCGAAATGGTCCCTTCAGCACCGGCCTGCGGTCCCGCTGGCCGGTTGGCGCGCAAAAAGCTACAAAGATGCATGTGCCGCTATGCCCGCCTGTTCCTCATTCTGTTTGCCGTCTCGTTCTGCGGCCCCGCACTCGCACGCGAAGAGCTGCGGATCGGCATCGCGCAATATCCGGCAACGATGCATCCCAATATCGAGGCCATGCTGGCGAAATCCTATCTGCTCGGCTTCACGCAACGCCCGATCACCACCTACGACCAGGCATGGGAACTGGTCTGCATGCTGTGCGTCGAGCTGCCGACCATCGAGAATGGCGGCGCGGTGATCGAGCCATTGCCCGAAGGCAGCGAATTCGCCGAGGGCGTCGCGGTCACCTTCACGCTGCAACCCGACGCCGCCTGGGGCGACGGTACGCCAATCACAACGGCCGACGTCATGTTCACCTGGGAAGTGGGACGCCATGAAGAGAGCGGCGTCGTGTCGGGCGAAGGCTATCGGCGCATCCTTGCGATCGATGCAATTGACGACAAGACATTTACGATCCATCAGGATCGCGTCGACTTCAACTACAACGCATTCAACGATTTCGGCCTACTGCCGGCCCATCTCGAGCGCGCGATCTTCGAGGAGAACCCGCGCGAGTACCGTCATCGCACTTTGTTCGATACGGATTCGACCAATCCCGGGCTCTGGTTTGGCCCGTACCGCGTCGCGCAGGTCACCCCCGGCGCCGAGATCATGCTCGAACGCAATCCGACCTGGTGGGGCGAACCGCCCGCCTTCGAGCGTATTCGCCTGATCGCGATCGAGAATACGGCAGCCCTTGAAGCCAATCTGTTGTCGGGCTCGATCGACATGATCTCCGGCGAACTCGGCCTCGCGCTCGATCAAGCGATTGCCTTCGAGACGCGCCACGGCGACGATTTTCATGTGCTCTACAAGCCGGTGCTGTTCTTCGAGCATCTCGAGCCCAATTTTGACAGCCCTATTATGTCCGACCTGAGGGTCCGGCAGGCGCTGCTCTATGGGATCGATCGCGACCGCATCAACAAACAGCTTTTTGCCGGCAAGCAGACCGTCGCGCTGACCAACGTCAATCCGCTCGACTGGATGTACACCGAGAGCGTGATGGCGTACCCGCACGACCCGGAGAAGGCCGAGGCGCTTCTGGAGGAAGCCGGATGGCATGAGGGGCCTGA
>JBBDMS010000050.1:37888-72975 GCA_040878185.1 Dongiaceae bacterium | reverse complement strand
GCGTTTCGATCGGGATCGGAACCGACGCCCATCCGCATAACATGCTCGAAGAGATGCGGCTGGCCTGCATCATGGCGCGGACCGCCGCGGGCAATACTCACGACACGACGACCACGGCGGTCGTGGAGGCCGCAACGCTGGGCGGCGCCCGCGCGCTGGGCCGCGACGATATCGGCCGCATTGCGGTCGGCGCCAAGGCCGATCTGGTGCTTGTCGATCTCGACGAGCCTTCGATGATGCCGGCGCACGATCCCCTGAAATGTCTCGTCTTCACCGCTGCCGACCGGGCGGTGCGCGATGTTTTCGTCGACGGCGTCCAGCGCGTCGCCGATCGGCGGGTAACGACGATCGACCAGGCATCGGTCGGGCGCGAGGTGGCCGCGAGCCAAACGCGGGTGATCCCCAAGGTGGCCGGCCGCGACTATGCCGGCCGGACTGCCGGCGACGTGGCCCCGCCCACCTTCCCCATCGCCCGCGAGCTATGACGCCGTGGCATGGCTGGTTTCCGGACCTGCCCTGCCAAAATTACAGCGGATGGTGTAGAATATCCTTGGTCCGGAGCCATATCCCTTGGGTGAATGGCCACTCCGGAAGGGATTGCCGCTTTTGACGGGTATCGATGCCGATCTGCTGACCCGACGAACGCTCCGCCGCCTTGCGACGGAAGCCGATCCCTATGCAACGGGGCACCGGCATATGTCCCCCGTCCAGGCGTTTATTGGCCGCTGGCTGGTGAGCAACCTGATGGGCCTCACGGTTGGCGACTGGGCCATGCTGGCGGTCGAGAACCGGTTCGCGCTGGGCCCGCGATACTGGTCGCGCGCCGCCGTCGTCACACTGCTCAGTCTGCTGAATTCGGGTTTTGCACTCGCGGAACGCACGGCCTATGGCGGCGCCATCGCGGCCACGCAGCCCAAGGCGCCTGTGTTCATTCTAGGGCACTGGCGCAGCGGCACGACCCACCTGCACAACCTGATGGCGCTCGATCCGCAGTTCGCCGCACCGAATCTGTTCGAGACGATGCTGCCGCACGGATTTCTCGTGACCGAGGCCTGGCAGTCGCCGCTCTGGGGGCGTTTCGTGCCCGAGACCCGGCTGATCGACAACATGCCGCTCGGCATCGATCTTCCGCAGGAAGACGAATTCGCGCTCGCCATCCTGACGCGCCGCTCGCCCTACATGGGCCATTCCTTTCCGCAACGCTGGTCGCATTACATGCGCTATCTCGAATTCAACGATGTCAAGGCGGGCGAGCGAAAACGCTGGCAGCGCGAGCTGTTGCGCTATGTGTGCCGGCTCAGTTTGCGCTACGCGGGCCGGCGGATCGTACTGAAATCGCCGCCGCATACCGCGCGCATTCCCATGCTGCTGGAGACTTTTCCCGACGCACGGTTCGTGCATATCCACCGCGACCCCTACCGCGTGTTTCAATCGAACCTGCATATGCTGACCGAAGGATTGCCGCTGGCAAAAATGCAGAGCGGGGATCTGCCGGCGCCCGAGGATTTCGTCATCGACCGCTACAACCGGCTGCACGATGCCTATTTCGCCGCGCGCGAGAGCGTGCCGAAGGACCGGCTCGTCGAAATCGCGTTCAGCGACCTCGAACGCGATCCGGTCGCGACGATGGCCGGGCTCTATCGCAATCTGGATCTCGACGGATTCGAGGCGCTGCAACCGACGCTCGAAAACCACTGCCACAAGCTGCGGGGCTATGCGCAGAACCGCTATGTCCCGCTCGAAGCAGCGCTGCGCGATCGGATCGCCCAGGCCTGGCATCGGTCCTTTGAGCAATGGGGCTACGACCCGGCCGGATAGGCATCCGGCGCTAGAATAAAATGTTATGTATCATCGGGTTAGCGCGCCCGGTCGGGATTTGCCGCAAAAACGGCTGATTCCCTTGCAAGACGCGGCGGCATTCCTTCTAATTTCCACCATTCGCGATGGCCGCAGCGGGGGAGAAGGCCACAATGTTGAATTTGGCTTCGGCGATGGGCGCCCTCTATGACGACCGCTCCGGCGCATCGCTGATCGAGTACTCGATCCTGATCGGGCTCATCACGTTCACCATTATCGGCCTGGTTTCCGGCATCGGAAGCTGGATGGTGAGCGAATGGCAGGTGCTGACCACCGCGATCGCCCAATAGCCGTCGGTCGACCCGACCGTCCGGCCCAATCGTTTGCCCGTCGCCGCCCTTCCAGCTCTTCTCGTCTCCGCTCACTGGACCCGCGTGCCGCGCGGCCGATAGAATCGGCGATCGACGCCGCTGCCGCAGAGACCGAGATGACCGACATGTTCCCGCATCTGTTCGAGCCGATCGCGCTCCGACACAAGACGCTCAAGAACCGGATCGTGTTTGGCGCGCACACTGTCAATATGAGTCTCGACGGCACGCCGTCCGATCGTCACTTCGGCTATTACCGCGAGCGCGCCCGCGGTGGTGCTGCGATGATCGTCGTCGAGCCGGTTCCAGCCCACCGCACCGGCGTTCTGATTCGTGCAAATTTTCGTACGCAGGACGAGAGCACGATCCCCTATTTCCGGAGAATCACCGACGAGTGCCATAGCCACGGCACGGTGATGATTCACCAGATCTACCATGTCGGTCAGCATGGCGATCAGGATCACAGCTGGGAGCCATACTGGTCGCCCTCGGGTCTGCCGTCGTTTCACGATCAGCATGGCAGCCACGCCATGACCGAAGCCGAGATCGAGGAAATGATCGAGTCCTTCGTGACGCAGGCGGTGCTCGAGCAGCGCGCCGGCTTCGACGGTGTCGATCTCTTTTCCGGTTACAACTGCCTGATCGACCAGTTCTGGTCGCCGATCACCAACCGGCGCGACGACCGCTGGGGCGGCAGCCTGGAAAATCGCGTGCGGTTCGCCGCCGAAATCTGCACGCGCATCCGCAAGGCGGCGGGCGAGGACTTCATCATCGGCATGACGGTGTCGGGCGCAGAACCGGCGGAAGGCGGGCTTGGCATCGAGGACAAGCAGGAGGTCGCCGCCTGGCTCGACGCGCGCGGGCTGGTCGATTATTTCTCGGTCGGCACCGGTTCGTATCTGAACGACTTCAACAAGATCGTGCCGCCCTTCATGTACGACATGATGCTCGGCCCGCCCGATGCGGCGAAATACAAGGAAGCGGTCAAGCATGCGCGCGTGACGGCGGAGGCCCGCGTCAAGACGCCGGCCAATGCCGAAAAGGTCATCGCCTCGGGCATGGCCGACATGGTGAGCCTGGTCCGCGCCCAGATCGCCGATGCGCATCTCGCCAACAAGGCGAAGGCCGGACGGCCGGAAGATGTGCGGCCGTGCATTTCCTGCAACCAGCTCTGCATCGGCCGACGGTTGCGCGAGACCTGGGTATCGTGCCTCGCCAATCCGTCGGCGGGTCGCGAGTTCGAATGGAACGGCGATGTCGTGCCGTGCGCCGAGAGGCCACGCCATATTCTCGTCGTCGGCGGCGGTCCCGCGGGCATGGAAGTCGCACGCGTCGCCGCCGAGCGCGGCCATCGCGTCACGCTGGCCGAGCGTGACGCCGAACTGGGCGGCCAGTTCCGGCTCGCGGCGGGGCAGCCATTCCGTGGCGAGATCAGCCAGCTCGTGGGCGACTGGTACCCGCATCAGCTCGAGAAACTTCAGGTGCGCATCCAGCTCCGAACCGAACTCACGGCCGACGATATCCGCCGGTTCGGCGCCGATGCCGTCGTGCTGTGTACCGGTTCGGAACCGGCGGGGGACGGCTATCAGCGCGCGCTGCCGGGCCGTGCCAGGCTGCCGGGGGTCGATCAGGAGAATGTTTGTTCCGCACATGACGTGCTGGCGGGGCGCGTCGTGCCCGGCACCAACGTGCTGCTGCTCGACGATCTGAACGGCTGGTGGCCGGCCAGCGGCACGGCGCTTCATCTCGCCAAACAGCGCCACCGGGTGACACTGGTCACCGCCGCCGAATTGCCGGCAATGGCGCTCGATCACAGCAAGACCGACTACGAGACGCGGCGATTGTTCCTCGAATGGGGCGTCGAAACGGTCTGCGCGACGGCGCTGCTGTCATGGCAGGGCAACAGCGCGCGATTGCGCAATCTCATGTCGAACGAAGAAGAAACCCGCGAATTCGACTCGCTCGTGCTGGCGACGACGAACCGGCCGAACGACGCACTGAGCAAGGCGCTGGCGAAAGACGGCATCGAAGTTCATGCCGTCGGCGACAATGTTGCCGCGCGGACCGCAGCCATGGCGTTCTATGAGGCGCGGCGGCTCGCGATGACGCTCTAGCGGGACGATCTATCGACGGGGCGCGTAGTGGGCTACCTGCCGCTCCAGCAGGCTGACAACGAGAACCAGCAGGTAGGCAAAGCAGAGAATGCAGATCATCAGCGCCCAGAACCGGTCCATCAGGAAGTTCTGGGAATAGATCATCAGCCGCCTGCCGATGCCGAACACGGCAACCAGGATCTGGCCGACCACCACGCCCTTGACGCCCGCGATGACCGCGAGGCGCAACCCGACCAGGATTTCGGGCAGGGCCGCTGGAATCAGAATATGCAGCACGATGTCGCGCCGCTTCGCACCGAATGCGCGCGCCATGTCGACCAGGCTTGGCCGGGCCTGCAATATGCCGGCGCGCGTATCGAGAATGATGACCCAGATCGAGAACAGCACGACCGTTGCGATCACGGTCCCCATCCCGAAACCGAACAGGACCATCAGCGCCGGGACCAGGGCGGTGAGCGGCGTCGCAAGAAAGATGTCGACCCAGAGGCCGGCTGCCTTGTCGACGGGCCGCGAGCGCGCCATCAGGATGCCGACGGGAATGCCGGCGGCGAGCGCGAGCACGAGACCGAGTGCGAGTGCAAGGATGCTCTGACGCACGTCGGCGACGAACCCCGGATCGGCGAGCAGAACGGGGACCGAAGCGACGACATCGGAGAACGGCGGCAGGAGCCGAATCTGACCGGACCGGCCGACGAGTTCCCACAGGCCGATCCAGAAAAGCAGGCCCAGTGCAGACCCGGCATGGCGCAGGAGGCGTTTCATGCGAGATAGTTCCGGAGAATGTGCCAGATCCGGTCGACCGTATCGATATAGGCGCTGTCGCGCCGGATCCGGTCGGGGTCCATCGAGCGATCGTGCACCGTATCGATGACATCGGTGACGCGGCCGGGGCGCGGCGACATCAGCACGATCCGGTCGGACAGATAGACCGCCTCTTCGATGCTGTGCGTGACGAACAGAACCGTCCGCCGTTCGCCGCTCAAAAGGTCGCGCAGATCTTCCTGGAATTTGCGCCGGGTCTGCTCGTCGACCTGGCTGAACGGTTCGTCCATCAGGAGGATCGGCGCTTCGACCGCGAGCGCGCGGGCAAGCCCGACCCGCTGTTTCATGCCCCCGGACAGTTCGTGCGGATAACGATGTTCGAAACCGCCAAGCCCGACGCGCTCGACGAGGCGACGCGCCGTTACCTCGCGCTCGCCGCGCGCGACGCCGCGCAGCTCGAGCCCGTAGCCGACGTTGCGCAGCACGGTCGCCCAAGGCAGCAACGCGAAATCCTGGAAGACCAGCGCCCGGTCATGGCCCGGCCCGGCAACCGGCCGGCCATTGACCAGAATGTCGCCCGCACCCGGCTCGAGCAGCCCGGCGATCAGTTTGAGAAGGGTTGTCTTGCCGCAACCGGATGGACCGATCAGCGAGGTGAGCGCGCCATCGGGCGCATCGAAACTGACGCCCGCCAGCGCCTCGGTCGCCCCGTCATAGGATTTGTGAACGTCGCGAACGACGATACCGGCGCTCATGTCGATTTGCTCATGCAACCGCAGCCCCCGACCAGCGTTCCGCCGGCAGGACATTTCGTTCGATCATGCGCAGCAGCGCGAGCGTGCCGGCAGCGAGAATGACGAACGCGACGATCGCCGCATACATCTCGGCGTACTTGCCGATCGCCCGATTGAATACGATCAATTCACCGATGCCGCTGGTGCTGATCAGGAGTTCCGCAAGGATCGCGCCGACGAAGGCACCGGCAACGCCGAGGCGGATACCGGCCGCCAGCATGCCGCTGGCCGCCGGCAGCACGACCATGACGATGCCGCGCCAGCGGCTGCCGACAAACGAACGGTGCATGTCGAGCAGAACCGGGTTTACCGCGTGGATGCCGCGATAGGCGTTAAGCGCCACGATCGGCACGGCCAGCAGCATGACGGATGCGATCTTTGCAGCAAAGCCCACGCCGTAGATGCTGGCGATCAACGGCACCAGAGCCGCCATCGGCGCGGTATCGAGACAGATCAGGATGCCGACGAACATCGCTTCCGAGACCCGGCTGAGCCCCATCGCGAGGCCGAGGGTGACGCCAGCCAGCAGGCTCAACACGGTGCCGACGATAACCGGCCGCAGCGTCTCGCCGATCGCGACGGCGAGGCTGCCATCGCCGGCGAGCCGGATCAGGGCGGCCACGACCTCGCTGAACGGCGGCAGTGCGAGCGACAGGCCGAGACGACCCGCGGCCTCCCAGGCCGCGAGCACCGCAACGAGCGACAGGGCCCGCCAGGGCGGGCCGGAAGTGGTCATCCGACCGCGCCGGTCAGGGAGCGGTGAAGGTCACGTCCGTGCTGCCGAGCCGGGCGAGCGCGGCTTCGAGCGGCTCGATGAACCAGAAATCCTCGACCTTGAGGCTCGATGCATCGCCCGTGATCTGACCGCCGGTCGAAAAGAAGACGAGATCCTGTTCCGCCGCTTTCCGGCCGCCGAGATCGGTCGGGAAGATGCCGTCGGCCGCGCCCTCGATCATGTACTTGGCGACCGCCGCATCGACCTCGGGCGGCAGATCGGTCATCAGACCGAGCCGGGCCCGCTCTTCGATGGCGTAATAGGGATCGGCCGCGACGCGGCGATTCACATGCAGGAATGCCTCGATCAGGATGTCGATCTTGTCGCGATTGGCTTCGATCCAGTCGATCCGGGCGAACATCGCCTCGTCGCTGGCACTGATGTCGCCGGCGGGCAGAATGTGGAACTCGTCCGGCTTCGTTGCCAGCACCCGATCTTTGTTGGTGGCGTCGATGTAGGTGAGATTGACCGTGCCTTCGAGCAGTGCGTTGGCGCGCACTTCGGATCCGGGCAGGAACACCATCTCGCTGAACTCGATACCGTTCGCCTGGGCTGCAAGGTGGGCCATGACGGTCGTCGCGCCGGCCTGAGCGTGCAGCGCGATCGGCATGCCATCGGCCGAGGCCCAGTCCGGATGCACCGACTTGTTGGCGACCGCATAGAACTGGGTTTTGTAGTTCTGGAAGAGGAAACGCATCTGGTCGGGCACGTTCTGGATGATCGTATAGGGCGTGCCCGAGCCGAGATCGGCCTGACCGTTCAGCACCGCCTGGTTGACCGTGTCTTCCTGGTTCAGCCAGAGCAGTTCGTAATCGACGCCCGCCACCTTCGCATGTTCGAGCGCGATCAGCATGATCAGCCAGTCGGCGCCCGGCACGTCGCCGATAGCGACGCGCACCGGCTCGTCCGCCTGAGCCTTACTGCCGGGCAGGCCGATCGCCATACCGACGACCAGCAACGCCACGACAAATCGACCGAAAATCTGCTTCCATCCCGAACGTTTCATCGACCCCTCCTGTGCATGCGTTGACCGCATGGTTCCCAACAGACTGATGTTTCTAACGCGGCCGGCGCCGCCTTTTCACCAACTGATCCAGCGCGGCAAATCCCGTGATCAGCCGCGGTACGAATTTCTGAAAAGTCTGGCGCCGCTCGCGAACCTTGGACCGCGGACCGATGATAACCGGATTCGTGTTGATCTCGAAGATCTGCGGTTTTCCATCGACCAGCGTGTAATCCATCCGGCCATAACCGATCCCCGCCATGTCGAAGATGTCCCGCAACAACGGCGCATGCGGATTCTTCGCGCTCACATAGGCGAGCTCCTCCTCGATCATTTGAGGCTCGAGCAATGCTGGCAGCTTGATCACCCATTTGTCCGATATCTCGACCTGCGCCGGGACGAGCTTCGAACCGATCCGGAACGTGCCGTATTTCCGAAACCGGCCGTCGGGGCTGCGATAATCGAGATACTCGACGATCAGGATATCGTCGCGCGGCACATTCGCCGCCAGCATGCGCTCGATCTCCTTCTCCAGCGTCGCGCGATCGTGCAGCAGGTCGGAGGCGGCGCCGCCATGTTCGCTGTTGCGACGCAAGAAAACCGGAAACCGTTCGGGCTCGCGCGCTTCCGACAAGCGGTACACATTGAAGCTGTTGATTCCCCGCTCGTAGAGCCTCCGCAGCAGCTCGTAACGACCCATAACGCGCGCCGGATCGTTGATCACAGCGCCAGGAGGAAGGCGCTTGGAGAAGTTTCGGAAATTCTGGCTCATCCGTTCGGCGGCCGGAATGATCAACCGATCGACATCGCCGAAGATGATGGCACGACGCCGGAGGGCCCGCCCGTTTGTCAGTTCCTCATACGGGAGCGGTTCCAGCACCTCGCGGCCACGCGGGACGCGCTCGCGAAACAGCCGGATTGTATAGAAGTGTTTCTTCGTCGCCAGAAAATAGGGCAAACAATCTCTCCGTTGACCCGCCGCAACAACAGAACACGTATCGGGGGGCGATTCGTCACCGACGGGGCCGGAATGACGGTCAGATTAGTCGGTTAGGTTGATTCGGAGCAAGCGGCGCCGGCCGTTTTGGCCCGGGCCGGCGACGCTTTCGTCACGCAAGATCTTTCGAAAGTCCGCCGCCTTTCAGCCGGTCACGAAGGTGCCGACGATCTCGTCGACGCTTTGGACACGACAATAACCGGCGAAGGCGCGGAGCGCGCCCATATGCCGTTCATGGGTATGTGCACCGCAGGCATCGGCGGCGCAAATCATGTAATAACCGCGATCCGCCCCGTCCCGTATGGCCATGTCGACGCACTGATCGGTCAGCAATCCGACCACGATGACATTATCGATGCCCATGTTGCGCAGGACATAATCGACGATCGTCGAGTTGAACACGCCCGACGAACTCTTCGGCAGCACGATATCGTCCTTGGCCGGCGCGACTTCCGGCAAGATCTCCGCCAGCGGCGAGCCTTTGGGAATGATCATGTCCGAGAGCTTGTAGTCGAGACAGGCGTCGCGCCCGTCGCCGGTGAGGCATTCGATCCGCGTATAGACGATCTCGCCGCCGCGGGCGCGCGTTTCGTCGATCATCCGGCGCATCGCCGGCAACACGCGCGCGCGAATGGCCTGCACATATTCGGGCCGCTTGCGCGCCTGCTCGTCGGTGATCTCGCTCATCTGCGTGTCGATCACCAGCACTGCCGTCTTTTTTGGATCGAGCCGCCGGTTGCGCGTCGGCTGCGAGGGCGGCATCAGGTCGGTCGCCATCTTGTTCATCGGATCCTCCCCGGATCGTCGGATCGGCCGGATTATAGTACAGGCCGTCGCCGGCCGGGAGCCGAGGCGAGAGGTGGCCGGCCTGCCGCTCAGATCGCGCGGGTGGCCGCCCAGCCACGCTCGATCAGCCGCCGGTCGAAGGCTTCGAGCGCGGTCTGCACGCGCCCATAGAGCGTATCCTTAGGATAAGCCCCATCGGCATCCGGTTCGCCCGCCTCGAGCCCGGTCAGAAGCTCGATCGCATCCTCGACCTTCGACGCACTCCAGACATGGAAGCGGCCGTCGGCGACCGCCTGCGCGATCTCGTCGCGCAGAACCAGGTTTCGTTCATTGGTCGCCGGCACCAGCACGCCCTGATTGCCGGTCAGCGGGCCCCGCTCCGCGCAAACCCGATAGAACCCTTCGACCTTGTAGAGCACGCCGCCGACCGCCTGCACCTCGCCGCGCTGATTGACCGATCCGGTCACGGCGAGATCCTGACGCAGCGGCACCTGGCCGAGATCGGACAGCACCGCCAGCAGTTCCGCGAGCGATGCGCTGTCGCCTTCGATGCCGCCATAGCTCTGTTCGAAGGTGATCGAGGCATCGAACGAGAGCGGCATGCGGCGCGCGAAATGCCCGGCGAGAAAGCCCTGCAGCACCATCACGCCCTTTTGCTGGATCGGCCCGCCGAGCGCGACGGCGCGCTCGATATTGATGAGGCCGGTGCGACCGACCGAGGCGCGCGCCGTGACGCGCGAGGGCAGACCGAATGTGTGGTCGCCATAATCCTGCACGGCGAGCCCGTTGACCTGTCCAATGGCGCTGCGATCGACATCGATCATCAGCACGCCACGGGCAATCTCTTCCTGCAGACGATCCTCGACGCGCGCATTGCGCCGGCGGCGGCGCTCGAAGGCCTCGATCACCGCCTTGCGATCGATTACCGGCTTGTCGCAGCCGAGGCAGTCGCAGGCCTCGCCGACAAGATCGGCGATCTCCTCGAACCGTGCCGAAAGCTTGTCGCGTTCACCGGCGAGCCGCGCCGCCAGTCCGACGATGGCGGCGAGCCCGTCGGGCGTAAACTCGGCATTGCGCGCGACCGCCATCTGCGTCGCGACCCCGCCATAACTCGCGAGATTGCCCCGATCGGCGGGCATGTCGGGATCGATGTCGGCTTTGATCTTGAAATTGCCCTGAAACTGGGAATCGGCCGCGAAGAACGAGTAGTACCAGCCGGGCGAACCGACCAGCACGACCTTGGCATCGAACGGAATCGGTTTCGGTTTCGGCGAACCCGCGACCGGAACAGCCGGGCTCGGCCGGTGCTCCTCGATATTGATGACGCCGTCGCGCAGCACCGCCTTCAGCGCCTGCCAGAGCGCGGGCTGATTGCCGAACGCCTCGGCCCGCAACACCAGCACCCCGCCATTCGCCCGATGCAGCGCGCCGGGCCGGATCAACGAAAAATCAGTCGAGAGCACGCCCTCGACCTGACGGAACTCGATCTTGCCGAACAGCGAATCAAAATCGGGATTTGGCTCGAGCACGACTTCCGGCCCCGTGGCATCGCCGCGATCGACGAACAGGTTGACACCGTAACGCAGATCGAGCGCCTCGGTGCCGTCGACACCGGCAGCGCTCGCGGCGCGAATCTGATCGAGATGCTGCAGGAGATCGTTCTCGAGGTCGGCCAGCCAGCGCGAAATCGTCGGATGATCCTTGTACGCCGCTTTCAATTCGGCGATGAGCGGCGCGAAGGCATTGCTGGCGATCCGGCGCGAGAAAGCCGCGATGTCGCCGGCCAGCGCCGCCTGCCGGCGCGTCGCATCGCGTGTGAGCTCGCTGAGAGACTGGCCGATCGTCTGCGCCGCCGTCTGCTGCGCCGCCGATGCATCGCCCGGCATGACCTGACGGCCTTCCGCATCAGTGAGCGCGAGCGCGAAACCTTCGGCGGTCTGTACCAGCTCGAAACCAGCCTCCTTTGCTTCCTTGCGCAGCGCGGCGAGGCGCTGATCGAGATCGCGGCGAACCGCGCCGGCCAGCCCCTCGATCTGGGCGCGATAGTTCTCGTCGTCGAAGACCTGCCCCGCAAGCCGCGCGACCCGACGCACAAAGACGGCCATCTGGTCGCGCAGGATGCGGCCGCCACCGGCCGGCAGACGCACCGGGCGCGGCCGATGCGAATGGATGAAGTTGTTGAGATAGACCCAGTCGTCGGGAACCGGCCGACCCTGAATCGCTTCGCGCAGGAACGCAAGAGTCGCCGTCATCCGGCCGCTGCGTTCGCCGCCCACGACGAAGACGTTGTAGCCCGGTGCCGGCGCGCGGAGCGCAAACTCGAGCGCTTCCTTGGCACGCATATGGCTCGAAAAATCGAAGATGTCGGTATCGGCGCGCGGCGCAATGTCGAAAACGGGGAGACCGACCCGGTCGGCAGCGAGCTTCGTGAGGGTCATTTCGTTCCTTCGTTTCGTGCTAAGGAGGTCCGGGCGATGCGCCACCCATCATGGCGTTCCGGTTGGCCGCCGGCGCATCGGGCAAGTGGTGCCCCCGGGGAGACTCGAACTCCCACGCCCTTGCGAGCAACAGATTTTGAGTCTGCCGCGTCTACCAATTCCGCCACAGGGGCCTGCCCGAAGCGGCCGGCATGATACAGCAGCGATCCCGGCCCGCAACCGCAGGCCGGCCCCCGGTTCGGGCGGGCGTCTGCGGCGGATTGACAGGTGGCGGCCAACCCCGGTCCAATCTCTCTGCGGGGCAGATGCGACGACGCACACCCCATAGCAGGGGTAACATTAGGGGGGTCGACATGGTTCATCAGGCAGCCACCGGCGGGGCCGGCGGGTTCAATTGGGTCAAATTTCTCACGTCGTTCGAGGGTCGGATTCCGCGGTCCTATTACTGGCTGCGATATGTTCTGCCCTACGTCGTGCTGCTCTTCCTGAGCGGCGCGCTCGACATGGCGGTGGGCACCTACAACGCCGAGACCGGCTATGGCGTCTTCAGCGGCATTTTCGTTCTGGTGGCACTCTGGCCGTCGATCGCCGTGACGGTGAAGCGACTGCATGACCGTAACCGGTCGGGCTGGTTCATCCTGATCGGCCTTATTCCGATCATCGGCAGCCTCTACATCCTGATCGAGTGCGGCATTCTGAAGGGCACCACCGGTCCCAACCGGTTCGGTCCGGATCCGCTCGGAGCCTGATCTCGATTCGCGACTGCGATCCGCCGCCGGTTCGCAATGCGCGCGATCGGCGGCGGTTGCGGTGGTCTTCCCTGCCGCCGGCTGCGGTGCGCCGGTGACAGGCGGACGATCTGTCCGCCGCCCCGGGACTTACGATACCCATGCTGCACCGCCTCTATGAATGGACCATGCGGCTTGCGGCGCGCCACGATGCGATGTGGGTGCTCGCCTTTGTCGCCTTCATCGAGAGTTCGGTCTTTCCGATCCCGCCCGATCTGCTGATCGTTCCGATGGTGCTCGCGGCCCGCGAGCGCGCCTTCCATATCGCAAGCGTCGCCGCCATCGCCAGCGTTGCCGGCGGTATCGCCGGATATGGCATCGGTGCATTGCTGTATGAAACGCTTGGTCAGCCGATCATCGAATTCTATGGCGTCGGACCCCAGTTCGCCGCTTTTCGGGAGAGCTATGACGAATGGGGCTGGTGGATCGTCGCCGGTGCCGGATTCACGCCCTTTCCCTACAAGGTCATCACGATCGCGAGCGGCGTCGCGGAGCTCGATCTCTGGACCTTCCTCGGCGCCTCGATCGTCTCGCGCGGCGCGCGGTTCTTTCTCGTGGCCTGGCTGCTGTGGCGTTATGGCGCACCGATCCGCGGGTTCGTCGAGCAGAACCTGCCATGGCTGGCCGGCCTCTTCTTCGCTCTTCTTGTCGGCAGCTTCGTCGTCATCAAGTATATGATCTGAGCCCGAGCCTCACCCGCCAACCGCTGTAGCCAGAATGATCGAAGCCGTCCGTCGCCAGCTCCTGTTGTTTGCGCTTCTTGCCGCGCTCGCGCCGCTTGTCGTGGCGCTCGGTGCGCAATATCTCGGCGGACTGCAGCCCTGTCCGCTCTGTCTGTGGCAGCGCTATCCCTATGTCGTCGCAGCCCTCTTGGCCGCCATCGCCTGGTGGGCCGGCGCGCGATCAAATGGAGGGGCGAACAACGCGGGCGTGGAACGGGCGCTGCTGCGGCTGACGGCGGTCGCCTTTCTGGTGAGCGCCGGAATCGCCGTCTTCCATGTCGGCGTCGAACATAAATGGTGGGAAGGCACGGCCGGCTGCGTCGGCAGCATCGATTTCGGCGGCATGACCGTCGAGGAGATGCAGGCGGCGCTCGAAGAGACGGCGCCGGCGCGTTGCGACGAAGCCGCCTGGTCGTTCCTCGGTCTTTCGATGGCCGGGTTCAATGCGATCTATGGCGGTGGCGCCGCGATCCTTTTGGCGCTGCTGGCAACCGGCCGGCGGAGCGTGCCATGAACGGGAACCGCAACCGCCGCGAACGGCTGCCCGGCGATCTGACGCCTGAGGAGCGCATCGATCGCATCCTGCGCGTCGATCTCGCGGGCGAGTACGGCGCGCGGCGAATTTACGAGGGCCAGCTTGCGGTGTTCGGCGACCGCGCCGACGCGGCGCCGATTCGCGAGATGTACGCGCAGGAGAAGAAACATCTCGAAACCTTCGAGAAGCTGCTGGTCGAACGCCGCGCCCGACCCTCGGCTTTGCAGCCGCTCTGGCATGTCGCCGGCTTCGCGCTCGGTGCCGCGACGGCATTGATGGGGCGCGAGGCGGCGATGGCCTGCACCGTCGCGGTCGAAGAGGTGATCGAAGAGCATTACGCGAAACAGGCCGAGGCGCTCGGCGACAGCGAGCCCGCGCTCAAGGCGACGATCGAAGAGTTCCGCGCCGACGAAATCGCCCATCGCGATACCGGGATAGCCGAAGGGGCCGCGCAGGCACCCGGCTATCCGCTGCTGACCGGTGCGATCAAGGCCGGTTCGCGGCTTGCGATCTGGCTGGCGGAACGGGTTTAAGCGACGCGCTGGCACGCGCCGGCCGAAGACGGCACCGATCGCGATCAGCCCTGATCGAGTTCGGTATCCCAGTAGAGAAAGTCGCGCCAGCTTTCGTGCAAATAATTGGGCGGAAACCCCCGCCCGTTATCCTGCAATTCCCATGTGCTCGGCTGCGAGGGCCGTCGCCTCGGGAACATGCCGACGCGATGCGGCAGGCAATTGCCCTTGCGCAGATTGCAGGTCTGACACGCGGTCACCACATTTTCCCAGACCGTGCGGCCACCGCGCGAACGCGGCACGACGTGATCGAAGGTGAGATCCGGCGTCGGATAATGGTCGCCGCAATACTGGCATTCGAACCGGTCGCGCAGGAACACATTGAACCGCGTGAAGGCGGGGCGACGCGACAGCGGCACGAATTCCTTGAGCGAGATGACGCTCGGCAGCTTCATCTCGAAACTCGGGCTGTGCACGACGCGCTCATATTCGGAAACAATGTTGACGCGGTCCATGAAGACCGCCTTCACGGCGTCCTGCCAGGACCAGAGCGACAGGGGAAAGTAGCTCAACGGCCTGAAATCGGCGTTCAGCACCAAGGCTGGGCAAGATACCGGCGATGGACTCACGTGGTTCCGCTCCCTCCCCCTTCAGAAGGACGCCGAGACTATAGCGGCAGGGCTTTTAGCCGGCTACCGGGATTTGCCCCACATCTAGTGGTCCCGACGGCGATTTAACCGATCAGTCATGCGGGCCCGGCAACCGGCTGCGCGAACGCATCGACGAGGAAGCGCCCACCCATCGCCAGCCCGACCTGGTCGATCGCATGCGGCACGTTGGGCCGCTTCTCGGCGACGACATCGAAGCCCGCCGCCCGCAGCGCGTCCGCCGCCGGCTGCATCGATTCGAACGGCACCACGGGGTCGGCATCGCCGTGCACCAGCAGGATCGGCGGCCGGGTGATCGTCTCGGTTGCCAGAAGCTCCGGTGCGATCAGCCTGCCGGAAAAGCCGATCACACCGGCGAGCGCGTCGCGCCGGCGCGGCGCTATATGCAGCGCCATCATCGCACCCTGCGAGAAACCGGCGAGCGCGATCCGGGATGCCGGCACGCCCGTCTCTCCGATCAGCGCATCGATATAGCCATCGACCAGCGACGCCGCGGCGCGCGTGGCGGCGAGAATCATTTCCGGCGTCATGCCCTCGAACCCGTACCACTGCTTCCCCATCGGATTGATCTCGCAGGGGAACGGCGCGTGCGGCGAGACGAACAAGGTTTGCGGCAGCACGCGCGCCCAGAGCGGTGCCAGTGAAATCAGATCGTGGCCGTCGGCACCGTAGCCATGCAAGAGCACGACGATCGATTGCGGGTTGCCGGAAGCCGGTTCGTGGCGCGGCCCGTCGAGCGACAGCAAAGGTTTCATCGGAGAGAATCCTTATGGAGATAACGGCGCGAGGGATTGACCCGCTCAGGCATTAAACGAAGCGCGCAGCTTCGGCTAGATCGGCACGATCTTGTAGTAATGCCACAGCACCCGCGCGGCGACGCTGCGCCACGGGCTCCAGGCTTCGGCGATCGCCCGCAACTCGCGCGCCTTGGGCCGTGCATCGAGCCCCTTGATGCGCTGGGCTGCGACCTGCAACGCGAGATCGTCGGCCGGCATGACATCGGGCCGGCCGAGCGAGAACAAGAGATAGATCTCGGCGGTCCAGCGGCCAATGCCTTTGACGGCCGTGAGCGCGGCAATGGCTGCTTCGTCGTCCATCGCGGCCAGCACATCGAGATCGAGATGGCGCGCCTCGAGCGCTTTGGCGAGTTCGCGTGCATAGAGCGCCTTCTGCCGCGAGAGCCCGATCGTGCGCAACCGGCGTGGATGAATCTTCAGCAGCGCCGACGGCGTCATCGGATCGGCGGCCGCTTCGAGCCGACCCCAGATTGCACCGGCCGATGCCGTCGAAAGCTGCTGCGCCATGATGATGTTGAGCAGTGTCGGAAAGCCCGGATCGCGCGATCGAGCCGGCAAGCGCCCCGCCGCTTCTATCGCGCGGGCCATATCCGGATCGGACCCGGCGAGCGCCGTCAGACCACGGATAAGCCGGCGCCCTTCGAGCGGCGCGTTCGGGCGCGCAGCCAACAATCAGCGCGCGCGGCCGGGCGTGCCACCCTGACGGCCGACCGGATCGGTGCAGAAAACGATATCAGCCTGGCTGATGACGCCGTCGGCTTCCATCAGCGCGCGGGTCGACGGATCGGTGATGACTGTCTTGAAGCGCGCGAGGTCTTCAAAACGAAAATTGAGAATGACATCGTTCGGATCGTCGAGCGTCTGACGGATGTTGATGCCGATGACGCCGAGCTGGCGCATCTGCGGTTCGCGCGCGATGAAATTGCTGAACCAGCTTTTATAATCGCGCACCTTGTAGCGGATGACGGCGGTCGGCATGGCGGTCGATTCTCCGTGTTCGGTCCGTGGATCGGATGCGGCGCAGCATAGCGCGGGCATCGCCGGCAGGCGAGCGCGGGCGATTTCCACCGAAAGGCTGCTGTTTGACAAGTGCCGCATCTGGCGCCATCGCTTGTCACCGATGATCGTCACGCGGTTTGCCCCGAGCCCGACCGGCTATCTGCATCTCGGCCATGCCGCCTCGGCCCTGGTCGGATATGACTCGGCGCGCGCGGCCGGTTCCGACGGCCGGTTCCTGCTACGGATCGAGGATATCGATCAAGCGCGCTGCCGCCCCGAATTCGAGGCGGCGATCGCCGAAGATCTCGGCTGGCTCGGCCTCGACTGGGAGCGCCCCGTCCGACGCCAGTCCGAGCATATGGCAGACTACCGCGCGGCCCTCGACCGGCTCGATGCGCGGAGCCTCCTCTATCAATGCTTCTGCACGCGGCGGGACATTGCCGAGGCGGTATCCGCACCGCATTTGCAACGGCCGGGTCCGGACGGACCGATTTATCCCGGCATCTGCCGACACCTCGACCCAGGCATCCGAAATGCGCGGATCGCCGCCGGCGAGCCGTATGCGCTACGGCTCGATGCTGGCCGCGCCGCCATGGAGACGGGTCCGCTGGTGTGGCATGAGCGCGACGAAGGGCCGGTCGCGGTCGATCCACAGATTTTTGGCGACGTGGTCCTTGCACGCAAGGATGTGCGGACTAGCTATCATCTTGCTGTCGTCATCGATGACGCATTGCAGGGGATCACATTGGTAACCCGAGGCCGGGATCTTTATGCAGCGACGCACGTGCACCGCCTGCTGCAGGCGGTGCTCGGCCTGCCGGCGCCGAACTATCATCATCACGCGCTAGTGACCGATGCGGCGGGGCAGCGCCTCGCCAAGCGGCACGATGCGATGGCAATCCGCGCGTTCCGCGCCGCCGGTGAGGCCCCGGAAGCGATACGGGCGATGATCAGCGGCGGTCTGGCGCTAAGCCGAAAAAGTCTCTAAACCTTTCCGCTCCCTGCAAGAACCGAAGCACTCAGTATGTTCTCTGTCGCCGAACTCAGCGCCCTCCTCCAAGTCATCATGGTCGACCTCGTGCTGGCTGGCGACAACGCCATCGTCGTCGGCATGGTGGCTGCGAGCGTTCCCCGCGATCAGCGCACCAAGGTCCTGGTCTTCGGCATTCTCGGCGCGACCATTTTGCGTGTCGCCTTCGCCCTGATCACGACGCAGCTTCTCGCCGTCATCGGGTTGATGCTCGCTGGCGGCATCCTGCTGCTCTGGGTCTCGTGGAAACTCTGGCGCGACATCGAGGAACAACGCCGCGAACGCAAGGCGCTCCGGAATGCCGAAGCGGCTGCCGCAGCCGCGGCAAAAGACGGCGTCGTCGACCTCGCGGCGGCGCCCGATCCGATTGAGCCAAAACCGCTGAAGAAAGCGATCGTCCAGATCATCATCGCCGACGTCTCGATGTCGCTCGACAATGTGCTGGCCGTCGCCGGCATCGCGCGCGATCATGAATGGGTTCTGATCTTCGGTCTCGCGCTTTCGATCGCCTTCATGGCGGTTGCGGCGACCCTCATCGCCAGGCTCCTCAAGAAACATCACTGGCTCGCCTATGTCGGTCTTGCGGTGATCTTCTATGTGGCCTGCGCCATGATCTGGGACGGTTCGATCGACGTCATCGACAAGACCACGATCGAAGAGTTCCTGACGCAATAGCGATCGGTCGTCAGCGATCTATCGGCGCAGGCCGCGCACGATCTCGACATAGTCCGCATCGTCCGGCGTCAGAAAGCCGTGGCGGACCATAAAATCGATGTTCACCAGCACGACGTTAAACTTGAAATCTTCGGTCGCGGCCATCCGTTCGATCACATCCGCGATCGGCCAAAGCTGATACTCGTCGATCTCGCCGTCGGTGTTTCTGGGTTCGAAATCCGCCGGCAGTTCGAGATCGAAATTGAACAGCAGATCGTTGCGGATGCCCTCGTCATGCTCGATCAGATACGAACAGAACCCGGCCGGTCGCGCCTGTCGCATCAGCCGTTCCGCCATGTCCGCCTCTTCACGGCCCTCCTTGATCAGGGTATCGAACAGGCCCAATTCCGAAGGCACGCCGCCCGCCACGAGATTGTCGAACTTGCCGGGTGCCACCGATTTGTTCTTTGCGCGCCGCCCGACCCAGAGCTTCATCGCAGTGCCGCGTCCGACAAAGCCGTTCAGATGGACGCCGCAGGCCTGCGTGCCGAAATGCGGAACGGCGCCGCGATCGAGCGTCAGCAACGGCGGCGATCCGACCGGCATCGATACCGGAAAGGTCTCGCCGCGAATCTTGCGAATGACGCCTGCGGCATGCAGCGTCGCAACCACCGCAGCGACGGCATCGCTCCGCATAACCGGCGTGGTGAGGTCGGGATCGAGTGCAACCTGATGATCCTCGACCCCAAAAACATCGGGAAATTCGCGCAGCGTCTCCGCGAACGGGCGCTGCATCCAGCCCGCCGTCATGCCGCCGATGCGGAACGGACGCAGCCGGGCGAAATCCGGCGGGCGAAACGAACGAATGCGATCGACAAGTGCCATCGAGACTCTTTTCGGCGCGGTCAGCGGTGCAGCCCGCGTCCGATCTCGACATAATCGGGATCGTCGGGCGCGAGGAAACCGTGACGCATCAGGAAATCGATCGTGACCAGCGCGGAATCGAACACGAAATCGTCACTGCCGGCGAGCCGTTCGATGACACGTGCGACCGGCCACAACTCGAACCATTCGACCTCGCGATCAGCGGCGATCGGAACAAAATCCGCCGGCAGCGCGAGGTCGTAGGCGAAGATCATTCCGTTATCGATGCCTTCGACAGTCTCGGTCAGGAATGTGACATAGCCCGCCGGCCGCGCCTGCCGGGCGAGCGCCGGTGGAATGCCGGCCTCTTCGCCGCATTCCTTGATCAGATTTTCGGACAGGCTGAGGCCGATCGGCTGGCCACCGGCGGCGATATGGTCGAGCTTGCCCGGCCAGGTCGCCTTGTCTGCGGCCCGGCGCGCGACCCAGATCCGCATTTCGTCACCGGTGCCGACATAGCCGTTGCAGTGAACGCCATAGGAGCGGATGCCGAATTGCGTGGCGGCGCCGCGATCGATCGCGAGCAGCGGCGTGTCGTGGAACTGCTGTCCGACTGCGTAGGATTCGCCGCGATAGCGCGCGACCGCCCCTTCGGCGACCAGTGCCCGCACGATTGTGTCGACCGCGCTGGTCCGCCGGGCAAAATCACCGAGCCCGTCCGCCAGCCGGACTTCGTCGTCGTCGATCTCGAACACCAGGGGGTGTGCCGCGAGGCGTCGAGCAAACTCGTGCGAAACCCAGCCGACGACGGTATCGCCTAAGCGCCAGGGGCGCACGCGTGAAAAATCGAGCGGCCGGACCCCCCGGATGCGATCGACCAGCGCCATCGTCCGCGTCAGCGAGCAGGGCGCAGCGCAGCGGCGGGACCACGCTTGGATGCCGCGTTGCGCCGGGCCGCAGCGAGGGCGAGACCGGTCCAGCGCAGGAACGCCGCTCCATCAACGTCCTCTGCTTCGGGGAACGACCAGTACGACATTTCGACGGCGCGATTCTTGCCCGCATAGACGAAGGCGCAGCTGCTGGCCGCCACAAACAATGGCTTCGTCTCGCCATCGACCTTGAGCCAGATCCGATCGTCGGCACCGATCGCGAACATGAGACCATCCAGATAGATTCCGTAACCGCCGAACATCGGCCGCGCCACGACCGGCCCGAGCGGCGTCGCCTGGCGGACGAAACGCTCGACGCTGGCCGGCAGCGGTTTCGCACCGATGCGGCGGGCGACAGGTCGGGAAGCGGTCATTCGCGCGGCGCTCCGGGATTGCGGGAGACGATCCTAGCGCGGCAGGGTTAAGCCGTCTGCGGCCTAAACGCGCCGGCTCTGGTATAATCGGGCGTGTTCGATTCGTCCGGGAGGAATTCGATGCGCAGCCGGCGCTTTTTGATCCTGCTGGCCGCGGCGATCGCCGTCGGTGCGGTGATCGCCTGGCTCGTCGGCCGCTATCCGCAGACCCTCGACGATCGCGACAACGTCGTTCAGATCGTGGTGCTTTTGGGCTGGCTTCTGCTGGTCGGCGGCGCGTTCTGGGGCTATGCCCGCGCGCGGCCGGGCACGGCGCTGCGCAACATGTTCGTCTGGATCGCGATCGGTCTCGTGCTGGTAATGGGTTACACGCTCAAGGATGAGATCACCGGCGCGGTCATACCCTCGGCCGGTACCAGCGGCGGCGACGGATCGATCGAATTCCAGCGCGCCAATGACGGGCATTTTCACGTCGATGCCGAGGTCGAGGGTGTTTTGATCCGTTTCCTGGTCGATACCGGCGCGTCCGAAGTCGTGCTGAGCCAGGCGGATGCCGGGCGACTCGGTTTCGATATCGCGGCGCTCGAGTATACGCAGCGCTACAACACCGCGAACGGCATCGTCTGGGGCGCGCCGGTACGGCTGCGCGAGATGCGGCTCGGCGACGTCATGGTCGAGGATGTACGGGCGTCCGTCAATTCCGGCGAAATGGATGGATCGTTGCTCGGCATGAGTTTCCTTTCCAAGCTTTCCGGATTCTCGGTCGAGGGCGACCGCCTGATCCTCCATCCCTGAAAGCGATCCCTATGACCGATCATCCGTTCGAAACCGTCGATGTGTTCACCGACCGCCTGTTTGGTGGCAATCCGCTGGCTGTCGTGCTCGACGCTCGCGGGCTGAGCGACGGGCAGATGCAGGCGATCGCCCGCGAGTTCAATTTCTCCGAGACGACATTCCTCCTGCCGCCGGCCGATCCGGCCAACACCGCAAGGGTGCGGATCTTCACGCCCGGCGTCGAGGTACCCTTCGCCGGTCATCCCAATGTCGGCACCGCGTTCGTGCTGCATCGGCTCGGGACGATTTTCGGCAAGAAGATCGTAACGCCGCTGCGATTTGAGGAACAGGCCGGACTCGTGCTGGTCGATGTCGAACCGGACGGGCGCGCAGTGGTCACGGCACCGCAGCGTCTCTCGATCGGGACCACCGTGCCGGCTGCCGTCGCCGCACCCTGTCTCTCGCTCGCGGCGAGCGACATTGCGACGCGCGCCCACAACCCGACGGTCGTCTCGGTCGGCCTGCCCTTCCTGATGGTCGAGGTGAACAGCCGCGAGGCACTGGCGCGGGCGCAAATCGATGCGCGCGCTTTCGCCGAGCATCTGCCACTCGATATCGCCGCCGGCATCCATTTCTATTTCCGGGCCGCGGCCAATGACGAGGTCGATCTGCGCGCGCGCATGTTTTCGCCGATCGACGGCGTCGGAGAAGATCCGGCGACCGGCAGCGCCAACGCGGCGCTCGCCGGTTTCCTCGCGGCATTGACGCCGCAGGACGATCTGACGCTCACGCTCCGCATCGCGCAGGGTGTCGAGATGGGTCGCGCCAGCCTGATCGATGCCGAGGTCATCAAAACCGGTGGTCGTATTGAACGGGTGCGGATCGGCGGACAGTCGGTCGCGGTGATGGCCGGGCAGTTTCATGTTTCCTGAGGCGCCCCGGATGCGCCGCGCGCTGACGATCCTGTTGCTGATGACGGCAGCGGCCTGCGGCGGCGAAGCGAGCATCGAGAGCGGGACACCGCCGCAGCTTTCGGCACTGCCAGCGCCAGCACCACCGCCTTCGCCCAATTCGCGGATGCAATGCGTGCCCTATGCGCGCGCATCGACCGGCATCTTCATTCGCGGCGATGCGTGGACCTGGTGGCATTCGGCGGGCGGCCTGTACAGCCGCGGCAATGTTCCCGAGCCCTACGCGCTGCTGGTGCTGGCCAAGACCGAGCGCATCAAGAGCGGGCATCTTGCGGTGGTGACCGGCATCGAAGGACCGCGCGAGATTCTGGTCAGCCATGCCAACTGGCTGAACGACGAGCGCATTCACGAGCATGTCCGTGTCCTCGATGTGTCGGAGGACAATGACTGGTCGGCCTTGCGCTTCTGGAATCCGCAGACCGGCGATTTCGGCCGGATCTATGAGGCTTATGGCTTCGTCTATCGCAATCCCGAAGCGGCCGGCGCCTGAGCCTCGCCTCTGAAGCGCGGGGGCTTGCTGGACAGCACTTGGCCGCGGGCGCTAGTTTCTTCTTTGCTCGACGGTGCAAGCTTCCGGGGAGACCGACCATGGCAACGGCAAACGTGATCTATCCCGCCTTCGACAAGCCGCTTTCCGAGGATGCGGAGCGATCCTGGACGTTGCCGGCGCGCTATTACATCGACCCGGCGATCTATGGCGCCGAGCGCGAAAAGATCTTCTTCAAGAGCTGGCAGTATCTCGGCCATAAGAGCCAGCTCGCCAACCCCGGCGACTACATCACCGGCTACATCATCGATCAGCCGGTGTTCGTGCTGCGCGACCGCTCGGGCGAGCTCAAGGCCTATTACAATGTCTGCCTGCACCGCGCCCATGAACTGCTGAAAGATTCCGGCAGCCTGCGCGCGGCGGCGATCACCTGTCCCTATCATGCCTGGACCTACGATTTCGCGGGCACCCTGCGCGCCGCGCCGAACTGCAAGCATGTGAAGGATTTCGACGTCGAGGATTTCCAGCTGACGCCGATCCGCGTCGAGACGCTGGCCGGATTCGTGTTCGTCAATCTCGATCCGGATGCGGCGTCGCTCAAGGACCAGCATGGCTGGCTCGAGGACGATCTGCGCCAGCATGTTCCGGATTTCGACAATCTGAAACTGTACGAAGAGACGACGTTCGGCGACACGACGACCAAGGCGAACTGGAAGGTCGTGGTCGACAATTATGTCGAATGCTATCACTGTCCGAAGGCGCATCCGGCTTTCGCCGACATGATCGAGATGACGGAGTACAAGACCGACATCATCGGCCAGGCGTCGCGCCAGCTCGGCCTCAACACCAAGCCGAAGAACAGCGCCTACGAGTTTTCGCCCGATGCGGCGGTGACGCATGCCGCGTTCTGGTATATCTGGCCAAACATCACTTTCAACATGCTGCCGGGCGACACCCAGCTCTCGGTCGCGGTCGTGCAGCCGCGCGGCGTCGAGGAATGCGTTTTCTGGGCGCATATCTACGGCCACAAGGCCGAGCGCGATCCCGCGCGCCTCGCCTACGGGCGCGACGTGCTCGGGCCGGAAGATACGGGCCTCTGCGAATCCGTGCAGCGCGGCCTGCATTCGCGCACCTACAAGCAGGGCCGCATCATCGTCGATCCCGAACGCAGCGGCATCGCCGAGCACGGCATCCACCATTTCCACCGCATGGTGAAGCGCGCGCTCGACAACTGATTGGGCGCTTTGCTTAGCCAGCCGCGTTCAATCGGCGCCGTTCATTCAGAGATTGCCTTCTCCGCTGTCAGCACGGCGACCACACCCGGGATCGCACGCAGGCAGCGCGCGAGATACTCGGCGCCCGCCGCATCGAGGCCGGAAACCTGCAGATCGATGACGAGCTCGTCGCAATCATCGGGGCCGGCTGACGGCGCGCCATCGTCGCGCCGGCCGCGATGGCCGGTCAGTCGATGGGGCACGAGGCTCCGTTTGGCGAAGAGACCGAGCACGCGCGGCAGGATGCCCGGATCGGCATCGGCCTGGACGGCAAAGCAGGCGACGCGGGGGAGGGTCCCCGGCGCTTCCGGACGCAGCATAGATAGAGGCGCGTCGGCGAGGCTCGCGAGCCGGCACGGCCCGGATCGATCGCCGGCGAGGCTCGGCGCCGGACGCGATGCCGGCTCGACGGTTAAAGATAAAGCGGACATGAAAAAGCTCCCGAACGAGAGGATTCCTGACGAAAAAGCGGGATAACCCCCGGACGCTCTAGACGAGCGCCGGGCCGCTAATTCGAAGAATCCGCACCGGGAGCCGATACATGGCGGGAATCCTACGCCGACGCCGGGCGCCGTCAAGCAGGTGGCGGCGCTGCCGCCGGCCCGCGGAGCAATTAGCAGGATTGTTTACGCCAGCAGTCCCGATGCCGTAACAATCCTGCGGGAAGGTCGGGGGTTTCGGTTACATCCAGCCCTCTCTTCCTGCGGGCGCAGCAGCGGACCAGCCCCATGAATTTCGCGAATCTCACCGGCAAGACCTTTGTTCTCGGTGTCGGTGCGCAGAAGGCCGGCACAACCTGGCTCTATGAGTATCTGCGCCGGCACGGCGCGTTCGCGATGTCGCCGATCAAGGAACTGCATTACTTCGATCAGAAATTGCGGCCCGATCTCTGCGCCGCGTTCGGCGGTGCGTTCGAGGCGATGCTGCGCAACGCGCAGGCGGGTATCGAGGGTGCGAGCGCAAACGATCCGGCGAAGCTGGAGGAGCTTTCGCACCTGGTCGATCGCGTGCGCATGAACCACGACGAGAGCGCTTATTTCGATTATTTCGACCGGCTTGCAGCCGCGGGCGCGAGCCATCTCGGCGAGATCACGCCCTCCTACAGCCTGATCCGCGCGGACGGGTTCCGCCGCATCCGCGAACTGTTCGGCGAACAGGGCCTCGCGCTGAAAATCGTCTTCCTGATGCGCGATCCGATCGACCGTTTGCTCTCGCAGCTTGCGATGGAAGAGCGCGAGAACGGGCGCCCGGCGGATGCTAATGCGTTTCGTGCCGCCCTCTTCAGCGCGCATTTCACCGACCGCTCGCGCTACGACCGGACGATCGAGAGCCTGCTCGGCGCATTCGACCCGGCGGACATTCATGTCGGATTCTACGAGACATTGTTCGACGAACGTGCGATCGCGGCTTTGTGCGGGTTCCTCTGCGTCGAAACGCGACCCGCGGATTTCGATCGTCGCGTCAACGCGGGCGACGCAGCGCCCGTAATCGGACGCAGCGAGCATGCGATGGGGCTCGACTGTTTCCGCGAGGTCTACGATTTCTGCCGGCAGCGATTCGGCGCACGGGTGCCCGCGAACTGGGGAGAGTTTATAGACCACGCGCGTTAAGCAGGTTTTGGCGCCGCCGGAGCCCGGGGCCGATCAGAAACCCGGATGATCCTCGTCGTGGCTCGTCAGCGGATGCGCAATCCGCGCCCAGGGCAAACGCTGCGATGTCCAGCCTTCATCCGTCGGCGTGAACTGTGCCGGCTCGTCGAGACTGCCCACGGTCACGCCAAGCAGGCCGGGCGACACGCCGCCGGCCATCGCCAGCGGCGAACCGCAGCGACCGCAGAAGTCACGCCAGGTGTTCGGCGAGGATTCAAATCGCGCGGGCTCGCCCTTGATCCACGCAAAACCCGCCGCCGGCACGCCGATCCAGGCGATGAACGGTGCGCCCGATGCCTTGCGGCATTGCCAGCAATGGCAAAGGTCGATGACCGTCGGCGCCATTGAAATGCGATAACGCAGCGCGCCGCAGAGGCACCCACCTTCGATAGGGCCGCCTTCGATGGGTTTGAATGTCGTGTCGCTCACGCCGCCTCGCGGTTGGCGCGATCCACGATGTCGAGAATGTCGTCCATGATCGCGGTGAGGTCGTAATCCTTTGGCGTGTAGACGGCGGCAACGCCCGCCGCCTTCAACTGCACCGCATCCTCCGGCGGAATGATGCCGCCGACGACGACCGGCACATGGCCGATGCCGAGTTTGGCCAGCAGTGCGACCACCTCGGTCACCAGCGACAGATGGCCGCCCGACAGGACCGACAGGCCGACGACATGCACGCCTTCTTCGAGCGCGGCGTTCGCGATCTCGGCCGGCGTCAGGCGGATGCCCTCATAGACGACTTCGAACCCGGCATCGCGCGCACGCACGGCAATCTGTTCCGCACCGTTCGAATGGCCGTCGAGCCCGGGCTTGCCGACCAGCATCTTCACCCGGCGGCCGAGGCGGTCCGAAACCGCGGCGACCCGCTCGCGTAAGGCGCCGAGCCCGCCGGCATTGCCGGATGCCATCGCGCGGCCGACGCCGGTCGGCGCACGATATTCACCGAACACGCCGCGCAACGCGGCGCCCCATTCGCCGGTGGTAACGCCCGCCTTCGCACATTCGACCGAGGCCGGCATGACATTGCGGCCTTCCTTCGCCGCCGCCTCGAGACCGGCGAGCGCCGCAGCGGCGGCCTTCCCACCGCGGCTGCCGCGCCATTCGTTCAGCCGTTCGATCTGCTCCGCCTCGGCCTTCGCATCGATCGCGAGGAACCCGCCATCGTCGGATGATGTGAGGGGCGATGGCTCGGTCTCGGTGAATTTGTTGACGCCGATGACGGTCTGTTCACCCGCCTCGATCGCGGCCAGCCGTCGCGCATTCGATTCGACCAAAGCCTGTTTCATGTAACCGCTCTCGACCGCGGTGACGGCACCGCCCATCGCATCGATGCGCGCGAGTTCGGATTTCGCCGCTTCCTTGAGCGAGGCGACCTTTGCTTCGATCACGGGCGAACCGTCGAAGATGTCGCCGAATTCGAGGATGTCGGTTTCGAATGCGACGATCTGCTGCAACCGGATCGACCATTGCTGGTCCCAGGGGCGCGGCAGGCCGAGCGCCTCGTTCCAGGCCGGAAGTTGCACCGCGCGCGCCCGCGCTTTCTTCGAGAGCACGACCGCGAGCATCTCGAGCAGGATGCGATAGACGTTGTTCTCGGGCTGCTGTTCGGTGAGACCGAGCGAATTTACCTGCACGCCATAGCGGAACCGCCGCAGTTTCTCGTCGGTGACGCCATAACGCTCGCGTCCGATTTCGTCCCACAGATCGACGAACGCGCGCATCTTGCAGATTTCGGTGATCAGCCGGATCCCGGCATTGACGAAGAACGACATGCGACCGAACACGGTCGGAAATTCGTCATCGGGAATCTGACCGCCGGCCTGCACCGCATCGAGCACGGCGATCGCGGTCGCGAGTGCGAACGCTAGTTCCTGCTGCGGCGTCGCGCCGGCCTCCTGCAGATGGTAGGAGCAGACATTCGTTGGATTCCATTGCGGCACTTCGCGACAGGCAAAGGCGATCGTATCGGCGACCAGCCGCATCGACGGCGCCGGCGGAAAGATGTAGGTGCCGCGCGAGAGATATTCCTTCACGATGTCGTTCTGCACCGTGCCCTGCAGCGCGTTGCGATCGGTCCCGCGTTTTTCGGCGAGCGCGACATAGAGCGCCAGCAGCCACGGCGCCGTCGCGTTGATCGTCATCGAAGTGTTCATCCGGTCGAGCGGCAGCTCGTCGAACAGGGTCGCCATGTCGCCGAGATGGCAGACCGGCACGCCGACCTTGCCGACCTCGCCGCGCGCCAGCACGTGATCGCTGTCGTAACCGGTCTGGGTCGGCAGATCGAAGGCGACGGAGAGACCCGTCTGCCCCTTGGCGAGATTGGTGCGATAGAGCGCGTTCGAGGCGGCGGCCGAGCTGTGCCCGGAATAGGTGCGGATCAGCCACGGCCGCTCGGCGGTCGGGCCGGCGCCCTTTGCGGCCCCGCTCCCCGCCTTGCTCGCCTGCGGACCCTTGCCTTCGCCCGGCTTCTGGCTCATTCACCCGCTCCGGTCACGCCGATTTCCAGCGGCCAGCCTCGCATCCTCGCGCGGCGGGCAGCTTAGGGTGATCAATGTTGCACTGCAATAGAGCCGCCGGTTCAGCGCCCGAAAGGAGCCGATCGCCGATGCCCCGCGAAGCTTTCCTGCCGATCCTGATGCTGCTCGCCTCGAACATCTTCATGACCTTTGCCTGGTACGGTCATCTCAAGTTCAAGGCGACGCCGCTCTATCTCGTCGTGATGGCGAGCTGGGGCATCGCGTTCTTCGAGTACTGGCTGGCAGTGCCGGCGAACCGCATCGGGCACGGTTATTATTCCGCCGCCGAACTGAAGACGATTCAGGAAATCGTGACGCTGCTGGTCTTCGCCGCGTTCTCGGTCATGTATCTCGGCGAACCGATCCGCTGGAACCATGCCGCCGGATTTCTCTGCCTGGTCGGTGCGGCGTTCTTTATCTTCGGCCGCTGGCAGAACTGAACGAAAGTCACCAGTAGCGAAAGAGTTTCGCGAAATCGGCGCAGCGGCGTTCGATCTCGTCGATCTCCGCGGCATCGAGCCGCTCGCGATAGCGACCGACCGGCGCCTCGGTCACGGCACCGACCCAGTCGGGCGACCAGAACGCACCGGCATAGTCGCTACCGCGCTGACGGCTCCAGTTGGATCCCTCCTGCCAGAACGACGCATCGGCAAGCCGCGCCGCATCGATACGCAGATCGGCAAAGCGCGCAAGTTCACCGATCACGTCGTTGCGGTTCGCGACCAGATCCTCATAGCGCAGGATCAACATGCGGCCCTCGAACAATTCCATGTCGCGGAACGTGTCAGCATAGTAGCCGCGAAAAACATCGCAGAACTTCGCCATATCGCGCCCGAATGCCGCCAGCGATCCCCGTTCGCCCTTCGCGGCGAGACGCTCGCCGACCGCAACCATCGAGGCAATCGTGTCACGCGGGTCGCGCACGGTGACGACGAAGCGCGCCTGTGGAAACCAGCCGGCGAGCTGTCGGAATCGCCGCGTCGTCTCGGGATGCTTCAGGACGAGTTTTTTCGCCTGCGGATAGCGCGCCCGCACGACGCCCAGAAATCGCGCCGCGACGTCGCGCGAGAATGCATCGAACGCGGCGGGATCGGCGAAATAATCGGCAAGGAACAGGTCGAACTGGCTTTGCCAATGCGGGGCGAGATCGAGCAGCGCGCCGAGATACTGGCTTTCGGCCAGAAGCGGATTGGTGTCGCCCGACGAGGTGAGCAATCGCGCCGCCAGCGTCGTGCCGCTGCGCATTGCGCCGCCGACGAACAACAGCCCTTCGCCGGTTTCCCGGTCTGCTTCTGACGCCGCCCCCATGAGGCCGATATTATACCGCGGCCAGCGCCTGGGCGAGATCGGCCTCGAGGTCGACGACATCCTCGAGCCCGACCGAGAGCCGCACCAGCCCGTCGGGAATCCCCTGCTGCGCGCGCAGCTCGGGGCCGAGGCGCTGATGGGTCGTGGTAGCTGGATGGGTCGCCAACGATTTCGAATCGCCAAGGTTGTTCGAGATCAGCACCAGCCTGAGCGCGTTGAGGAAACGGAACGCGCCCTGCTTGCCGCCGGCAATCTCGAACGACAGCACGGTGCCGCCGGCCGACATCTGGCGGCGCGCCAGCTCGAACTGCGGATGCGAGGCGAGGCCGGGATAGAGCACATGTTCGATCTTCTGATGCGTCGAGAGAAAGCCGGCGATATGCGAGGCCGTAGCGCTGGCATGCGCGACGCGCAGCGGCATGGTCTCGAGCCCCTTCAGGAAGATCCAGGCATTCAGCGGCGAGAGCGCCGGCCCGGTATGGCGGTAGAAGGGCTGCAGCTCGTCGATCACGAATTTCTGTGTGCCGAGGATCGCACCGCCGAGCGCGCGGCCCTGTCCATCGATATGCTTGGTCGCGGAATAGACGACCACGTCGGCGCCGAGCTCGAGCGGTTTCTGCAACAGCGGCGAGGCAAACACGTTGTCGACCACGACGCGCGCACCGGCCTCGTGCGCGAGTTTGGAGACCGCCGCCAGATCGACCAGCCGCAGGCTGGGGTTGGACGGACTTTCGACGAACACGACCTTGGCCGGTTTCGCGAGCGCCTTCTTCCACGCATCGAGATCGCGCCCGTCGACCAGCACGCATTCGATGCCATAGCGCGGGAGGATTTCGGCCACAATGAAATGGCACGAACCGAACAACGCGTCGGACGAGACTAGCCGGTCGCCGGTCCGGAGTTGACACATCAGAGCTGCAAACACCGCGGCCATGCCCGACGCGGTCGCGCGACAGGCTTCCGCGCCTTCGAGCAGCGACATGCGGTCTTCGAACATCTGCACGGTCGGA
Source organism: Dongiaceae bacterium (assembly GCA_040878185.1). GTDB lineage: Bacteria > Pseudomonadota > Alphaproteobacteria > Dongiales > Dongiaceae > JAWXBK01. Next base: position 42,280 of record JBBDMS010000050.1, on the reverse strand, counting down.
TTGGCGTAGCGCGAGTAGACGAAGCGCGGCTTCGAATTGTCGAACGCGGCTTCGGCCTCCTCGGCCGAGGAATAGACATAGCCCGAGTTCATAAAGATCGCCTCCGCGGTCTCCATGAATTCGGAGCGCAGCACGCCGCCATGCACCAGACGGGTCGCGGGACGCCACGCTTTGGCGTCGGTCTTGTTCCGGGTCATCGGTCGCCTCCTGCCCGCGCACGGCGGACATTTAAAAAACCCCGGCCGTCGGAGGCCGAGGTTCTGGCGGGAACGGATTCCCGCGGGCAACCAAGGCCTTTTAGCTGCTTGTTTTACGTGGCCGCAAGCCGGCTCAAATCGCCACGAAGTCGCAGCGGAAATAGACCCGCGACGCATTTCCTGTCAAGCCCGACCAACTCGCAGGCAAGTGAGCAGAGGCCGCTTGCGCTCATGATCGGGGCCACTTAGCGTCTGCGCGGGGTTTCGGGGGACAACACCCATGACCGACAGCGCAGCAGGCGGCGGATCGGTTCCCGCCAGCTTGGCAACGCGAACAATGCCGCCCGTCGCAGCGGGACCGCTGCTCGACTATGACGGACGGCTCGGCCGGCTCTACTGGCTCTTCATCAAGAACCTGCTGCTGAGCATGGTCACGTTCGGCGTCTACCGGTTCTGGGGCCGCACCAACATTCGCCGCTATGTCTGGTCGCATACGCGGTTCATGGGCGATGCGTTCGAGTATACCGGCAAGGGATCGGAACTGTTCGCCGGGTTCCTGATCGTGTTCGGCTTCTTTTTCGTCGTTTCGACGCTGGCGCAGATATTCATCGTCGCCGTCGGGTTTGATTCGCCACTGGTACCGTACTTCGACGTCGTTTTCGCGCTCGCAATCGGCTATTTCGCGTTCGTCGCGCAATATGCCGCGCAGCGCTATCGCCTGACCCGCACCGTGTGGCGCGGCCTACGCGGCAGCATGAGCGGGTCTGCCTGGATCTATGGATTCTATGCGTTCCTGCTCGCGCTATTGAGCGGCGCCACCCTGACACTCGCCTGGCCCTGGGCGCGCTCGCGCCTGATCGAGCGGCGGCTCGGGAGCTCCTATTTCGGCGATGAGAAAGTGTCTGTCGCATTCTCATCGCGAACGCTGTATCCGAGCTACGTCATCGGGCTCATCGTCTTTGCGATCGGCCTCGGCATCGCGGGATGGCTCGGCTTCGTCGCCCTGCAGCAGGCCGATTTCTTCAACCGCGTGATGGACCTCTTCAGCTCCAACACCGATCCGGAAGCGCCGGGCGATACCGACGCGATGGTCGCGATCATCGGACTGATCATCGCCGTCTATGTTCTGGCGATGCTGATCGTCGCGCTTCTCTATACGCTCTCCTTCGCCTGGTTCCAGGCAGCGACCGCACAAACTGTCGCCGCCCATTCGCGCTTTCAGGATTTGCGCTTTTCCAGCAGCGCGACCGGCGGCAACATGGCGATGCTCGCGATCGGCAATTTCCTGCTGATCGTGCTGACCGCCGGCCTTGCCATACCGATCGTGATCCAGCGCAGCATCCGCTACGTGGTCCGCCACCTTCATGTCAGCGGCATACTCGACGTGGAACGGCTGCAACAGGCGGCGCTCGCGAAACCCAAAACCGGCGAAGGGCTGCTGGAAGCTTTCGATCCGGGGATGTTCTAGGTCACGGCCCATGTCCGATCCGCGCGACCGTTTCAACGACGGGCTTTCGGCCGCAAGCCGGCCTGCGAATGCGACCCTCGCCGCGTCGCGGCTCGAGATCCGCGACGATGGCGGCCGGCTGCTCGCCCATTGGGCGCTCGACGAGGTCTGCGTCATCGACGAGAACGAGGCGAACGGATCGATGGTGTTCGCCCTCGGCGATGTCGAAGGGCCCCGGCTTGTTCTTTATCCCTCGCCCGAACGCGAGGCGATTCTGGCGGCAAGACCGGAACTGCGCCGCTGGCGGCGCAGACGCGGCCTGCTCGAATCACGCACGGTCCTGATCTGGTCGCTTGCCATGCTCGCGATCGTCGCGGCCGGCTATTTCGGCTGGCGACCGCTCGCGGGCTCCCTGGCGACGCTGGTGCCACCGATCTGGGAACAGCGGCTCGGCGAGGCGATGCATGAGAGCATGATCGAGCAGATGCGCGTTTGCGAAAACACGGCGGGGCTCAATGCGCTGCGCAATCTTGCCGAGCGCATCGCACCGCCCTCGCTCGACGAGCCGCCGTTCACCGTCGACGTCGTGCGCATCGGCATGCCGAATGCGATCGCGCTGCCAGGCAATCACATCCTGGTGTTTGAAGGGTTGATCGACGAGTCCGAAGGGCCGGAGATGCTGGCGGGCGTTTTGGCGCACGAGATCGCGCATCTCGATCTCGATCATCCGACCCGACGCATCGTCGAACAGCTCGGGCTCGGCGCGCTCGTCACGATCGCTTTCGGCGGCAGCAATGTCGGCGATGCCGGGTTCGCGCTCGCGATGCTCGCTTACTCGCGCGAGGCGGAAACCGAGGCCGATGCCCGTGCCATCGAACTGCTCGAGGAAGCCGGGCTGCGCAGCGACGGGCTCGGCCGGTTCTTCCGGAAGATCGGGGAAGACATGCCGGACAGCGAATTGCCGGACTGGCTGTCGACCCACCCCGAACTCGCCCCCCCGGCGGCGGCCCCCCCCGGAACCGCCGAGGGTGACGCGGGGTTGGCAAAGGTGGACTGGGCGGCTCTCCGCGGCATTTGCGGAAAGAAAACCGGTAGAGAGTAATAATATTTCTCGTTTAGCGTGGCGGCCGCAACAAGAAGCCTGTATTGCATTGCAATATTTTTTTGCGACCGCTAAGACCAATGCGCCTGCTGGAGCGTCCCGGCGGGTCCGCCCTGACGGGCGGTTGCGCGAAGCGAACTTGCGAGGGGACATGAGCGCGATGACCGCGAAGGCCGAACCGGCCAGTCACGAGGCCGCCAACCAGATCGCCGGCCCCGCCGGCAAGGATTTGTACGAGGTCGGCGAGATCCCGCCGCTCGGTTTCGTGCCGCCGACCATGTACGCGTGGGCCATCCGGCGCGACCGGCACGGCCCGCCCGAACAGTCGATGCAGGTCGAGGTCGTGCCGACGCCGAAGCTCGACAGCCATGACGTGCTGATTCTCGTGATGGCCGCCGGCGTCAATTACAACGGCGTCTGGGCCGGGCTCGGCAAACCGATTTCGCCGTTCGACGTGCACAAGGCGGATTATCACATCGCCGGCTCGGACGCGGCTGGCGTCGTGTGGGCGATCGGCTCCAAGGTGACGCGCTGGAAAGTGGGCGACGAGGTCGTCGTGCATTGCAACCAGGACGACGGCGACGACGAAGAGTGCAATGGCGGCGATCCGATGTTCTCGCCCTCGCAGCGAATCTGGGGCTACGAGACGCCGGATGGTTCCTTCGCGCAGTTCGCGCGCGTGCAGGACCGCCAGCTTATGCACCGCGCCCGGCATCTCACCTGGGAAGAGAGCGCCTGCTACACCCTGACACTGGCGACCGCGTACCGCATGCTGTTCGGCCATCGTCCGCATATCCTCCGGCCCGGCCATAACGTGCTGGTCTGGGGCGCCTCGGGCGGACTCGGATCGATGGCGATCCAGCTTATCTCGACGGCGGGCGCCAATGCGATCGGCATCATCTCCGACGAATCCAAGCGCGAATTCGTGCTCTCGCTCGGCGCCAAGGGCGTCATCAACCGCACGCAGTTCGATTGCTGGGGCCAGTTGCCCGATGTCGACGATGCGGTCGCGTATGGCGATTACATGAAAAAATGCCGCGAGTTCGGCAAGGCGATCTGGGCAATCACCGGCAAAGGCAACGACGTCGATTTCGTCTTTGAACATCCGGGCGAATCGACCTTCCCGGTCTCCTGCTTCGTCGTGAAGCGCGGCGGTATGGTCGTGTTCTGCGCCGGCACCACCGGCTACAACATCACCTTCGACGCGCGTTTTGTGTGGATGCGACAGAAGCGCATCCAGGGCAGCCATTTCGCGAATCTGCTGCAGGCGGCCCAGGCGAACCAGCTCGTAATCGAACGTCGTATCGATCCCTGCATGTCGGAAGTGTTTTCCTGGAACGACATTCCGCGCGCGCACACCAAGATGTGGAAGAACCAGCACAAGCCGGGCAACATGGCGGTGCTGGTCCAGGCGAAGCGCCCCGGCCTGCGCACGCTCGAGGACGCGGCGGAGGAATAGGGGGCGTAACGCGCGCGCCCGATAAGAAATTCTCTCCCCCACGCCGCGATCGGTCGCGGCCGACCGCGACATGCGGGGGAGGGTCAAGGTGGGGGTGAAGAGGCAAGACGCGCTTGCTGCTCTCTCCGCTCGCAACCCCTCCCCTTCCCCCTCCCTCACGCCGCGGTCTGCCGCGGCTGACCGCGGC
>JBBDMS010000050.1:10101-37878 GCA_040878185.1 Dongiaceae bacterium | reverse complement strand
GGCAGGGGGAGGGGGTAAAGTCAGAGTTATTATGAGTCTCACTGTCGAACTCAAATCTGAAACTGCCGCGAGTGCGCGTCTTCCCGACCTGCTGCCGCTCTGTGCAGCGGCGCTGGCGGAAGCCGAGGCGCTCGTCGCGCGGCTGAAGGCGGCGGTCGCCGAAAGCGTGACGCGCGCCGGCAAGATCGATGCCGCGTCGCTCGATCGCGAGCAGTTCGCGGCCCACGGTTTTGCCTGGTTCGCGACCTACGCGATGGCGCTGCGCGAAATGCTGCGCTGGGCCGAGCGCCTCGACGGCGATGGCCGGCTCGGCGAGCGCGAAGCGCTGATGCTGCAGATCGGCTTTGGCGAATATCTCGCACAGATGGCCGGCGGCCTGCCGATGAGCCAAGGCGAGATCGCGCGGGCGGCGGATGCCGGCCCCGATGCGCAGACGGCGGCGCAGGGTTTCGCGAACGCACAGCCGGTAGCAACCCTGATCGCGGCCGGCGGCAACGCGGCCCGGATGCGGCTTGCGGCGCTGATCGCCGATGGCGATTGCGGGGATGCGGCGCTCGGCGACGAAACACTCGCGATGGTGCGCGACCAGTTCCGCCGCATTGCCGACGATCACGCCGCCGATGCGCATGACTGGCATCGCAAGGACGAATTGATCCCGATGTCGGTGATCGAAGAGCTCGCCGGGCTCGGTATTTTCGGGCTCACCGTGCCGGAAGAATTCGGCGGGCTCGGCATGGGCAAGATCGCGATGTGCGTCGTCACAGAAGAACTGGCACGCGGTTATATCGGGCTCGGCTCGCTCGGCACGCGCTCGGAGATCGCGGCCGAAATGATCCGGATCGGCGGCACCGAAGCACAGAAGGTCGCATGGCTGCCGAAACTCGCCTCGGGCGAAATTTTGCCGACGGCGGTGTTCACCGAACCCGGCACCGGCTCCGACCTCGGCGCGCTGAAGACCCGTGCGGTGCGCGACGGCGACGTCTACCGCATCACCGGCAACAAGACCTGGATCACGCACGCGGCGCGTTCCGACATGATGACCTTGCTCGCGCGCACCGATCCGAATTCGACCGACTGGCGCGGGCTCTCGATGTTCCTCGCACCGAAACCGCGCGGCACCGACGCAGACCCGTTTCCGGCCAAGGGCATGACCGGCAGCGAGATCCGCGTGCTCGGTTACCGCGGCATGAAGGAATACGAACTTGCCTTCGACAATTTCGAGGTACCGGCAGCGAATCTGCTCGGCGGCGAGGAAGGCAACGGGTTCAAGCAGCTCATGGCGACGTTCGAGAGCGCGCGCGTGCAGACCGCGGCGCGCGCCGTCGGCGTCGCGCAGAACGCGCTCGAACTCGCGCTGGGCTATGCGCAGGAGCGCATCGCCTTCGGCAGGAAAATAGCCGAGTTTCCGCGCGTCGCGGTCAAGCTCGCGATGATGGCGACCGAAACGATGATCGCGCGCCAGCTCACCTATTTCGCCGCGCGCGAGAAGGATGGCGACCGGCGCTGCGATATCGAAGCCGGCATGGCGAAACTGCTGGCGGCGCGCGTCGCCTGGGCCGCCGCCGACAATGCGCTGCAGGTGCATGGCGGCAACGGCTACGCCGAGGAATATGCGGTGAGCCGCGTCCTCTGCGATGCGCGCATCCTCAATATTTTCGAGGGCGCCGCCGAAATCCAGGCCCATGTCATCGCGCGCGGCCTGCTGTCAGGACGGAACTAGGCACCGTCTTTCCCCCTCGCCCGCGGCCCCGGGCCCGGCTAAGCTTGGCCCATGACCGGTACCATCATACTCCTCATCGTTATCGCCATTCCGCTTGCGGTCGGCATCTATGTCTGGGTGACCTACAACCGCCTCGTCTCGCTCCGGAACCGGATCGCCGAGGCGTGGAGCGACATCCAGGTGCAGATGAAGCGGCGCTACGACCTCGTGCCGAACCTGGTCGAGACCGTGAAAGGTTACGCGACGCAGGAACGCGACGTGTTCGAGGCCGTCGTCAAGGCGCGCGCCGCCGCGATTTCGAATCAGGGCAGCGCCGCCGATCAGGCCAAGAGCGAAAACATGCTGAGCGGAGCCCTCAAAAGCCTGTTCGCCGTGGCGGAGGCCTATCCCGAACTCAAGTCGAACGAGAACTTTCTGCAGATGCAGCGCGACCTCGCCGAGATCGAGGATCATATCCAGCGTTCGCGCCGCTTCTATAACGGCTCGGCGCGCGAGATGAACGACGCGATCCAGCAGTTCCCGAGCAATCTGGTCGCAAATGCCTTCAAGTTTACTGCGGCCACTTATTTCGAACTTGACGCCGACGAGGCCGCAGCAGCGCGCAAGCCGGTAGCGGTCGACTTCAAGCGATGAGCCCGTTGCGCGCGGCCGGGTTTCTCGCAGCCGCGCTGCTCGCCTTCGTGTTTTCCTCGACCGCGCCGGCACTCGCCGAAGAGCGTATCCTCGATTTCGACGTCAAGATCGTGGTCGAAAACGACGGCGCCATATCCGTCACCGAAGCGATCACGGTGAATGTCGAAGGCGACCAGATCAAACGCGGCATCGTCCGCGACATTCCCTTCGGCAGCAGCGGCCGCGGCGGTTTCGAGGTGATCGAAGTCACCCGCAACGGCAAGCCGGAACCCTGGTCGACCGAATCGATCTCGGACGGCGTCCGCATCCGCATCGGCGATCCCGATGTGCTGCTACCGGAGCGCGCGCAGACCTATCTGATCCGCTATCGGATGGAAGATCAGGTCGGTTACGCCGACGACCATGACGAGATCTACTGGAATGCGACCGGCAATGAATGGGCGTTCCCGATCGACCGGGCGCGGGCGCTGGTCATTTTGCCGGCGAGCGCCGAGGTGCTCGAGGCGCACGGATATACCGGCTATGCCGACGAGAACCGTCAGGACTATGTGCAGCGCGCCATGGGCGACAAGAGCGTGCTGTTCGAGACGACCGCCGTACTGCGACCCGGCGAAGGGCTGACCGTCGCGGTCGGTTTCCCGAAGGGTGTCGTCACGCCGCCGTCGACGGCCGACCGTCTGCTCCGCCAGGGCGCCGGCATGGCAGCGATGGTCGGGTTCGGCGGGCTGCTGCTGGTCCTGCTCTATTACCTCATCGCCTGGAGCAAAGTCGGTCGCGACCCCAAAGGCGGCCCGGTCATCGCGCGCTGGGAAAGCGATCTGCCGCCCGCCGCGATGCGCTTCCTCGACCGCATGCGGTTCGATTCGATGACGTTCGTAAGCGCGATCGTCAGCATGGCCGCCAAGGGCTGGCTGCGCATCGAGGAAACCGAAAAGAAAAAATACACGATCGTGCGGCGCGACGACATCGACGAAGCCACGAAGAAGCCGCTATCGCCCGGCGAACGCAGAATTCTGGACCGATTGTTTCTGGGTGCCGAGCAGCTGTTCAGGGTCGAGCAATCGAACCGCAAGATTCTGCAGAAGGCACAGGCCGTCCTGAAATCGCATCTGGAGGGCGAATACGACCGCAAGTTCTTCGTCCGAAACCGGATCTGGTTCATTCCGGGCATTGTTCTCACCCTGCTGGTCTGGGTGGCGGTTGCCGCCTTCGGCAACGATCCCGCCGTCGCGATCTTCATGTCGCTCTGGCTCGGGGCGTGGACCTTCGGCTGCGCGATGCTGTTATGGAAGACCGTCGGCCTGTGGCGGGATTTCTTCGCGGGGCGCGGCTGGAAGAACCTGCCGGGCGCGATCATCTTCTCGCTGTTCTCCGTGCCGTTTCTCGGCGCCTGGATTTTCGGCGCGTCGGAACAGATCGCTGCGATCGGGCCGGTCGGGCTGATCGTTCTCGTTGCGGCAAGCGCAATCAACATCATCTTCTTCAAGCTCCTGGAAGCGCGCACGCCGCTCGGCCGTGCGCAAGCCGACGAGATCGAAGGCATGCGCCTCTATCTCAGCGTGGCCGAAAAGGACCGGCTCGCCTTTCATCATCCGCCGGAGCGCACACCGGAACATTTCGAGTCGCTGCTCCCTTATGCCGTTGCCCTCGGTGTCGAAGACCAATGGGCGCAGCAGTTCGAAGATGTGTTCCAGCGGATCACCGCCGAGACCAACCAGGCCTATCGACCGCGCTGGTATGGCGGTACGCGCTTCAGCGGCAGCGAGATCGGTAGTTTCGGCCGCGCCTTCTCGGGCAGCGTGGCGGCGGCATCCACCAACCCGAACTCGGGCGGACGGACCGGCGGTTCGGGCGGCGGTGGATCGTCGGGCGGCGGCGGTGGCGGTGGCGGCGGTGGCGGCTGGTAGAAGGGCGGATCGGGCCGGTCGCGCCTCTCCCTCGCCTTCGCGGATGCATCGCGTATAGGAACAGCAGGGCTCAAGTCTCGCCGAACAACCAAGCGTCGGCCCAGGTTGCACGCAGCGCCGTGCTGGTGTGGCAACAGTGTGTGCGAAGTAAGGATGCCTACCATGCATGCGATGATCGTTTCGGTCCATGAACCATATCGTTACGAAATCGTGCAGCGAGACGTTCCTGCGCCTGGTCCGGGCGAATTGTTGTTACAGATGCGCGCGGCAGCGCTCAACTTCCGCGATCTCCTGATCCGGCGTAATCCGGTTAGCTCATATGGTGGTGACATGCGGGGCCGCGTTCCGCTGTCGGACGGCGTCGGTATCGTTATCGCGGTGGGAGAGGGCGTGACCGACTACAAGGTGGGTGATCGTGTATCCCCCATCTTGTTTCCGCGCTGGATATCGGGTCCGCCGACGGCGGAAGCGATTGAAGTAGCGCTTGGCGCCGAGAAAGGAGGCGGAACCTGCGTCGAATTCCTGAAGGTTGCCCAAGAGGCTGTCGTTGTACCGCCGGGTCATCTGTCGGATATCGAGGCAGCCACCTTGGCTTGTGCCGGTGTCGTAGCATGGGTTGCCTTGTTCGAGTATGGCCGGCTGAAGCCAGGCCAGACGGTCCTCCTTCAGGGCACAGGAGGGGTTTCGATCATGGCACTGCAGTTCGCCGCCGCCGCCGGCGCGCGGACCATTATTACGTCTTCAAGCGACGAGAAGCTTGAACGAGCAAAGGCACTGGGTGCGAACGAAACGATAAACTACAAATCGACTCCGGAATGGGATGCGCGGGCGCTGCAACTGACCAATGGCGCAGGCGTAGACCATATCGTCGAAGTTGGCGGCGAGCGGACGCTGCCGCAATCGGCCAATGCTGCGGGTTTTGGATGCAGCATATCGCTGATCGGCCTGCTGTCCGGCGTCGGGCGCGATATGCCGCCGGGCAGCATCAACACGAAGATGCTGCACGTCCACGGTATGTACTGCGGATCGCGCGACGACTTCGTGAATATGAACCGCTTTATCGCGAAGCATCGGATCCGTCCCGTCATCAGCGAGACCTTCGCGATGCCGGAGGCCAATAAGGCGGTGGAATTGCTCCAAAGCGGTCAGCATTTCGGAAAGATCGGTATCCATCTGGGCGGACCGGAATAGCGTCAGACCCCGGAGAGCGCGGCCGGCAGCTTGTCCGTACCGCTCGGCGTTCTCCGTCTGGAACGGGCCGTTAGGCTGCGCTCGGGCCGGTTCGCACAGGCGCGCGCTCCTTTAGGGGTCCATTTGCACGGGACGAGGTGTTTGGCCAGGCGGATCGTCCTGCGGGCATTCTTTGAATCAAGAGTTTTGTGATAGGATAGGTCATGACGAATTTTTTGCTCGTGCTGGTCGGGATCGGCCTCGTGGCGACACTTGCGACGTTGTTCGTCGGCGTATTTTCGATGGGGCGCGGCGGCGAGTTCAACAAGCGCAATTCGAACAAACTGATGCGCCTGCGCGTCATCCTGCAGGGCTGCACCATCGCCGCATTCGTTCTTTATCTGCTGGCGCGACAAAGCTGAGGCGCGCGCTTTCCGTTCATGGTCAAGCTCACTCGCATCTACACCAAAGGCGGCGATAAAGGCCGCACCTCGCTCGGCACCGGCAAACGCGTCGCGAAGCACGATCTGCGGGTCGAAGCCTATGGCACGGTCGACGAGACCAATGCGCTGATCGGGCTTGCGCGTCAGCACACCAAGGGCAAGTCCGATGCGATGCTCGGCCTGATCCAGAACGATCTGTTCGATCTCGGCGCGGATCTCTGCACGCCCGAGACCAAAAATCCGAAATATCCGCCGTTGCGCATCGTCGCGGCGCAGACGCTGCGGCTCGAGGGCGAGATCGACGCGATGAACGCCGAGCTGGCGCCGCTCAAGAGTTTCGTGCTGCGCGGCGGCGGCCCCGCCTCGGCCTGGCTGCATCTCGCCTGCACCGTAGCGCGTCGGGCCGAGCGGCGGATGACCGCGCTGGCCGAAGCCGAGGCAATCAACGCCGAGGCGATCCGCTATATCAACCGCCTCTCCGACCATCTCTTCGTGATGGCGCGCTGGCTGAACCGCAAGGGCAAGGCCGACGTCCTCTGGGTGCCCGGCGCCAACCGTTAGGCCGTTTCGCCATTCCGCAGCAGCGACACGGGCGCCATCGGCCCGCTCCGGGACAGGCGGTGCCGCCAAGCGGGGTCTCATAGGAATAAACCGTTGATTTCTGCCGCTTTCCGGCCCTTCTGCACCGCAGGCGGCCGTTGACAGGCGCGCCGGGCAATTTCTATTGTGCAGCGCGATAAGACACCCCGGCGGGGCCGCACCCGGCGCCCGCCGCGCCGGTTCGGGATTCCGGGTCAATTAGGGGCAGGGAATGAAGGTACTGGTCGCGGTCAAGCGCGTGATCGATGCCAATGTGAAGGTGCGGGTCAAAGCCGACGGCACCGGCGTCGAGACGCAGAACGTCAAGATGGCGATGAATCCGTTCTGCGAAATCGCGATCGAGGAAGCCGTGCGCCTTAAGGAAGCCGGCACCGCGACCGAGATCGTGGCGGTCGCCTGCGGCACCACCCAGAGCCAGGAGACGATCCGCACCGCGCTTGCCATGGGTGCCGATCGCGGCATCCTGGTCGAGCATGACGGCGTTCTCGAGCCGCTCGCCGTCGCGAAGCTTTTGAAGGCGGTGGTCGATCGCGAACAGCCCCGCCTCGTCATCGCCGGCAAGCAGGCGATCGACGACGATTCGAACCAGACCGGCCAGATGCTGGCGGGACTGCTCGGCTGGGCGCAGGGCACCTTCGCCTCGAAGATCGCCTTCGACGGCGAGTGGCTCCACGTGACGCGCGAGGTCAATGAGGGGCTCGAGAAAATCGACATCAAGCTGCCGGCGGTGATCACCACCGACCTGCGCCTGAACGAACCGCGCTATGCTTCGTTGCCGAACATCATGAAGGCCAAGAAGAAGCCGATCGAGACGCTGAAGCCGGCCGACCTCGGCGTCGACGTGACGCCGCGCCTCAAGGTGTTGAAGGTCAACGAACCGCCGAAGCGCCAGGCCGGCGTGAAAGTCGGTTCGATCGCCGAGCTGATCGACAAGCTCAAGAACGAAGCCAAGGTCATCTGAGGAGGACGCCCCATGACCGCTCTCGTCCTCGCCGAACACGACAACGCGAATTTCAACGCAGCGACCCTACATGCCATCACCGCCGCCAAGGCGATGGGTGGCGATATGCATATCCTGGTGGCGGGTGCCGGCTGCAAGACGGTCGCCGACCAGGCCGCCAGGGTCGCCGGCGTTTCCAAAGTGCTGCTGGCCGACGATGCAGCGCTCGAATATCGGCTTGCCGAGAATGTAGCACCCCTGATCGCCAGGCTTGCTGCGAACTACAGCCACGTGCTGGCGGTCGCAACGACAACCGGCAAGAACGTTATGCCGCGCGCTGCAGCTTTGCTCGACGTGCAGCAGATTTCCGAGATCGTTGCCGTCGAAAGCGCCGACACGTTCCTACGGCCGACCTATGCCGGCAATGCGATGACGCTGGTGCAGTCGGGCGACAAGGTGAAGATGATCACCGTGCGCGCGACCGGCTTCGAGCCGGCGGCAGCCGAAGGCGGCAGCGCTGCCGTCGAGACCGTCGCGGGTGCGAGCGATTCCGGTCTCTCGAAGTTCGTCGGCCGCGATGTTCACAAGTCGGAACGGCCGGAACTGACTTCGGCCAGGATCGTCGTGTCTGGCGGGCGCGGCATGCAGTCGGGCGACAATTTCAAGCTGCTCGAAGCCGTCGCCGACAAACTCGGCGCTGCGGTCGGCGCTTCGCGCGCGGCTGTCGATGCCGGTTTCGTGCCGAACGATTATCAGGTCGGCCAGACCGGCAAGATCGTGGCACCCGAACTTTACATCGCCGTCGGCATTTCCGGCGCGATCCAGCATCTGGCGGGCATGAAGGACAGCAAGGTGATCGTCGCCATCAACAAGGACGAGGATGCGCCGATCTTCCAGGTTGCGGATTACGGGCTGGTCGCCGATCTATTCCAGGCGATGCCGGAATTCGCCGCCGCGCTCCAGAAACAGGCGGCGGCCTGAACCGGGCCGCGCCACGAAAGGCGGAATCGGGATGGATATCAAGACCGTCGGCATAATCGGCGCCGGCCAGATGGGCAACGGCATCGCCCATGTGGCGGCGCTCGCCGGCTGCGACGTGCGGCTCGTCGACATCGACCCGGCACAGATCGCGAAGGCGAAGGATACGATCGCCGAAAATCTCGGCCGTCAGCTCCGGCGCGAGAAGATCAGCCAGAAGGACCGCGACGCGGCGCTGGCGCGAATCAAGACCGGCACGGATATGTCGCTGCTCGGCGATTGCGATTTCGTCATCGAAGCGGCGACCGAGAACGAACCGGTCAAGCGCGAGATCCTGAAGGCCATCTGTCCGCTGCTGCGGGCCGACACGATCATCGCCTCGAACACCTCGTCGATCTCGATCACGCGGCTTGCCGCGGCGACCGACCGGCCGGCAAAGTTCATCGGCATGCATTTCATGAATCCGGTGCCGCTGATGGAGCTGGTCGAGCTGATCCGCGGGCTGGCGACCGATGACGAGACCTATCAGTCGGTCCAGAAGCTCGCGACGCGGCTCGGCAAGGTGACGGCGCGCGCCGAGGATTTCCCCGCCTTCATCGTCAATCGCATCCTGCTGCCGATGATCAACGAGGCGATCTACACGCTTTATGAAGGCGTCGGCGGCGTCGAATCGATCGACACCGCGATGAAACTGGGCGCGCATCATCCGATGGGCCCGCTCGAGCTCGCCGATTTCATCGGGCTCGATACCTGCCTTGCGGTCATGCAGGTCCTTTATGAGGGCCTCGCCGACAGCAAGTACCGGCCCTGCCCGTTGCTGGTGAAGTATGTCGAGGCCGGCTGGATCGGGAAGAAGGCCGGGCGCGGTTTCTACGACTATTCGAGCGAGCCGCCGACCCCGACGCGGTAACGACGCCGCTACTCCGCCTGATCGATGTATTGGCGGATGAGCGCTTCGGCCTCGGGCGAATCCCATTCCGCCGGACCGAGCAGATAGCCGATGCCGTGCCCTGACCGATCGACGATGATTGTGGTCGGCAAAGCCTGAATGCCGAGCGCGTCGCCGATCGCACCCGTCGGATCGAGCGCGATGGGCAGATGCTCGAGCCCGTATTCCTCGTAGAAGGGGACGACCGCTTCGGCCCCGTCGAGATCGAACGAGATCGGCAGCACGGCAAAGTCCGCGCCGCCCAGGGCCGCTTCGAGCCGGTCCAGCGCCTTCATCTCGACCCGGCAGGGCGCGCACCAGGTGGCCCAGAAATTGACCAGCAAGACCTTGCCTTCGAACGCGGCAAACGTCATCGCGATGCCATTTTCATCGGCGAAAGTATCCTCCGGCATTGGCCGCGGCGCTTCCATGAGGGTAAAGTCCGCGACCGTACCGGGGACCGGCGGCCCGGCGGTTTTGGTCTGAACCGCCCACCACCAGGCGCCCAGCGCGGCGGCGGTGACGCCGAGCAGAACCGCCGCGATCAACAGAAGTTTTTTCGTCGCATTCATGGCCAGACGTTCATGACCTCAGAGCGCCCGAAAGACAAGAAGAGCATCGCAGCCGGCGCAAAACGGCCGGACGACGGCGCAGGCCCGACGAGCGCGATCTGGGGCGGCCGCTTCGCCGCCGGCCCGTCCGAAATCATGGAGCAGATCAACGCCTCGATCGGCTTCGACCGGCGGCTCTATGCCCAAGATATCGCCGCCTCGAAGGCGCATGCCGCGATGCTGGTGCGCCAGGGAATCGTGGGCGAGGCCGACGGCGCCGCCATCCTGCACGGGCTCGATCGCGTTCTCGAGGAGATCGAGAGCGGACGTTTCGAGTTCAAGAGCGCGCTCGAAGACATTCACATGAATGTCGAGGCGCGGCTCGCCGAGTTGATCGGCGACGCGGCCGGGCGGCTGCACACAGCGCGCTCGCGCAACGACCAGGTCGCAACCGACTTTCGCCTCTGGGTACGCGATGCGATCGACGCGCTCGACGCGAAGCTGCTCGAGCTGATCAACGAGCTGCTGGATCGTGCCGAGGAAAATGCCGGTGCGACGATGCCGGGCTATACGCATCTGCAGCCGGCGCAGCCGATCACCTTCGGTCATCATCTGATGGCCTATGTCGAAATGTTCGGACGCGACCGCGGCCGCTTGGCCGATGCAAGAAGGCGTCTTAACGAATCGCCGCTGGGCGCGGCCGCACTGGCAGGCACGTCGTTTCCGATCGATCGGCAGATGACCGCGAAGGCGCTGGGTTTCGACCGGCCGATGAGAAACTCGATGGACGCCGTGTCCGATCGCGATTTTGCCGTTGAATTCCTGGCTGCCTGCTCGCTGACGGCGATCCATCTCTCGCGTCTGGCCGAAGAGATCGTTCTCTGGTCGTCCGACGGATTCCGCTTCGTCAAGCTTTCGGACGCATTCACGACCGGCTCGTCGATCATGCCGCAGAAACGCAACCCCGATGCGGCCGAGCTGGTGCGCGGCAAGGCCGGGCGCATCATCGGGGCACTGGTCTCGCTTTCCGTCATGCTCAAGGGTCTGCCGCTCAGCTACGGCAAGGACATGCAGGAGGACAAGGAGCCGGTGTTCGAGGCGGCCGACGCCTTGTCCCTGATGATCTTGGCGATGGCCGGCATGATCTACGACATGAAACCGAATATCGACGCGATGCGGCGTGCGGCGGAAACCGGCTTCATCACGGCGACCGATCTCGCCGACTGGCTGGTGCGCGACGCAGGCCTGCCGTTCCGGGAGGCGCATCATGTGACCGGCGCGCTGGTCGCGCTCGCCGAGCAGAAGGGATGCGGACTGGCCGACCTGTCGCTCGCGGACATGCAGAAGATCGATGCACGGATCGGCGCCGGTGTATTCTCGGTGCTGGCCGTGGAACAATCGGTCCAGAGCCGCTCCAGCGAAGGCGGAACGGCGCCGCAAAATGTGGCGCTCGCAATCGCCGCAGCCCGGAGGAATCTAAAATGATCTCGCTATCCCGCCTGTCGACCGAAACCGTGACCCGCCGCCGCTTTGCAGGGCTTGTCGTTCTCACACTGCTGCTCGGCGGCAGTGCCCTCACGCTCGCCGCCTGCGGGAAGAAGGGCGATATCGAGCCGCCCCCGGGCGAGCCGGACGATTTCGGCCACCAGTATCCGGACCCGACCCAGGAATGAGCCGCTTCGCCTATCGAAAGCGCCGCCTGCATGCCGAGGATGCCGATATCGGCACGATCGCGGCCGAGGTCGGCACGCCGTTCTTCTGCTATGCGAGCGGCGCCATCGAGGATGCCTATCGCGAGTTCGCATCCGCCGTCGCCGGACTCGATTCGGAAATCTGCTACGCGGTGAAGGCGAACGGGAATGTCGCGGTGATCGCAACGCTCGCCCGGATGGGTGCCGGCGCCGACATCGTCTCGGAAGGCGAGCTGCATCGCGCGATCGCCGCCGGCGTGCCGGCCGATCGCATCGTCTTCGCCGGCATCGGCAAGACCGGTGCGGAAATGAAAGTTGCGCTTGAGATCGGCATCCGCCAGTTCAATGTCGAATCCGATCAGGAACTCGCGCTGCTCGACCGCGTCGCCCAGGATATGGGCCGGCGCGCGACCGTCGCGCTCCGCATCAATCCCGACGTCGACGCGCGCACCCATGCGAAGATTTCGACCGGCAAGGCCGAAAACAAATTCGGCATCGAGCCGGAGCGCGCCCGCGAGCTCTATGCGGCCATGCGCAACATGCGCGGCATCGCGATCGGCGGCATCGCCGTTCATATCGGCTCGCAGCTCATGGACATCGCGCCCTATCGCGCTGCGTTCGCCCGCGTCGCCGATCTGACCGGCGATCTGATCGCAGCCGACATCCCGATCCAGAGCGTCGATCTCGGCGGCGGTCTGGGGATCAGCTACGGCAGGGATCAGGCGCCATCGCTGACCGACTACGCCGACGCCGTGCGCGACACGGTAGCACCGCTGGGTTTGCCGATCGTGTTCGAGCCCGGGCGGCGTCTGGTCGGCGACGCCGGCATTCTGGTCACGCGCGTGATTTATGTGAAACAGGGCCGCGAGCGCACATTTCTGATCGTCGATGCGGCGATGAACGATCTGATCCGCCCGGCTTTGTACGACGCCTATCATCCGATCCTGCCGGTCGGCGAACCCGAACCCGATGCGCGGCTTGAGCCGGTCGACGTGGTCGGCCCCATTTGCGAAAGCGGCGACGTGCTCGCCGTGCAGCGACCGCTGCCCCCGATCGAGCCCGGCGCGCTTCTGGCGATCGGTTCCTGTGGCGCATACGGCGCGGTGATGGCATCGGGCTACAATGCGCGGCTGGCGGCGCCGGAAATTATGGTGCGCGGGGGCTCTCACGCGATTGTCAAACCGCGTCCGGGACACGAGTTTATAATCGGACAGGACCGGCTGCCGGACTGGATCGACCGGCCGACTGCCGCCCGCAACCGCGTGGTCGCATGAATGAGCGCGCAGAGCTGACAAAACCCGGCCGGCGGGGACGAGCCGCAGATCGTCTCGGCGCCCGGCTCGCGCTTGCCCGCGCGGCGCTGTTATGGGAACGGCTCTGGCCGTCGCTCTGGCCCGCCATCGGTATCATCGGGCTCTTCGCCCTCTTCGCCATTTTCGATATCGGCCCGGCCTTGCCGGGCTGGCTCCATGCCGGGCTGCTCGCCGCCTTCGCGATCGGCCTGGCGGTCGCGGTCTGGCGCGGGCTCGCAGTCCTGCGTTTACCGGACGATCGCGCCGCCGGGCGTCGCCTCGAACAAGCGAGCGCGCTTGCGCATCGGCCGGTCACCACCCGAGACGACTGGATGGAAGTCGGCCGCAGCGACGACGGTGCGGTCGCGTTGTGGGAAGCCCATCGGCGCCAGCGCACAGCTTCGCTCGCAAGGCTGCGCGTCGGTCTGCCGAAGGCCGGGCTCGCAGCCCGCGATCCCTGGGGGCTGCGTGTCGCCCTCGTGCTGCTGCTGGTGATCGGCGTTGCCGCCGCGCGCGGCGATATCGGCCTGCGTTTCGGTCGCGCTCTGTTACCGGATTTCGCCGCCGACGCCGCGAGCGTGCCGATCGCCTATGACATCTGGATCACCCCGCCGGCCTATACCCACGTCGCACCGATGCTGCTGTCGACCAACAGCGATCCGGCGACACAGCCGCAGGAACTGCGCGTTCCCGAGGCAAGCACCCTGATCGCCCAGCTTTCCGGCGGCAGCGGCGAACCAATATTGGCTGTCGGCGATATCGACGCGGCATTCGATGCGGTCGATGGCGGCATATGGCGGCTCGAAACCCAAATTCTGACCGGCGACCGACTAATGCTGACGCAGGATGGGGAGGAGGTCGCGGCCTGGCCGCTGACGATCCTGCCCGATCTGCCGCCCAAGATCGGTTTCGCCCAGCCGCCCAATCGCAGCGAGCGCCACGCGCTGCGCATCGACTACGAGGCCACCGACGATTACGGCGTCGCATCGGTTTCGGTTCGGATCGTTCGGGCCGACGGCCTGACCGGCCCGGGCGACATCGCGGAGATCGCCTATGAATTGCCGATGCCGGCGATGGGCGAATTGGATATTGCCGGCTTTGGCTTTAACGATCTGACCGCGCATCCCTGGGCCGGCCTGCCGGTCGGGATCACGCTGGAAGCGACCGATGCGGCCGGCCAGCGCGGCACCAGCGAAACCGTCACGATGGATCTGCCGGAACGACCGTTCCGTCATCCGGTTGCGCGCGCGATCGTCGAGCAGCGCCGAAGACTGATCGCCGAGGGCGACATGGTCATGCCCGAAGTGGCCGACAAACTGCGGCGGCTCAGCGCCCGGCCCGAACTCTACGATTTCGATGCCGTGGTCACGCTGGCACTGACCACGGCATCCGCCCGCCTCATCCTGAGCGAGAGCGATCCACGGACCGTTCCCGAGGTGGTGGCGCTGCTCTGGGATACGGCGTTGCGGGTCGAAGAAGGCGAGGTCGCCCTTGTCGAGCAGCGGCTGCGCGAGTTGCAGCGCGAGCTGCAGGAGGCGCTCGCCAATAATGCGCCGGAAGAAGAAATCCAGCGACTGATGGATGAACTGCGCAGCACGCTCGACGAATTCCTCGAAGCGCTCGCCGATCGCATTCAGCGCGATTTCGAAGAGGGTTTCGAACAATCGCCGCTCGACGAAGAGGCGATGGAAATGACCCGTGAAGATCTGCAGGAACTGATCGACCAGGCGGAGGAGCTCTCCCAATCGGGTGCGCGCGAGGCGGCGCGGAACCTGCTCGCCGAACTTCAGGAGATCCTCGAGAATCTGCGCGCCGACCCGATGCTGGCTCAGCCGCAGGACGGTTCCAACGAGGCGATGGAACTGCTCGCGGACATGGAAGCGTTGATTCGCGATCAGCAGGGCCTGCTCGATCGCACCTTCCGGAAATCGCAGGAGCCGTCGCCCGACGGCGAGCCATCCGATCTCGGCGCCGAGGCGGGCGAACAGGAAGGGCTTCGCATGGATCTTGGCGAGATCATGCGGGAGCTTGCGGAAATGATCGGCGACATCCCCGAAAATCTTGGCAATGCCGAGCAGGAGATGCGCGGATCGCATGGCGCGCTGATCGAAGGCGATGCGACGTCGTCAGCCGATGCGCAGGTTCGCGCCCTGGACGAACTGCAACAGGGTGCTCGGCAGATGCGCAGCCAGTTGCGCGATCAGCTCGCACGGCGGCCGGGCGGTGGGCCCACCGATATGATGCGAGGCGAGAACGAGGATCCCTTCGGCCGCGACGAGGGCGCCAACGGCATGATCGATACCAGCGACATCGCGATCCCCGAGGAAGCCGATCTGCAGCGCTCGCGCGAAATTCTCGACGAACTGCGCCGGCGCAGTTCCGACCGTACGCGGCCCGAGATGGAACTGGATTACATCGAACGGCTGTTGCGGCGCTTCTGACCGGCACGCGAATCGGTCGTTAGCCGGCGGCGATCATCCGGAAACGATCATTCCGTCGGCGGCGCTTCCGTGAAGGTAATGGCCGCCCGTACTGCCTCCGATGGCGGCTCTTCGATCGCAATCTTGTAGCGCAGCGTCTCACCGGCCTGCAGGGCCGGCCGCGGTGCCGCGTAAACACGTTCCAGAACCGTCTGGTCGGCATCGTTCCGCAGCATCACCAGGAGATTGGGAATCGCCATGTCGGCTTCGGTCGCGTTGCGGATCTCGCCTTCGATCTCGATCACATCGACGCCGTCGACCGCACGCCGCACATGGGTCGGCTCGCCGAGCAGGAGGCCATCGCCGACGGCCGCCACGTCGATGCCGATCCGCTCGTAAAGCGGCGCGACCTCGGGCCAGCGTTCGACGATCCGCTCGCGAGCGATATAACCGACCGAGGCTGCGAATCCGACGATCAGCAGGAGAAGGACGAGACCGAGCCAGCCGCCGCTGCCGCCGCGACGCCGCTCGCGCGAGGGCATCGGCGGCGGCACCACGACCGATTCCGGTCGGACGTCGCGATCGGCGAGATCGGGCAGCAGGTCGACCCGCTTCGGCATGTCGGCCGGCGGCAGTTGCAGCCAGACATGGCCGCAACGCGTGCAACGCACCTTTCGACCGTCGGGCGCAATCGACGATGGTTCGACCGAATAACGGGTCGCGCAGGCGGGACAGGTTACGATCATGACTGAAAGATTTCCGCGGCTCCCCTCGAAGCCTTATAGGTTGAAGCGCCGTGGCAGGCAAGGCAAGCCCCGCTGGACGGATGCGGGCCCCGCATGCGATTCTCGCGTTCTCCATTTCGATCCAAATTAAGGCAAGAGGCGCCGGGACCTTGGTTCTGTTCGAGAACGTCGGGCTGCGCTACGGCGACGGTCCGGAAATCCTGCAAGACGTATCCTTCGAGCTGGCGCCCGGGTCCCTGCATTTCCTGATCGGGCCCAGCGGCTCGGGTAAATCGTCGATATTGCGGCTGATCCACCGGGCACTGCGGCCGAGTGCGGGGCGCATCTCGCTGTTCGGCCGCGACCTCGCCGCGATCGCGCATGACGAGTTACCCGACATGCGCCGGCGCGTCGGCGTCGTGTTCCAGGATTTTCGCCTGATCGACCATCTCTCGACCTTCGACAATGTCGCTTTGCCGCTGCGCGTACGCGGCGTCGCCTCGAAGGAAGTACGCCAGCATGTGACCGAGCTGCTGCAATGGGTCGGTCTCAACGACCAGATCGAGGCGCTGCCCCCCACCCTGTCCGGTGGCCAGCAGCAGCGCGCGGCGATTGCGCGCGCGGTGATCGGCCGGCCCGATCTCCTGATCGCCGACGAACCGACCGGCAATGTCGACGACGCAATGGCGGTCCGTCTGATGTACCTGTTCGAAGAGCTGAACCGGCTGGGCACGACCGTGCTGATTGCCACGCATAACGAGGCGCTGGTCGAACGCTTCGGCCACAGCCAGATCCGGATCGATCAGCCCCGGGTCCGGGTGTTGCCGGGCCGCGGCGGACGGATCCACTGATGCGGCTCCTGCGCAGCGATCTGCCACTCGACCGCGCGAGCGCCTGGCGCTATCTCCCGTGGATTCTGGCGATGATGGTCTATCTCGCGGCGCTCGCGCTGGCCGGCGCGACGACGGTCGGCGAGGCGCTCGACGGCTGGAAGCGCGGTCTGGTCGGCCAGTTCACGATCCAGATTCTGCCGGTCGAAACCGGCTCCGATGCGGACCCCGATGCCGAACGCGCCGAGCGCGCGGCGCGGGTGCAGACAGTCATCGATCACCTGAAGACCATCGACGCCGTCGAAAGCGTGCGCGTGCTCGAAGCCGAGGCGACGCGCGCGCTGGTCGAACCCTGGCTCGGGCCGACCGACGACGCTCTCGATCTGCCGTTGCCCGACGTCGTCGCGGTAACGGCGCGCGATGACAGCGCGTTGAGCGCCGCGGCGATCGAAGAGCGATTGGCGACGGCGGGCGTCGCAATCGTGGTCGACGATCATGGCCGCTGGGCGGCCGAACTCGTGCGCTTCGGCCGCAGCCTGCAACTACTCGCGTTGCTGGTCGTGTCGATCGTCGCGGTAGCGGGCGCGCTGGTGGTCTATTTCGTCACCCGCACCGGGCTTGCGGTCCATGCCCGCGTCATCGAAATCGCCCATCAGGTGGGTGCACGCGACGTGTACATCGCACGTCAGATCCAGCGCCATGCTCTGGGCCTCGGTTTGGTCGGCGGCATCATCGGGGTCGCGCTGGCGGCCCTGACCTGGTGGGGGCTCGGCCTGCTGGTTTCCTTCGCGGCCGTGCCGTTCCTGCCCGCGATGGCACCGGACTGGACGATGTGGCTGTGGTATGCGCTGCTGATCCCGGCGGCGGGATTGCTGGCGATGGTGAGTGCACGACGCACCGTTCTCGCCACGCTGCGCCGGATGATGTGAGGATCGCGATGCGGCGTATCAGCCGATTGTTCTGGTTTCTGCTGGTGCTGGTGCTGCTCTGGTTCGGCGGCTTCCTCGCCTTCATCGCCGCTCTGCCGGAGACGGCCGACGCACCCGACCGGAAGACCGATGCGATCGTGGCGCTGACCGGCGGCGCGCAGCGCGTCGCCGAGGCGATGCGACTGATGGCCGAAGGCAGCGGACAGCGTCTGCTGGTAACGGGCGTGCATGACGACGTGCTGTTGCCGGAACTGGTCGCCCAGTTGCCGGATGGCGGCAGCGATCCGGCGACCGCAGCGGTCATCGAATGCTGCGTCGATCTCGGCTATGTCGCGCGCGACACATCGGGCAACGCGCGCGAAACCGCTGCCTGGATGCACGAGCATGGTTTCACGTCGCTGCGGCTTGTCACGGCCGACTATCACATGCCGCGCAGCCTGCTGCTGATGCGCTGTGCCATGCCGGACGTGGAGATACTGGCGCATCCCGTTTTCCCGCAGAACGCGACCGGGCGCGGCTGGTTCGAGAATGCCAATGCGTTCGCGATCGCGGCCGCGGAGTACGTGAAATATTGGGCAACGCGGCTTTCCGGCTGCGCCGCCTTCAACTGAACCGAGAGCCGGGCCGTTCGCCATGCACTGGCTTCGCTCGCTGATCTTCAATCTGGGTTTCTACGGCTGGACCGCGCTCATGGTGCTTGCCGGAGTCTTCCTGCTGCCGTTCCCGTGGCGCTCGATGCACGGGATCGGCCGGCTATGGGCGCTCGGCACGATGGCGCTGCTGCGCGTCATCGTCGGGCTCGACTGGCGGATCGAGGGCGCGGAGAACATCGCAGCCGGTCCGACGATCTACGCGAGCAAGCATCAATCGACCTGGGACACGCTGATCTTCGCGCTGCTGCTGCGCGATCCGGCCTATGTGCTGAAGCGCGAACTCTTGTGGATCCCACTGTTCGGCCAGTTACTCGCCCGCTCGCGGCCGATCGGCGTCAATCGCAGCGCCGGCGCCGCCGCGCTTCGTGCGATGCTCGCCGATGCCGACCGGGCGGTCGCGGCCGGACGGCCGATCGTGATCTTTCCCGAAGGCACCCGGACGGCACCCGGCGAACGCCGGCCCTTTCACCCCGGCATCGCGGCGCTCTATCAGCGGCTCGGACTGCCGGTCGTGCCGATCGCCCTCGATTCGGGGCGCTTTTGGGGCCGCCGCCGCTTCGTGAAACAGCCCGGCACCATCACCATCGCCTTCCTCCCGGCAATCGCACCGGGACTCCCGCGCAAAGCCTTCATGGCTGAACTGGAAGAGCGGATCGAGGCGCACAGCCGGGCGCTGGTCAGCGGTTCAAGCACGGCCCGCCCAGCCGCTAAATTCGTGCCGCCTAGCTGGTCCGGTCTCAATTGAGACCGAATGATCCACCGGCCGGCGCAGCAGCACCCGGTGGAACCCAAGCGTGACTCTCAAGCATTTGATTTACATCGGGTATTTATAACATTTTGTCCACATCCCGCAGTGGATTATTTACCAATTAGGTGGAAACAGAAGGCGAACGCTAGTATTGTTCATTGCCCGGGTGGACTGGTCTTGGACCGGCTGCGGGGTACTCCCTTGAGGTTGCCGATGGCTCAGATTTCCGCGATCGCCCAGCAGATCTGGGACATGAAATACCGCCTCAAACAGGCGGACGGCGCCGCCATTGACAGGACGGTCGAGGATAGCTGGCGCCGGGTTGCGCGTACGCTCGCCGAGCCGGAGCGCGAACCCGAGCTGTGGGAAGAGCGCTTCTACGAGGCGCTCGAGGGATTCCGCTTCCTGCCGGCCGGCCGCATCCTCGCCGGTGCCGGCGCCGCGCGGAACGTGACCCTGTTCAACTGCTTCGTCATGGGCACGATCCCCGACGATATGGGCGGCATCTTCGAGCATCTGCGCGAGGCCGCGCTCACCATGCAGCAGGGCGGCGGCATCGGTTACGACTTCTCCTCGCTCCGCCCGCACGGCGCGCCGGTCAAGGGCGTCGGCGCCGATGCGTCGGGCCCGCTCTCGTTCATGGACGTATGGGATGCGATGTGCCGCACCATCATGAGCGCCGGCTATCGCCGCGGCGCAATGATGGCGACCATGCGTTGCGACCATCCCGACATCGAGGCGTTCGTCGCCGCCAAGCACGAGGCCGGCCGGCTGCGCATGTTCAATCTCTCGGTGCTGGTCAGCGACGCCTTCATGGAAGCGATCCGCAAGGATGCGCCCTGGGAACTGAAATTCGGCGGCACGACCTTCCGCGTCGTGCAGGCGCGCGATCTCTGGGACAAGATCATGCGGGCGACCTACGCCTATGCCGAGCCCGGCGTGATCTTCATCGACCGCATCAACAAGCGGAACAATCTGCATTACTGCGAGACGATCAGCGCGACCAACCCGTGCGGCGAGCAGCCGCTGCCGCCTTACGGCGCCTGCCTGCTCGGCTCGATCAATCTCGCGACCCTGGTCAAAGATCCGTTCGAACCGCACGCCGCCCTCGAAATGGAACAGCTCGACCGGCTGGTCCCGCTCGCGGTGCGGATGATGGACAATGTCATCGACATCTCGAAGTTTCCGCTGCCGCAGCAGACGCTGGAGGCGCGGGCGAAGCGCCGCATCGGGCTCGGCATCACGGGGCTTGGCGATGCGCTGATCATGTGCGGCGTGCGCTACGGCTCGAAGGCGGCGGTCGAACTGACCGAGCGCTGGATGTATGCGCTGCGCAACGCCGCCTATCGCGCCTCGGTCGAACTCGCCGCCGAGAAAGGCGCGTTCCCGCTGTTCGATGCCGAGCCCTATCTGGCCGGCGAAACGATCCGGGAATTGCCGGTCGACCTGCGCGAGGCGATCGCCAAATACGGCATCCGCAATTCGCTGGTCACCTCGGTCGCACCGACCGGCACGATCTCGCTCTTTGCGGGCAACGTCTCGTCCGGGCTCGAGCCGGTGTTCAGCTTCAAATATACCCGCAACGTGCTGATGCCCGACGGCAGCCGCCGCCAGGAAGAGGTGACGGACTATGCCTTTCGCCGCTTCCACGATCTGAAGGGCGAACACGCGCCGCTGCCCGATGCCTTCGTCGATGCGCAGTCGCTGACGCCGGGCGATCATCTCGTCATGCAGGCGGTCGTGCAGAAATATATCGACAGCTCGATCTCGAAGACGATCAACTGCCCGGCCGATCTGTCCTTCGACTCGTTCAAGGACATCTATACCCAGGCCTACGAACTCGGCTGCAAGGGCTGCACCACCTATCGCCCGAACGACGTGACCGGTGCCGTGCTCGAACTCTCCAAGCTGGCTGCGATCAATGCCGAACCGGAATTGCCGCTGGAGAAGCCGCAGCCGCGTCCCGCCGACATCTACGAGGCGGGCGGCGTCGTCTACATGACCCGGCCGCTCGACCGGCCCGAGGCTCTGCCCGGCCGCACCTACAAGGTCCGGTGGCCAGAGAGCGACCATGCGCTCTACATCACGATCAACGATATCGTGAAGGACGGGCGGCGCCGGCCGTTCGAAGTGTTCATCAACTCGAAGAACATGGACCATTACGCCTGGACGCTCGGGCTCACGCGAATGATCTCGGCGGTGTTCCGGCGCGGCGGCGATGTCTCCTTCGTGGTCGAAGAGCTGAAGGCCGTGTTCGATCCGCGCGGCGGCAGCTGGATGGACGGACGCTATGTCCCCTCGCTGCTGGCGGCGATCGGCGAGGTGATCGAGCGGCACATGATCGACATCGGTTTCATGCCGGATGCCCAGCGCGAACGCGAAGAGCTGCTGCAGGCAGCAGTCGCCGCCGGCAAGGAACTGCCCGGCCGCGGTCCGGGTGGCGACGGCAACCTCATCCAGGGCGGCCGCGGCCTGCCGCTCTGCCCGAAATGCACGCAACCGGCGATGATCCGTCAGGAAGGCTGCGATCTCTGTACGAGTTGCGGCTATTCCCGCTGCGGCTGACCGGCCGGTCCATCGCAACGCCGCCGCATGGCCGCAACCTGCCCGCACTGCAACGCCAAGGTCAGCCGCATCGCCGATCACTGCAGCGTCTGCAACGGCAAACTCCAGCCCGACAAACCCTGGTACGTCTATCTGCTCGGCGCCTGTTTCGGGCTACTGCTGTTTCTCTGGGCGGTTGATTTCGGCGCGGTCTATCGCATCCTCGATCGCTGGCTCAGTGGCGGCACGGCCGCGCCTTAACTTCTAGGGCTTCGCCCCGACATCGCGGTGAATGCGGCGCAGCAGCCGGTGCAATCCACTTTCGCGGATGCCGAGTTGGTCGAGATGCCGCACGGTCGATTCCAGATAATCGATGTTCGTGCCGCTGGTGCCGGTGCCACCAGCGATGATGCGCGCCAATTCCTCCTCGCCAAGGCCGCCGCAGAATTCGATATGTTTGGCATCGGCGACATAGGCGACTGCGCGCGCGAGCGGCCCCTGCCCGCGTGCGCCGAGCCGGACATCGAGCCAGCGCGGCCGGTAGACGCCGGTAATCATCTCGCGATCATGCAGATAGTCGGCAACCTCTTTTCCATGCTCGGCCGCAACCAGCAGCGCCCGCCCCATGCAGGAGCCGCCGCGCGCGAGGCCGAGCACGACGCCCGGCCGTTCGGACGTGCCGCGGTAATGTATCGAGCGGATGCAGAAGGCGCGGTGATAACCGTAAAGCAGCGCCGGTTCGATCGCCCGGTGCGGAAAATCCGGCCGCCACATCAGAGAACCATAGGCGAAGATCCAGAAATCCTCGCCCTCGGGGGGGTGGAAGCGCCGGCTTTCGATCAGATCCGATTCGCTCATTTCCTCACAACCAACGCCACCCCCGCGACCGCCACGACCATGCCGGCCAGCGCCACCGGGCCCATCGTTTCACCAAAGAACGGCCAGGCCGCGAGCGCCGTCACCGGCGGCACCAGATAAAGATAGGACGTCACGCGGGTCGCCGCATCGCGGCGGATCAGCCACAGATAAAGTGTATAGGTGCCGACCGAAAGCGGCAGCAGGAGCCACGCCAGCGCTAGCAGGAACGGCAGGCTCCAGTCGACCGTGCCGAGACCGAGGCCGAATGCGATCGGTGCGGTCGCAATGCCGGCTGCGAAATACTGTATCGCCTGCGCCGTCCGAAGATCGCTGCTGCGCACGAAATGCTTTTGATACAGCGTCGCGATGGTGATGCCCGCGAGGCCGCCGATGCAGAAACCCAGACCCACCCAGCCACCATTCGCGAGCTCGACCTTGTTCGCGACGACCAGAGCGACACCGGCAAATCCGAGCAACAGCCCGAGCCATTGCCGCGTCCTGACGCGCTCGCCGAACAGCGGCCCGACCACGGCCGCGGTGATGATCGGCTGCAATGCCATCACCAGCGCACTCACGCCGGCGGAGATGCCGAGCGCCAGTGCTGCATAGATGCCGCCGAGATAGACCGTCTGCAACAGCACGCCGACCAGCATGTGGTGACCGACCTCGGACCAGCGCCGGGGCCAGCGCGCCCCGGTCGCGAGCGCGATCACGGCGAAGATCGCCGACACCATGAAAAACCGCATCACCAGAATGGTGAACGGTTCCGCGTAGCCGAGCGTGAACTTGGCGACGATATAGCCGCTCGCCCACAGGAACACGAAAGCGAACGGAACCGACGCCATCGCGAGATCGACATGGCGGCCCGCGTCTCGTCCGGCGGGCGCACTCGTCTTGTCGCCGCCAGGTTCGGTCATTGCGGATTCCGGATGCCGGTTTCGAAAGCGAGGGATTGCGACGTCGCGGGGCATCATAGGCGGCCGCCGCGCAACGGCAAGCCGCCAATGACGATGGCTCGACGGCGCCGATCCCAACCCATAAAGTGCGCGGCGCCGATGTCGCCGACCCGCAAAATCTTCCGCCTTGTCATGGCCGCCACCGCATTGGGGGCGATCGCCGTCGGCTGGTTTTTCTATTGGCAACTCGCGACGGACCGCTTCCAGATCGCGCTCGACGACTGGGCCGCGCGGGAACGCGCGCTCGGCAAGACGGTCGCGTACGAGCCGCCGGTATTTTCCGGTTTTCCCTTTGCGATCCGCGCCGAGATCGCCAGCCCCGTCTACGCGATGTCGGCCGCCGGCTGGCACTGGCAAGGCCCGACCATCCAGGCATCGGCTTCGCCCTTCGATCCGCTGACGATCGAACTCGATGCGCCGGGCGCACACGTTATCGCGGGGCCCGATGGCCAAAACTGGACCGTCGATGCCGACGCGCTGACCGGCACGCTCGATTTCGGCTTGCGCGGCCTCGATGCGATGGCGCTGGAAGGTGAAAATATCCGAGCGGTCGATGCCGCCGGTGCTGCGACCGCCTTCGACTCCTTTGCCATTCGCGCAACACCCGCCGATGAACCGCCGGCGACCTATCGCGATCCGCTGCTCGGCGTCGACATCCGGTTCGATGGCCTCCTGTTGCCGGAGGCCGGCCTGCCGCTCGGCGATCGCATCGAACATGTCGCTTTCGAGGGACGCATCATGGGACCGATGCCGCCCGGTGATGCGGCCGATGCGCTGGAGACATGGCGCGATGCGGGCGGCACGATCGAGATCGACGCGATCGAGGGCGAATGGGGCACGCTTGGTTTTTCGGGCGATGGCACCTTTGCGCTCGATCCCGCTTTGCAGCCGGAAGGCGCGATGTCGATGACGTTGAGCGGACACGCCGCCACGATCGATATCCTGGTCGCGCAGGGACTGGTCGATACGCAGCAGGCGGCGCTCGCCAAGACCGTGCTTTCCGCCCTAGAACGCACGCCCGACGATGGCGGGCCGGCCGAAGTGACCCTGCCGGTCACGCTGCAGGACCGAACCCTGTCGGTCGGTCCGATCAAGTTCGGACGGCTCGATCCGATCGACTGGCCTTCGGTGATGACGCCGTTCGGCAACTGAACGGCGGCGCAGGAAGATCGGCGCGTCGGTCAGGCCTGCTTGGCGTCGATGATGCCGCGGCGGATGGCGCGCGTGCGGGTGAACACGTCCTGCAGCTTGTCGCCGTCGCCCCAGCGGATGGCACGCTGCAACGCCGTCAGATCTTCCGAGAAGCGCCCGAGCATTTCGAGCACCGCCTCGCGATTATTGAGGAACACGTCGCGCCACATCACCGGATCCGAGGCCGCGATACGGGTGAAATCGCGGAAACCGCCGGCCGAGAACTTGATCACCTCGCGCTGCGTCGTTTCTTCGAGCCCGGTCGCCGTGCCGACGATGCAGTAGGCGATCAGATGCGGCAGATGCGACGTAATGGCGAGAACGAGATCGTGATGACCCGGTTCCATGATCTCGATCTCGCTGCCGCAGCCGCGCCACAGCGCGACGATCTTGTCGATCGCCGCCTGGTCCGTACCGGGCGGCGGCGTGACGATGGTCCAGCGTCCGTCGAACAACTCGGCGAAGCCGGATTCGGGACCTGAATGTTCCGTTCCGGCGACGGGATGCGCCGGCACCAGATGCACGCCCGCGGGGATATGCGGGCCGAAATCGCGGACCACCACTTCTTTGACCGATCCGACATCGGAGACGATCGCACCCGGTTTCAGATGCTTGCCGATTTCCGCCGCGATCGCGGCATAGCTGCCGAGCGGCGTACAGACGACGACGAGATCGGCGCCCTCGACGCAAGCGGCGGCGCTCTCATGCACGCTGTCCACAAGACCGAGTTCGAGCGCCTTGGCGCGCGTGGCGGCCGTGCGCGCATGGCCGGCGATATGGCCGGCAAGCCCGGCGCGCCGCATCGCATGGCTCAGCGACGAGCCGATCAGCCCGAGCCCGATCAGGGCGACGCGCGGGAAGAGCGCCTTGTCGCTCATCGCCCGCCGCCCTTCAGTCCGGCCAGCGCCTCGACGACGGCTTCCATATCCTCGCCGGTGCCGATGGTGATGCGCAGGCAATCCGGCAAACCATAGGCCGCCATGCGCCGCGGAATGACGCCGCGCCCGTTCAGATGGCGAACCGCCTCGTCGACATCGGGAAAGCGGACCAGCAGGAAATTGCCGCCGCTCGGCCAGGCTTCGAAGCCGAGCGCGGTGAGCTTTTCCAGAAACCACTGCCGCCATTTGGCATTGTGCGACCGCGAATGCTCGACATGCGCAGTATCGGCGAGCGCGGCTTCGGCCGCAGCCAGCGCCGGCGCCGACACGTTGAAGGGCCCCCGCACGCGATGCAGGATGTCGGCGATCGCCGGTGCGCAATAGGCCCAGCCGATGCGCAGCGATGCGAGCCCGTGGATCTTCGAGAAGGTGCGCGTCATCACGACGTTCTCGTGGCTCTCGACCAGCCCCACGCCGGGATCGTAGTCGGGTTCAACCATGTACTCGGCATAGGCCGCGTCGATCACCAGCAGCACGTTCTCCGGCAGATGACGGCGCAGGCGTTCGACCTCGCCGGCCGGCAGCCAGGTGCCGGTCGGATTGTTCGGATTGGCAAGAAACACGATCTTCGTGCGCGGCGTCACATGGGCGAGCAGCGCGTCGATATCCGCATGCATGTCGCGTTCGGGCGCCGCAACCGGCACCGCGCCGACCGTGCGCGCCGAAATCGCATACATGAGAAAACCATGGCGACTGTACAGCACTTCGTCGCCGATGCCGGCAAAGGCACGCACCAGGAGCCCGATCAGTTCGTCCGAACCGGCGCCGCACACGATGCGCGCCGGATCGACCTTGTAGGCGGCACCCAGCGCACGGCGCAGCGCCGCAGCACCGCCATCGGGATAGCGATGCAGCTCCGAGGCCATGTCGCGATAGGCCGCCATCGCCTTCTCGCTCGGCCCGAGCGGATTCTCGTTCGAGGCAAGACGGATCACGCGATTGACGCCCGGCAGCGAATGCTCGCCGCCGACATAGGCCGCAACGTCGAGAATACCGGGGCGCGGAACGGGTTTCATTGCGCGGCCTCCTGGCCGGTGCCGGCCGCGTCGAGATCGTCCAGCGTCAGCGGCACCGCATAGCCGCCGATCGGCACGATATGCAGCGCGCGGCTGCCAAGGCCCTTGCGCAGCGCGTCGAGGCGTTTGTCGTCCGGCTCGATGAAGCCGGCGACATCGATGAGATGCAGCCAGCGCCCTTCGCCCGGAACATAACCGAGATGAAGGAAGGTCGCATCGAAAGCCGCCGCCTCGCATTGGCGGCGCAACGCGGCGCGGCTTACTTCTTCACCGAGTTCGAACACGACCAGGCTGCGATCGGAACCGCTCTTCTCGAGCGGCACGCGGCCGACCACGAGCGCTTCCTGCGGCGACCCGGTCAATGCGCCCGGCACAAACGGCAACCGCGCGATGACGCGCGGCAGGTCGGCATCGCTCGCGAGCAGCATCGGCCACCAGGGCTGCGTGTCGTCCTGTTGCGGCAACGGCAGAACCCCGATCGCGGCACGGCCTTCGCCGACTTCGCGCAGTACCTGCATCGATGTCTCGTGCGAACGGATCGCGGTCAGACTGCCGAAATGGTCGCGCGCAACTTCGCGACAGGCGCCATCGTCGGCGCCGGCCTGCACTGCGACGGCGAAGCCGCCCTGCAGTCGCAGGAACGCCGTCATCAATTCGCGCCAGATACGGACCAGAGCGGCCTTCGGCAGCGGCCCGCGATGGCGTGCCGCCAGACGGCGCAGCACCTGGGCCTCGCGGCCCGGTCGCCAGGCGGCACCGCCATTGCGGCCGGCGCCCTTGACCGCACCGATACGACGGCCGATCTCGGCCCGCTCGATCAGCAGGTCATGCAGCGCATCGTCGATCGTGTCGATCCGGCGGCGCAGATCGTCCAGACTTTCCGACTTCTTGGCCATGCAAAGGGGCTCGAAAATGGGCTCGGATCGGGGCCCATGTGATAGTCGCTCGGGCCTTTAAAGGCAAAGAAAACATTGACACTCCGCAGGCCCCGCCCCTAGCTATCGCGCACCCAGTAAGGCCAGACGGGACATAGAAAAAACGTGGCAGACAGCCCGGCCCTGAAGCCGGTCGCGCGGATGCGGCCGGAAGATCTTCAGCCGCGAATTGTCCTCAGCG
>JBBDMS010000050.1:0-10091 GCA_040878185.1 Dongiaceae bacterium | reverse complement strand
CGCTGCCGCTCGACTGCGGCCTGACGCTGGCGCCCTTCGCGATCGCCTATCAGACCTATGGCAGCCTGAACGCCGAGCGTAGCAATGCGATCCTCGCCTGCCATGCCCTGACCGGCGACCAGTATCTGATCGGCAGCCATCCGGTGACCGGCAAGAGCGGCTGGTGGGACATGATGGTGGGACCGGGCAAGCCGCTCGACACTGACCGGTTCTTCATCATCTGCGCGAACGTGCTGGGCGGCTGCATGGGCTCGACCGGACCGCGCGATATCGATCCCGCCACCGGCGAACCCTGGGGCCTTTCTTTCCCGGTCATCACCATTGCCGACATGGTGCGGGCGCAGGCGCGGCTGCTCGATCATCTCGGCATCGACAAACTGTTCTGCGTCATCGGCGGTTCGATGGGCGGCATGCAGGTGCTACAATGGGCGGCCGCTTATCCCGAGCGCGTGTTCTCGGCCGTGCCGATCGCCTGTGCCGCGCGTCATTCCGCGCAAAACATCGCGTTCCACGAAGTCGGCCGCCAGGCGATCATGGCCGATCCGGACTGGTGCGGCGGCAATTACCTGAAAGAAGGCCGCATACCGGGACGCGGCCTCTCGGTCGCGCGCATGGCGGCGCACATCACCTATCTTTCGGAATCGGCGCTGCATCGCAAGTTTGGCCGCAACCTGCAGGACCGCAACGCTATCACCTTCGGCTTCGATGCCGATTTTCAGGTCGAAAGCTATCTGCGGCATCAGGGTTCGACATTCGTCGAACGGTTCGACGCGAACGCCTATCTCTATATCACGCGCGCAATGGATTATTTCGATCTCGCCGCGGAACATGGCGGCGTTCTGGCGAATGCGTTTCGCCAGACGCCGGTACGTTTCTGCGTGGTTTCCTTCACCAGCGACTGGCTGTTCCCGACCAGCGAGAATCGCGCGATCGTTCATGCGCTCAATTCGGTCGCGGCGAATGTGAGTTTCGTCGAAGTCGAGAGCGACAAGGGTCACGACGCCTTCCTGCTCGACGAGCCGGAATTCTTCGCAACGCTGCGCGGGTTCCTCGCCGGCTGCGCCGAGCATCGCGGACTCACCTGACATGGACACGATCCGCAACGGGACGCGCAACAATCACACGATCCGCGTCGACCTTCAGCTTATCGCCGATATTATCCAGCCAAAATCGCGCGTGCTCGATGTCGGCTGCGGCGACGGCGCCCTGCTCGAGTATCTCGCGCATTTCAAGCAGGTCGACGGGCGTGGCGTCGAAATCAGCCAGGCTGGCGTGAATGCCTGCGTCGCGCGCGGCCTCTCCGTGGTCCAGGGCGATGCCGATACCGATCTCAAGGACTATCCCGACGACGCCTTCGATTATGTGGTACTGGGCCAGACCCTGCAGGCAACGCGCCATCCGCGCGCCGTCACCGAGCATTTGGTGCGGATCGGGCGGCGCGCGATCGTATCGTTTCCCAATTTCGGCCACTGGCGCGTGCGCTGGCATCTCGCGGCCAACGGGCGGATGCCGGAAACCGACCTGCTGCCGGCCAAATGGTACAATACCGAGAACATCCATTTCTGCACGATCGCCGACTTCCGCGCGCTGTGCGAGGAGATGGATGTCGAGGTCGAGCGCGCGATCGCGATCACCGCGAACGGTGCGCCGCAGCGAATTCACTCGCTGCGGCTTGCAAACCTGTTCGGCGAACAGGCGCTGTTCCTGCTCAAGCGACCCTAGCGCCCGCCGGTTAACGGCCGGGACGGTCCTCGCCGGCATCGCGCAGTATCTGCACGGCATGGGCGTTGCGCGCCGGCTGCGGCATCGGCACGACGACCGGTCGGCGGCGGAGCACCGGAACCGCATTCGCGCCGTAAAGCTGTTTTGCCGCCTCGATCACCATCACGCCGCCGAGGCGCGGAAACAACCGCGATCCCGCCCGCTCCCACGCACCCGCCATGCGCAGCATCGGCCGCAGCCGCATCGGCGGCATATAGAGCGCGCGCAACGTGCCGAGCGGCGTGAACATGCAGCCGCGCAGCAGCCGGTGAATCTGCGCCTGACTGTAGGGGTGACCCTGGCCGAACGGCGTGCGCTCGATCTGCGCCCAGAGGCTGGAGCGGTTCGGCACAACAAAGGCGATCCGGCCCGAAGCCGCCATTACCCGCCAGAGTTCGCGCAGCATGTCGCGAAGCTGCTCGGCGCATTCGACGCCATGGACGATCAATGCGCGGTCGACGGACTCGTCGGCCAGCGGCAGCGCCGTCTCGTCGACCAGCATGGCGCGGTTCGCGCCCTCGATGGGCCAGGGGATGATGCCCTGCTGCGCCGGCATCGCGGCGATCACGCGACCGGCTTCGCCGCTGAACTGCCGCAGATAGGGCGTCGCATAGCCGAGCCCGAGCAATGTCGAGCCGGCAAGATCCGGCCACATCGCCCGCAACCGCAGCCGGATCATCTGCCGCGCCCGCTCGCCGAGCGGCGTCTGGTAGAAGTCGTTGAGGTCGACGACGTCGTTCCACATGGCATCACTATAGCATCAGGGGCCGGGAAACGGGTCTGCCCCGACGTTGGCCGCGCAAGGCCACGGATGCTAAGCTCCGGTCCGTCATGGCCAAGCTCGACATCCGGCAGATTCCGCTCCTCACCGACAATTACTCCTATTTGGTGCGCGAGCCGGAAACCGACAGCGTTGCGGTCGTCGATCCGGCCGAGGCGGAGCCCGTACTCGCGGCGCTCGACCGGCTCGGCTGGCGGCTCACCCACATCCTCAACACGCATCATCACGGCGACCATGTCGGGGGCAATCGCCGGATCAAGGACGAGACCGGCTGCATCGTCGTCGGTCCGGCCTACGACCGCGAGCGCATCCCGGGCATCGATGTCGAAGTTACCGAGGAAACCGGATACGAGTTCGGCAAAGCCCATGCTGACGTGTTCTTCGTGCCGGGGCATACGCGCGGTCATATCGCCTACTGGTTTGCCGAGAGCCGCGCCCTCTTCTGCGGCGACACGCTGTTCTCGCTCGGCTGCGGCCGACTGTTTGAGGGCAATCCGCGCCAGATGTGGCATTCGCTCGGCAAGATTCGCGGCCTGCCCGACGACGCGCGCGTCTATTGCGCGCACGAATATACCGAGTCGAACGCACGCTTCGCGCTCACGGTCGATCCTGCGAACGCGGCCTTGCAGGCGCGCATGGCGGAGATCCGCAAACTGCGCGCCGCCGGGAAACCGACGGTGCCTTCGATCCTCGGCGAGGAAAAGGCCGCCAATCCGTTTCTGCGCGCCGACGATCCGGTGTTGGCCGCCAATGTCGGCCTCGCCGGCGCCGAGCCGGAAGACGTGTTCGGCGAAGTGCGCCGCCGCAAGGACAATTTCTGAACCTTTCGATCAACGAACAACCGACCAACGAGGACACTGTCGCCATGATGAAGTTGCGGTTTTCACCGACCAGCCCCTATGTCCGCAAATGCACGGTCGTCGCTCACGAAGCCGGACTGCACGACAGGATCGAGCGCGTCGGCAACCCGCCCTGGGATCCGAAAACTGATCGCGCCGGCCAGAACCCGCTCACCAAGGTGCCGACGCTGGTCCTAGAAGACGGCAGCGCGCTCTACGATTCGCCGGTCATCTGCGAATATCTCGACAGCCTGCATAACGGACGCAAAATGATTCCCGTCAGCGGTGCGGCGCGCTGGACCGCGTTGCGGCGTCAGGCGCTGGCCGACGGCATCCTCGATTCCGGCATTTCGCGCCTGCTCGAAACGCGGCGCGGCGCCGGCGAACAGTCGAAGGCCTGGATGGACCGCCAGCAGGATGTCATGGCGCGCGGCTTCGATGCGATCGAGGACGAAGCCGGTTCCTTCGGCGAGACGGTCGATATCGGCACGATCGCGATCGGCTGCACGCTCGGCTGGGCGATGTTTCGTTTCGGTATCGACGATCCGCTTGGCTCGCGGCCGAAATTCAAGGCCTGGTGGGGACGCTTTTCGCAGCGCCCCTCGATGCTCGCGACCGAGCCGCAAGACGCGAAGTAAATCGCCGATCATGCTCATGCGGGAGTGCGCCATGCCGCGAGGGACGTGACTGATCTGGTTTCCGATACCGCGGCCGGACTGATCCGGCTGCTCGACCTCGAGCCGCATCCCGAGGGCGGGCATTTTCGCGAGACCTATCGTCATGTGCGCGATGGCGGCGGGCGCGGCTATATGACCGCGATCCACTATCTGCTGCAGGCCGGCGAAGTGTCGCGGTGGCACCGTTTGCATTCGGCGGACGAGATCTGGATCTTCAATACCGGCGGTGCACTCGAACTCATCCTCTCACCCGACGGGCAGCGTCAGGATATCCATAAGCTCGGGCTCGACGTGGCGCGCGGCGAGCAGCCGCAGGTTCTCGTGCCGCACGGCTGCTGGCAGTCGGCACGCAGCCTCGGCACCTATACGCTGGTGACCTGCACGGTAACGCCCGCTTTCGAGTTCGACGATTTCGAGCTGGCGCCGCCGGGCTGGTCGCCGCGCAGCCGCGTTTCGGCCATCAAGGTGGCGGCACGCGGCCCCTGGGCCGGGCGGCGCATTCCACCACGCGGGCGATGACGCCCGCGATCGATCAACTCCGCAGGGACCAAAAATGACCCTCGATTTCACCCGCTACGAAGCCCTCACCTTCGACTGCTACGGCACGCTGATCGACTGGGAACAGGGCATTGCAACGGCGCTCGATAAATGGGCGCGCCGGCACAACGCGACTCTCACCGCGGACCAGGCGCTCGCTTTGTTCGGCCGCTACGAGACCATCCGCGAGCGCAGCATGGGCAATACGCTGTATCGCGAATTGCTGGGCCATGTGCTCGGCGATATCGGAGTGGAGCTCGGCATCGAAGCCGACGCGGGCGACCGCGCGGCGTTCGGCGCCTCGGTCGGCAACTGGCCGGCCTTCGACGATTCGACGGAGGCGCTGCGTCGGCTGCAGCGCCATTTCATGATCGGCATTCTATCGAACGTCGATCGTGCCTCGTTCGCGCACAGCAACCAGCGGCTTTCGGTCGAGTTCGATCTGGTGATCACCGCCGAGGATGTCGGCAGCTACAAGCCGAACCATGCGCATTTCCATCGCGGTTTCGAAACCCTGGCCGAAATGGGCGTCGCGCGCGGTGCGATCCTGCATGTGGCCCAGAGCCTGCATCACGACCATGTGCCGGCGAAGCAGCTCGACCTGCCGAGCATCTGGATCAATCGGCGCGCGGTACGCGGCGGCGGCTGGGGCGCCACCGTGCCGCCGCCGGAAGATGTCGCACCCGATCTCGAATTCGTCAGCCTTGCCGACTTTGCCGATGCGGTCGAAGCCGCGTTTCGTGCGCGCGGACGCTAGCGTTTGCCGGGCGGATCCGACTTCCGGCCGCTGAAAAGACCGGCGGCCAGTGCCGCTCCGCCGACGATCAGCAAGCAGGCGGCGGCCAGCGCGGGCGTCTCGCGCGCGCAACGCCGGAAACGACCAGCGCCAGGGTCGAGAGCAGCGGCGCTGCGTAGGCGGCAACGCCGAGCAGTTTGATGTCGCCGTGCTTGACGCCATGGTCCCAAAGAAAGAACGCGAGCCCGACCGGCCCGAGGCCGAGCGCCAGGATGGCGAGCCAGCCGGTCGCGGGCGGCATGGCCGTCGTCTCGAGGAGGAGATGCGCGATCAGCCCGAGCAGCGCCGTCGCCCCGCAGAACCCACCCACCGCATCGGTCGGCACGTCGCCGAAGCGCCGCGATAGAACCGAATAAACGGCCCAGGTGATCGCGCCGGCGCCGGCGGCGAGATAGCCGAGCCAGTAACGCGCCTCGAAGGCGAGCGACCAGCCCGAGCGATCGAGCAGGATAAGGGCTGCACCGGCAAAGCCCATCGCAGCACCGGCGACATGCAACAATGTGAGGCGCTCTCCCGGCAGGAACGACGAGAACAGCACGATCAGCAGCGGCCAGAGAAAGCAGATCAGGCTGGCATCGATCGCGGGCGCATTGCCGAGCGCCGTGAAATAGAAGAAATGATATCCGAACAGGCCGCCCGCCCCGAGCAGCCAGACGGCCGGGCGCTGTTTCCACGCGGCGAAGGGTGCGGCACCGGTGCGCGCACGCAGCGAGAGCGCGCGAACGAACGCCGCCAGAAACGCGATGCCGAACGTCATGGCAACGAGTTGAAACGCCGGCAGCGGTTGTCCCATCCGGTCGACGGCGCCGGTCGTGAACAAGGCGAGCAAAGCCCAGAGCAGGATCGCGCCGAACCCGACCGCCGTTGCGCGACGGCGGCGGGCTGCTCTCACCGGCGACGGCGGAAGGGGGATCGTGTTGGTCACGGCAGAATCGGCTAGGCGCCTTTCGCGGCCGCGAGCAGTTTCTCGTCGACCGGCACGCGCAGCGCATTGACCAACCGGTTGGTTTCGTTCGCCATGCCGACGACGGCGATCAGCTCATGCCACATCGCATCGGTCATCCCCTTCGCGCGGGCGCCCGCCGTGTGGCTCACGATGCAGTATTCGCAGTTGTTGGTCGCCGAGACCGCGACATAAATCAGTTCCTTGACCAGTGGGTCGAGCGCGCCGGCTGCCATCACCTGCTTCACGCTTTCCCAAATGCGCTTCAGCGTTGCGGGATCGTTGGCCAGCGCCTTCCAGAAATTATTGATCCAGTCGGTCTTTCGCGTCGCCATGATGTCGTCATAGACGGCACGCACCGCGGGCGAGGCGTCGTCATAGTCGATGAGTTTCGCGAGGGTTTCACTAGTACTCACGTCAAATCACTCTCTATCCATTTCTTAAAATTTAGAAACTCACGCCGGTTTGCAAAGGCATCAACACTATCCAAATCTTCGGTCAAATTTTCCAACAATTTGTCATACTCTGCAGTAGTCAAGAATGACATATTTAAAATCAATTTATGAACAAGCTGTTTTGCAAGTTTTTCTGATTGGTTTACTATTGAGTCTCGTTCGCTTCTAAGCTGGTGGAGTTGTTTTTCGCGATCAATCAATCGATCGAGGTCGAACCGTTTCTCGTCAGTTATATGGCTTCCGAGCGCCCTTCTTTCTCGTTCAATCTTTCCGGCTTCCTTGTCTATTTCCTCGCCAATTGTACGGCGAATTGGGTTGAACAGCTCAAGAAAGATAAGTCGGTAATGCTCAGTTAGCGCCTCTTTAATATCTTTGTCCGAAAGATTTGCAGCTTTCATTAAGTCCTGAAGATCTTCATGTAGTTTATGTCGCTCGGGTATTGAAAGTGCCGCATCCCAACGACCAACGCGTGAGCCAATAGTCATTATAGCTTGTGATGCAACTTTGGTTAAGTTCCGAAGCGATTCCACTAGGTGCGCTGCTTCCTCCATTTTTTGTTGCCACAATTCCATCTCGACTCCGAATCCTGATACACGCTTAAAACGTGTCAAGAATGCGAACACTGCGCACAGCGTAGCGGCGGCAAACACGGAGGCGGCGGCCCCGAGTTGATTCTTTGAAGCTAGACCAGCACCGAAAATGAACAGTCCTATGCTGAGTGCTGCAAACGCTGTCGGCAACCAAGGAAATTTTGAAACCTGCTGGTATGAAATTCGCAAAGAATCTCGACTCCTCAGTACATATGCTGGCCGCCGTTGATCGACAGCGTCGCGCCGGTGATGAACCCGCCTTCGTCGCCGACCAGGAACAGCACGCCGCGCGCGATCTCGTCGGCCCGGCCGAGGCGGCCCACCGGCACCTTCGCGACGATCTTCTCGAGCACCGCCGGCGGCACGGAGCGCACCATGTCGGTGTCGATGTAGCCCGGCGCGAG
Organism: Dongiaceae bacterium; assembly: GCA_040878185.1. Classification (GTDB taxonomy): domain Bacteria; phylum Pseudomonadota; class Alphaproteobacteria; order Dongiales; family Dongiaceae; genus JAWXBK01. The sequence goes on along the minus strand of JBBDMS010000050.1, from coordinate 2,308 downwards.
CGCATTGACGGTGATGCCCTTGCCCGCCCCTTCCTGCGCCAGCGCCTTGGTGAACCCGTGGATGCCCGATTTGGCGGCCGCGTAATTCACCTGGCCGTACTGACCGGCCTGGCCGTTGATCGATCCGATATTCACGATGCGGCCGAAGCCGCGATCGCGCATCGATTCGATCACCAGGCGGCACATATTGAAGCAGGAGGTGAGATTGGTGCGGATCACATCGTCCCATTGCTGATGCGACATCTTGTGCAAGGTCGCATCGCGCGTGATGCCGGCATTGTTCACCAGGATCTCGATCGGTCCGCGCTCCGCGGCGATCTTGCTGACCGCCTTCTCGCAGGCGACGAAATCGCCGACATCGAATTTGTATACCGGAATGCCGGTTTCCTTGCGGAAGGTTTCGGCGGCACCGTCATTGCCCGCATAGGTCGCGATGACGTTATAGCCGGCCTTCTTGAGCGCAATCGAGATCGCCGCACCGATGCCGCGCGTGCCGCCGGTGACGAGTGCCAGACGAGCCATGTAAGTCCCCTGTCGTGTTCGATTTTTTAAACGTTAATTGTTCGTCGATACCCCGGTGCCGGATCAGCGTTCGACGCACATGGCGATGCCCATTCCGCCGCCGATGCAAAGCGTGGCGAGACCCTTCTTCGCATCGCGTTTCTGCATTTCGTGCAGGAGCGTCACCAGCACGCGCGCGCCCGAAGCCCCGACCGGATGACCGATGGCGATCGCACCGCCATTGACGTTGACCTTCGCCGTGTCCCAGCCGAGTTCCTTGTTGACGGCGCAGGCTTGGGCTGCGAACGCCTCGTTCGCCTCGATGAGATCGAGATCGCTCGGCTTCCAGCCGGCTTTCGCCAGCGCGGCGCGGCTCGCGGGGATCGGGCCCGAACCCATTATCGCGGGATCGACGCCGGCGGTCGCCCAGGAAACGATGCGCGCGATCGGCGCGATGCCGCGCTGCTTCGCCTCGTCCATCGACATCAGCACGAGGGCAGCCGCACCATCGTTGATGCCCGACGCATTGCCCGCCGTCACCGTGCCGCCATCGCGCAGGAAAGCCGGGCGCAGCTTGGACAGCGAATCGATCGTCGTGCCGTGGCGCGGATACTCGTCGTCCGCGACGACGACGTCGCCCTTTCGGCTCTTCACCGTCACCGGCACGATTTCGTCCTTGAAGCGGCCCGCCTTCTGCGCCGCCTCGGCCTTCTGCTGCGACGATGCCGCGAACACGTCCTGCTCCTCGCGCGTGATCTGCCATTTCTGCGCGACGTTCTCGGCGGTGTTGCCCATGTGATAGCCATTGAAGGCATCCCACAGCCCGTCCTTGATCATCGTGTCGACCAGCTCGGCATTGCCCATCTTCACGCCGGCGCGCAGATACACGCAGTGCGGCGCCTGGGTCATGCTTTCCTGGCCACCGGCGACGACGATGCGGCTGTCGCCGGTCTTGATCGCCTGGTAGGCGAGCGCGACCGCGCGCAGACCCGAGCCGCAAAGCTGGTTGATCTGGATTGCCGTCTTCTCGACCGGAATGCCGGCGGCGACCGCGGCCTGGCGGGCCGGGTTCTGGCCGGCGCCGGCCGTCAGGATCTGGCCGAGGATGGCTTCGTCGATGTCGCCGGTTTCCAGTTTGGCGCGTTCCAGCGCCGCCTTGATCGCGACCGCGCCCAGTTCATGCGCGGCCAAGGTCGAAAAGGCGCCGTTAAAGGCGGCGACCGGCGTACGGACGGCGCTGACGATGGCGATATCGGTCATTCTGTCTCTCTCCCTTGGGGGGCAGGGGTGATGCGGTCGGGCACGGCGCGGGCGGGGGTCAGCAGGCCCACAGCAGGTGGTTATAGCCAAACCTAGTGACCGGCCTGTTGCGGTGCAAGAACGCCCCGGTCAGGCGGCGGCGCGCAACCATGCGGCGATCGGCTGCCAGACCTCGCGCTCGGCCCGGCCGCCCACCATCATGCCGATATGGCCCGCCGCAGGGGTCATCGGCTGCGCCCGGGGCAGCGCCGTTGCGAGCGCCCGGGCAGAGCCGGGGGGCACGATCCGGTCGGTATCGGGGATCACCACCAGGGCGGGGAGCTGGCAGGCGGCGGGCAGGACCGGCGTTCCGGCGATCTGCCACTGCCCGGACGCGGGCGTGTTCGCCCCGTACCAGCCGGCCAGAGTCTCGATCGCGACCGGGGTCGCCAGCGGGATTCCATCATTGAGCCAGTCTTCGAGCGCGACGAACCGTCGCGCCCGGTCGCTGACAGGATCGAGTTCGGCGAAGGCGAGAAATTTGCGGATCACCTGCATCGGATCGAGC
>JBBDMS010000049.1:0-16099 GCA_040878185.1 Dongiaceae bacterium | reverse complement strand
AAGCGGAAATCCGCCGGAGCAGGGCCGATCCGGCGCGGCCGGCGGTCGACCCGCCGCGCCGGGATAGCATAAACTGCCGCCGCTTGCCCGCCATCCGCCGCCCGCCTGATCCGGAGCCCCACGTTGGAACAAAAGCTCGACCTTCTCGTCCGCGGCGGCATCGCCGCGACGCCCAATGGCATTGCAGCTTGCGATATCGGCGTCCGGGACGGGCGGATCGTGGCCCTTGGCCGGGTCACGCTACCGGCCGCCGAAACGATCGACGCGACGGGCCTCCATGTGCTGCCGGGCGCGATCGATACGCAGGTCCATTTCCGCGAACCGGGTCTCGAACATAAGGAAGATCTCGAGAGCGGCACGCGGGCAGCGGTCCTGGGCGGGGTGACGGCGGTTTTCGAAATGCCGAACACCACCCCACCCACGACGACCGCAGCGGCGATCGCAGACAAGGTCGCGCGGGCGACCGGGCGGGCCTGGTGCGATTTCGCATTCTTCGCTGGCGCATCGGAAGAGAATGCAGGCGAGCTCGCGAGCCTGGAGCGCCTGCCGGGCTGCTGCGGCGTGAAGATCTTTATGGGGAGTTCGACCGGGAGCCTGCTGGTTGCCGACGACTATGCACTCGAATCGGTGCTGCGCAGCGGCACCCGGCGTTGCGCGATCCATGCCGAGGACGAGCCGCGTTTGCGCGAGCGGCTCGCTTTGGTGCGCGAGGGAGCGGATGTTTCGATGCATCCGGTGTGGCGCGACGAGGAAACGGCGCTCAAGGCAACCAGGCGCATCGTCGCGCTCGCGCGCAAAGCGGGGCGGCGCATCCATGTTTTGCATGTGACGACGGCCGAAGAGATGGCGTTTCTCGCGGGCGCGAAGGATCTGGTGACGGTCGAGACGACGCCGCAACATCTGACGCTTGCCGCGCCCGACTGCTACGAGCGGCTCGGGACCTTCGCGCAGATGAACCCGCCGATCCGCGATGCCCGTCATCGCGACGCGCTGTGGCGTGCGGTGAGCGACGGCGTGGTCGACGTGATCGGCTCCGACCATGCGCCGCATACGAAGGAAGAGAAGGCAAAGCCCTATCCGCAGAGCCCGTCGGGCATGCCGGGCGTGCAAACGCTGGTGCCGCTCCTGCTCGATCATGTTGCACAGGGCCGGCTGACACTCGAACGGTTCGTCGATCTCACCAGTGCGAGTGCCGCGCGCATCTACAATATCGCCGGCAAGGGCCGTATCGCGCTCGGTTACGATGCGGACCTCACGCTGGTCGATCTGAAGGCGAAATGGACGATCGAGAACGACTGGATCGCGAGCAAATGCGGCTGGACGCCTTTCGCCGGCATGAAAGTGACGGGACGGCCGATCGCGACGATCGTGCGCGGACTAAGCGTGATGCGCGATCGCGCGCTGGTCGACAAACCGCGGGGACAACCGATCCGCTTCACCGAAACGATGGCGCGCGGCGGCTGAACGCCACTTCGCTCGGAAAGCTTATGCGTCGTGCCTGTCGTCGATGAATGCAGTATTGAGAAGCGCATTTCATAAGCGAAAGGGATGGCTGCGATGCCCACGATCACAACCAAGGACGGCACCGAGATCTATTACAAGGACTGGGGCAAAGGCCGCCCCGTCGTCTTCAGTCATGGCTGGCCGCTGACCGGTGACGATTGGGATCGGCAGATGCTGTTTCTCGGCGAGCGCGGCTTCCGCGTCATCGCGCACGATCGCCGCGGCCACGGTCGCTCGGGCCAGACCTGGCACGGCAATGAGATGGACACTTATGCCGCCGATCTGAATACGCTCGTCGAGGCGCTCGATCTGAAGGACGCTGTCCATATCGGACATTCGACCGGCGGCGGCGAGGTAACGCGATATCTCGGGCGACATGGCGGCAAGCGGGTCGGCAAGGCTGTGCTGGTGGGTGCCGTTCCGCCGCTGATGCTCAAGACGCCGGCCAATCCCGGCGGACTGCCGATTTCGGTCTTCGACGATCTTCGCGCCAAGCTCGTCGCCGATCGCGCGCAGCTCTTTCGCGATTTCCCGGAACCTTTTTACGGCGCCAACAAGCCCGGCCCCAAGATTTCGCAGGGCCAGCGCGATTTCTGGTGGCTGCAAGGCATGATGTGCGGCGTCAAGCCGGCCTACGATTGCATCAAGGCGTTCTCGGAAACGGATTTCACCGAAGATCTCAAGAAGATTCAGGTGCCAGTGCTGATCGTGCATGGCAGCGAAGACCAGATCGTGCCGATTGGCGCTTCGGCCCATGCATCGGTGAAACTGGTGAAGAATGCGACGCTCAAGGTCTATGACGGCGGGCCGCATGGATTCTTCGGTCCGTGGGGCGATCGGCTCAATGAAGACCTGCTGGCATTTCTCAAGAGCTGATCGACGCTGGTGCATGTCCCGGTCCTGATCGTCGGCGCCGGATTTACCGGCAGCGTCTGTGCGGAACGGCTGGCGGCGAACGGAACCAGGGTGTTGATCGTCGACCAGCGGTCGCATGTCGGTGGCAATGCCTATGACAGGCTCGATGCGGACGGCGTGCTGATCCACGTCTATGGTCCGCATATTTTCCATACCAACAGCCAGCGCGTGTTCGACTATCTGTCGCGGTTCACGCAATGGCGATTCTACGAGCATCGCATCCTGGCGCGCGTCGGGAGCGAGCTCTATCCCTTTCCGATCAACCGCAAGACGATCAACCGGCTATACGGTCTGGATCACGACGAGGCGGGAATCCGGGCCTATCTCGATCGCGTCCGCGAAAGGCGCGAGCCGGAGCGGACAAGTGAAGACGTCGTGCTCAATGCCGTCGGCGCCGATCTCTGCGACCGGTTCTTCCGCGGTTACACCCGCAAGCAATGGGGTCTCGATCTGGCGCAACTCGCACCAGAGGTGGCGCGCCGCATCGTGACGCGGACCGGCGACGACGATCGCTGCTTTGGCGACGAATTCCAGTTCATGCCGGCCGATGGCTACACGGCGATGTTCGGGGCGATGCTGGATCATCCGAATATCGAGATGCAGTTCGGCGTCGATTTCGCGGATATCCGGAACCGCTTTGCCTGGGATCATCTGATCTATACCGGCCCGATCGATGCCTATTTCGATTACCGACATGGTGCGCTGCCCTATCGCTCATTGCGCTTCGAGCACGAGCATCTGCCGGCTGTCGAACGTTTCCAGCCGGTCGGGACGGTCAACTATCCGAACGAGGAAGCGTTCACGCGCATCACCGAATTCAAGCATCTGACCGGGCAGATTCACGCGGGTACTTCGATCATGCGCGAGTATCCGCAGAGCGAGGGCGAGCCGTTCTATCCGATCCCGCGACCGGAGAATGCGATTTTGTATCAGCGTTACCAGGCGCTGGCGGCCGCCGAGGGCAACGCGACGTTCGTCGGCCGGCTCGCACAATATCGCTACTACAATATGGATCAGGCGGTCGGTGCCGCGCTGAAGGCGGTGGGACGGCTGGGCGTTGGCGAATGAGCGAGGTCAGGCGTTCACCGCAGAAACCTCACTCGACGGCAAAGATTTCCGCCTTGCCGGCATCGGCACCGCTGCCGATCGCATAGATCTCGAACGGACCTTCCTTGTCGCCGCTCATGCCGGGCGAGCCCATCGGCATACCGGGCAGCGAGATGCCGGCAATGTCCGGCTGCTCGGTCAGCAGCCGCAGGATGACCGCAACCGGCACATGGCCCTCGACGATGTAATCGCCGATCGTGAGCGAGTGGCAGCCCTCGAAGTCGGCCGGCACGCCATGCGCCTGTTTGATCGAGGCCAGGTCGTCGGTGTTGACGATCTCGAGTTCGAAACCGTTCTCACGGAGATAGGCGCCATATTCCGCGCAGCAGCCGCAGGCCGGATCCTTGTAGAGCGTGCCGGTCAAAACCGGTTCGTCGGCGGCGAGCGCCGGCAGCGATGTTGCGGCGAGAACGGTCGCGAGGAGGCCTGCCATCAGGGCAGGCGCAGGGTTGAGGCGCATGGCGATCTCCGTCGGTTCGCGACACTGGCGGCAGTTTCCACCGTGCGCATCCTAGCGCAGAATCGGGCGGAATGAGGGCGCGGCAAAACCGCGCCGCTGGCCGGGCGGGTCACCATCCGCTAGAAGGCGTGCAACCGGGCTGGGCCCGGAACGCCACATCGGAGGATCGAATTCATGTTCAAGGCGCTCGTGCTGGAAGAAAGCGACGGCAAGGTCGCATCGTCGATCCAGGAACTCGGCGAGGACCGGCTGCCGGAAGGCGATGTCACCATCGCGGTCGAATATTCGACGCTCAACTACAAGGATGGGATGATCCTCAACGGTCTCGGGCGGCTGGTACGGAATTATCCGCATGTGCCGGGCGTCGATTTTGCCGGCACGGTTATCGAATCGAGCCATCCGGGCTGGACGAAGGGCGACGAGGCGATCCTCACCGGCTGGCGCGTCGGCGAAGCGCGCTGGGGCGGCTATGCGGGCAAGGCGCGCGTCAAGGGCGACTGGCTGGTGAAGCGGCCGTCGGGGCTCACCGCAAAGCAGGCGATGGCGATCGGAACCGCGGGTCTCACCTCGATGCTCTGTGTGATGGAGCTCGAGAATAACGGCATCAAGTCGGGATCGGGCGATGTGCTCGTCACGGGTGCGGCCGGCGGCGTCGGCAGCGTCGCAACCGCGATCCTGGCGAAGCTCGGCTACAAAACGGTCGCCTCGACCGGCCGCGTCGACAGCGAGAGCGATTACCTGAAGGGCCTCGGCGCTGCCGAGATCATCGATCGCAACACGATCGCGACACCTTCGGGCAAGCCGCTCGATTCAGAACGCTGGGCGGGCTGTGTCGATGCGGTGGGCGGGTCGACGCTTGCTGCGATCCTGCCGCAGATCAAATATCGCGGCTGCGTCGCCGCCTGCGGGCTCGCGGGCGGCACCAAACTCGAGACGACGGTGATCCCGTTTTTGCTGCGCGGCGTGCGCCTCATTGGTATCGATTCGGTGATGTGCCCGATCGAGATCCGCCGCGAAGCGTGGCGACGCCTCGCAAGCGATCTGCCGACGGTGAAGCTGGATGCGATGACAAAGACGACACCGCTCAAGGATCTCGCGGGCATGTCGAAACAAATTCTCGAAGGGAAAATGCGCGGCCGGCTGGTGGTCGAGATCGGGGCGTAACTTTCGACGAAAACGAAAAGGCCGGACCGTTCCCACGGAGCGGTCCGGTTTTCGTTTGCGCTCAGGCTGCGAGCTCGGCGGGTGACGTTTGGCCGGAGCGGGCGAGGGGATCGCCGCCGATCGGGGCCACCCGGACCTGACCGCCCGGATTGACGTTTTGAACCACGAAACAGGCGATCGCGGGTGTCGGCCGCCCGTTCAGATTGATCGTGATCTGGTCGCCCGCACAAAGCAGGTCGCAGGCGGCGCCGAAGTAACCGGCATCCTCGAAGGCGCCCGTCGTGGGGTCGAGCAGGAGATCGAGCGGGTCCTCTGTTCTGTAATGCCAGAGCGTGAACCCGTTGGCATAAGCAAGCACACTGAGTTCACGCGATTTGAAGGTCATGTCTCGTTCTCCCCTTGGCTGGCAGCAGGCAAAGCGCCCGCGGGAGACCGTTATTACGCTAATACCATCTTTAAGTCAATGAATAATGCGTAATTCTACCTGTGACATTGCCGTGATCTTGCCCTCGCCGGCCTGCCTGGGCATGCGGTTTTACGAAAACCGCAATGGCGGCGACAACCCGGCCTGTGGGTGCCGCACGGTGCCATTCCGATGGCGGGAGATGCGGCGCGACCCTAGCGTCAGCCGGCTTCGCCCGCACCGGTGATGCGATAGATGTGGCGCACCTGATCGGTCTGAAGGCGGATTTCCTTCGGCGCGTTGAACTGGCGCAGGACGACCAGCGCATCGTCGCGACGGAGGAACTGCTTAATCAGTCCCTGGCCATCGGTGAGCTCGACCGCGACGAAGCAGTTGCGCGTTACGGGCCGGTTCGGATTGACGTACAGAATCTCGCCGGCGAAGTAGCGCGGCTCCATGCTGTCGCCATCGACATAGAGCGCGAAGGCGTTGGCCGCACCTTCGAGAAATGGCGGCCGGCGTATATATTCCTTGGGTTCTCCGTCGTTGAAGAAGAACCCTTCGGCGCCGCCGCGCACCGCGCCCATGATAGGCAGATCGCGACCGCCGATCGGGTGCGCGCCGTTGCCGACGAGCGGCGGCGGAGCGGAGGGCAGGCTAGTCAGACCGCCCGGCCCGACACCGGCCAGCGACATGACCTCGCCCGGGTCGACGCCGCGCTGCGCGAAGATGTCGGCAAGGCGTCGCACGAACTCGAGCGGCAGATAAGGTCGCCGGTAGCGATCCTCGTAATGTTGATAGCGGGTCAACGTCCAGCCGAGCGATTCCGATACGGCACGCATCGGCAACCCGGCGCGTTCACGAAGCGCCTTCAGGCGGCGAGCAGCTTCAGATGGTTCCATGCGTCTCATTTCGCCGCAAAGCGCGGCAGATGTCCACCGATTCCCCTTGACAGTATTACGCATTTAGTCTAATTATTCCGGTAATGCAAGCGTAGCGAAAGCCGGGTGGGAACAGGGAGGCAAAGAATGAGCTCGAAAGTCGTCGATTTCCCGATTTCGGACCGGCTGCGGCCGGAGCAGGTCGCCGGGGCGGTCGCCAAACGGCGCTGGGAATCGCTGATCGGGGTCGGCATCACCGAGGACGGCGAGTTCGAGGCGATCTGCAGCGACATGACGGCGGAGCGCGCTTTGTGGATCGTGGAATGGGCGCGGCAATGGGCGCTCGGCATCGACGAAGAGCATGAGGACGATGATGTCGGCGACGACGGCGACGACGGTACGGAGTAGCGACCATGCCGGCACGGCGAAGCCGCGGCGGACGGCCGCGCAAGCAGACATCGGGGCCCGATCAGGGAACGCCGGAATTGCGCGCCCGCAAGCTCGCGCTTGTCGGCGGTGCGGCGGCCGGTGCCGATCCGGCGCTGAGCGAGTATCCGCTGGGGCGCATGCTGGCGCTCGGCCTGGTGACGATCGAAGAGCATCGCTGCGCAGCGATCTATGCCTATCTCTATCGCCGCGCGACCGGTTATATGCCGCCGGCGGCGACCAAGCTCCAGGATGCGCTGCCGGGTGAATCCGTCCGGCGCGCGCTGCCGGAACTCGATCGCGACGGGCCCGACCATGAACGCGTGGCGATCCAGCGCCGCTTTCGCCATGCGAAGAACCGGCTTCTGGCTGGCGGGCGCGATGTCTGCGATGCGACCGAAAACCTGATCGTGTTCCAGATGACGCCGTCGTTCCTCACGAGCGTGCAACCGGGCCGCCGCCTGCCGGCTTCGCTGCGGCGCTCGGCCGAACTTCGCGCGATCCGCAACGGGCTTGCGATCCTGGCGGCCTGTTTCGGGATCGCCGCGGCGCGGGCCGGACGGATGGAGACGCATCGCTATGCGAGCCTCGACCCGACGGCGGCGCGCCCGATCAGGCGCAGCGGGGAGACGCAATGAAGAAGAGCACGAAGACGAAGGCGCGCAACAAGGGCGTCGACAGCGAAGCAGCCGCCTCGTCGGCCGATGCGTCGCCAGCCGTGCCTGCAATTGCGTTGCCTGTCGCGCCGGAAACGACGCGCGCGCCGCGGGCAAAGCGGGGCGAAGATATCGCGATGCTCGCGCGGCAACATACGCGGGCCGCGCTCGAGGCGTTCGTCGCGGTCATGCAAGATGCAAGCGCGCCGGCCGCCGCCCGGGTCGCGGCGGCGACGCAGATCCTGACCTGGGGATATGGCAAGGCGTCGGCAGGCGAAAGTGACGCAGGCGAGCGGACAGTGAAGCTCGCGTGGGAATCGTGAGCGCCGCGCGCGATTTTTCTTGACGGTGTAGGATCAAAGTCCTATAGTCTCGTTAATGCGATGCTCGCGAGAGGCGACCGGGAAACCGGGCCGCCTTTTTGTTTGGCCGGCGAGTTTGCTGATGGCCCTGTTCGGCCCTGAACATCCTCATCCTTCGACGAGCTCAGGATGAGGATGTTTGGTATCGCGAACGTTCGCTCGGCCCTCATGGTGAGCTTGTCGAACCATGAGGCCCTCAACCTTCCGCCCTTCGACAAGCTTGGGGCGGCAGGTTGAGAGCGTTTCCATCACGGTAGGTCGTTTCGTTACAGGAGGCGCTTCATCGTGGCTGCCTCTGTGCAATCCGGACCTTCCGTCATCCGTCTGCCCTATAGGCCGCGACCGCTGCAGCGTGCGCTGCATGAGCGGATGCGCCGCTTCAACGTGCTCGTCTGCCACCGCCGGTTCGGCAAGACGGTGCTCTGCATCAACCATCTGATCCGCGCCGCCGCGACCTGCGAGCGCGAGCGGCCGCGCTATGCCTATCTCGCGCCGCTCTACAAGCAGGCGAAGGCGGCGGCCTGGGACTATCTGAAGCATTTCAGCGCGCCGATCCCCGAGATCCGCAAACACGAGACCGAGCTGCGCGTCGACCTGCCGAACGGCGCGCGGATCGCGCTGCTCGGTGCCGACAATCCCGATGCGCTGCGCGGCATCTATCTCGACGGGGTGGTGCTGGACGAATACGCGCAGATGTCGCCGCGCGCGTTTACCGAGATCATCCGCCCGGCGCTCGCCGACCGCGAAGGCTGGGCGATCTTCATCGGCACGCCGCGCGGCCGGAACGCCTTTTATGAGCTGCATCGCATGGCATCCGATCTGACCGAACGCGGCGACCCGGACTGGCAGACCGCGCTTTACCCGGCGAGCGCGACCGGCGTGCTGCCGGAAGCGGAGCTTGCCGCCGCCCGGCAGGTCATGTCCGAGGCGGAATATGCGCAGGAGTTCGAATGCAGTTTCCAGGCGGCGATCGTCGGCGCCTATTACGGCGACCTGATCGCAGCGGCCGAGCGCGAAAGCCGGATCGGGCGCGTCCCATGGGAGCCGCGTCTGCCGGTGCATACGGCCTGGGATCTGGGGATCGGCGATGCGACCGCGATCTGGTTCTGCCAGGCGGTCGGCACGGAAATCCGCCTGATCGACTATTACGAAGCCTCGGGTGTCGGGCTCGATCACTATGCCAAGCGGCTTGGCGAGCGGCCTTATGTGTACGGCGATCATTTCCTGCCGCACGATGCCGCGGTGCGCGAGCTCGGCAGCGGACGCAGCCGGATCGAGACGCTGCAGTCGCTCGGCATCCGCGCAAAGATCGTGCGCAATCTCTCGCTCGAGGACGGGATCAACGCGGCGCGGCTTACCTTGCCGCGCTGCTGGTTCGATCGCGACAAGGCCACACGCGGGATCGAGGCGCTCAGGCAATATCGCCGCGACCGCGACCTGAAAAGCGGCGTGTGGCGGCTGCGGCCGCTGCATGACTGGACCAGCAATGCGGCGGATGCGTTCCGCTATCTCGCACTCGCGCTGCCCGATCCGCTGAAACGGGCCGGGCTGCGGCCGCTCGCCGAAGCCGATTACGATCCGTTCGCCTGGTGATGCATCTCATGGCGGAGCCCGTTCTCCTGCCGCTGACCGAAGCGTTCGTTGCTGTCGTGGCGCGTGCGATGCGCGAGGGCGACCGGCTCGAAGTGTTTGCAACGCGCTTCGACGACGATCCGGATGCGCTGGCACGCGATCTGGTCGCCATGAGCCGGTTCGGCGCCGTGGTCGCCGCGGATGGCGATCCCGTCGCCGCGATGGGCGCGGTCGAATGCTGGCCCGGCATGTGGAACGTCTGGATGATCGCGACCGATCGCTGGCCGCTGGTTGCCCGCTCGGCAACGCGCTGGGCGCGCATCGCGGTCCTGTCGGTATTGGCCAAAGCCGGCGCGCATCGCTGCGAATGCAAGAGCATCGAAAGCCACGAAACCGCGCATCGCTGGCTCCGCCATCTCGGTGCCGAGGTCGAAGCGGTACATCGCGATTTCGGACGCAACCGGGAAACATTCATCACGTTCGTATGGAGGTTCGATCATGTGCGGCATGTTCCAAGCCAACAAACCGAAGGCGCCGCCACCGCCGCCACGGATCGACGATAGCGCGATCGAAGCGGCCGCGCTTGCCGAACGCCATCGCCGTGCGCTTGCCGGCGGCCGCGTGTCGACGCTGCTGACCGGCGGGGCGGGCGTCACCGCACCGGCGCCGGTCGCGAGCAAGACATTGCTCGGCGCCTGACCCGCGAGGCAAGTTTCTGTTTCTCCTTCCCCGATCACAGCAAGGATACCGATCATGGCCATCGCTCTCGTCGCCGGCGTGTTCTCAGGCACCGGAAATTCTGCCGCCGTTGCGGTTCACGGGCGGTTCAACATCACGCTCGCCGGATTCGGCACGGCGACCGTCAAGGTCGAGCGCAGCTTCGACGAGAGTGCGACCTGGCATGTGGCGAGCCGCGATGCGGCCGGCAGCGAAGCAGCCTACGAGGCGGATTGCAGCCTGGTCGCCGACGAACCGGAATCCGGCGTGCTCTATCGGCTCGCCTGCACGGCCCATAGCAGCGGCACGATCGACTATCGCGTGAGTCAGTAATCGCCGCGTCGTTTCGCAGCATCGAAGGAGGCCGGCCATGCGCGGCGTGATCATCGAAGCGGCCGGCGGTGTCATCCTGCCGAATGGCAGCGCGGATGTCGTGCCGCCAGTCTTGTGGGCGATCGCAGGCGCGACGCAAATCACCGAAGAAGCGGCGAACGCAATCTATACCATTTCCTATTCGGGCGCGGCGCTTGGCGAAGGCGTTACGGCGACAATCTCCGTCGCGACCGGCAATAGCGGCATGTCCTGGCCGAATGCCACGGCGTCGGCGGACTATACGGCGCTTGCCACGACCCTCACTTTCACGGCCAGCGGCGCGACATCGAAGACGGTCGCCGTCTCGATCATGGAAGACACGATTGTCGAAGGCACCGAGGATTTCGCGGTGACGCTTGCGGATCCTTCGACGGGCGTTCTCGGCAGCTCGCAGGTGAACACGCTCATTGTTGACGACGACACGTCGTCGTTAGTCTGGAGCATCGAAGGCGCGACGGAGACCGATGAGGGCGACCCGGCGAGCTATACGGTCTCCTATACCGGCGTGACGCTTGCGCCAGGCCAGACGGCGACGATCACGGTTGCGAGCGCGGACGGCACGGCCGATGCGGCGAGCGACTACACGTCGCTTTCGACGGCGCTCACTTTCACCGGCGGCGGTGCGACGCAGAAGACCGTCGCGGTGAGCACGATCGACGACACGGATATCGAAGGCACCGAGGATTTCTTGGTGTCCCTCGCCGGGCAGTCGATCGGGACGGTCGACGATGCGTCGGTCACGACGGAGATTGTGGATAACGATGCGCCGCCGACGCTGCTGCTCGATGCGATCTCGGGCACGGCCGTCCAAGCCTATTCGCTGCGTAAGCTGCGCACCGCCTATGCTGGCAATTGCATCCGAATCAGGCGGTCGAGCGACGATGCGGAAAGCGATTTCGGGTTCGATGGAAACGACCTCGATACGGCAGCCATTGCCACGTGGCTCAGCGGTGCGACCGGCTTTGTCACGACCTGGTACGACCAGAGCGCTAACACACTAGATGCCATGCAAGCTGGCGCGACCGATCAGCCGGTGTACGGAGCGTCTCTGGTGAACTCGCGACCCGCTTTGGACTTTGTCTCGAACGACTTTATGACCATGACCAAGCCGACTGCTTCGGCCACGTGGAACACATTTGTTGTCGCGCAAAAGGATAACGCAAACACAGCCAACTTCATTGTTGATAATACGCAGAATCGGCAGCATCGAATAAATTCGAATGGAACTTTAGAGTTCTACGCTGGAGCCTCGTTCACGGCAGCACATGGGGCGGTTGTGACTGATCGACATCTCTATGAATGGTCAAAAACTGGCGCTAACGCGGGAGAAATGTGGGTAGATGGTGGCTCGATTGGTGCAGGTGACCCCGGAACCGGGACACTGGCATGTGATATGATTGGTAAACTAGGTGGCGCACAACATTTGGACGGAAAAATGGCAGAGATCATTGTGTTCAATCCGCACCTGTCATCAGGTGACCGCGTTACTGTAGAAAATGATATCTCCGCTTACTGGGGAACTCCATAAAGCCTAGAAACCTCGGCGCAAGATGAATAAACTGGCGTATGCCGTCAGTTTTCTGGGTAGCTTCATATCCCCGATCCGGGAACACCTGGTTGCGGTTCCTGCTGACGAATCTGTTGCAGGGGCCGGTCACCCATTCGGATCAGGTCGCCAGGTTCGTTCAAGATATCCATATACACGACAAAGTCTTGTTTACGGGATCTGAAGCGAAACTTCTAAAGACACACTGGATGTATCACGCGGCGTTTCCGTTCGCCGAGTTCGCGCGCGGCGCAGTTTATCTGGTTCGGCATCCTGCGGATGTCCTTGAATCTGCGCTGAACTACTCATTTCTTCAAGGCCGCCGCTACGATCCAGATATGGCTACGAACGAACGTGAAGCTCTGGCTCGTGCCTGGGTGAAGGACTATATCGATCGTGGTGGGCGTAAAATCTGGATTGATGGTCATGCTGGAACGTGGGCGCAGAATGTAGAAAGTTGGACTGGAGGCAACCTGCCGTTCTCGTGCCTGACAATCCGGTACGAAGATCTGCGCGTCGCCCCGATAAAAAACCTCGAGCTCATTTGTTCCCAGCTGGGTATCGATAAACCAGCCGAGGATTTGAGCCGCGCGGTTTATAACGCGAGAATTGAAACCATGGCAGCGCTCGAAGAGGCGGAGATCGCCAGCGACCGTCCGGGGTTTTTCAATAATGATGCGTTGAAGGGCAAGCAACTTGGGTTTCGACAGATACGATCTGATGTCGCGAACCGAGTCTGCATCACGCCAGACGAGCGCGCGCGCATCGTCGCTCAAAATTCTGCGCTTTGTTTGCGCTTCGGGTACATCGTATAGCTACTCTCGGCCCTTGACGTAAAGCCGCGAAACCCCGCTCCGGCGGGGTTTTTGTCTGGTGCAGGGCGGCGGGCGCTCGAGCGGATGCCATGCCCCTGCGCCTTTCCATCGACGGCCTCTCGACAATCAATTCGAAATCACCACTCCCAAACCCGGAGCTCCCTGCCCATGACCGATCAACGTGCGACCGAGCTGATCGCCCGCCAGGAGCGGCTTGCCGCCGAGCGCGGCACGATCGAGAGCCACTGGCAGGAGATCGCCGAGTTCGTCGCGCCCATGCGCGCCGAGTTCACCGCCCGGCGCAGCGCGGGCGAGAAGCGCCAGCAGCGCATCTTCGATGCGACGCCGGGCATGGCGGCCGAGAATCTCGCGGCCGGGCTCTGGGGCATGGTGACGAACAGCGCGAACGAATGGTTCCGTATCCGCGCGCGCGAGGACCGGGTCAACGAGGATCCGGCGGCGCAGCGCTGGCTCGAGGATGTCTCGCGGCTCATGCGCCAGGCCTTCGCGGCGGGCGGGCAACGTTTCTACGCGCGCGCCGTCGATCTCTATGCCGATTTGGTCACGTTCGGCACCGGCGTCTTCTATACCGAGGAGCGGCCGGAGGGCGGCGTGCATTTTGCCTGCCGGCATCTCGCGGAGTGTTATATCGCCGAGAACGAGCGCGACGAGGTCGATACGGTCTATCGCCGGTTCGAATGGACCGCGCGCCAGGCGCATCGCCAGTGGGGCGAACGATGCAGCGAGGCAATCCGGCGCATGGCCGAGCGCGAGCCCGAACGCAAATTCACCTTCCTCCATGTCGTGAAGCCGCGCGACGATTCCGGATCGGCTGGCGGGGCAGGCGGCGGCGCGCGCGCCGGCGGGCGCTTCGACAAATCCTTCGAGAGTTTTTACGTGGACGTCGAGGGGCGCACGATCGTCGCCGAAGGCGGCTATTACGAGTTTCCCTACCAGGTGCCGCGCTGGTCGACACGCTCGCGCAGCGCCTATGGCGACAGCCCCGCGATGCTGGCGCTGCCCGACATCAAGATGCTGAACGCGATGGCGAAGACGACCATCGTCGCGGCGCAGAAGGCGGCCGACCCGCCGATCCTCGCACCCGACGAAGCCTCGGTGCGCGGCATCCGCACGGCACCGGGCGGCATCATCTATGGCGGCATCGACGATAACGGACGCGTGCGCTATCAGCCGCTGGTGACCGGCGCGAATATCGGGCTCACGCTCGAGATGGCCGATCAGCGCCGCCAGGCGGTGCGCGAGGCGTTCCACTGGTCGCTGCTGCTCATGGTCGCGCAGCCGAACCAGACCGCGACCGAGGTGCTGGCGCGGCAGGAGGAGAAACTGCGGCTCATGGGCCCGCATCTCGGGCGCATCCAGAGCGAGTTCCTCGATCCGCTAATCGACCGGCTGTTCGGCATGATGGTGCGCGCCGGGCGGGTGCCGCCGATGCCGAAATCGCTCGCCGATCTGCCGGAGCTCAAGATCGATTACGTGTCGCCGGCGGCGCGTGCGCAGCGCGCGGGCGAGGGGCAGGCGATCGTGCAGGCGCTGCAGGCACTGATGCCGCTCGGCGCGATCAAGCCCGAAGTCTTCGAGACGATCGACACCGACGCGGCTGCGCGCGCAATCGCCGAGGCGTTCGGCGCGCCGGCTTCGTTGCTGCGACCGGCGGAAGAAATCGCTGCGGCGCGTGAGGCGAAGGAACAACAGGCGATGATGCAGCAGCTCGCGGGTGCGGCCGGACCGATCTCGGGCGCGCTCAAGAATCTCGCCGCCGCCGGCAAGTCCGGGCAGGACATGCTGGGCGGTGAGGGACTAGCGGCCCTGCTCGGCAGTGTCGCAGGCGGGGATACAGCGGACGCGGCGGCGAATGTCAGCGCCGGCGCTGGCGTGGGCGCGGTACCCGCGCATGGCTGAGAACAATATGCCGAAGAGCGGCGTGCTCTGGCTGATGCGGGCGTTCGGCTGGCGGCGCGGCCGCGCGGTCGCCGCCGCCTATCGCACGCGGCTCGATCCCAAAGACGAGACGGCACGGCTCATCCTCGACGATCTTGCGCGCTATTGCCGCGCCGGTGCGACGAGCTTCGTTGCCGGCGATCCACATCAGACGTCGTTCAACGAAGGCGCGCGCGATGCGTTCCTGCATGTCGTCGAGATGATCGGGCTGAGGCCCGCAGATTTTCCGCTCGATCTGCCCGGCGCCGGTATGGACATCAATACTGGCACCGGCGCGCCGCGCACAAACGGCTGACGCTTTCCGGTTCAACCGATCGCGGCCCGGCGGGCTCGGCATAGCCTGCCGCCGCGA
Organism: Dongiaceae bacterium; assembly: GCA_040878185.1. Classification (GTDB taxonomy): domain Bacteria; phylum Pseudomonadota; class Alphaproteobacteria; order Dongiales; family Dongiaceae; genus JAWXBK01. The sequence goes on along the minus strand of JBBDMS010000049.1, from coordinate 889 downwards.
CGCCGGCCGACCGTTGCGCGTGTGGCGCCCGCTTCGCTCCCGACCCGGCATCCGCTTCGGCGGCGACCGGGCTGCGCGGCGACCCCGCCGGTCGGCCGGCACCCTTTTTCTTGCGATTTTCCGAGGTGATGTCCGATGACCGATGCCAAGACGGTTTTGCCGAAGGCGGGTGCGCCAAAGACGGGTTCGAGCCAGGCGGGTTCGCACCAGGCGGGTTCGCCAAAGACGGGCTTGTCTAAAAAGGCTTTGCCGGCGACCGCGATGCCGTCTGGCCCCGTGGCAAGCGAGCCGGCCGGCTGGAGCTTCACGCGCGCCCTCGATGCCGAAGCAAAACGCGCGCGGCCGACCACGGGGCTGGCCCGGCATCTTTCCGGCTATCGCATCGAGCCGGGCGTCGTCGAGCCGGATGGGCCGACCAAAGAGAGTTTCGCGGACCGGGACGCAGCGACAACCGATGCGCCGCGTTCGCCCGAGGACGAGGATCTCATCGCGCGCGATGCCAAGGCCGGCGAGGCGGCCTGGGCGGATACGCGCGTGTCGCTGATCGAGCGGGCGCTCGAGGCGGCGGCGACGCGGCTCGCCAAAGATCCGGCGACAGCGGGCAAGGTTGCGGAGAATCTGGCGCCACTGATCGAGAAGGCGTTTGCCGGCGCCGAGGCCGAGGCGCCGGGCGCGCATGCGCGGGCGATCGTCGGGCGCGAGCGCGAGCCGCTCGAAAGCGAGATTCTGGCGAAGCGTGCGGTCACGTCGGTTGCGGCGCGGCAGCGCGCCGATCGCGACGCAAGACGGACGACGACCGACGGCGAGATCGCGGCGCTCAAGGCCGATCCGCAGCGCTGGCACGCGGTGAGCGGCCGGCGCCAGCGGCTGATCGACGACCTGCCGTTCG
>JBBDMS010000048.1:27197-75749 GCA_040878185.1 Dongiaceae bacterium | reverse complement strand
CAATGGCTGGAAAAGTCGGCGATCATGGGTGCGCTGCGCCTCTACCTCGACTTCATCAACATGTTCCAGTTCCTGCTGCAGCTTATGGGTCAGCGCCAATAATACGATCCCGAAACTGCCAGATCACCAAAACGAAAAGGCCCGGCGCAATGCCGGGCCCCTCATCCGTATCCTCGCCGGCGGTCGCTGGCGGGCAGCCGACCCGGCCCGTGCCCTCTATGACGAGTATGTGCGCCGGCTCAATCGGCCCATCGAACTGGTCGAAATCGATCCGCGTTCCAATCCCGCCGAACGGATGGCGCGCGAGGGCGCGCGCATGCTCGAGGCGGTCTCGACGACCCCCGGCCGCATCCTCATCGCGCTCGACGAACGCGGGCGCTCGCTCAACAGCGCCGGCTTCGCCGACCGGCTGCGGCAATGGCAGGAGAGCGGCGCGCCAGCTCTGATATTCGCGATCGGCGGTGCCGACGGGCTCGCGCCGGCGGTTCGGGACGAGGCGGACCTGCTGCTATCGTTCGGAACGATGACCTGGCCGCATCTCATGGTCCGCGCGATGCTCGCCGAGCAGCTCTATCGCGCGAGCGCTATTCTCTCAGGCCACCCCTACCATCGCGGCTGAGGCCGCCGGCGCGCCGGCATTGCGCTCGGGGCTGTGATCGGGCGCGTCGAGAAAATGCGGGCGCGACGCGCCGACCAGTTCCGGCCGCCAGATATCCTGCGCTTCCAGCATGTAGCGGATCTGGCAATAGATCATCAGGCAGTACAGCAGTTCGCGTCGCAGGTCGCCGCGCGCTATGGCCAGCGACCAGACGCGCCGGATCATCCGTCTTTCGGCCGGACCGCGGCGGGCCAATTGCTTGTACAGTTTTCGCTCTCTCGGGGTCGGTTCGCGACGCCGGCTCAAAATATTCGGATCCGGCACCAACGCCACCATCGTCTCGATGCGATGTAGAAACGCCATTGGCTCATAAACCGCATGAAGCAGCCAGCGCGTTCCGGCGATAAGCTGATCGTAGGTCATGTTCTTTGGCATGATGTTCGTGCGCAGCAGGCCGCCGCCGCCGACGCGATCGTCGCCGATGAGACGACCTTCTGTCGCCATGCGCGCGCGCAGCGGTGTGGCAGCGGGCGCCACGAGAATGCTGAACATCGGCAACGGCACGGGCAGCCTCTGCACGAAGCTGTACTGGCGCTCGAAAATGTCCAGCCCGTCATGGTCGAACCCGACAATCATGCCGGCCGTCACCACGATTCCGTGCCGCGCAAACTTGCCGATCTCCTCGACCAGGTCGATTTTCAGGTTCTGCCGTTTCTTGGTTTCGGCGAGGCTTTCCTCGTTCGGGGTTTCGACGCCGATGAAGACGTTGCGCAAACCTGCACGGACGCAGAGATCGAGAATATCTTCATCGCGCGAGATGTCGATCGAAAGCTGCGTCGAAAAGGAAACCCGTTCGGCCGGGGGCTTGCTCTGGTTCCATTTTACCAGCGCCGTGAGAAGTTCCCGCGCGCGGCGGCGCACAACCGTCAGATTGTCGTCGGCAAGATAAATGTGCCGGTAACCCATATCGTACAGGACGTCGAGCTCCCGGATGACCTGATCGGGTTCCTTCCAGCGCTGTTTGCGGCCGAGATACTGGATCACGTCGCAAAATTCGCATTCGAACGGACAGCCGCGCGAGGTCTGGATCTGCGCAACCATCGCCAACTGCTTCGGATATAAGTCCCAGCGCGGCATCGGCGAGTTCCGAAGATCGGGTCTCGTGCCGACATACTCGGACTGGAATTTACCCGATGCGATTTCGGCAAACATGCCGGCCGCTATCTCCTCGATCTCGCCGCGTACCAGAATGTCGGCATGCGGGCGCATGTCTTCGGGATTGAGCGAGGCATAAGGACCGCCGATGATTACCAGTTTGCCGCGCGCGCGAAACTCGGCGGCGAGCTCGACAATGCGATCGCGCTGCGACACCTTGCCGGTGATACCAACGATTTCGGCATCGGTTTCGAAATCGACCGGCTCGATCCGCTCGTCACAGAGAGTAACGCGCCAGTCCGCCGGCAACATGGCTGCGACCGTGGGCGTGGTCAGATCTGCAAGATTGACCATCCGAGAAACGCCCCAGGCGCTCAGCACTTCCATATTGTAGTAGCCCGGCGCGTTCTCGCGCGGGTTGATCAGGTAGATCGAGCGTCCCACCGCATAATCCCCATTGCCGGCATCGTCGACCGGGGATGCAGACCGTGCCCCCATCGCAAACCGGCAGGGCAAGACTAGCACACCCTGCCGGCAGCGCCGGAAACCGATTCGGCCAGTGGTCATGCCCGCTTCGACAAGGCCGGTGCACCGTTTGCCGCCGCCGGTCGAGCCCCTATATTGCCGTCATGTCCCAGCCCGTCCCCAGACCGGTCCTCCTCTGCATTCTCGATGGCTGGGGCGAGGCGCCCCCGTCCGAACACAACGCCATCGCGCTCGCGCGGACGCCGAACTGGGACCGTTTCATGGCCGAGGCGCCGCATGCGCTGATCGAGGCCTCGGAATCCCATGTCGGCCTGCCGGCCGGCCAGATGGGTAATTCCGAAGTGGGTCACATGAATCTCGGCGCCGGCCGCGTCGTCATGCAGGATCTGCCGCGGATCGACGCCGCGATCGCCGATGGAACGCTCGATGCGAACCCCGTACTGACCGATCTGATCGCGCGGGCGCGCGCGGCGGGCGGCACCTGCCATCTGATGGGATTGCTCTCGCCGGGCGGCGTTCATGCGCACGATGCGCATATCCGCGCCCTCGCCCGGCGGATCGATGCAGCCGGCGTGCCGGTCGCTATCCATGCCTTCCTCGACGGGCGCGATACCCCGCCGCAAAGCGCCGCCGGCTACATGCGCGAGTTCAGCACCGCGATCGCGCCGCTCGCGCGCACCCGGATCGCCACCGTGACCGGCCGCTATTACGCGATGGATCGCGACACGCGCTGGGAGCGCACCGAGCTCGCCTGGCGCACATTGGTGCTCGGCGAGGGCGAGCGCGCGGCCGATCCGCTGGTTGCGATCGAACAGGCGCGGGGGCGCGGCGAAACCGACGAATTCGTCCGTCCGACCGTGATCGGCGACTATGACGGCATGCATGACGGCGACGCGCTGCTGGCGGCCAATTTCCGCGCCGACCGCATGCGCCAGATTCTGACCGCCTTGCTCGACCCCGCTTTCGCCGCGTTCGAATGGACGCGGCAGCCGGCCTTCGTGGCGGCGGCGGGGATGACCGAATATTCGAGCGCGCTCAATTCGTTCATGACGCCGATCTTCCCCTCGGAAGCGCTGGCCGACACGCTGGGCGAAGTCGTGGCGCGCGCCGGGCTGAAGCAGTTGCGCGCGGCGGAAACCGAAAAGTACGCACACGTGACTTTCTTCCTGAACGGCGGCGAAGAGCGCCTGTTCGACGGCGAGGACCGCATTCTCGTCCCCTCGCCGAAAGTCGCGACCTACGATCTCCAGCCGGAGATGTCGGCGCCCGAGCTGACCGACCGGCTGGTCGAAGCGATCCGCAACGGCAAATACGATCTGATCGTCGCCAATTATGCGAACACCGACATGGTCGGCCATAGCGGCGATCGGACCGCTGCGATACGGGCCGTCGAAGCGGTCGATGCCTGTCTCGGACGCCTGGCGGCGGCGATCGGCAACGCCGGCGGCGCGATGCTGATTACCGCCGATCATGGCAATGCCGAGATGATGCGCGATCCCGCGGGCGATCAGCCGCATACCGCGCACACCACGAACCCGGTTCCGGTGGTACTGGTGAGCAATGATTCGCGCGCGGCGCGGACAACGCTGGCGAACGGCAAGCTGGCCGATATCGCGCCGACCGTGCTGTCGTTGATGGGACTGCCGCAGCCGGCGGCGATGACCGGCCGTTCGTTGTTGCCGGCATCGGCGGCTCCCGAAATACGCGCGACCCGCTGAAGCGAAACGGCACGTCCTTGCTGCGCCTTCTCCCGATCGTCGGCGCTCTCGCGATCGGCGCCTTCTGTGCGCTGCATGATCTCGCGCGCGCCGAAGAGCCCGCCACGCTCGAAGCGATCGAGGAAACCATCGAGAGCGAACGCGACCGCGCGGCGACGCTCGAGCGTGAAGCGCAGACGCTCGAAGGCGACCTTGCCGATCTGCGCCGGCAACTGATTGCCGCCGCTGCCGCCGCGCAGGATCGCGAAGAAACGCTGAACGCGATCGAGAGCCGGATTGTCGAACTCGAGGCCGGGGCGACAGCGCTCGAAGAGGGCATCGCCGCCGACCGAGCCGGCCAGGCAGCGACGCTCGCGGCCCTGCAGCGCCTCGCGCTGACGCCACCCGAGGCGAGCCTGTTTGCACCGGGCGATCCGCTCGATCGCGCGCGTGCCGCCGCTTTGCTCAATCGCATCCAGCCGCTTCTGGCGGCGCGCGCCGAAGCGATGCGCGCCGATCTCGCGTCGCTCGCCGCCATGCGGAGCGACATCGCTTTGCAGCAGGAGGCGGTTGCCGCCGAAGCCAAAGCACTCGACGAGGAGAATCGCGAACTCGCCGCTTTGGTCGAGCGCATGGAGGGCATGCGCAGCGAGACCGAAGCCGAGCGGCTCGCCGCCGAAGCGCGGATAGAGACCCTCGCCCGCGAGGCAGCCGACCTGCGCGACCTGATGGCGCGGCTCGCGACGTTACCGCCGGCGAAACCCGAGGATCCGGCGGCGGCGGCCGATCCGGCCGACCCGGCGTCGCTGGCGGCCCTGCCGGCACCGGACCTGCGCCCGTTCCCGAACGGACCGGGCGGCCTGGTCCTGCCGGTCCGCGGCCGGCTCGCGCTCGCCTATGGCGCCGCCACCGAGACGGGCGAGGCCTCCCGGGGGATCGTGATCGAGGCGCGGCCCGGCGCGCAGGTCGTGGTGCCGTTCGACGGGCGCGTCGTCTTTGCCGGCCCGTTCCGGGGCTATGGACTAATCTTGATCGTCGAACACAGCGACGGGTATCATTCGCTGTTAGCCGGGCTTGCGCGCGTCGATGCCAGCGTGGGCCAATGGGTCCTCGCGGGCGAGCCGGCGGGCGCGATGGATGCCGATACCGGCATCAATCCGCAACTTTATGTCGAATTGCGCCGCGCGGGCCAGCCGGTGGACCCGGCGCCTTGGCTTGGCACAGTCATCGGCGGATGATCCGCCGACCCGAAAAAACCATGATTTCGAGGTGTATTTTGCTGATGAAGCGCATCGTTCGCCCGGCCGCCCTCGCGACCCTGCTGCTCGTCTCGGCCAGCGCCGGGACGTTCGCCGCCTCCGACAGCTCCGAGACCTATCGCCAGCTGAGCCTGTTCGGCGACGTATTCGAGCGCGTCCGGGCCAGCTATGTCGAAGAGGTATCGGACAAGGAGCTGATCGAGGCGGCGATCAACGGCATGTTGAGTTCACTCGATCCGCATTCGAGCTATCTCAGCGCCGATAGCTTCGACGACATGCAGGTGCAGACGCGCGGCGAGTTCGGCGGCCTCGGCATCGAGGTGACGCTGGAAAATGGCCTGGTTCGCGTGGTGTCGCCGATCGACGATACGCCGGCCTTTCGCGCCGGCATCCAGCCGGGCGATTACATCACCCATCTCGACGGCGAACCGGTGCTCGGCATGACGCTCAGCGACGCGGTCGAGCGCATGCGCGGCAAGGTCGATACCGAGATCACGCTCTCGATCCTGCGCGGCGAGGAAGAAACCTTCGATGTGACGATCAAGCGGGCCGTCATCGTCATCGAGTCCGTACGCGGTCGGCTCGAAGGCGATATCGGCTATGTGCGCGTCACCACCTTCAGCGAAAAGACCGACACCGAGTTGCAGAAAATCATCGCCGAGCTCACGGAAGAAGCCGGCGGCCAGCTCTCGGGTTTCATCCTCGATCTGCGCAACAATCCGGGCGGCCTGCTCGACCAGGCGATCGCCATCTCCGACGATTTCCTCGACAAGGGCGAGATCGTTTCGACGCGTGGCCGCGACGACGGCAATGCGCAGCGTTTCAACGCCGAGACAGGCGACGTGCTGAACGGCGTCCCGATGATCGTGCTGATCAACGGCGGATCGGCCTCGGCTTCCGAGATCGTGGCCGGCGCGCTGCAGGATCATCACCGCGCCATCCTTCTCGGCACCCGCACCTTCGGCAAGGGCTCGGTGCAGACCGTCATTCCCCTGCAGGGACAGGGCGCGATCCGCCTCACCACGGCGCGCTACTACACGCCCTCCGGTCGCTCGATCCAGGCGCTCGGCATCGAACCCGATATCGAGGTGGAGCAGGCTATCGTCGAGATCGTCGAAGCCGGCGAAAGCCGCAGCGAAGCCGATCTGCGCGGCGCGCTGCAGAACGAAACGATGGGCGTGACCGAACCGGTCGAACCGGAAGGCGAGGAGCTCGACGAACCCGCTGATTCCGAAACGCCCGACGATGCCGACGCCGAAGAGGACGCCGAGCCCGTAGTGGCACCGGCGGAAGAGGAGCCGGAACCGGTCGACTATCAGCTCACCCGCGCGCTCGATCTGTTGCGCGGATTGGCCCTGTTGACCGGCCAGGCGACGGAATAACTCTCTTGCCGGCGGCGATCTTCGCAACGTCGGGCCGCTCGCCTGGAGCGTGATGCGGGCCGGCACTGTCCTGGCGGGGATGCTCGTCGCCGCGCTCGCGGGCTTCCTCATATGGTTCGACGCGACCGGACAGCTGCGGCCGTTTCTGTCCACGGCGCCGACGGTGGTGATCGAACTCGACCCGCGAGCCGCGATCCCCGATCCGCAAATCGCAGCCGCGGCCGACGACCCGGCGGAATCCGGGAGCGTGATGGCCGCCGATGCGGTCCCGCCCGATGCATCGGGCGACGCTTCGAGCGCACCGCCGCCGCCCAAGCCCGACGACGCCAATGCGGCGGACAATGTCGTCGCGACCGACAATGCCGACGCCGCGGCGAGCGATGCGACAGCGACCGAGACCGCCGCGCTGCCCACGATGCCGAGCGGCGCGGACCTGCCCTGGCGGCGTTATGCCGGCGAATTCTCGGTTTCCGATCCGCGCCCGCGCATCGCGATCGTGTTCACGTCGCTCGGGTTGAGCGACGCGGCGGGCGATGCGATCATCGCGCATATGCCGCCCGGCGTGACGCTCGCGTTCAGCCCCTATAGCCGCAAGCTGACCGAGTGGATCGCGCGCGCGCGCTCGGACGGCCATGAGGCGCTGATCGAGCTGCCAATGGAGCCGCTGAACTATCCCGAGGACGATCCCGGGCCGCTCGCCCTTCTGAGCACGCTGCCGGTGCAGGACAATATCACGCGCATGGACAGCATTCTCGCTCGGTCGGATGGCGTGGTCGGCGTCGCGGTCCACATGGGCTCGCGCTTTACCACCTCGGCCGAGCTGATGCGCCCGATCCTGGAAGCACTGGGCGAGCGCGGTTATCTCTATGTCGACAACGGTGCCGCACCCTTCAGTGTGTTGCCGACGCTGGCGGAGGAGATCGCCCTGCCGATGGCAGTGAACAATCACTATATCGACCGCGAAGCGTCGCGCATCGCGATCGACGGACGGCTGCAGCAGATCGAACGGATTGCGCGCAGCGAGGGCGCTGCCGTCGCATTCGCCTCGCCTTATCCGATCACCATCGAGCGGCTGGCCGCCTGGATTCCGACGCTCGAGGCGAAAGGCTTCGTGCTGGCGCCGATCACCGCCGTCGTCGGCCGGCAGCGACTGCAATGAGCGAGCTCTATCGCCCCTGCGTCGGCATCATGCTGCTCAACCGCGCCAACGAGGTGCTGGTGGCCCAGCGTCTCGATATGACGAGCAATGCCTGGCAGATGCCGCAGGGCGGTATCGACCGCGGCGAGACGCCGATCAGGGCCGCCTGGCGCGAGATGCGCGAGGAGATCGGCACCGACAAGGCATCCCTGCTGGCCGAAAGCCGGCGCTGGTTGCGCTACGACCTGCCCGACAACCTCGCCAGCACGCTCTGGGGCGGGCGCTTCCGCGGCCAGGAGCAGAAATGGTTCGCCTTCCGCTTCGAGGGCGAAGATTCCGATATCGACATCGCGACCCGGCGCCCCGAATTCAGTTGCTGGAAATGGGTCACGATGACGGAGCTTCCCGCCGTCATCGTGCCGTTCAAGCAGCAGCTCTACCGTGACATCGTGGCCGAGTTCGCCTACCTTGCCCTCGATTCCGGCAGCGCGATCTGACGAACGGAAACGGCGATGGAACAGACCGACGCGAACCAGCTTATCCAGAACGCGATGCGCCATCACAAGGAAGGGCGCCTCGACGACGCGGAGGCGATCTATCGCGGCCTGCTCGTCACGCTGCCGCGCAGTGCCCTCGTTCACAACATGATGGGCGTACTCGAGGGCCAGCGAAAGAATTATCGCGAGGCGATCCGCTGGCTGCAGGAAGCGATCCGGATCAACGAGAACATTCCCGATTTCTACGACAATCTCGGCGCCGCGATGGTCTCGGCCGGCAAGATCGCCGACGCGCGCAAGCAGTTCTACCGCGCCCTCGCCTTGCAGCCCTCGCGCGACACCGCGCGCACCCAGCTCGCGCGCACGTTGATGCCGGGCGGGCCCTATACCGATCTGGTCGAACGCTTGCTGCGCTGGCGCACCCCCAAGGTCTATCTCGAGATCGGCATCCGGCAGGGCCGCACGCTCAAGCTGGCGAAACCGCCGACGCTGGCAATCGGCGTCGAGCAGAAGCCGGACATTCGCCATCGCTTCGAAGCGCCGACGCGGATCTACGAGACCACACCGCTCGAGTTTCTGGCATCCGACCGTCTCGAGAAGCTCGCCGGCCGCAAGCGGTTCGACATCGCGATGATCCGTTCGCCGCGCGGCTTCGAAGAGGCCTACGACACGTTCGCGGCGCTCGAAGCGATCGCCGGCAAGGATTCGATCGTGATGCTGCACGGCACCCTGCCGCCCGATCCGGTCGCCGGCGCCCCCGAGCGCAGTTCCAATTTCTGGGTCGGCGATCTCTGGAAGCTGGTGCCCTGCCTGCTCGAGACCAGACCGGAGCTCGGCATCTTCACCGTGCCGGTGTTCCCGGTAGGCCTCACCTTCGTGACCGGCCTCAAGAAGCGCAACACGCGGCTGGTCAAGAATCGCGCCGCGAACATCGCCGCCTTCGCCGACTGGGACGTGCCCGAGCCGGACGAATGGAAATCCGCGTTCAATCTCGGTTCGGAGAACTGGGCGGCGATCCGGCAGCGTCTCGGCCGCGCGCTCGGCTGACGCACCGACGTTTCCGCTCTTAGCGCGCGGGCGCCGCCATCAGCGCATCGGGGCGTGCAAATCCCGGCAGCGCTTCGATCCGCCGCAGCCACGCGCCGATCGCCGGCCAGCGCGCCGGATCGAGACCGGCCTCGTCGAGCCAGAATGCATAGGCGCAGTTCGCGATGTCCGCGATCGTCGGATGCTTGCCCACCAGCCAGCCATGTTCGGCGAGCCAGGCATCGAGCTGACCGCGCGCGCGCTCGGTGCGGCCGGTGGTGAAAGCGACGACCGCCGGATCGGTATCGGGGAACCAGCGCCGCAGATAGCGCAGTAGCGCCGCGCCACCCGTCATGCGCTGATTGTCCCAAGCGAGCCATTCCTGGATCTGCCAGCGCTCGTCCTCGTCGCGATGGCCGAACGTCCCGAGCGTCTCGGCGAGATAAGCGAGGATCACGCCCGACTGGACGATGCGGCGCGCGCCATGTTCGAGGACCGGCACTTCCTGAAAGCGGTTGATCGCGCGGAAGGCATCGCTCCGCGACTCGCCTTCCTGCAGCGCAACCGGCACGAACTCGAACGGCTGGCGCGAGAGTGCAAGCATCAAAGCCGGCTTATAGGCATTTCCCGATGTCGCGCTGCCATAGAGGCGGAAACCGCCGCCCGTCGGCATGGAGTCAGGCTCCGGCGCGGACGAGCCGCTGCTGGCGCGATTTCAGTACGCGCCAGGTGAGCGACGAGATCACCCGGTTGATCCGCCCATGCGGCGGGAAGCCTGCCGCCTTCAGCAGCATGGCGATGCCGCGCTCGACATGGCGCGGCTCATAAACGCCATAGGCGCGGCGCGCATAGGCGCGATTGTACCGCCGCCGGTTATAGGGCTCGCCGCCGCCATTCGCGGCGTAATAGGCGTATGCGAGCTCGTCGTCTTCGGTTTCGCCGGCGCGCGCGATCGCCACCATCGCGCGGCGGACGCGGCTGACATTCTCGCGCTCGAGATAGCGCCGCATGTGCGAATAGAAAAGTTTGTAATGCCGCAGTTCGTCGGCGGCGATGTTGCGGCAGATTTCTTTCAGCACCGGCTCGTCGGTCGATTCCATGAGCGCGGTGTAATAGGAACTGGTTCCGGTCTCGACGATGCAGCGTGCGACCAGTTCGCCGGTGCGCGAGCCGCGGACCGACTCGTCCAGATCCGTGCGGATCTTGAATCCGTCCTTGAAGCGCTCGAAGGATTCCTTGAGTCGGAAGGTCGGATCGGCAAGCTCGGCCCAGCGACCGAGCGCCCGCCCGTGCTGCACTTCTTCCTCGGCCCAGACGCGGGCCTCGGCTTGAAATTCCGGATCGTCGTGAAAGACGTTGCACAGATAGGCGGCATAGTCGCCGCCATTATACTCAACAAGGGCGGCGGCCTTCATGAGCCGCAGAATCTCCGGATCGACCTTCGAGGGGTCGAACCGCGACCACGGAATATCGTCCAATGTCCAGTGCTTCATGATGCTCATAACGCCCCCGATCTGCATCGATGAAGGTCCAACGCTCCCCTATTGTGGGCATGGCCGCGTCACGGTTCAAGACCGTCGCACGGCACCTAAACCCTTGCTTTTTATAGGGTAGCAAATGGATCGAAGCCGCGCGGCGCGCCGGTCAGTACGGGCTGCCGCCGGCCAGGGCCGCTAGTTTCGCCTCGCCGATCTCGATCGACCGCTCGGCCTTGCCCCGTTCGAGATCGGTCGTGGCCTCGGCCAGATCGTCCTTCCCGTCGGCGATCTGACGCTCGGCAACGGCGCGGTCGAGTGCCTCGACCGGCATCGCCTCTTCGGCCAGAACCGTGCAGCGTTCGGGCGTAACTTCAGCCACGCCGCCGGAAACGAAAATGCGATCGATCGGCTTGCCGCCGTCGAACACCACGAGGATGCCGGGCCGCACCTGCGAGATCAGCGGCGCATGCGACGGCAGCACGCCGAAATCCCCTTCGGTGCCCGGCACCACCACCATCTCGACCTCGCGCGAGAGCAGCAGCCGCTCCGGCGAGACCAGTTCGAAGGAAAGAGTGTCGGCCATGCTTTACGCGCTTTCGCCCTGTGTCATTTTCCGGGCTGCCACGGGCAGCCCGGCGATCCCCATCTGCCTGAAACCGATCAGGCCGCCTCGGCTGCCATCTTGCGTGCCTTGTCGACCGCTTCCTCGATCGTGCCGACCATGTAGAACGAGGCTTCCGGCAGATCGTCATACTCGCCGGCGACGATGCCCTTGAAGCCCTTGATCGTGTCCTCGAGGTTCACGAACACGCCCGGCGAACCGGTGAACACTTCGGCGACGTGGAAGGGCTGCGAAAGGAAGCGCTGGATCTTGCGCGCCCGCGCGACCGTCAGCTTGTCCTCTTCCGAGAGCTCGTCCATGCCGAGAATGGCGATGATGTCCTGCAGCGACTTGTAGGCCTGCAGCACTTCCTGCACGCGCCGCGCCGCTTCGTAATGCTCGCTGCCGACCACGCGCGGATCGAGAATGCGGCTGGTCGAATCGAGCGGGTCGACGGCGGGATAGATGCCAAGCTCGGCGATCTGGCGCGACAGCACGGTCGTCGCATCGAGATGCGAGAATGAGGTCGCCGGTGCCGGATCGGTCAGGTCGTCGGCCGGCACGTAAATCGCCTGCACCGAGGTGATCGAGCCCTTCTTGGTCGTTGTGATGCGTTCCTGCAGCGTGCCCATGTCGGTCGCGAGCGTCGGCTGATAGCCCACGGCCGAGGGAATGCGCCCGAGCAGCGCCGACACCTCGGAGCCCGCCTGGGTGAAACGGAAGATGTTGTCGACAAAGAACAGCACGTCCTGGCCTTCGGCATCGCGGAAATATTCGGCAACCGTCAGCCCGGTGAGGCCGACCCGCGCGCGCGCGCCCGGCGGCTCGTTCATCTGGCCGTAGACCAGCGCCACTTTCGAGCCCTCGCCGTCGAGCTTGATGACGCCCGATTCGATCATCTCGTGATAAAGGTCGTTGCCTTCGCGGGTCCGCTCGCCGACGCCGGCGAACACCGACACGCCGCCATGCGCCTTCGCGACGTTGTTGATGAGCTCCATGATCAGCACGGTCTTGCCGACGCCGGCGCCGCCGAACAGGCCGATCTTGCCACCCTTGGCATAGGGCGCGAGCAGGTCGACGACCTTGATCCCCGTAACCAGCACTTCGGTTTCGGTCGACTGGTCGACGAACTCCGGTGCCGCGCGATGGATCGGATACCTTTCCTTGGATGAGACCGGGCCGCGCTCGTCGACCGGCTCGCCGATGACGTTCATGATGCGGCCGAGCGTCGCCGGGCCGACCGGCACCGTGATCGCCTCGCCGGTATCCGTGACCTCCTGGCCGCGCACCATACCGTCGGTCGTGTCCATCGCGATGGTACGCACCGTGTTCTCGCCCAGATGCTGGGCTACTTCGAGCACCAGGCGGTTACCGTGATTGTCGGTCTCGAGCGCGTTCAGAATCGCCGGCAGGTCGCCTTCGAAATGAACGTCGACGACGGCGCCCAGCACCTGTGTGACTTTGCCGACGAGATTCTTGGCCATCGGTGGCTCCTCCTACTGTCCGGTTCCGTACATCACAGCGCTTCTGCGCCGGAGATGATCTCGATCAGCTCCTTGGTGATATAGGCCTGGCGTGTGCGGTTATAGTTGATGGTGAGACGATTGATCATGTCGCCGGCGTTGCGCGTCGCGCTGTCCATCGCGGTCATGCGCGCGCCCTGCTCGGAAGCGGCGTTTTCCAGCAGCGCGCGGAAGACCTGCACCGCGACATTGCGCGGCAGGAGGTCCGCGAGAATCTCCTGCTCGTCCGGCTCGTATTCGTAGATCGCCCCGCCGAGATCGGCTGCCTCGCCCGCTTCGGGCACCGGCAGCGGCACAATCTGCTGTGTCGTAACGATCTGGGTCATGGCCGACTTGAATCGGTTATAGACCATCGTGCAGACATCGAATTCGCCGGCCTCGTACATGCCGATCAGCGTTTCGCCGATCGCCTGCGCTTCCGCAAAGCGGAGCCGCTGCCGGCCAACGTCGTCGACGAACCCGCCGATCCGATCGCCCATGTCGCGACGAAGCTGGTCGCGACCCTTGCGGCCGATGCAGAAAATCTTGATCTGCTTGCCGTCGTCGACAAGCTGCCTGATGAGCCTGCGGCTGCCGCGGACGATGGTCGAGTTGAACCCGCCGCAGAGACCGCGATCGGACGTCAGGACGACGACCAGATGCTTTTCGTTCCGGCCGGTACCGGCAAGCAGCGGGTTGCCGCCTTCCTGATCGCCGACGCCGGCGGCAAGCGACGCCAGCATCCGCTCCATGCGCTCGGCATAGGGACGCGCCGCCACGGCCTGCTCCTGGGCGCGGCGCAGTTTCGCCGCCGCAACCATCTTCATGGCCGAGGTGATCTTTTGCGTCGACTTGACGCTGTTGATGCGGACCCGGAGATCCTTGAGACTCGGCATCGCTCTCTCGCGCTAGGGTTCGGGCGTAGCGATCAGGCGAAGGTTTTCGCGTACTGGTCCATAAAGGCCTTCAGCTTCGCTTCGAGCTCTTCGGTCAGCTCCCGCTTCTCGCGGATGCCGGCGAGGATATCCTTGCCCTTGTCGCGGACCTCGGCGAGCAGACCATGCTCGAAGCGGGTCACCTGATCGACCCGGATCTTGTCGAGATAGCCGCGCACGCCGGCATAGATCGAGACCACCTGCTCCTCGACCGGCATCGGCTGGTATTGGCCCTGCTTCAGGACCTCGGTGAGACGCGCACCACGTGCCAGCAGCCGCTGCGTCGCCGCATCGAGGTCCGACGAGAACTGCGCGAAAGCCGCCATCTCGCGATACTGCGCGAGTTCGAGTTTGATGCGGCCCGCGACCTGCTTCATCGCCTTGATCTGCGCTGCCGAACCGACTCGACTGACCGAGAGGCCGACATTGATGGCCGGCCGGATGCCCTTAAAGAAGAGGCCGGTTTCGAGGAAGATCTGCCCGTCCGTGATCGAAATAACGTTGGTCGGGATATAGGCTGACACGTCGCCCGCCTGCGTCTCGATGACCGGGAGCGCGGTCAGCGAACCGGCGCCATTATCGTCGTTCATCTTCGCCGCGCGCTCGAGCAGGCGCGAATGCAGATAGAACACGTCGCCCGGATAGGCCTCGCGTCCCGGCGGACGGCGCAGCAGCAGCGACATCTGACGATAGGCGACCGCCTGCTTCGAGAGATCGTCGTAGAAGATGACGGCGTGCATGCCGTTGTCGCGGAAATATTCACCCATGGTGCAGCCGGCGTAGGGCGCGAGAAACTGCAGCGGCGCCGGCTCGGACGCGGTCGCGGCGACGACGATCGAATATTCGAGCGCGCCATTATCCTCAAGCGTCTTGACGATCTGCGCGACCGTCGAACGCTTCTGGCCGACCGCGACATAGATGCAGAACAGCTTCTTCTTGTCGTCGGCGCCGGCGTTGGAATTTTTCTGGTTGAGGATCGTGTCGATCGCGACCGCGGTCTTGCCGGTCTGGCGGTCGCCGATGATCAGTTCGCGCTGGCCGCGTCCGACGGGCACCAGGCTGTCGATCGCCTTCAGCCCGGTCTGCATCGGCTCATGTACCGACTTTCTCGGGATGATGCCCGGCGCCTTGACTTCGACGCGCTTGCGCTCAACGTCCTTCAGCGGGCCTTTTCCGTCGATCGGATTGCCGAGCGCGTCGACGACGCGACCGAGCAGGCCGCGACCGACCGGCACGTCGACGATGGCGCCCGTCCGCTTGACGGTATGGCCTTCCTTGATGTCGCGGTCGTCGCCAAAGATCACGACGCCGACATTGTCGTCTTCGAGATTGAGCGCCATGCCGCGAATGCCGCCGGGAAACTCCACCATCTCGCCGGCCTGCACATTGTCGAGGCCGTAGACGCGGGCGACACCGTCGCCGACCGAGAGAACCTGGCCAACCTCCGCGACGTCCGCTTCGGTGCCGAAATTCTCGATCTGCTGTTTCAGGATTGCGGAAATTTCCGCGGCCCGGATATCCATTACCCGTTCCCTTTCATGGCGATTTGCATGCGATTGAGCTTGGTTCTGAGCGAGCTGTCGACCATGCGGCTGCCCACCTTGACGACGAGCCCCGCGATCAGATCCGGATCGACCTTGAGATCGATGGCAACATGCTGGCCGGCGACGCGACGCAGCGCCTCGGTAAGGCGCTTCTGGCTTGCCTCGTCGAGCGGCGTTGCCGAGACGACTTCGGCGGTGACTTCGCCGCGACGCCGGGCGAGTTCGGCAAGATAGGCATCGATCATGCGCGGCAGGGCGAAGAGGCGCCGCTTTTCGGCGACCAGCCCGACGAAGCGGCGGACCAGATCGCCGGTCTTGGCGGCGTCGAGTATGGCAGCCATGGCGCGGCCCTGTGCGGTGCGTCCGATGACCGGGCTACGCAGTACACGGCGCAGATCCTCGCTCGACCCGATCATCGTCCGGATCGATTTGAGATCGTCGGCGACCGCGTCGAGCGCCTTCTTTTCATCGGCGAGCTCGAACAGCGCAGCGGCATAGCGCGTCGCCAGACTGCCCGAGCCTGTGCCCCCGGCTGCCACGTCGAATGACCCCTCCCAAGGATGCAATCCGAAGCCGGCCGATGCCTGCTAAGATCGCGGAATTACGACAAAAACTGCGGCCGGACGTTGCCGTCCGGCGATGGCGCGCTGATGTAACACAAGCCGGAAAGCCGCGCAACCGCGCCCGGATGTCGCAATCGGGTCTGTTGGTTCACGTTAAGTCATTCTATTGGAACGGAAAATCGGAACCGCGCGATCGGCGAAGCCGGGCCGATCTTCAGAGGAAGCTGTACGGATCGATGTCGATCTGGAGCCGCGCCGCATTGGGCAGTTTCACGCGTTCGAGCCAGCGTCCGATGAAGCCCTGCGGCGCCTGATCGCGCCGGCATTTGACGAGGAACCGTCGCCGATGCCAACCGCGCAGCACGGCAAGCGGCGCCGGTGCTGGACCGAGCACATGAAACCCGTCGACGGCCGGGATCTGCCGCGCCATCGCGCGCGCTAGATCGTCGGCCTCGGCGGCACTCGGCGCGCGCAGCACCAGTGCTGCGAGCCGTCCGAACGGCGGCAGCGCATAGCGCTTCCGTTCCTCGCTTTCGCGCATGAGGAAGGCATCGCGATCGCCGGAGATCAGCGCCTTCATCACCGGATGGGCGGGATCGGTCGTCTGCAGCAGCACGCGGCCCGGCCGTTCGGCGCGGCCGGCGCGGCCCGCCACCTGGTGCAGAAGCTGATAGGTGCGCTCGGCCGCGCGCAGGTCGCCGCCGCCGAGGCCGAGATCGGCATCGACCACGCCGACCAGCGTCAGCAGCGGAAAATGATGGCCCTTCGCGACGATCTGCGTGCCGATCAGCACGTCGACCTCGTGATCGACCACCGCGCGAACCTGTTCCTGCGCAGCACCGGGGCTCCACATCGTGTCGCTGGTCATGACCGCGAGCCGCGCCTGCGGGAATAGCGCCGCGACTTCTTCCGCCAGCCGCTCGACCCCGGGACCGCAGGCCGCAAACTCGCCGACCGCGCTGCAATGCGGACAGCTCGCCGGCAAATCGGCGCGGAAATCGCAGTGATGGCAGTGCAGCCGGCCGTGAAAGCGATGCTCGACCAGCCAGGCGGTGCAGTTCGGACATTGCAGTCGATGGCCGCAGGCGCGGCACAAGGTCAGCGGCGCATAGCCGCGGCGGTTGAGGAACAGCAGGCCCTGCTCGTTCACCGCCAGCGTCTCTTCGAGCGCCATACGCAGCGTGTCGGAGAGCCAGCGCTGCCGCGGCGGCCGATCGTGCCGGAGATCGACGGCTTCGACCTTCGGCAGGCTCGCACCGAGCGCGCGGTCCGGCAGATGCAGCAGCGCGTAACGGCCGGCTTCGACATTGTGCACGGTTTCGAGCGAGGGCGTCGCCGACACCAAGGCAACGGGGATCGCACCGAGCTGCCCGCGCACGACGGCCATGTCGCGCGCCTGGTAGATGACACCATCCTCCTGCTTGAACGCGCTCTCATGTTCTTCGTCGACGACAATGAGCCCGAGTTCGGGATAAGGCAGGAACAAAGCGGAGCGCGCACCGACGACGACCTGCGCCTCGCCCGAGGCGATCCAGCGCCAGTTGCGCCGTCGTTCGGGACTGGTCAGATCGGAGTGCCATTCGCAGGGCCGCACGCCGAATCGGTCGGCGAAACGATCGAGCAATTGCGCCGTCAGCGCGATCTCGGGCAGCAGCACAAGAATTTGTTTGCCGGTCTTGAGCGCAGCCGCGATCGCTTCGAGATAGACCGCAGTCTTGCCCGAACCGGTGACACCGTCGATCAGCGTCACCGAAAATCCGTTGCCGACTTTGCCCACGAGCGTGTCGGCGGCGGCGCGCTGCGCGGCTTCGAGCGGTGCCACGGCGTAATCCGGATCGGGCCGCGGCGGACCAGGCGGCGGCAGGGCGATCGCCTCGATCAGCCCGGCATCCGCCATCGTGCGCACGACACCCGGCGACACGCCGGCCTCGCGCGCGAGATCCGTCGTCATCAAAGCGGGTCCGCGCGCCAGCACCTCGAGCACGCGCGCCCGCGCCGGCGTTATCCGCGCGGCGGGATCGGGATTGTCGACGGCGCGATAACCGGTCGCGCTGCGCGGCGGTTCGAGTGCGGCACGCACGCTCATCGTCATGCGCAGCACCAGCCCCGGCGGCACCATCGAATAGCCGGCGACCCAGTCGACGAAGCGGCGCGAAACCTCGGGCAAGGGCGGCATGTCAAGCCGCTCGATGACCGGCTTCAGCTTCGATGAGGGAACCTCGTCGTTGCCCGCGCCCCAGACCACACCGACCAGCTCGCGCCGGCCGAGCGGCACGATCACGAAATCGCCCGGCGCCAGATCGAATTCGTCGGGCACCGCATAGTCATAGGCGCCCGCGAGCGGCAGCGGCAGCAGAACGCTGACGCGGCCCGCTGGAGGGCGCGAACTGGCGTGCGATTCGGGCATCCGATACACTCTAGATCAGGCGAGTCGGAAGCGTCACGCCGGGGCGTTTCCCCGGAGATATCCGGGCAATCGCTATCCGACGGCGGCACCACAAGGATCGACAGGGCATGAAGTTTTTCATCGACAGCGCGGACATCGCGGAAATTCGCGATCTCGCCGAGACCGGTCTGGTCGACGGCATCACGACCAATCCGTCGCTGATCGCCAAGAGCGGCCGCCCCTTCATCGAGGTGGTCAAGGAAATCTGTTCGATCGTGCCCGGCCCGGTCAGTGCCGAAGTGACCGCGGTCGAATATGAAAAGATGCTCGCCGAAGGGCGCAAGCTCGCGAAGATCGCAAAGAACATCGCGGTCAAGGTGCCGCTGACGCGCGACGGGCTGAAAGCCTGCCGCACGCTGCGCAACGAAGGCACGATGGTCAACGTGACGCTCTGCTTTTCGGCGGCGCAGGCGCTGCTTGCGGCGAAGGCCGGCGCGAGTTTCATTTCGCCCTTCGTCGGCCGGCTCGACGATGTGGGCAGCGACGGCATGGAACTGATCGCCGACATCATGCAGATCTATGCGCAGTATCCGTCGATCGAGACCGAAGTGCTGGTCGCCTCGATCCGCCATCCGGTTCATGTCGTCCAGGCCGCGAAGATGGGCGCCGATGTCGCGACGCTGCCGCCCAACGTGCTGCGCCAGCTCTTCAACCATCCGCTGACCGACAAGGGTCTGGCCGCGTTTCTTGCCGACTGGCAGAAGACCGGCCAGTCGATCCTGTAAAGACATGCGATGAGCCAGAGCCCGGAAGATATTGCCGATCGCAACAATGCCGCCGCCGGGCGCGTGCCCGCACGGGTGACCGCGCGGCATGTGATCGACTATCTCGATCGCCATCCCGAATTCCTGATGCGCCATCCCGACGTGCTGGAGCGGCAGAAACTGCCGGCGCGCCAGAACGGCGATCGCATCGCCGATCTGCAGACCTATCTGCTCGAGCGCCTGCGCGGCGACGTGGCGCGGCTGCGCAGCGAGCACGACGATCTCCTGGCGAACAGCCGCGACAATCTCTCGACCCAGGATCGCGTGCATCGCGCCGTGCTGTCGCTGCTGGGTGCCGCCACCTTCGAACAGTTGATTGAGGCGGTCACCACCGACCTCGCGATCCTGCTCGATGTCGACGTCGTGACCCTGTGCATCGAGAGCGAGACGCCGCCGACAGCGCCGGTGCGCTATGACGGGCTCTTCCTGCTGCGTCCCGGCACGGTCGACGAAGTGATGGGGCCCGGCGTCGAAGTGATGCTGCGCGACGAGATCGCCGGCGAGCCGGCCGTCTTCGGCGGCGCGGCCGGGCTGGTGCGCTCGGATGCGCTGATCCGCCTGACACCGCACGAGAACGCACCGACCGGGCTCATCGCCTTCGGCACGCGCCATCCCGGTTTCTTCAATCCCGGCCAGGGCACGGAGCTGCTCACCTTTCTCGCCCGCATCATCGAGCATTGCATCCGAAACTGGCTCACCCGGTCGCTCTGACATGACGATCGCCGCCCAGCCCGACCTCGTCGATGCGATCGAGGCCTGGCTGGCGCAGATGACCCACGAGCGCCGCAGTTCGGCGCACAGCGTCGTGGCCTACCGGCACGACGTCGCCGCGTTCCTTGCCTTCATGAACGACCATCGCGGCGGCCCCGCGTGTCTCGCCGACATGGCGGCGCTCGAGCGCAGCGATCTGCGCGCCTGGCTCTCGTTCAGAAAACAGACCGGCCTCGCAGCCAGCTCGACCGCGCGCGCCTTGTCGGCCCTGCGCAGCCTGTTTCGCTATCTCGCGCGCCATCGCGATATCCAGAATCCCGCGCTGGCCACGCTCGCGACGCCGAAACTGCCGCGCAGCCTGCCCAAGGCGCTGACCGGCGCCGAAGCCGAGGACCTGATCGATGCGCTGGAGGATATAGGTAACGGGGCCGGCACTGCGGCCGACAGCGAAACCGCGTCATGGACCGCGGTGCGCGACCTCGCCCTGCTGCTGCTGCTCTATGGCGCGGGCCTGCGCATCGGCGAAGCGCTGGCGCTCGACTGGCGCGATCTGCCGCGCGGCGCGGAGCGCGACGGCGTCGCGATGCTGACCGTGCTCGGCAAGGGCCGCAAGCAGCGGCAGGTGCCGCTTCTGCCGACGGTGATCGAGGCGATCGAAACCTGGCGGGCCGCGACGCCCTGGCCGAACGAGGGCGCGCATCCGGCCTTTGTCGGTGTGCGCGGGGGCCGGCTCAACGCGCGGATCGTGCAGGGCCGGATCGCCGGGCTGCGCATCCGGCTCGGGCTGCCGGAGACCGCGACGCCGCATGCGCTGCGTCACAGTTTTGCCACCCATTTGCTGGCCAATGGCGGCGACATTCGTGCGATCCAGGAACTGCTCGGCCACGCCTCGCTCAGCACGACCCAGCGCTATACCGACGTGGATAGCGCCGCGCTGCTTTTGGGGTATGATCGGGCGCATCCGCGGGCTCGTCGCCGCGGCGGGCCTGGCGGACCGTAAGGGAGGTATGACCATGCGTAGATTGCTGGCTCTTCTTGCTCTCGCACCCCTGCTGACCATCGCGCCGCATGCCGTCTTGGCGGAGACGACACGTTCGATCGACCCCGGCGCCGTCCAGATCGCCGACGACGGCGATCTCGGCGACATCCTCATGGACGAGGTCGAGCGGCGGCTGATCCGCAGCTATTATTCCCGGAACTATCACGACTATGTCTATTCCGGTTCCGGGAAGAACAGGGGCATTCCCCCGGGCCTCGCCAAGAAGGGCTGGTTGCCGCCGGGCATTGCCATGCAGATTGCGCGCGGCCAGCGGATTCCGGGCGATGTCGCTTTTTACCGGCTGCCGGACGACCTGCGCGGACAGCTTCCGCGCCGTTCCGGCTACGAGTACTATATCGTTGACGATAAGGTGCTGCTGGTGCGCGAGGCGACCAATCTCATTCTCGACGTGCTGACAGTCACCGCCATCGAGGCACTGGACTAGGTTCTCTTGGCTGCAAATCCGGAACCCGTAATCGCTTCGCCCGTCATCCGGCCGATCGCGCTGGACGACGCGCCCGAGATTCTGGCGATGTGGCGGGAGTTTACCGCCCATCTTCGCGAGCTCGGCGACGCGACAGAATTCGACTTCGACGAGGCCGCGTACCGGGAAAACGGCTTCGGCCCGAATCGTGTATTCGATGGCATCATTGCGCATTCGGCCGGCCGGCCCGCCGGGTACCTGCTGTATCATTTCAGCTATGACATCGATCGGTCGATGCGGCTGCTCTACGTTATCGAACTCTGGGTTCGAAAGACGATGCGGCGCGGCGGCGTGGGTCGCGCGCTGATCGAAGAGACGCAACGCATCGCCGCCGATTTCAATGCCCGCAGGCTGGTCTGGTTCGTGCATAATGGCAATCAATCGGCGCTCGATTTCTACGCCAGCCTCGGCGCCGATCCGGTGACCGACTACACATGGATGTACCTGCTCGCCGAGCGGACGTGAGCCCGCCCGTTTCCGGCCAGCCGATACGGCCCCCGACGATCCGCCCGATCGCGCCGAACGATGCCGACGATGTCATCGCGATGTCGGGCGAGTTCGGCGCCTATCTGCGCGCGCTCGGCGACAAGGCACCGCTCAATTTCGATGCGAAGGCATTCCGCGAGGCCGGCTTCGGCCCCAGGCGCGCTTTCGACGGTATCGTCGCGCATGTCAGTCGGAGGCCGGCCGGCTACCTCCTGTTCCATTTCGGCTACGACGTCGATCGCAGCCTGCGGCTGCTCTACATCATCGATCTCTGGGTGCGCGAGGAAGTGCGGCGGCACGGCGTCGGCCGCGCGCTGATGGCGGAGGTGGCGCGCATCGCGCGCGAGTTCGATGCCGGCGAGCTGGTCTGGAACGTCTACGACCCGAACCGGCTCGCCTTCAATTTCTACGAAAGCCTCGGCGCCGAGCGAATCAGCGAACTCACCTGGATGAGCATTCCGGTCGTCAAGCTGTAACGAGGTAAGTTCGCGGTATCGCCGTCATGCTCTGGCGCCGTAAACGGACGTGACGGCGAATGCCGGTTTGCATTCCGTCCGATTATTCGTCGACAGCTTCGCGTTCCTCGAGTTCCATTTCGCGCGGCGACAGCGTGCTCGGAGAACTCGCATCCGCGCGCTCCGGCGGTACGCCCGCAAACACGTCTTCGCAGACCTGCTCCGCGAACATCAGCGGCATGCCGTCCTCGCTGCCCGAGAGAACCGCCGCGCCGATCAGGCCGCCCCCGGATTGAACGGAATCCACATAATACTCGCCCTGCGTCGCGCCGGTTTCCGGATCCTCGAGCAGCACGGTCCCGGAGAGCCCGGTCGTGTCGCCGATCAGGATCGCAGCCGCTGTGCTGTTGCCCTCGAAATTGTCGACCCGGACGCGCATGTCGACATTGCGCTCGCCGACGACGCAGCTGTCCATGACGATGCGCAGATGCCTCGCGAGGTTGTCCATCACCACAACCGGAACATCGGGATTGTTTCGTTCGATATGAATCGCCGCCACCTGTACATTCTCGGTCCAGGTCGCATCGGCGGCCGAGATCGGTTCGACCCGATTGCTGCTGCATCCCGCAAGGCCAATGAGAATTACGCTCGCGCCAATGGCGCGATGCCAGTTTGAATACATTGTTTCCCCACCCTTTGTCGCATCGGTCGCCCACAACGACCGGTTGATCGTTTCCCGGATTAATCGAATCGTGTATCAACTGCAAGGCGCAATTTGTCTGCGCTTCTCTATCCGCGCGCGGGGGCACGGGTGGAACCACCAACAGGCGAGGGGCATATGTCATTGCGCGGGCTGGTAATTCTGCTGGTTGCCTTAGTTGCCGGCGGCTGCGTTTACGATGTGACCGGGCCCGACCCCGACGCCACCGCGCCGGCCGCATTAGCCCAATCGGAAGCGGCAAGCCCCGACGGGCCGCTCATCGCCGGCATCGACGTGTTCAAGAAGACGCTGGAATCGGTGACGCATCTCTGCAGCGGCGCGACGGTCAATCTCGACTATCGCGAGGAGGCCACCCGGCGTATCCGCGAGGCCTGGGCCGATGCCGTGGCGAGCCGTCCGGCGGTCGCCGAAAATGCCGCCGCCATAACCTTCGACGATTTGCGGCTCATCCTGCGCTGCCACATGGATACCGATCTGTCGGGATACTGCGTGACGGATTCGCGCTTGTCGGGCCGCGTCGATTCGGTGCCCGCCGCCACAAGCCGGCCGCTCGCCGTCGAGGCGGCGGTTCGCGCCGACGGCTCCTTCACCTGCGTGTTCGCCGCCGAATCGGTGCGCCGGTCCGTCGAAGTCGTGCTCAGCAAGACGATCGCCGAGATTCTAGCTGACCCCCAGTAGAAAGCGGAGCGGGGACACGCCCGCGCTTTCGCTCAGATATGGATCGCGCCGGTGCCGGCGGCGAGCGCCGCTTCCTTGATCGATTCCGACAAGGTCGGATGACCGTGAAACGAGCGCGCGAGATCCTCGACCGCGCCGCCGAATTCCATCGCGACGACGCATTCATGGATCAGCGTTCCGGCATCGGGGCCGAGAATATGTGCGCCCAATAGCCGGTCAGTTTTCGCATCGGCCAGTAATTTGACAAACCCGTCGGTCTCGCCGGTCGTGCGCGAGCGGCTGTTCGCCATGAACGGAAACTTGCCGACGCGATACTCGATACCCGCTTCCTTGAGCTGTTCCTCGGTGCGGCCGACCGAGGCGACTTCCGGCCAGGTGAACACGATGCCTGGCACGGTTTCGTAATTCACATGGCCCGCCTGGCCCGCGAGCCGTTCCATCAGCGCGACGCCCTCATCCATCGCCTTGTGCGCGAGCATCGGGCCGGCAATCACGTCGCCGATGGCATAGATGCCGGCGGCGCTGGTCTGGAAATGCGCGTCGGTGCGCACCCGCCCTTTGTCGTCGAGCGCGACGCCCGCCTCTTCGAGGCCGAGCTCCTCGGTAAAGGGCCGCCGACCGACCGCCACCAGCACACAATCGGCCAGCAACGTCTCTGCCGCGCCGCCCGCCGCCGGCTCGAACGTGAGCGAAACGCTTTCACTCGACGACGAAGCCGCCGTCACCTTGGTCGCCAGGCGGAACTTCATGCCCTGGCGCTCGAGGATGCGCTGAAACTGTTTTGCGATCTCCTTGTCCATGCCGGGCAGGATGCGGTCGAGATATTCGACGACCGTCACTTTTGAACCGAGACGGCGCCAGACCGACCCCATCTCGAGCCCAATATAACCGGCGCCGATCACCACCAGATGCGTCGGCACCGTCGCCAAGATCAGCGCACCGGTCGAGGAGACGATGCGCTTCTCGTCGATCGTAATGCCCGGCAGCGAAGTCGGCTCTGAACCGGTCGCGATCACGATCGAAGTCGCCGCAAGGCTCGTCCTGCCGCCATCGGCGAGCGCCACATCGACGCGACCGGAGCCGGCGAGGCGGCCACTGCCCTTGAGATAATCGATCCTGTGCTTCTTGAAGAGCGATTCGATGCCCCTGGTGAGGCCGGTGACGACCTTGTCCTTGTGGGCAAGCATCGCTGCGAGATCGAGATCGACGCTGCCGATCCTGATGCCCAAGGGCGCGAGATGCCCCTTCGCCTCCTCATAGCGTTCCGAGGCATGCAGCAGCGCCTTCGAGGGAATGCAGCCCACATTGAGACAGGTGCCGCCGAGCGCGCCGCGCTTCTCGATACAGACGGTCCGCATGCCGAGCTGGGCGGCCCGGATCGCGGCGACATAGCCTGCCGGCCCGCCGCCGATGATCGCCACGTCATATTGGTCCGCCATGCGATTGCCGCCTTCTGCCGGTTATCGGCGCCGCGCGCCGGTCTGTGCGCGGCCTTACGCGCCGCGCTGGCGCAGGAACAGGACCGAGCGCTCCTTGCGCTTGCCGTAGCAGGCCATCCGGTTGAAATCGGCGCGCGGGATCGGCCGGTCGGTCACGTCGATTTCGCTCTGGCCTTTGTTCCGCGAGATCCACGGATCGTTGATGTAGACCCGGTCTGGGTCGAACCCCGTCACCACGATCCAGTGCGGCGTATGATCGCCATGGACGAAATGGGTGCTAACCAGCACGACCGGCAGCCAGCCTTCGCGAAACTTCGCCTCGATGCCGGCAACGCCCGGCCAGTTATAGACAACCGGGAGGCCCTCCGCCTCGAGCTCGGCAAGGTCCATGCTGTAGACGATTTCGACCACCTCGCGCAGCTTCGGATCGCGCGCCCGATCCACGAGAAATGGCCGGCGGTGATTGATATGGATTTCGGTCTCGTAACCACGGCAGTGTGCGGCAAGCGCGAGACCGATCGGGCTGCAGCCGGCCGGACCCTTGCCGCTCATCACCACCGAATTCGCCTCGCGCCAGAGCGTGTATTCCAGCGGGCGCGTCATGCCGATATCCGGATCGAAGGCGTTCATCGCCATCATCACGGCCGAAGGACCGCAGGTGAAATTGGTGGTCTGGTTCCAGTACGGCACGCGCCGCATGTTGGCGCCCGGCATTTTGGCGCCCGGGCGAGCGCTGCCGTCGGTGGCCTGCTTGGGGGCTTGTGCGTCCATCGGCACGGTCCTCACATGTCGAGCAGGATACGCTGCGGATCCTCGATACATTCCTTGAGACGCACGAGGAACGTCACCGCTTCCCGCCCGTCGATGACCCGGTGATCGTAGGTCAGTGCCAGATACATCATCGGCCGGATCTCGATCTTGCCGCCAACCGCAATCGGCCGGTCCAGGATCTTGTGCATGCCGAGAATGCCGGATTGCGGCGGATTGAGAATCGGCGTCGACATCAGCGAACCATAGACGCCGCCGTTCGAGATCGTGAACGTCCCGCCGGTCAGATCCTCGATCGCCAATTTTCCTTCGCGCGCCCTGCGGCCGAGTTCCGACAGTTTCGTTTCGATCTCGGCAAAATTCAGCCGGTCGCAATCGCGCAGCACGGGCACGACGAGACCCTGATCAATACCGACTGCAACGCCGATATCGTAGAAGTTCTTGTAGACGATATCCTCGCCATCGATTTCCGCATTGACCGCTGGAATCTCCTTCAGCGCGACGATCGCCGCCTTCACGAAGAACGACATGAAGCCGAGCTTGATGCCGTGCTTCTTCTCGAAGATATCGCGATACTGTTTGCGCACCGCGATCACCGCGCTCATGTCGGCCTCGTTGAAGGTCGTGAGCATGGCGGCGGTGTTCTGCGACTGCTTGAGGCGCTCGGCGATGCGCTTCCTCAAGCGGGACATGCGCACGCGCTCTTCGCGCGGCGGCGCGCCGTCTTCCTCCATTGGACGCACGACCGGCGCCGGGCGCGACGGTGCCGCGGGCTTTACGGCGGCCTGCGCAGATGCGGCCTGGGCCGGGGTTGGCGGCGGTGCGGATGCCGGGGCCGGGGCGGTACGCGGTTCGGGCTGCACGGCGCCCGGCTGTTCGGCCGGCGCATTCCGGCTGTCCGACGACGGTTCGCCGGCGCCCTTCTTCACTTCCTTGCCGATATAGTCCAGCACGTCGCCCTTGGTGATGCGCCCGCCGGAACCGCTGCCGGCGATCTCGCCCGCCGCGACCTCGTTTTCTTCCATCAGCTTGCGCACCGACGGCGAGAGCGTCTCGTCTTCGGTTGCCTCGACGCCGGTCGCCCGTTCGCCTTCGGGCGGCGCGCCGGCCTCATAGCGAGCGCCCATGGTCGGACGCGCCTGGGCGCGCTGCTCGTCGGAAATCTTGCGCGTGAGATCGGGCACCGGACCGGACGGGCCGACCGCCGGTTTGCCGCTTTCGGCACTCGGCGCAGTTTGTGCCGGCGTGGTGGCCTTCGGCGGTTCCGTCTTGGCCGCATCCGTTTTGGCGGCGGGCGCCTTCGCGCTCACGGTCTCGCCTGCCTCGGCCAGCCGGCCGACGATTGCGCCGACTTCGACCGTCGCTCCCTCCTGGGCGATGATTTCGGCGAGACGCCCCGCGACCGGTGCGTTCACCTCGAGCGTCACCTTGTCGGTCTCGAGTTCGAGCAGCATCTCGTCCTGCGCGATGCTGTCCCCCACCTTCTTCATCCATTTGGCGATCGTCGCCTCGGTGACCGATTCGCCGAGCTGCGGGACTACGATATCTTTCGCCATCGGCTTCTTTCCTTCACTCCGCACTCAGGGCCTGATCGGCCAGAAGCGCCTGTTCGCGCAGATGGCGCTTGAGCAGACCCGTCGCCGGCGACGCCGCCGCGGGCCGTCCGACATAGCGCGCACGGCCGGCCGCATGGCCGAGTTCGGTCAGCACGCTCTCGATCTCCGGCAGGACGAAGAACGCCGCACCCATGTTCTTCGGCTCCTCCTGGCACCAGACGATGTCGGCCTGCGGAAACCGCGCAAGCTCGGCCTTCAGCGCCTTGTGCGGAAACGGGTAGAGTTGTTCGAGCCGCAGGAAAGCCACGTCTTTGATCTCGCGTTTGGCACGCTCTTCGAAGAGATCGTAGTAGACCTTGCCGGAGCAGAGCACAACGCGCCGCACGTTCTCGTCGGCACAAAGTTTGACATCGTCGTACATCACGCGATGAAACGACGTGCCCGGCCCCATATCCCCGAGGCGCGATACGCAGAGTTTATGACGCAGAAGCGATTTCGGCGTCATGACGATCAGCGGCTTGCGGAAATTGCGGTGCATCTGCCGGCGCAGCGCATGAAAGTAATTGGCCGGCGTTGTGCAGTTCACGACCTGCATGTTGTCTTCGCCGCAAAGCTGCAGGAACCGTTCGAGCCGGGCCGAGCTGTGTTCGGGGCCCTGGCCTTCGTATCCGTGCGGCAGCAGCATCACGAGACCCGACATGCGCAGCCACTTGCTTTCGCCCGAGGCGATGAACTGGTCGATGATGACCTGCGCGCCGTTCACGAAATCGCCGAACTGCGCTTCCCAGACGACGAGGCCGCGCGGCTCGGCCAGCGAATAGCCGTACTCGAAACCGAGCACGCCCGCTTCCGAGAGCGGGCTGTCGATCACTTCGACCAGCGCCTGGCCCTTGCGCACCGCATTCAGCGGCACATATTCGTCCATCGTCTCCTGGTCGATCAGCACCGCATGGCGCTGGCTGAACGTGCCGCGCCCGCAATCCTGGCCCGACAGCCGGACCTTGCAGCCCTCAAGCAGCAGACTGCCGAAGGCCAGCGACTCGGCGGTCGCCCAGTCGATGTCGTTGCCGCTTTCGAGCCGCTCGCGCTTGTTGTCGAGAATGCGCAGCAGCCGCCGATGCGCGGTAAAGCCCTCTGGCACCGAGGTGAGCGCCTGTCCGATCAACCGCAGCGTATCGGGCTCGACTGCGGTCTCGCCGCGCCGGTCGTCGCCGGTCGCAACCGCAAGCCCGGTCCACGCCCCTTCCAGCCAGTCGGCCTTGTTCGGTTTGTAGCCGGGCGCCGACTCGAACGCCTCTTCGAGCTTTGCCTGGAACTCTGTCGCAATATAGTCGGCATCCTCGCGCGTGACGATGCCCTTTTCGACCAGCCGTTCGGCATAGAGCGCGCGTGTCGTCGGATGATCCGCGATCCGCCGATACATCAGCGGCTGGGTGAAGGACGGCTCGTCGCCCTCGTTATGGCCGTGCCGGCGATAACAGAACATGTCGATGATGACGTCGCGCTTGAACTCCTGCCGATACTCCATCGCGATGCGCGCGACGTGCACCGTCGCCTCGGGAGCATCGCCGTTGACGTGGAAGATCGGCGCCTGGATCTGTTTTGCGACTTCCGAGCAATAGGGACCCGAACGCGATTTGACCGGGTCGGTCGTGAAGCCGATCTGATTGTTGATGATGAAATGAATCGTGCCGCCGACGCGATAGCCCTTGAGATCCGACAGATCGAGCGTTTCGCCGACGAGGCCCTGCCCCGCGAACGCCGCATCGCCGTGCAGCAGGATCGCCATCGTCTGGTTGCGGTCGATATCGCCCTTATGCGCCTGCTTCGCCCGCACCTTACCGAGCACGACGGTGTTGACCGCCTCAAGATGCGAGGGGTTGGCGGTCAGCGAAAGATGGACGCGTCGGCCGTCGAACTCGCGATCCGACGAGGTGCCGAGATGATATTTGACGTCGGCCGAACCCTGTACGTCTTCGGGATTGGCCGGGTTGCCCTGGAACTCGGAGAAGATCGCCGTGAAGGGCTTGCCCAGCACGTTCGCCAGCACGTTCAGCCGGCCACGATGGGCCATGCCGAGCACGACTTCGGTGACACCGAGCTGGCTGCCGCGCTTCAGGATCTGTTCGAGCGCGGGAATCGTCGTTTCCGCGCCTTCGATACCGAATCGCTTGGTGCCGGTATATTTTTTGTCGAGAAACCGCTCGAACGCTTCGGCATGGGTCAGCCGTTCGAGAATGGCGCGCTTGCCCTTCTCGGTGAACTGCGTGTGGTTGCGGATGCTCTCGATGCGTTCCTGGATCCATGCCTTCTGTGCCGGATCCTGGATATGCATGAACTCGATGCCGATCTTGCCGCAATAGGTCTCGCGGACGATCTGCACGATCTGGCGCAGCGATGCGTACTGGAAACCGAGAACGCCATCGAGAAAGATCGGCCGATCCATGTCGGCATCGGTGAAACCGTAGCTCGCGGGATCGAGCTCCGGATGCTTGTCGCGCGGCTTCAGCTTGAGCGGATCGAGATCGGCTTCGAGATGGCCGCGCACCCGATAGGCCCGGATCAGCATGAGCGCGCGCACCGAATCGGTGGCGGCCGCCCGGATCTCGTCGATTCCCATAGCGCGCAGCGGCGATTCGACCCTGGAACCGGCGACCGACGGCGCTTCATCGAGCATCACATCGACGCCGCCACTGCCCCCGCCATTGTCGCGCCGCGTCCAGCTCGCACCCTGCATGTCGTCGAGCACGGTGCGGCTGTCGTCCTTGAGGCTTGCGAAAAATTCACGCCAGCTCGCTTCCACCGAATTCGGATCGGTCACATAGCGGGCATAAAGATCGGCAATGAACTCGGCGTTCGGACCGGACAGGAAAGAGAGTTTGTCGCGCTCCATCGTCTGATGCTGCTCCTCGTTGGCGACCGGGGGTGGCCCCGCAGAGCCCCGGCATATCGGCAAACGCAGGGTCAGGCCCGGCGCCATCGAAATCTTAGCCCTTCAACGCTCCCAACATGGTATCGCCGAGCCGGGCCGGCGAGTCCGAAACCAGGATTCCCGCCGATTTCAGGGCCTCAATTTTATCGCCCGCCCCGCCTTTGCCGCCCGCGATGATGGCCCCGGCATGGCCCATGCGCCGGCCGGGCGGCGCCGACAAGCCGGCCACGAACCCGACGATCGGCTTTTTCGTGCGGGCGCTGCGTACGAAATCGGCCGCCTCTTCCTCGGCGCTGCCGCCGATCTCGCCGATCATGATGACGCCTTCGGTCTCGGAATCGGCAAGAAACAGCTCAAGGCAATCGATGAAGCTGGTGCCGTTCACCGGATCGCCGCCGATGCCGATGCAGGTCGTCTGGCCCAGCCCGACGGCGGTCGTCTGTGCGACGGCCTCATAAGTGAGCGTGCCCGAGCGCGAGACGATGCCGATGCGCCCGCGTTTGTGAATATGGCCGGGCATGATGCCGATCTTGCATTCGTCGGGCGTAATGACGCCCGGACAGTTGGGTCCGATCAGCCGCGTCGCACTGCCTTCCAGAGCGCGCTTGACCCGCACCATGTCGAGGACCGGGATGCCCTCGGTGATGCACACCGCCAGCGGCAGGGCCGCCGCGACCGCCTCGAGAATGGCATCGGCCGCGAAGGCCGGCGGCACATAGATCACGCTCGCGTCGGCCTTGGTCGCTTCAACCGCCTCGGCGACGGTATCGAACACCGGCAGATCGAGATGGCGCGTGCCGCCTTTGCCCGGCGTCACGCCGCCGACCATTTTGGTTCCGTATTTGATCGCCTGTTCGGAATGGAACGTACCCTGCGACCCGGTGAAGCCTTGGCAGATGACGCGTGTGTTGCGGCCGACGAGCACCGCCATCAGGCTGCCTCCCGCACGGCTTTGACCGCTTTCTCGGCGGCATCGGCGAGGTCGGATGCGGAGAGGATCGGCAGGCCCGACTCGGCGAGGATCTTCTTGCCGAGTTCGACATTGGTGCCTTCGAGCCGCACCACCAGCGGCGCCCGCAAACTGAGTTCGCGCGCCGCCGCCACCACGCCTTCGGCGATGATGTCGCAGCGCATGATGCCGCCGAAAATATTGACCAGAATCGTCTTCACGTTCGGATCGGAGAGGATGATCTTGAACGCGGCCGTGACCCGTTCGCGCGTCGCCCCGCCGCCGACATCGAGAAAATTCGCCGGCTCGCCGCCATAGAGCTTGATGATGTCCATCGTCGCCATCGCGAGCCCGGCGCCGTTGACCATGCAGCCGATATTGCCGTCGAGCTTCACGTAGTTGAGCTCGCTGCGCGCGGCCTCGCGCTCGGCCGGATCTTCCTCGTCCTCATCGCGCAGTTCTGCCACGTCTTTGTGACGATAAAGCGCGTTGTCGTCGAAATTGATCTTGGCATCGAGCGCGACCACGTCGCCCGATTTGGTGATCATCAGCGGATTGAGTTCGATCACCGAGGCATCGAGCTCGACGAACACCCGGTAGATCGCGTCGATGAATTTGACCGCCTTTTTGACCTGGTCGCCCTCGAGATCGAGCGCGTAGGCAATGCGTCGCGCGTGATGCGGCATCAGCCCGGTCGCCGGATCGATGGTCACTTTCAGGATCTTTTCCGGGTGATGGACGGCGACTTCCTCGATGTCCATGCCGCCTTCCGTCGAGGCGATGACCGTGACGCGGGCGGTCGCGCGATCGATCAGAAGACCGAGATACAGCTCGCGCGCGATGTCGCAGCCTTCCTCGACATAGAGGCGGCCCACGACACGGCCCTGCGGCCCCGTCTGCTTGGTGACCAGGGTCTTGCCGAGCAATTCTTTCGCGATTACGTGGACTTCGTCGAGCGAGCGGGCAAGCTTGACCCCGCCCGCCTTGCCGCGGCCCCCGGCATGGATCTGGGCCTTCACGACCCAGATTTTGCCGCCCAGTCTTTTCGCGGCGTCGACCGCCTCGTCGACGGTGAACGCAGCGTAACCGCGCGGAACGGCAACGCCGAAACGGGCGAGGAGTTCCTTCGCCTGGTACTCGTGAATGTTCATTGGTCGGCTTGCGCAATCGTGAATGTGCGGCGGCGGGCGGGCCTCCGCGAACGGAGGCTGAGCCTCAATCTAACAGCTTCAAGCCCTGGTTCAAGGCACGTCCCCACGAAAATCCGTGCCGTGACCCGCCCGCCGCCGACGCAAGCCGTGTATCGCATCAGCGCGCCGCCCTCGCTACGTCCACCGCCCGAAGGCAATGGCTATGCGGAGCAGCGCGCTGAAAGGCGATCAGTAGACCGTTTCTTATTTCGCGCGACGGGTACGCGGCCGTGACTTCGCCTTGGCCGCTGCCGGCGCCGGAGCCGCCTTCTTGGCCCGACGCTTTGTCCGACGCTTGGTCTTGCGCTTGGCTTTCGCCTTTGTCTTGCGCTTCGCCTTACGCTTCGTCTTTGCCTTGGTCCTCCGCTTGGCGGTCTTCCGCTTCGCAGTCTTCCGCTTGGCGGTCTTCCGCTTGGCCGACTTACGCTTGGCCTTCGCCTTGGACTTTGCCTTCCGCTTCGGTGCCGCGCGCTTCGCGGCGGCCCGGGCAGTCCGCTTCCCAGTCCTCTTCATCGTTTATCTCCTCTCTGAATTTTCCTCACCGTATCGATGAGGCCCCTTACGGCCGAGATCGACTTATCGAACATGGCCCGTTCGGACCTGTTCAAATCGATTTCGACCACTCTCTCTACGCCGCCAGCACCGATCACCACCGGCACGCCGACATAGAGCCCTTTAACCCCGTACTCCCCGTTGAGCCAGGCAGCACAGGGTAACACGCGTTTCTTGTCCTTTAAAAAGGATTCAGCCATCGAGATCGCAGCCGCAGCGGGCGCGTAGAAAGCCGAACCGGATTTCAGCAGATCGACGATCTCCGCACCGCCGTCGCGCGTGCGCTGCACAATGGCGTCGAGCTGATCGTTGGTGAGCCACCCCTTCTTCACCAGATCGGGCAGCGGAATGCCGGCGACCGTCGAATAACGGACCAGCGGAACCATGCTGTCGCCATGGCCGCCGAGCACGAAGGCGCTGACGTCTTCGACCGACACCTTCATCGCATCGGCCAGGAAATATCGGAAGCGCGCGCTGTCGAGCACGCCGGCCATGCCGACGACCCGCGAATGCGGCAGGCCGCATGCCTCGCGCATCACCCACACCATCACATCGAGCGGGTTGGTGACGACGATGACGAATGCCTTGGGACAGTATTTCTTGATCGCGGCGCCGACCGTCGAAACGACTTCGGCATTCTTGCCGAGCAGGTCGTCGCGGCTCATGCCGGGCTTGCGCGGGAAGCCCGCGGTCACGATCACCACATCGGCGCCCTTGATGGCGCGATAATTGTTGGCGCCGCCGATGACCGCATCGAACCCTGCGATCGGCGAAGCCTGCACGATGTCGAGTGCTTTCCCCTGCGGCAGGCCGTCGGCGATGTCGAACATGACGATGTCGCCGAGGTCCTTGAGACCGGCGAGCAGCGCCAGCGTGCCGCCGATATTGCCTGCACCGATCAGGGCGATCTTCTTACGCGCCATCCCCGTTTCGATCCGCCGTTCGGCCCCATATCCGGTCACGTGCCGGCCGTTCGTTTCATGGCCGCGCAGGGTGCTTACCCGTACCGCCGCCATACTAGGTCTAGTGTTACTACTCCTTTTCAACCCCCAGAGCAAGTGTGTGGCTAACAAAATGTCAAGAACTATCGTTGGTGATGCCGGGCGACATACTCGGCCGAGCGCATTTCGATCAGCCGCGAGGCGGTGCGGCGGTATATGGCGGCGACGTTGCGCGCGCGGCAGAGCCCGTCCGGCTCGGCGGCCGCACTCATCACCAGCAGCGTCTGATGTTCGTACAGCGCGTCGATCAGGGCCACGAAACGCAGCGCTTCGTCACGTTCGTCGTCGCCCATGACGGGCACGTCTTCGAGCAGCAGCGTGTGAAAATTGGCGGCCAGCGCCAGGTAATCCGCGGCGCCCAGATTATGCCGGCACAACGCATCGAAACCGAACCAGGCGACGCCCTCGGCGGCACGCAGCACCGATAGCACGCGTCCCGGAAGCTCGATCGCCACGGCCTTCGGTTCGGTCCGATCGGTCAGCAAAGCGAAAATTTCGCTTAAGTGCGCCGCCGCCCGTTCGTCATGCGGCACGAAGTAAACCGGCTGGCCGGCGACGCGAATGCGGCGCCAGTCGGTGCCCCGGCCGAGATCGACAAGGTCGAGATGCGCCTCGATCAGGGCGATGAACGGCAGGAACCGATCGCGCTGCAGCCCGCCCTCGTAAAGCCGCTGCGGCGCCCAGTTCGAGGTCGCGACGATCACCACGCCGCGCCCGATCAGCGCCTCGAACAGCCGGCCGAGCAGCATCGCATCGGCGATGTTGGTGACCTGGAACTCGTCGAAACAGAGCAACGTCGCATCGGCCGCGATCGCCTCGGCAACCGGCGGAACCGGATCGCCCCGGTGGGTCTGGCGCCATACATGCAGCCGTCCGTGCACCTCCTGCATGAAGGGAAGAAAATGCACCCGGCGCTTGGCCGCCACCGGCGCATGGGCGAAGAACAGCCCCATCAGCATCGACTTGCCGCAACCCACATCGCCGGTGAGATAAATGCCGCGCGGCGCCGCAGCCGCACCGCCAGACACGTCACGGCGAGACGCATCCGGCTCGCGTGCGAACAGCCGCCCGAGAAAGCCGCTGCGAGGGCGTGCCGGCATATAACCGGCAAGGGCCTCGTGCAGTTCCTGCAGCCGCTCGACCGCCTGCGTCTGCGCGGGGTCCGGTTGGGTGTCGCCGGCTGCGACGCGCGCCGCATAGGCCGCACGCGGCCCGTCGGCGCCCGACGCCGCAACGACGCTCGCGGCAGGGTTGGTCGGCCGATCGTTCATCGCATCCCCGGCTTTTTCATTCCCGCCCACAGCGATAGCATGAGCCCCGCGATAGCATAGGCGTTCGCGAAACGGGAGAGCAGCCCGGACGAGGAGAGCGATCATGGACGACGATGTCTTCAATATGGGCCTGCGCCAGTTCCTGAAGCAGGTCGGCGTAACCTCGCAGCGCGCGCTCGAGGAGGCGGTGCGCCAGGCTGAGGACGACGGCAAACTGGCCGGTCAGACGAAGGTTCGCGCGCGGATGGTGCTGACGGTCGATTCGATCGGCCTCAAGCATGTCGTCGAGGACGACATCAAGCTGGCGTGAGGGTCTGGTCAACCGACCGTCGGAATGCCGCGCCGGCCTAACGCCGCACGACCATCAGCTTCTTGATTTCGGCGATCGCCTTGGCCGGATTGAGGCTCTTCGGGCAGGTCTTGGTGCAGTTCATGATGGTGTGACAGCGATAGAGCCGGAATGGGTCTTCGAGATTGTCGAGCCGCTCGCCGGTATGTTCGTCGCGGCTGTCGGCGATCCAGCGATAGGCCTGCAGCAGGATCGCAGGTCCAAGATAGCGATCGTCGTTCCACCAGTAGCTCGGGCAGGCCGTCTGGCAGCAGAAGCAGAGGATGCATTCCCAGAGCCCATCGAGCTTTGCGCGCTCTTCGGGCGATTGCAGCCGCTCGCGCGCCGGCGCCGCAGTCTCGGTCTTGAGCCAGGGCTCGATCGAGGCGAGCTGGGCATAGGCGGTGCTGAGATCGGGCACCAGATCCTTCACGACCGGCCGGTGCGGCAGCGGATAGATGCGCACCTCGCCCTTCACCGCGCGGGTATGCATGGTGCAGGCGAGCGTGTTGGTGCCGTCGATGTTCATCGCGCAGGAGCCGCACACCCCCTCGCGGCAGGAGCGCCGGAAGGTGAGCGTCGCGTCGATCTCGTTCTTGATCTTGATGAGCACGTCGAGAACCATCGGGCCGCATTGCGCGAGATCGACCTCATAGCTGTCGATGCGCGGGTTCTCGCCCGTGTCCGGATCCCAGCGGTAGATCTTGAAGACGCGCATTTCGGTCGCGCCCGCTTCGGCGGGAAAACGCTTGCCGGGTTTCACCTTCGAATTGGCAGGGAGCGTGAATTCGGCCATGGGTCTATTTCTTACTCGTCATCGCAGGACCATTCCTCGAGCACCGACCAGCACTCTTCGTCGTCGCTATCGAACCCTTCCCAGCGGGAAAGCTGGATAAACTCGAACCGTCCGGCCTTCACAACGGCATTCATCCGGTCGGTCAGTTCGCGCAGATCGTCGGAAAACTCGACCATGTCAGGTTCGTCTTCGGATTCCTCGTCAAACCAGCATTCGATACAAAACCGGCCATCCTTGGAATTGATCATCGGCCGCTCTCGGTGTGCCCGTTAATACACCCGTTTCTTCGGCGGGAAAGACTGCACGTCGTTCGACAGCGGATTGAGATGCACCGGCCGGAAATCGATCGGCATGGTACCCTGTTCGTCCAGCCGCACGATCGTGTGCTTGAGCCAGTGATCGTCGTCGCGTTCGGGATGGTCCTCGCGGGCATGCGCGCCGCGGGTTTCGGTGCGGTTGCGCGCCGATTCGAGCGAGACCATCGCCTGCGCCATCAGATTGTCGAGCTCGAGCGTCTCGACCAGGTCGGAATTCCAGATCATCGAGCGGTCGGAGACGCGGATATCGGCCCGCTGGCCCCAGAGCGCGTGCAACCGCGCCATGCCGCCATCGAGCGTCTCCTGCGTGCGGAAGACCGCGCAATCGACCTGCATCAGCTTCTGCATGTCGAGCCGGAGCTTCGCCGTCGGCGTGCCGCCGCTCGCATGACGCAGGCGATCGAGCCGGGCCAAAGCCGGCCCGGCCGAATCCTTCGGCAGCGGTCGCAGCGCCTCGCCCGGCGTTACCAGTTCGGCGGCGCGGATCGCCGCCGCCCGGCCGAACACCACGAGATCGAGCAGCGAGTTGGAGCCGAGCCGGTTGGCGCCATGCACCGAAACGCAGGCAGCCTCCCCGATCGCCATCAGTCCTGGCACCACCGCATCGGGATCGCCGTTCTTCGGCGATACCACCTCGCCGCGATGGTTGGTCGGGATGCCGCCCATATTGTAGTGGCAGGTCGGCAGGACCGGGATCGGCTCGCGCGTCACGTCGACGCCGGCAAAGATCTTTGCCGTTTCGGAAATGCCCGGCAGCCGCTCATGCAGCACCTTGGGATCGAGATGCTCGAGATGCAGGTGGATATGGTCCTTGAGCGGACCGCAACCGCGCCCCTCGCGGATCTCGATCGTCATCGCGCGGCTGACGACGTCGCGGGAGGCCAGATCCTTCGCATGCGGCGCATAACGCTCCATGAAGCGCTCGCCGGTCGAATTCGTCAGATAGCCGCCCTCGCCGCGCGCGCCCTCGGTGATGAGGCAGCCGGCGCCGTAGATGCCCGTCGGGTGGAACTGGATGAACTCCATGTCCTGCAGCGGCAGCCCGGCGCGCAGGATCATCGCGTTGCCGTCGCCGGTGCAGGTATGCGCCGAGGTGCAGGAGAAATAGACCCGCCCGTAGCCGCCGGTCGCCAGCACCACGAGCTGCGCATTGAACCGGTGGATCGTGCCGTCCTCGAGATTCCACGCGATCAGGCCGCGGCAATGCCCGGCCTCGTCCATGATCAGGTCGATCGCGAAATACTCGATGAAGAACTCCGCCTTGTGCTTGAGCGCCTGCTGGTAAAGCGTGTGCAGGATGGCGTGCCCGGTGCGGTCGGCCGCGGCGCAGGTGCGTTGTGCGATGCCTTCGCCGAATTTGGTCGTCATGCCGCCGAACGGCCGCTGGTAGATCTTGCCTTCCGCGGTGCGGCTGAACGGCACGCCGTAATGTTCGAGCTCGATGATCGCCGGCATCGCCTCGCGCACCATGTACTCGATCGCGTCCTGGTCGCCGAGCCAGTCGGAACCCTTGACCGTGTCGTACATATGCCAGCGCCAGTCGTCCTCGCCCATATTGCCGAGCGCGGCGGCAATGCCGCCCTGCGCCGCGACGGTATGACTGCGCGTCGGGAAGACCTTGGTGACGCAGGCGGTGCGCAATCCCTTCTGCGCCATGCCGAAGGTCGCGCGCAAACCCGCACCGCCGGCGCCGACCACGACGACGTCGTAATCGTGATCGACGATGCGGTATGCGTCGCCCCCGATCTGCGGAGCAACGCTGCGCGGCGCACTCTGTTCGTTCGATGACGGGGTCGATGACAAGGTCGGGGCCATGATCTCTAGTTTCCAAACGCTATCGAAGCGAGGGCGATCGCGCCGGTCAGAGCGAGAACGATGCAGCCGAACTTGACCAGCAGGATGAGCGCGAGCCGCATTCCCTCGCCAAGCACATAGTCTTCGATCACGACCTGCAGGCCGAGCGCGAGATGCCAGAGCCCGGCGCCGAGCAGCAGCAGGAACAAACCGAACGTCACCGGACTGCCGAGCCAGGCTGTGACCGTCTGATGATCGGCGTCGCTATGCGCGATGAGCCCGATCAGGAACCAGACCAGCAGCGGCACCAGGGCAACCGCCGTGACGCGTTGCAGCCACCAATGCTGCACGCCTTCCTTGGCCGAGCCGAGGCCGCGGACGCGCCCGAGATCGCTGCGCAGGCCGCGCATCAGAACCCGCCCCGCACAACACTGCCTGCGATCCAGATGGCGATGGTGAGGACGATCGTGCCGCCGACCACCAATTTGCCCGAGAGATAGACCGCATCGAGTTCGAGGCCGCGACCGGTATCCCAGACCAGATGCCGGATGCCGTTCAGCAGGTGATAGAGAAGGCAGAAGGTGAATCCGAACAGCAGCACACGGCCGAGGATCGAGCCGGCCAGCGCCTGCACACAGGCGAAGGCGTCGGGCCCGCAGGCGGCCGCGACCAGCCAGACGACCAGTGCGACCGCACCTGCGCCCAGTACCATGCCGGTCAGGCGATGCAGGAGCGACAGGACCGTGGTGAGTTGCGGGCGATAAATCTGCAGATGCGGTGAGAGCGGCCGCGCCGGACGGTGCACAGGCTTCTGCGCCGGATCCGATGGAATGGACCGATCGTTCTCGTCGCGGCCGTCCGCGCCCATGAATCCCCGCTGAAGATCTGTGATTCCGTGCCAAGGCTGATGTAAGCCCCGCCGCCAGCTTAGTCAACGCGCATGCTGCAGTGCAACCAAACTGTCTAAGTCGTCACAAATTGTGGATGGTTCGGTGGAAAATCGCTTCGCGGTTTGTGCAAGACCGGGCCGGTTTTACACAGGAAAATAGATCCGCGAGGCGAATCACGATTGCCGCTTCGGCGAAATGATTTCATGCTTTCGACAGCACGCGAAAGCGTCGGTCGGCGGTCTGCGCCGGCTCCCGATATCGGCAGCAACTCCGTTCCTGCCGGCACCCGGGGCCATGCGGGCCACGATCGCGAACCGGATTGACGGCGGCAACGCCGGCAGACCGGATCGGTGCCGGAACGGACGCCGTTCTGCGGCGCTCGAACCGGGATGGGTGCGCGGGCCGTTCCTGGCAATGCCTGCGGGCAAAGCGGACCAGCCGCGCCGGCCGCGTCGTCGTTTCGCCTGCGCGATATGACGATGCGAGAGATTTGGTGGCGCCGACCGCTTGCGGCCCGGCTGCTGCCGATCGAAGCGTAGCGTCCCGATCTGCGATTTCGGTCGCGGACCGTGCCGATACCGCCGGTGGCCGGTCGGGAATTCGTGCCGTGGATCTGTCGGGTTGCTGTGGACCCTTCGCGGGGTCCGTACGTCACGCCCGATCGCCCGGCGGGACACCGACGCGGCAACGCGTTCCGGTGTTCGGACGGCGCGGCGGGGCTGACGATCGCAGCGTCCCCGCCGCTTTTTCGTGTCGGAGCCGGTCGCAAGCGGCTTCCGGGGAGGCGTCAGGAGCATCCCTTCGGGGGTGCGTTGCGCGAGTTCTTCGGGCTCGGCGCACCTGACGCCTCTCTCATTACCATCCGGATTCGCGCCGGATCAACCTGATTTTGGGGTTTTGATTCCTGTACCCACAACATATCGCGTGGGCCGGTTCGATCAGGATCGCCGCGGCAGCAGCACCCAGTAATCGAGCTCGAGCACGACGGCGGGATCGGTCTTGCCCGCTTCATCCTTGTCGGGAAAGTCCGCGGCGCTGCGGTTTTTGCAGGCGAGCGTGCGCAGCCGCAGCGCGCCGAGATCGTCGCGCCCGGCGATCGTTGCGCGTGTCAGCACCTCGCTCCAGGCATAGATCGTGTCGCCGGCGAAACTCGGATTCGAGTGCCGCCCGCCATTGATCGCGGCAAGGCGGAACGCACCGGCAAGACCGTTCGCGCTGAGCGCGCGGGCGAGCGAGATAATATGGCCGCCATAGACGATGCGCCGGCCGAAGCGCCCGCCGGCTTCGACATGCTGGTTGAAATGCACGCGCGCATTGTTCTGATAGAGCCGCGTCGCGAGCATGTGGCAGGATTCCTCGATCGTCATGCCGTCGACATGATCGATGCGCTCGCCCGGTTCGTAATCCTCCCAGCGATGGCGCGTGCCGGCGAGATCGTCGTTCCAGCCGGCGAGATCGAGCGCCTCCGGTACAACGATCGCATCCGCTGCGACCGCGTCGGGCAGATCGGGCACCATTGGCGTCGGCGCGGGTGCGTTGCGGTCGCGCTTCCTCACCAGAACCCAGCGCACATAGTCGAGCACGGTCTCGCCCATCTGGTTGGTGCCGGTCGAATGCACGTAGACGATGCCGGTTTCGCCGTTCGAGGTTTCCTTGAGCCCGATCACCTCGGAGACGGTCGCGAGCGTGTCGCCGGGATAGACCGGCACGCCGAACCGGCAGGCGGCATAACCGAGATTGGCGATCGCATTCAGCGATACGTCCGGCACAGTTCGGCCGAACACGATATGAAACACTAGCACGTCGTCGATCGGCGCCTGCGGCAGCCCGAGCGATTGCGCGAACGCATCCGACGAATGCAGCGCGAAGCGCGAGCCGGTCAGCGCGATATAGAGCGCCACATCGCCCTCGGAGAGCGTGCGCGGCACCGCATGCACGATGCGCTCGCCGAGCCGGAAATCCTCGAAATAGCGGCCGGGATCGGTCTTGCCGCTCATTGTGCCGCCTTGATCCGGTCGTGCTCGGCCTTTTCCTTGGCGGCGATCGTATCGGCCAGTTCAACGACGCGGCGCGCGTTCAGCACATGCAGACTCTCGATCAGCTTGCCGTCGACCACGACGATGCCCTTGCCCTGGCGCGACGCCTCGGCATGGGCCGCGATGATGCGGCGTGACCATTCGACCTCGGAGGGCTGCGGCGCGAAAATGCGGTTCGCCGTCTCGATCGTCTTCGGGTGGATCAGCGTCTTGCCGTCGAAGCCGAGATCGCGCCCCTGTTCGCAGGCGAGCTGGAAACCCTCGACGTCATCGAGATCGAGATGCACGCCGTCGAGGATCGCGAGATTGAACGCGCGCGCCGCCAGCAGGCAAAGCCCGAGCGCGGTGATCATCGGCAGCCGGTCTCGCGTATGCTGGGCATGCAGATCCTTGGCGAGATCGGACGTGCCCATGACGAAGCAGCGCACCCGCGGGCTCGCGCCGCCGATCGCCTCGGCATTCAGGACCGCGCGCGGCGTTTCCATCATGCACCAGATCGAGAGCTCCGACGGGGCGTCGTTCGCCGCCATCACCATCTCGGACTGGCGCACCGATTCGACATTCTCGGTCTTGGGCAGCAGCAGCGCGTCGGCGCCGGCCTTGCTCGCCGCGACCAGATCGGCATAGCCCCAGGGCGTGTTGAGCCCGTTGACGCGGATCACCACCTCACGCTCGCCGAAGCCGCCCGCGACGACCGCATCGCAGACCGCCTGGCGCGCATCGCGCTTGGCGTCGGGCGCGACCGCGTCTTCAAGATCGAGGATCACGACATCGGCCGGCAGCGTGCGCGCCTTCTCGATCGCGCGGGCATTGGAACCCGGCACGTAGAGCGCCGAACGGCGGGGCCAGTTGCCGCGAAACATCTGCGTCCATCCTCCTCGATCGTCGCCGCCGGATCGCGCTTGAGGCTGGCGATCCGAGAGGCCCGAAACCGGCGCGACTATAGGCAATCGGACCCGGCGCGCAACCGGCGGAAACTGGTTGGGCACGGACGGGCCTGAGCACGGACGGGCCTGAGCACGGACGGGCCTGAGCGCGGGCGGGCTCTGGCGCGGCGGCGGGGCCTCGTGATTAGCTCGCCGCCATGATCGCGCCCGCCGCCACGAAGCAGAACCGCCGGCTCCGCCCGCTTGCCGTGCTCTCGATCCAGTCGCGCGTGGTCTACGGCCATGTCGGCAATGCGGCAGCGATGCCGGCCTTGCACGGGCTCGGCATCGAGGCCTGGCCGATCGACACGGTCTCTCTTTCGAGCCATCTCGGCTATCCCGAGGCGCGCGGCACGCGGTACACCGCCGCCATGCTGACGCCGATGCTCGACGGGCTCGAAGCGATCGGCGCGCTCGGCGACTGCGACTGCGTGCTGAGCGGCTATCTCGGCGATGTCGGGAATGCAGCCCTCGTCGCCGACGCGGTCGCCCGGGTGAGGCGGCACAACCCCGCATCGTTCTATGTGCTCGATCCGGTGATGGGCGAACGCGGCGACGGGCTCTATGTCGCCGAGCCGGTTGCGGAAGCGATCCGCGATACGCTGCTGCCGCTCGCCGACATCGCGATCCCGAACCAGTTCGAACTCGGCTGGCTCGCCAACATGAAGACCGACACGGTCGAGCAATCGCTGGCCGCTGCCGATGCGCTGCGACGCACGGCAAAGCGCGATCTCGCGATCCTGGTGACCGGTATCGATACCGATACGACGACGCTCACCACCATCGCGGTCGACGATCGCGGCGCCTGGCGGGTCGATGTCGCCCGCCAGAAACTCGAAGCGCATGGCACCGGCGATTATTTCGCCGCGCGATTGACCGGCCATGTCCTGCGCGGCGGCGATCTGCCGACCGCGCTTGCGGCCGCGACCGCCGACACGCAGGCCGTCGTCTCCGCCACCGTCGCGGCGGGCGGGCGCGAGTTGCTGCTGGTTCCGCCGGACACGGAAACGGGGGCCGACGAAAAGCCGGCCCCCGCGTTTGAACCCGTCAGGCTGCGCTGATCCGCGCCGCCTGTCCGCCGC
Organism: Dongiaceae bacterium; assembly: GCA_040878185.1. Classification (GTDB taxonomy): domain Bacteria; phylum Pseudomonadota; class Alphaproteobacteria; order Dongiales; family Dongiaceae; genus JAWXBK01. Next base: position 32,277 of record JBBDMS010000048.1, on the reverse strand, counting down.
CTGCTCGCCAGCGTTTATCGCTTCGGCAGATAATTGGCGACCAGCTCTTCGGCGATCTGCACCGCGTTGAGCGCGGCGCCCTTGCGCAGATTGTCGGAAACGATCCAGAGCGACAGCCCGTGTTCGATCGTCGGATCCTTGCGGATGCGGCTCACATAGACCGCCTCGTCGCCGGCACATTCGAGCGGTGTCACATAGCCTTCGTCCGCGCGGTGATCGACCACGATGACGCCCGGCGCCTTCTTCAAGGCGGCGCGCGCCTGCTGCACCGACATCTCGTCGGCGAACTCGACATTGACCGCCTCGGCATGGCCGACGAACACCGGCACGCGCACGCAGGTCGCCGATACCTTGATATCGGGATCGAGGATCTTCCGCGTCTCGACCGCTATCTTCCATTCTTCCTTGGTCGAACCGTCGTCCAGGAAGACGTCGATATGCGGGATCACGTTGAAGGCGATCTGCTTGGTGAATTTCTTGTGTTCGACCGGGCCGTTCATGTAGATCGCGCGGGTCTGGTTAAACAGCTCGTCCATCCCCTCCTTGCCCGCACCCGAGACCGACTGATAGGTCGCGACGACGATGCGCTTGATCGGCACCAGATCGTGCAGCGGCTTGAGCGCAACCACCATCTGGATGGTCGAGCAGTTCGGATTGGCGATGATGTGGCGCTTGGTATAACCGGCGATCGCATCGGCGTTCACTTCCGGCACCACCAGCGGCACGTCCGAATCCATGCGGAACTGCGAGGTGTTGTCGATCACGATGGCACCCGCGGCGGCGGCGCGCGGCGCGTGCACGGCCGACACTTTCGCACCCGGCGAAAAGAGCGCGATATCGATGCCCTTGAAATCGTAGGTGTCGAGCGCCTTGACCTTGAGGGTCTTCTCTTCGCCGTACGAGACTTCCATGCCGGCCGAACCCGACGAGGCGAGCACAACCACTTCGTCCGCCGGAAACTCGTGGCCGGCGAGCGTCGCCAGCATCTCGCGGCCGACATTGCCCGTGCCGCCGACAACCGCAACCCTGAAACCCATCGTAACCTTCCGTTTCTTATCCGTTCCGTTCGGAACAATGATGACCGATGATCGCCGTATTCGTCTTGAGCCGGGCGCGGGCCGCGATCACATAGGCCCCAACCGGTTGGAGAGCAAGCGAGGACGATGACCGAGCGAGACCTTTCCGAAACCCACCCCCGGATCGGCGATAACCCCAATCCCGGGGCCAATCCGGACGGCTATCCCGCCTTCTGGCAGCGTTATCTGCTGCTGCACCGGAAGGAAGGCAGCCGCCGCATGCATTATCTCGGCAGCGCGTTCGCACCCCTTCTCCTGCTCTGGGCCCTGATCCAGGGCCCGCTCTGGCTTCTCCTCTTCGTTCCCCTGGCGGGGTATCTCCCGGCCTGGGCCGGCCATTTCCTGATCGAGGGCAACCGTCCCGCCACCTTCGGCCATCCGTTCTGGTCGCTCTGGAGCGACTACCGGATGCTCGGCCTCTGGCTCGCCGGCCGGCTCGAGCGCGAATATGCGCGGCACGGCATCGCCTGAACCCCTCGCTCGCCCGGTCGCCGTCTCTTCCTTCTCTGCTCCAACCTGCTCTGCCGGGGCCGACCAACCCGCGCCGCCAGAAAATTCGCTCCTGAAACGAAAAGGGCCGCCCCGGAGGGCGGCCCTGACGTTGCGTTTTTTTAAGTGCGCGTGCGTCAGCCGCCCGTTGCCGAGGTTCCCGTGGTCGTCGTCGGCGCCGGCGTCTGATCCGGCGCTTCGGCGACCGTGTCGGTGGTCTTGCTCGACGCGGTCACGCCGTGACCCGCGCAATCGGCAGCCGCGAGCGACGGCGCCAGAAGGCCCGCACCCAGCAGCAGCGACAGCGTCAAAATGGAGAAAAGGCGCATGGTTTCCTCCTTTTAAGCTCCGATCCAGCCTCGATCATAGCCCGAGCGGCCCGGGCTGTCGATTCACTCAACCGCCGCTGGCTGTGTCACTTTCGGGGTCGTCGCTGGCCGCCGGCTGTTCGGCATCGGGCCGGACGATCGGGTTGCTCTGCTGCAGCGCCGGCGGCTGGACCGTCCCGTATTTGGCGGCATAGATCGCCTTCGGGCCGCCGCAGCCGCAGGGAATCGCATCGCCACTCAAGGTCGGGTCGGCTATCTGGTCGTTGGCCGTCTGATCCTCGGCCGGCGCCGAGCCGGTGACGCCGATCGCGACCAGGGCGACCATCGCAAGCATGGTGAAACGCATCGGTTGCCTCTCTTCCGCAATCCCGCCGCCTGGAGCGGCGGGCGCAACCCCCGAAGGATCACGCTAGGAGCCGACCCGATGCGGGTCAAGCACCCGACAAGAGAGGTCGGAGCGCGCAACGCCTTATATCGCGCCCCTTGGCGTGCGCAGCGCCCTAACGCGTGCGGCGATCCAGCGCGCCGAGCAGCGCCTCGCCCATCGCCGTGGTCGATACCTTGGTCGCACCCGGCGTCATGATGTCCGCCGTGCGCACGCCCGAGGCGAGCACGTCTTCGACCGCGCCCTCGAGCAGCGCCGCATCCTCGAGCTGTTCGAAGGAATAGCGCAGCATCATCGCGTAGGAGAGCAACGTCGCGAGCGGATTGGCGAGCCCCTGCCCCGCGATATCGGGCGCCGAGCCGTGCACCGGTTCGTAGAGCGCGCGCCGCCGCCCGGTCGCATCGGCAGCACCGAGCGAGGCCGAGGGCAGCATGCCGAGCGAGCCGGTCAGCATCGCCGCACAGTCGGACAGGATATCGCCGAACAGATTGTCGGTGACGATCACGTCGAACTGCTTCGGCCGCCGCACGAGCTGCATCGCGCAATTGTCGGCATACATGTGGGAGAGCTCGACATCCTTGTAATCGCTGTCGTGCAGTTTCTGCACTTCCTCGCGCCACAGGACGCCGCTTTCCATCACGTTCGCCTTCTCGACCGAACAGACCCTGCCATTGCGCAGCTTCGCGAGATCGAACGCGACGCGCGCAACGCGAATGATTTCGGGCGTCGTATAGACCTGGGTGTTCACGCCGCGCCTGGTGCCGTCGGGCAATGTCTCGATGCCGCGCGGTGAACCGAAATAGACACCGCCGGTCAGCTCGCGCACGATCACGATATCGAGCCCCTCGACCAGCTCGCGTTTGAGCGACGAGGCCTCGGCGAGCGGCCCGAACACCATCGCGGGACGCAGGTTGGCGAACAGCTCCATGTCCTTGCGCAGGCGCAGCAGCGCGCGCTCGGGCTTGATCTCGAAGGGCAGATTGTCCCATTTCGGACCGCCGACGGCGCCGAGCAGCACCGCATCGGCCGCCATCGCATCCGCCATCGTCTCTTCCGTGACCGGCACGCCATGCTTGTCGATCGCGGCACCGCCGACGAGCCCTTCGGACACGTCGAACTCGAGCGAACGGTTCTTCCCGAACCAGTCGATCACGCGCATCACCTGGCCCATCACTTCGGGACCGATGCCGTCGCCGGCGAGGATCAGGATTTTACGATTCTTGGCCATTAGATTTCCTTAGGAAACGAGGAAGGTTCACCACAGAGGCACAGAGATCGGCGAGCCTCTGTGTTCTCTGTGTCTCTGTGGTGATTGGTCTGAAGAGCGTGCCGCGGCCAATAGCGATAATGCTATCGCCACAGCCAGGGCTGCGAACCGCGATTTTTACCCTCGAAGCTTTCGATCGAGGCCGCCTTCTCGAGCGTGAGCCCGATATCGTCGAGCCCGTTCAGCAGGCAATGTTTGCGGAACGGCTCGACATCGAAACGAATGCGGCCGCCATCGGGCCCGGTGATTTCCTGCGATTCGAGATCGACGGTGACGATCGAGTTGGCGCCGCGCTCGGCATCGTCCATCAGCTTCGCGACCTGCTCTTCCGGCAGCGCGATCGGCAGGATCCCGTTCTTGAAACAGTTATTGTAGAAAATGTCGGCGAAGCTCGGCGCGATGATGCAGCTTATGCCGAAATCGAGCAGCGCCCAGGGCGCGTGCTCGCGCGACGAGCCGCAGCCGAAATTGGCACCCGAGACGAGGATCTTCGCGTCGCGATAGGCCGGCTTGTTGAGCACGAAGTCCGGCTTCTCCTTGCCGTCCTGCTCGTAGCGCATCTCGTCAAACAGGTTCTTGCCGAGCCCGGTGCGCTTGATCGTCTTCAGGAACTGCTTGGGGATGATCATGTCGGTATCGACATTCATCATCGGCAAAGGAGCGGCAATGCCGCGCAGCCGGGTGAATTTCTCCATCGAACGAACTCCGCATGCCTGCCGCCGCAGCCGCCCGCCGATCGGGCCCGGCCGTCGAAACGGCATCGAAAACAGGGGGTGGGTATAGTCGCAGCGGCCGGCGCTTGCCAAGGCCGACCCGGCCCGACCGACCCGGCGATCGGCTCAGATTCCGCGGCCGATCACGACCGTGCCGGCGATCAGATCGTGCAGCGCCTGGCGGCGGCGCGTGAAGATCGCCATGAAAAACCCGATCATCAGGAGCGCGGCCGACAGATATTTGGCGAAATAGCGCACGCAAGCGCGGAGCGGGCCGATCCGCTCACCCGCGAGATCGGTGACGCGGAGGCCGAGCGTGACCTTCCCCAATGTGCCCTGGTAGGGCGAGCATTCGAAGCCGACGAAATAGGCCCCGGCCGCCAGGATGCTGACCGCGATGCCGAGCGGCGACCAGGTCAGAACCGGGCCGGCACTGCCATCGGCCAGTTGCGGGTGGTCGTAGACCGGCAGCCCGATCACCTCGAGCAGGCCGGTCAGCACCAGAAGGACGATGCCGTCGACGAACAGCGCCATCACGCGCTGGGTGACGCGCGCATAGTTCATGGCAACTCTCCCCGGGCTCGCGAACCGCCGACCGGCGATCCGACAAATGCTCAACACCGGCGGGCGCCGGCGAATACTGATTTCTGAAGGGAGATTAGCAGAGCCGACGCGGTGCCGGTGTCCCTGCCGGAGGTCAGGGGAGCGGACCGACGAGCCCGTGCCGGATGGCGAAACGGGTGACCGACGCGCGGTTGGTGACCGCGGTCTTGGTGTAGATGCGCTCGATGTGGGTCACCGCGGTCTTCGGCGCGATGCCG
>JBBDMS010000048.1:0-27187 GCA_040878185.1 Dongiaceae bacterium | reverse complement strand
GGCCCGGCACCGCGTCGTCCTTGTGCAGGAGAGGTGGCACGCCCCTTCCTGCGGATCGGATCGTTGGCGGGAGACTGCCTCTGATCCGGCCATGCAGGAGAGTTAATAATGCAAATCATTCTTAATTGCAAAAAGAAACGCAGCGGCCGCGGTTGACCCCCGTAATAGAGAAAACCGGGGGTTTTCCTGACTTATCCCGGCGACGGGCCGCGCAGACGCCGCTTACAGGCGCCAGACGCCTCCGGTTCGCGGAAGATCTCTGTGGATAACTCGCCCCGATGCGGGTCGACGCGCAGCCCGGCTATCGCGGCAACACCCAGAGGTCGACCGGCTGGCGGCGCCCGCGCAAGGCCTGCGCCGGTCGTCGTTCGAGCCCGTCGAACAGCGAGCCGAGATCGCCAGCGCCCGATGCGATCTCGCGTTCGACCGCTTCGTAGAGCGCGCCGCTCATCACCATGCCGGCATCGAGTTCGCGGGCGAGGGATTCCAACCGTGCCGCAACGTTCACCGTATCGCCGATCACCGCGAATTCGAGCCGCCGTTCGTCGCCGACCGTGCCAAGCAACGCAGATCCGAAATGGAGCCCCATGACGACGCGGACCGGCGCAGCACCGGATGCGGCGCGTTCCGCGTTCCACACGGCCATCGTGCGCTCGATCGCGCGCGCGCAGGCGAGCGCATTGCCGGCATCGCGCGGACCGGTATCGGGCGTGCCGAACGTCGCCATCACCCCGTCGCCGGTGAACTTGTCGAGCGTGCCGCCATGCGCGAAGACCGCATCGGCCATGCGCGACTGGAAGCCGCGCAACAGGGCGAAGATTTCGGCGGGCGCTTCTTCCGACGCGAGCGCGGTAAAGCCGACGATGTCGACGAACAGAACGGCGATCACCTGTTCGCGCGGCGGACCCATCGGCTCGTCGGCTTCGGCGAGGATGGTCGCCATCGAGGGCGGCACATAGCGCGCGAGATTGGCGCGGGCGCGCTCCAGCCGGATGAGCTGCGTCACGTCGAGCGCGACGGTGACGATGCCCTCGGGCACATTCGCCTCGCCATGCAGCGGCAGCTTGATCGTGTACCAGTCATGCACGCCGCCGCTGGCATCGACGAAATCCTGTTCCATCAGCGAGACCTGTTCGCCGGTCTCGAGAACGCGCCGATCGAGCGCGCGAGCCTGTTCGCCGTAATCGGCCCCCATGATCTCGCTCGCGGTGCGGCCGACCGCATCGCCGGTGGTCGTGCCGTACAGTTCGGCCTGGAAGCGGTTCATCATCAGATAGCGCGATTCGGCATCCTTGACGCTGATCAGCGCCGGCACCGCATCGATCACCGCCTTCAGAAGCTGGCGGCTGCGCTTCAATTCGATCGACCGGTTCTTGAGGTCGGTCACGTCGGTCAGAATGCCGACGATGCCGCCATCGGCGGTGCGGTATTCGTTGAGCCGCGCCCAGCGGCCGTTATGCCGCCGATGCACGAAATCGCGCATCAGCGCCTTGTGCTCGGCCACCTTCTCGGCCACCCAGGCCTCGTACTCGTCGCGCTGGTCGGGCGCCGGGAAGCGCACCGAGGCCTCGAGTTCGAGCAGCTCGCGAATCGTCATACCGACCCGCACCGATTCGGGCTTCGCCGAGAAGCTTTCGAGATAATGCGTGTTGTAGAGCGCGATGCGGTCTTCGGCGTCGAACACCACGAACCCGTCCTGGATCGCCTCGACCGCTTCGGCGAGCTGCCCGCGCGCGTGCGCCAGGTCGGATTCGGCGATCTTGCGCGCGGTGATGTCGCGCAGCGAACCGACCACGCGCTGCGCGGCGCCATCGTCGCCATAGAGAACGAGGCCGCGCAGCACGATCCAGTGCTGCATATCGCGCTCGCCCGCGCGCAGGCGGCCCTCGAAATCGAACTGCTCGATGTGGTCGCGGAAAACACCCGCAAGTCTTGTTGCAAAGACGCGCGCATCCTCGGGCACGAAGAAATCGGCAAGCGCGGCTGGCCCGCAACCGACATCGAGATTGGCGCACAGAATTTCGCGCACCCGTTCGGTGCAGAATGCCGTTCCCGCCGCAAGATCGAAGTCGAACAGCCCGTCATTCGCGCCGCGCGCTGCCAGCGAATAACGCTCTTCGCTCTGGCGAAGACGCTGTTCCATGCGCTCGCGCTGGATCGCACCGGCCATCACGGTCGCGGCCGCACGCAGCAGACCGATTTCGAGCGCGCTCCAGGGTCGCTCGGAACGGCAATCGTCGAAGCCGAGAAAGCCCCACCAGGTTCCTTCGACATGCAGCGGCACCGAGAGAAATGACAGGGTGCCGTGTTCCTCGAAAATGCGCCTGATATCGTCCGTCGTCTCGCGGCGCAACGCGGCGACGATCTCGCCCGCGGCGCGCCGGCTACTCCAATCGTCGAGCGCACCGGTCGCCGGATCGGTGATGGGGATATTCGCGTAGTGCGGATCGCCCGAGATCGGCGCGAGGCCCGGCTCCGCCCAGTCGAACCGGCAGCTTTCGACCGGCGACCCGTCGGGCCCGGGATGAATTTCGAACAAGGTGACGCGGCTCACCTCGCTGGCGCGACCGAGCCGCGCGAGAATATCGCCGATCGCCTCGTGCCAGAGCGCACTTGCCGCCAGAGTGACGGTGCAGGCCGCCAGCGCCTCCAGCATCGCCTCGACGCGCGCAGCGGTCGCAGCATGGCCGCGATCGGCCGGGTGCCGATCGTTCCTGTCGTCGGGCATGTTGGTAATATCGATGCTCATGCGAAGTCGGCCGGGCGCCGGTCGCGTGCGCCGTTCGGGTCTGACCTAGCCCTGCGGCGGTGCGATCACGCCGAGATCGATTCCAAGCGCCCGCGTTGCCGCCTGGAACGACTGGATGCGCACATCGAGTTCCGGCGTGCAGGTGACGGTTGCCGCATCGATCTCGAGCCGCGCATCGGTCGCGAGCGAGGGGAAATTGACTCCCGGATAGCGCTGATCGAGCGCCGTACCGATCTGCTCGACCCAGGTCTTATATTCGGCGCGCGAGGCATCGGTGCCATAGCGGCAGCGATCGGCGACCGCGAGACCCTGCGCCATCGACGCGTAACGGTCGGTGAGATAATCGCGGTCGGTGACGCCCGCTTCGTAGACGAGGCCGGTGAGCTGGTCCGTCACAATATGGGCAAGCGTGACCGAATCGCCGATCAGCGACGTCGCCGAATCGTCGCAGGCGAGGTCGAGCGCGATTTCCTTTGCCGATTTCTGCCGGGCCGCGACCCAAGCCGCGCCCAGTTCGTTGGTGATCGCATCGGTCAGCTGACCGACGTTCCACTCGAAGGCGATCTTCTGTTCGAACGCCAGCTTGCGGCATTTCTGTTCGAGCCACCAGCCGCCGGCGATGGCGGTATAGTCACTCGAAAGCTGCTCGACCGCCTCGTCGCTTGCGTCGGTTTCCTGGGCGTGGGCTGCGATCGCAAAACCTGCGCCGGCGATCAGGAGCGCCGCACCGGCCACAAGCCGACGACACGCCGAAAGCGAAATCCATCGGTTCATCGCGCATCTCCCATAGCCGCCATCGTGATCTTTCCAGCCAAACCATGGCCAGATCGAGGCCGCACCCAAGTGCGGCGGCGGCGCATTGCCTATTGCAGCTCGCGCCCTACTGTAACTCGCGTACATCGGCGAGATGGCCGCTGAACGCCGCGGCGGCAGCCATCGCCGGGCTCATCAGATGGGTGCGCCCGCCGCGACCCTGCCGTCCCTCGAAATTGCGGTTCGAGGTCGAAGCGCAGCGTTCGCCCGGCTCGAGCCGGTCGGCGTTCATCGCGAGGCACATCGAGCAGCCCGGCTCGCGCCAGTCGAAACCCGCCTCGATCAGCACGCGGTCGATGCCTTCGCGCTCGGCCTGTTCCTTCACGAGACCGGAACCCGGCACGACCATCGCCTGCACGCCGGCCGCGACCTTGCGGCCCTTCGAGATCGCGGCGACCGCGCGCAGATCCTCGATGCGCCCGTTGGTGCAGGAACCGATGAACACGCGGTCGACCTTGACGTCGGTCAGCTTCGTGCCCGGCACGAGGCCCATGTAATCGAGCGAACGTTCGATCGCACGGCGCTTCCCCTCGTCCTTCGCATCCTGGGGATGCGGCACGCTGCCGGTGATCGGCAGCACGTCTTCCGGGCTTGTGCCCCAGGTGACCTGCGGCGGGATCTGGGCTGCATCCAGCACGACCTCGCGGTCGTAGCGCGCGCCCTCGTCCGAGGGCAGCGTGCGCCAGAAGGCGACCGCCTGTTCCCATTGCCCGGCCTTCGGCGCCATCGGCCGGCCCTTCAGATACTCGAACGTCGTTTCGTCCGGCGCGATCAGGCCGGCGCGCGCGCCCGCCTCGATCGACATGTTGCAGACCGTCATGCGCCCTTCCATCGAGAGCGCCCGGATCGCATCGCCGGCATATTCGATGACATGGCCGGTGCCGCCGGCGGTGCCGATCTTGCCGATGATGGCGAGGATCGCATCCTTCGCGGTGACGCCGAGCGGCAATTTGCCGTTGACCGAGATGCGCATGTTCTTGGCCGGCGTCTGGATCAGCGTCTGGGTCGCCAGCACATGCTCGACCTCGGAGGTGCCGATACCGAAGGCGAGCGCGCCGAACGCGCCATGCGTCGAGGTGTGGCTGTCGCCGCAGACGATCGTCATGCCGGGTTGGGTCATGCCCTGTTCCGGCCCGATGATATGCACGATTCCCTGGCGGATATCGTCCATCGAGAAATAGGGCACGCCGAATTCGGCGCAGTTCTTTTCGAGCGTCTCGACCTGGATGCGCGATTCCCGGTCGGCAATGCCCTTTGAGCGATCACTGGTCGGTACGTTGTGATCGGCGACGGCCAGGCTCGCCTCGGGCCGGTGCACTTTGCGCCCGGTCATGCGCAGGCCTTCGAAGGCCTGCGGGCTGGTCACCTCATGGACGAGATGACGATCGATGTAGATGAGGCAGGTGCCATCGTCCTGACGATGGACCAGATGGCTCTGCCAGATCTTGTCGAACAGCGTGCGCGGTTCGGTCATATCAATCCGTTACCGATGCACTGTTACCGATCGCGGGCCCGGCTCAGGACTTGGCGGTATCGCTGCTCTCGTCGCCTTCGGCATTCGACCCGACGCCGCGGGTCTTCTCGCCGATACGCGCCGACTTGCCGCGACGGCCGCGAAGATAATAGAGCTTTGCCCGGCGCACATTGCCGCGGCGCACCAGCTCGATCGCATCGACCAGCGGGCTGTAGAGCGGGAACACGCGCTCGACGCCTTCGCCATAGGAAATCTTGCGCACCGTGAAGGACGAGTTCACGCCGGCATTGCGCCGCGCGATGCACACGCCTTCGAAGGCCTGCAACCGCTCGCGGTCGCCTTCGACGATCTTCACCTGCACGCGCACCGTATCGCCGGGCGCGAACTCGGGGATCGTTTTCTTTCCGGCGAGGCTGGCCTCGTTGGCCGCCTCCAGCTCGTTCAACATGCTCATCGCCGTCATCCTTTTCTGTCCTTCTTGCCGTCGGCACCGCTGTCCGCCAGATAGCGCGTCCAGAGATCGGGCCTGCGTTCCTTCGTGAACCGTTCCGCCTGCTCGCGCCGCCAGGCGCGGATGCGTTCGTGATGGCCGGAGAGCAGTACCTCCGGCACGGTGCGTCCGAGCCAATCGGCCGGTCGCGTGTAATGGGGATATTCGAGCAATCCCGTTTCGAAACTCTCCTCTTCCAGCCCCTCCGGTGCGCCGACCACGCCCGGCAGAAGCCGTACCACCGCGTCGATCAGGGCGATCGCGGCTGGCTCGCCGCCCGAGAGTACGAAATCGCCGAGGCTCACCAGCTCCAGCGACCGTGCTTCGATCACCCGTTCGTCCACCCCTTCATAGCGCCCGCATAACAGCGTCAGCACCGGTTCGGCTGCCAGCGCCCGAACCAGAGACTGGTCGAGCAGACGGCCGCGGGGGCTCAGATAGATCGTGCGGCCCTCGGCTTCCGCGGCCAAAGCCGCATCCACCACATCCGGCCGCATCACCATGCCGGCCCCGCCGCCGAAAGGGGTATCGTCGACGGAGGCGTGTTTATCGCGCGCGAACCGCCGAATGTCCACCGTTTCCAGCGACCAGATTCCGGCCTCGAGCGCCCGCCCGGCAAGCGACTGGCCGAGCGATCCCGGGAACATATCCGGGAAGATCGTCAATATCTTGGCCCGCCAGGGGGTGACCGTTCCCGGTGCGGTTTCGAGCCCGGTCATCGCTGCCCCCGGCCGCCGTTTTGGTCGGATTGGACCGATGCGGGGTCTGACCCGGCCGCCTCGTCCCCGCCTGTCCCTTCGGCGGCCGGCTCGTCCGAAGGTTCGCCATCCGCGTCGGACCCCGCGGGGGGTCTCGCCTCGATTTCGGCCGGCGGCACCACGACCAGCCGCCCGCCGGCGAGATCGACCACGGGCACCACCGCGTCGGTGAAAGGCAGCAATAATTCGCCGCCCTCGCCCCGGATCTCGAGCATCGGACCGGCACCGTAATCGGCGACGTTCATCACCCGCCCGAGCGCGCGACCGTCTTCGTCCTCGACGTCGAGGCCGATGAGATCGACATGATAGTATTCGGCCTCGTCGTCGATCGCCGGCAGTTGCGTGCGATCGACATAGAGTTCGGTACCCGCGAGCGCTTCGGCCTGATTGCGATCCCCGATGCCGGCGATCGCGGCGACCAGATTGTCGCCGCGCACCCGGCCCTTCAGCACCAGCGCGAACTGCCGCTTGCCGCTCTTGTCAGAGAGCGGCCCGTAGGCAGCGATCGCTTCAGGCTGTTCGGTGAAGCTCGCAAGCCGCACCTCGCCGCGCACGCCATGTGCGCCGGCGATCCGCCCGAGTAGAACGCGATCCGCCATCGTCGCAACCCGTTACGTCCGCGATCAGCTCGCGGCCGGTTCTTCGGCGGCCGGTTCTTCGGCAGCGGGCGCTTCTTCAGCCGGCGCTGCGGCGGCGGCTTCCGCGGCGGCAGCAGTGGCGGCGGCAGCTTCGACAGCAGCAGCCTGTTCGGCCTTCTTCGCGGCCTCGGCTGCGACCTTCGCATCTTCCGTGGCCTTCAGACGCTCCTGCGCCTTGGCCTTCGGCATCTGCTTCGTCGTCTGCACGCGCTGCTTCGGCTTTTCGCCGAGGCCTTTCGCCGCGAGGAAATAAGCAACGCGCTCGGACGGCGTCGCGCCGTTCGAGAGCCAATGCTTCGCGCGATCCTCTTTCAGCACGACGCGATTCTCGTCGCCGCGCGGCAGCATCGGATTGTAGCTGCCGATACGCTCGATGAACCGGCCGTCACGCGGGCTGCGCGATTCGGCGATCACGATGTGATAGAACGGACGCTTCTTGGCGCCGGCGCGCGCCATGCGGATTTTCAACGACATTGCGTAGTCACTCCTCTTCGATTGAATTCGTCAGGTTGTTCATTTCGGTTCGAAACAGACCGCCTCGATCGCGTGCCCATCGGGGTCGAACACGAACGCGGCGTAATAGGTTGGCGTGTAGTCGCGCAGGCCCGGCGCGCCATTGTCCCTGGCGCCGTGGCGCAGCGCGGCTGCATGAAATTCGTCGACCGATTTGCGGCTCGGTGCCGCGAAGGCAATGTGTGTGCCGTTGCTGGCCGATACCGCGCGGCTTTCGTCGAGCGGCAAATTGATCCAGAAGACCGGCTCGTCCGGCGTCGCTCCGTAACCGCAACCGCCATCGACATCGTAGACGCGCGCATAGCCGAGCGCGGGCAGCACGGCATCGTAGAAGCGGCGCGCGCGTTCGAGATCGGCGACGCCGAGCGAGAGATGCGCGATCATCGGTTGCCACCCCCGGGCTTGAATCCGGGCGGCAATCCGCCGCTCCCCATCCCGCCACCCATGCCGCCGCCGCCGAACAGGGCGCCGAGGCCCGAGCGCATCAGGCCTTTCTTGCCGAGCTTGCCCATCTGCTTCATCAGCCGCGCCATCTCCTGATGCTGTTTCAGGAGCTTGTTCACGTCGGCGACCGTCGTGCCCGAGCCCGACGCGATGCGCCGCTTGCGCGAGGCCTTGATCAGATCCGGCTTGCGCCGCTCGCCGCGCGTCATCGAAGAGAGGATCGCGCGCTGGCGGCGGATCGCACCGTCATCGACCTTGTGCGTCGCCATCTGCTGCTGGATGTTCTTGACGCCGGGCAGCATGGCCGCGATGCCGCCGAGCCCGCCCATTTTTTCGAGCTGATCGAGCTGTTTTGCGAGATCGTCGAGATCGAACTCGCCTTTCTGCATCTTGCGCGCGAGCTTTTCGGCTTCGTCGCGTTCGATCGTCTCGGCCGCGCGTTCCACCAGGCCGACCACGTCGCCCATGCCGAGGATGCGGCCGGCGATCCGTTCGGGATGGAAGGGTTCGAGCGCATCGATTTTTTCGCCGGTGCCGATGAACTTGATCGGTGCGCCGGTGACCGCGCGCATCGAGAGCGCCGCACCGCCGCGCGCATCGCCATCGACCCGCGTCAGCATGATGCCGGTGACGCCGACTTTCTCCTTGAAGCTCTGCGCGACGGTGACCGCGTCCTGGCCGGTCATCGCATCGGCGACGAGCAACGTTTCTGTCGGCTTGGTCGCATCGGCGATCGCGGCGATCTCGGCCATCAGATCGTCGTCGATATGCAGGCGGCCGGCGCTGTCGAGCAGCAGGATGTCGAAGCCGCCGAGCTTCGCCGTCGTCAGCGCGCGCTTCGCAATCGACAGTGGCGGTTCGCCGGCCACGATGTTGAGCGTCTGGACGCCGGTCTGTTCGCCGAGCACGGCGAGCTGATGTTGTGCCGCGGGCCGCCTGGTATCGAGCGAGGCCATCAGCACGCGCTTGTTGTCGCGCGAGGTGAGGCGAAGGCCGAGCTTCGCGGTCGACGTCGTTTTGCCGGAGCCCTGCAAGCCGACCATCAGCACGACGACTGGTGATGGCGCATTGAGATTGAGGGCTTCGCCGGTGCCGCCGAGCGCCTCGATCAGATTGTCGTGCACGATCTTCACGACCATCTGGCCCGGCGTGACGCTCTTCAGCACCGCCTCGCCGACCGCCGCCTCGCGCACGTTCGCGATGAAATCGCGTGCGACCGGCAACGCCACGTCAGCTTCGAGCAACGCGATGCGCACTTCGCGCAACGCCGCGTCGACGTCGGATTCCGCGAGTGCGCCGCGCCGCGTCAGGCGGTCGAACACCCCGGTCAGTTTTTCCGACAACGCTTCAAACATGCTCGCTCCGTGTTACGTCCGTGCCCTGCTTCCCGAGGATGGCAAATAGCCAAACGCAGTACGCGCCCGTGCGCGATACTCGCGGACGGGCGGGGCCCCTCGGGACCGGGAAGAACAGGGTTCTTGCCGGAAGGCGGGCGGAACTTAGGGGGTGGGGGTCAGAGGGTCAAGAAGCTCCCCTGAAATGCGGAACCGGGGCCCTACGGGCCGGTTCTGCCCCTATAAGGGCGGCCGAAGAGGCTGCTTTCCGCCGCTTGCGCGGCTCAGCCGGGCGCCGCCATATTGCCGCCCCCATACTACCCGCCCCCTATTGTCGGCATTCGACCGACGACGCACCGGGAGATCCGATCCGATGGCGAGCCCCAGCAAGCCCAATCCGGGGGCCAATCCGCCGGGCACCAACCCGCCCGGCAGCCCGCCGACGGTGCATGCGCCCGGCGAGCCGCTCTGGCGCCCCAATGAGACGCGGCTGCGCGAGGCCGAGGTAACGCGCTTCATCGGCCAGCTCTTGCATCGCCAGCATGTCGCGCTCTCGGATTTCGATTCACTCTGGCAATGGTCGGTCGAGCATCCGGCCACGTTCTGGCGCGAGCTTTGGGATTTCGCTGGCATCGTGGGCGATCCGGGCAGCGAGCCTTATCTGATCGACGGCGACAGGATGCCGGGCGCGCGGTTCTTCCCGAAGGCCAAACTCAACTACGCGGAAAATCTGCTCGCCGGCATCGACAAGCTCGATCCCGACGGCGATGCGATCGTCTTTCGCGGCGAGAACAAAATCGAGCGCCGGCTCTCGCGGCGCGACTTCCGGAAACTGGTGGCGCAGCTCGCAGCCGCCATGCGCGCGATGGGCATCAAGCCGGGCGATCGCGTCGCCGGCTATCTGCCGAACATGCCCGAGACCATCGCCGCCTGCCTCGCGACCGCCGCGATCGGGGCGGTCTGGTCGTCCTGCTCGCCCGATTTCGGACCGCAGGGCGTGCTCGACCGGTTCGGCCAGATCGAACCGAAACTTCTGATCTGCGCTGACGGCTATTTCTATAACGGCAAGGCGCATGACAGCCTCGCGCGCGTCGGCGAGATTTTGCCGAGCCTGAAGAGCGTCGAGCGAGTGCTCGTCGTGCCTTATACGCGCGACAACCCACCCTTCGATTCGCTGCCGGAAAAGCTGCGCCTGAAGGCGATGATGCTCGCCGAGTTCATCGGGCCGCATAAAGGCGATGCAATCGAATTCCGGCGCGGCGATTTCAACGCGCCGCTGTTCATCATGTATTCCTCGGGCACGACTGGCGTTCCGAAATGCATCGTGCACGGCGCCGGCGGCACGCTCATCCAGCATGTAAAGGAACATCGCCTCCATTGCGATATCCGCGCCGAAGATCGTGTGTTCTACTTCACGACCTGCGGCTGGATGATGTGGAACTGGCTGATCTCGGCGCTCGCGTCGGGTGCGACGCTGCTGCTCTACGATGGATCGCCGTTTCATCCCTCAGGCAATGCCTTGTTCGATTTCGCCGCCGACGAACGCTGCACATTCTTCGGCACGTCGGCAAAGTTCATCGATGCCTGCAACAAGGCCGAACTGCGTCCGGCGGCGACGCACGACCTCTCGGCGCTGCGCGCGATTGCATCGACCGGTTCGCCGCTGCTGCCGGAGGGTTTCGATTTCATCTACGAACATGTGAAGCAGGATGTATGCCTCTCCTCGATCTCGGGCGGCACCGACATCGTCTCCTGTTTCGTGCTCGGCAATCCGACCGGGCCGGTCTGGCGCGGCGAGATCCAGGCGCGCGGGCTCGGCATGAAGGTCGAGGTGTGGAACGACGAGGGTCAGCCGGTACATGAAGAAAAAGGCGAGCTGGTCTGCGCCGCGCCCTTTCCCTCGATGCCGATCGGATTCTGGAACGACGATGACGGGAAGAAGTATCGCGCGGCCTATTTCGAGCGCTTCCCCGGCATCTGGCATCACGGCGATTATGCCGAGATCACGGCGCATGGCGGCATCGTGATCTACGGAAGATCGGATGCGGTGCTCAATCCCGGCGGCGTCAGGATCGGCACCGCGGAGATCTATCGCCAGGTCGAGCGGCTGCCGGAGATCGCCGAGAGCCTGGTGATCGGTCAGGACTGGGAGGGCGACCAACGCGTCGTCCTGTTCGTACGCATGCAGCCGAACCAGATTTTCACCGACGCACTCGCGGACCATATCCGCAACAGCATTCGCACGAACGCGACGCCGCGCCATGTGCCGGCGAAGATCGTTGCCGTGAATGACATTCCGCGCACGCGGTCGGGCAAGATCACCGAACTCGCCGTGCGCGACGTGGTGCATGGACGCGCGGTCAAGAACCGCGAGGCGCTCGCCAATCCCGAGGCGCTCGATCTTTTTCGCGACCTGCCGCAACTGAAGGACTGAGCCCACGCCCGCGGGGCCAGGATCGCGGGCTTTCGCGGCGCTTGGGGTCGAGCCGGCAAAGTGCGATCGCTCTCCCGGGCCGCAAGGGGACGGCGTAAGATCGGTCCCGGTTTCCCGTTCGCCCCGGACCCGCGCATGAACGTTCGATACTGGATCATCGGCCTCGTACTGGCGCTCGGCCTCTGGATCGCATGGAACCTGTTCGTGCATCAGGAGATTGGCGGAGCGCTGCGGCCGATCACCTGGCTGATGGAGCAGATGGATCACTAGGCGCGGAGCAGACCATGAGCGGACGCACGCATCGCTACGAGATCGGTCTTACCTGGACCGGCAATGACGGCAAGGGCACGGCCGACTATCGCGCCTATCGGCGCGATCACGAGATCACGGCCGCGGGCAAGCCGGCGCTTGCCGCATCCTCCGATCCGGCTTTTCGCGGCGATCGCACGCGCTGGAATCCCGAAGAGCTGCTGGTCGCCGCGATCGCGTCCTGCCACATGCTGTGGTTCCTGCATCTCGCATCGGTTGCCGGGATCGTGGTGACCGATTACCGCGATGCGCCGCGCGGCTCGATGGCGGAGGACGAGGACGGCGGCGGGCGGTTCACCGAGATCGTCCTGCACCCGACGGTCACCGTGCGCGGCGATGTCGATCCCGCTTTGGCCGAGCGGCTGCACCACGAGGCGCACGAGAAATGTTTCATCGCGAACTCGGTCAATTTTCCGGTGCGATGCGAGCCGGACCTTCAGCGCGATGGATAGCGCGGGCGCCTAAGCGCCGATGAACCGGCGCCAGTCGCTCTTCGGCGTCAATCCGAGAATGCGTTCGGCGCGCGAGATGTCGTAGATCGAGGCGTGCGGATTGCTTCTATAGAGCAGGGGGTTGCGAATCTCCGGCAGCCGACCGAATTTTTGTTCGACGAGGGTCAGCGTCGGCTCCGGCCCGTACATATCGCGCGCGCCGATGAAGAAACAGTCATAAGCCGGTCCGTCATAGTCGAGCGCGAGGCGGATCGCCTCGGCGACGTCGCGGCCTTCGACATAGAGCCAGAACCAGGGATCGTGCCCCTCTTCCCGGCGCGAACGCATCAAATCTTCCATGCCCGGCACATAAACGCTGGTCGGACGCAGCGCGACGATCTGCATGTCGCCACGACGCACGAAGGCGCGGGCGAGTTCCTCGACGACCAGCTTGCTGACGCCGTACCCGTCGACCGGCAATAGCGGATGCTGTTCGTCGATCGGCAGATAGAGCGGACAGATCGGCGGCGCATCGGACAGGTTCATTAGGCCGACGGCGCTTTCGCTCGAGAGCAGAACGACCTTGCCGATGCCGGCTTCGCGCGCCGCCTGCAGCACGTTCCAGGTGCCGACGGTGTTCAGCGCAAAGATCTCGTCCTGATGGGGATGGATCTGGAGGGCGGCTAGATGAACGACCGCGCTGCAGCCCTTGAACGCTTCGCGCAGCGTGTCGATCGCCATCACGTCGGCCTGGCGGTGATCGGCGCTCTTGCCCGGCGCGACAGAGGGCGGCGCGATGTCGAGCAACCGCAATGCGCGCGTCGGCGCGAGCAGGCGGCTGGTCTCCTGCCCAATCATCCCCAAAGCCCCGGTTATCGCAACGGCACCATCCTGCATCGAACGACCCCTTCAGAACCTGGCTGCGATATCGCGCAGCAACGGCGACCGAGATTAGCGGCAAAGGATGCCGCGCCGATACGCGAGAAACCAGGCCACATCGCAGGCTGGTATCGCAGGCTGGTATACTGGCCCAAGCTCGGGCAATCTCGCGGCACCATGACACTCGCCATCAATCCCCATCTCGGCCGCGTGGTCGAGCCGCCGATCGCCGAAGCCTATGGCTGGGTCGACGGTCGCAGCTTTCCCGATGCGAAACCGCTGATCGACGTCTGTCAGGCGGTGCCCGGCTATCCGCCGCCCGAGGCGCTGACCGATCATCTGGCGCAGGTCGTGAAGCGGCCCGCGACCGCGCGCTACACCGACATCGAAGGCATCGAGCCGTTGCGCGCGGCACTCGCGCGCGACATCGCCGCCACCTATGGCGGTCCGGTCGCGCCCGAACAGGTGCTGATCGCCGCCGGCTGCAACCAGGCCTTCTGCCTGACACTGCTCGCGCTCGCGAAGCCGGGCGACGAAGTCATCCTGCCGCTGCCCTGGTACTTCAACAACAAGATGTGGCTCGACATGCAGGGCGTCACGGCGGTGCCGCTGCCGTTCCGGCCCGAGCAGGGCGGCGTGCCCGATGTCGCCGATGCCGCGGCCGCGATAACCGACAGGACGCGCGCGATCGTGCTGATCTCGCCGAACAACCCGACCGGTGCGCTCTACCCGGCCGAAACCATCCGCGCCTTTTGCGATCTGGCGCGCGCACGCAACATCGCGCTGGTGATCGACGAAACCTATCGCGACTTTCTCGGGCGCGAGGGCCGATCGCACGATCTGTTCGGCGATGCCAACTGGCCCGCGGCGCTGGTGCATCTCTACAGTTTCTCGAAAGTCTTTTGTCTCACCGGCTATCGCGTCGGCGCCGTCGTCGCCGACCGCGCGCTGATCGCGCAGATCGCCAAGGCGATGGACACGGTTGCGATCTGTGCGCCGCGCATCGGTCAGGAGGCCGCGCTCTGGGGTTTGCAGCATCTCGGCGAGTGGCGCGTCGGCAACCGCATGATGATGCGCGCCCGGCTCGAGGCGTTCGAGACGGCGATGCGGCGCAACGATAACGGCTATCGCATCGTCTCGGCCGGCGCCTATTTCGCCTATGTCGCGCATCCGTTCGGGGAACGCCCGGCAGCGCAGGTGGCGCGGCGCCTTGCCGACGAGGAAAACCTGCTGGCTTTGCCGGGTTCGATGTTCGGCGCGGGCCAAGAATCGTATCTGCGATTCGCGTTCGCCAATGTGCCGGCCGAGATCATGCCGGCGATCGCCGACCGCCTCGCTGCGGATACGGCAAGGGGATAGAGGCGGCGCGAAGACGCTCCAGTGCCGGGGTCCGCGACCGGCATCGCTCGTATCCTTCATTGCCAGGCGCCGAAGCCCCTCCCACGCGTGTCGTGAACGGCTTCCATTCAGGCCCACACGTCTCTCTTAGCGTCATTGCCGGGGGTGACCCGGCAATCCACTGTGCCGTGCCACCAGGCCACGGATCATTAAAATCGGATCGCTCCGTTCCATGGATCGCCGGGTCACGCCCGGCGATGACGAATCAATAAAAATTCCGGGCGTGAGGATTGAGGTCGATAAGTCACGGTCCGGCCGGCGCCTGCCGCAACGCAGCCATGCGGGACACGGCTTGGTGGGTGCTGCGGCGCCTCCCTAGAATGCGGCCCGGGCGGATGCCGCCCTTAAAGGTGGATTCGTGCCCATACCGCTGATCTATTTCATCACCGTCGTGATCTGGGGTTGCTCCTGGTATGCGATGCATTTCCAGGTAGGCGTGGTGCCGGTCGAGCAGTCGATCGCCTATCGCTTTTTGTCGGCAGGCGTGCTGCTGCTGCTCTTCTGCCTCGCGACCAAACGCCGCCTGAAATTCCCGGCGCGCGATCATCTCGCGTTTGCGGCACAGGGAATCCTGCTGTTCGCGACGAACTATCTTTTGTTCTATTACGCGCTGCCGTTCCTGCCGACCGGGATCCTCGCTGTCTGCTTCTCGACAATCCTGGTGATGAACATCTTCAACGGCATGCTCCTGTTCGGCCATCGCTCCGAGCGGGCCGTGGGGATCGGTGCCGTATTCGGTCTTGTCGGAATCGGACTCCTGTTCCTGCCGGAATTCGACCGCATCGAGGCGGGCCATGGCGCGCTGATCGGACTCGGTCTTTCGCTGGCCGCCACTTATGCCGCCTCGCTCGGCAACATGGTGAGCGTGCGGCACAAGGCGTCGTCCGTTCCGGTCTTCTCGTCGACCGCCTGGGGCATGATCTATGGCGGGTTCGCCACGTTCGTCTATGCCCTGATCGTGGCGCCGGATTTCACATTCGATCCGCGGGCGCCGTACGTTCTTTCGATGCTCTATCTCTCGCTGTTGGCGTCGGTTGTCGCCTTCACCGGTTACCTCACGCTGGTGCAAAGGATCGGGGCCGACAGGGCGGCCTACGCGACCGTTCTCTTCCCGGTAATCGCGCTGGCGCTGTCGACGTTCTTCGAGGGGTATCATTGGACCTGGCCGGCGGTCATCGGGGTGCTGCTGGTCATCGTCGGCAATATCGTCGTACTGCGACGACCCAGATCCCTGCCCGCCGCCGGGCTCGTACGCCCCTGAAATCGCGCGCCGATCGTTCGGCCCCGATCGATTTCATTTGTCGTTGCCGGGCTTGGACGATCCGCGGACGCTTCCATAGAATGCCGCCCGGGCGACGGCCGCCCCCGCAGGTAGACCCGTGCCCACATCGTTTCTCTACATCATCGCCGTCCTGATAGGGGGCGTGTCCTGGTTCCCGATGCTGTTCCAGCTCGGCGTCGTGCCGGTCGAACAGTCGATCGCCTACCGGTTTCTGTTGTCCGGCGCGCTGATGCTGTTCTTCTGCCTCGCGACCCAACGGCGACTGACATTCACCCTGCGCGATCACGCCACCTTCGCAGTGCAGGGGCTCGTGCTGTTCACGGCCTGCTTCCTGCTGTTCTTCTATGCCTTGTCCTATCTCGCAAGCGGGCTCCTTGCCGTCTGTTACTCGACGATCCTCGTGATGAACATTGCGAACGGCATGATCTTCTTCCGCCACCGGTCCGACCGCGCGGTCGGCATCGGCGCCGCGTTCGGGCTTGTCGGCATCGCGCTGGTGTTCTGGCCGGAGATCGCCCGGTTCGAGGCGGGGAACGGCGCGCTGATCGGGCTTGCCCTCGCGCTCGCCGCGACCTACGCCGCCTCGCTCGGCAACATGGTGAGCGTGTATCACAAGATGGCCAACCTGCCGGTGATCCCGACGACCGCCTGGGCGATGACCTATGGCGGCCTTTTCACCTTTCTCATCGCGCTCGTCGTGGCGCCCGATTTCACCTTCGATCCGCGTCTCCCCCTATGTCGCATCGCTGCTGTTCCTGGTGCTGGTCGTGTCGGTCGTCGCGTTCACCGCCTATCTCGCGCTGCTGCAGCGGATCGGGGCCGACCGCACCGCCTATGTGACCGTCCTCGTCCCGGTGATCGCGCTGGGGCTATCGATGCTCTACGAGGATTATCGCTGGGGCTGGCTGGAGGTCGCCGGCGTGCTGCTGGTAATCGTCGGCAATGTGATCGTGCTCAGGGGACCGAGACCTTTGCCCGCGATGCAGCCCGCACAGTAGCCCACGGCGCAGCCCGCACGGTAGATTAGCCCCGGTTCAACGTCGTCTGATTCTTCGAAAGCCATCCCACCCATGAACGACACGCAGCGCCACGCCCCGACCGGTTCGCCGACGATCGCGCGAATCCGCCCCGAGATGGAGGAGCTGCCGGAATCGCATATCGTTGCGGTCTGGCAGCTCGGATTCGAGGTCGAGGACGTTGTCGGGCTGTGGGTCGGCGAGGGCGATCTGCCGACGCCGAAATTCATCTGCGATGCCGCGGCAAAGGCGCTCGCGAACGGCGAGACGTTCTACACCTACAAACGCGGCCTGCCGGAACTGCGCCAGGCGATCGCGACCTATCACGAAGGCCTGCACGGCCACGCCGTCGATGTCGAGCGCGTCATCGTCACCAGCGCCGGCATGAGCGCGATCATGCTGGCAACGCAGGCAATCATCGGCCGCGGCGACAACGGGATCGTGGTGTCACCGATCTGGCCGAATGCGGCCGCCGCCATGCGTATCGTCGGCGCCGAGGTGCGCGAGGTCGGGCTCGATGCGACGCCGTCGGGCTGGAAGCTCGACATGGCGCGGCTCGAGGCCGCCTGCGACGCCAACACGCGCGCGATCTATATCGCGACGCCCGGCAACCCGACCGGCTGGCTTGCGGAGGCCGACGAGATCAAGGCGATCATGGATCTCGCGCGCCGGCGCGGCATCTGGGTCGTCTCCGACGAAGTCTATAACCGGTTCATCTATGATCGTCCGGATGTGACCTCGGCGCCGTCCTTCATGGCCGAAGCGGCACCGGACGATCCGCTGATCGTCGTGCACTCCTTCTCGAAGGCCTGGGCGATGACCGGCTGGCGCATGGGCTGGATGATCGCGCCGGCACGGCTCGGTCCCACGATCGACAAACTGATCGAGTACAACACATCGGGCGCACAACCATTTCTGCAGCGCGCCTGCATCGTCGCGATCGAGCAGGGCGAAGGGTTTGTGGCCGAAATGGTCGAGCGCTGCCGTCGCGCGCGCGATCTCACGATCCAGCGGCTCTCCACGATGAAGCGCGTGCATCTCGTGCCGGCGCCGGCCGCCTTCTATCAGATGTTCTCGATCGTTGGTTCCGGCGACACGCTGGAATTCGCCAAGCGCATGGTCCGCGAGGCGCGCGTGGGCCTGGCACCGGGCAGTGCCTTCGGCCAGGGCGGCGAGAAACATTTCCGCCTCTGTTATGCCTGCTCGACCGAGCGCATTTCGAAGGCAATGGACCGGCTGGAGAGTTTTCTCGAAAAATAGCGGAGCCGCTACGCGACGCGCGTGCCGCCCCGGCGGGTCGGCACCGATACGGCGGGCGCAATATTACGTTCCGTCACCTCGGGCACCGGACCCGGCTTCATCCCTGTCACCTCTTCGATGATCCAGTCGCGGAACGCGGCGACCTTCGGCCGCTCGCGATAGGGCGGCGGCATCACCACCCAGTAGGCATAGTCGGTCTCGATCTGCAGCTCGAACGGCTTCACGAGGCGGCCGGCCTTGAGATCGTCGCCCACGAGGATCTGCTGTGTGAGCGCGACGCCGAGCCCGTCGATCGCCGCCTGCACCATCAGCGCCGAATTGTTGAAGCTGAGCGCGTGGCCGAAATCGATCTCGCCGAGACCGGCGGCACGGAGCCAGTCCTGCCAGAAATTGCCGCGCCAGTCGTAATCGCGCAGCAGCGAATGCTTGAAGAGATCGGCCGGCTCGCGAATCGCATCCGGTCCTTCGAGCAGTTTTGGACTGCAAACGGGAAAATGGGTTTCGCTCAACAGGCGATCGACGGCGACGCCAGGCCATTTGCCGAGCCCGTGCCGGATCGCGACATCGACATCGTCGCGCGCGAAATCGACGACGCGCTCATCGGCGGCGATGCGCACATCGATATCGGGATGGCGCGCGCGGAAGCTGCCGAGATGCGGCACCAGCCAGCGCGCGGCGAAAGACGGCATGCAGGTGACGGTGAGCGGTCCGGCGGTCCGGCGGCGCGACAGTTTGATCGACGCATCGGCGAGCCGGTCAAAGGCGTCCTGCACCTGCGGCCAGTAAGTCTGGCCGGCCTCGGTCAAACGCAGGCCGCGGCCCTGGCGGCGAAACAGTTTCACGCCGAGCGCCTCTTCGAGCGCCTTGACCTGATGGCTGATCGCGGAGTGCGTGACATTCAACTCGTCGGCCGCCTTCGAGAGCGACAGATGCCGCGCCGCGCAGGCGAAATAACGCAGCGATTTCAACGGGGGAATCGGGTCTCGCATGAGCCACCCATCTGTTAGGTTGACTAACAGTTGAAGGTAGAAAATGTCGTTTGTGGCTGACCCTGTCAACCGTCATGTTCTCTTCATCAAGGCCCGAAACACCGGGTCCTGCAGCCCCCGGAGAGACCGGGTTAATTGTGAGGAGATCGACTATGACGAACCATGCCGCACCGGCTTTCCTGCATGCCGATTGCCCCGCCGTCCGGGCAGCGCGTCGCCCGGTAGGCAGCCTCGTCGCCAGCGCCCTGACGCGCGGTGTCGAAGCCCTGTTCGCCTGGCAGGAGCGCGCCCACCAGCGCTTCCACCTCCGCCAGTTCGACGACCGCGCGTTGCGCGATATCGGCCTCTCCCGGGCCGACGTCGAGGCCGAAGCGGGCAAACCCTTCTGGATGGGCTGAGCCTGTCCCCGGGGCGTCCCCCCGCCCCGGATGCCGTTCCCTGACGGCCGGCTCATCCCGTTTTGCCGGCCTGCCTTCCGGGTGACTGAAAGGTCACCCGATTTTCTTCCCCGGGCGAGATTTCACGATCGCCCGAACTGCCGGGCGATCAGCAAGTACCGGATAGCGACGAAACAGACAGCGCACGACATTGCGCGGATGACCAGAGCCCAACGACAAGACGTTAAGGAGCACGACC
Source organism: Dongiaceae bacterium (assembly GCA_040878185.1). Lineage (GTDB taxonomy): Bacteria > Pseudomonadota > Alphaproteobacteria > Dongiales > Dongiaceae > JAWXBK01. The sequence goes on along the minus strand of JBBDMS010000048.1, from coordinate 7,340 downwards.
ATGAATACGCGACACGCGACCCTGCACCATCATCACGCCACGCTTTCGGCCGGGAGCATCCTCCGCGATGGTCTCGCGCGCGTCTACGGCGCATTCGATGTCTGGCAGGAACGCGCACGGATGCGGCGCGGGCTCGCGATGATGGACGACCGGCTGCTGCGCGATATCGGCCTCACCCGCGCCGACGTGAAGCAGGAGCTCGGCAAGCCGTTCTGGCGGAAGTGAACGCGACGGTTTAGCGTTGCGCCGCCGCCGTCTCGACCCGACAAGCGCGAGCGGCGCTGAAGGGGGCGACATGGAACTGGCGGCGCTGCGCCGGACGGCGCGTTTCAATCGATGGGCGAACGAGCGGCTGGCCGCGGCTTGCGCCGCTCTCACGGACGCAAATTGGACGCGCGCTTTACCCGGCGCGTTCCCGAACCTGCGCGACACGCTCACGCATATCGCCGAAATCGACAGTCTCTGGCTGATGCGCGGCGGGCGCGCGAGCGCTTTGCCGATTCGCACCGGTACGATCGTGTCGCCGGGCGATTTTGCGTCGACACGGCGCGCGATCGATGCGGCGATCGTCGGCTGGCTCGCCGCGCTCGACGAGGATGCGCTGTTGGCGCCGCTGGTCTTTCGCGACACGGAAGGCGTCGAACGACGGCCGACACTCGGCGCCGGGCTCGCGCATATGTTCGATCACCAGAGTTTCCACCGCGGCGAGGCCTGCACGATGCTGACGGCGATTGGCGCCGTTCCGCCGCCGCTCGACATGCTCGATTTCTTCGATTCGGATCCGGGCGACGACAAGCCCGCGCGCTAGAAACCCGGTGCTTTCAGGAACAGCCGGTTCAGTGCGTTGAATGTCTCGTAGGTGGCGCGGAAATCCGCTTCGACGCGCGCGACATCGTTGCCCTGGGCGACCCCGATCACGATCTCGCCGATCGAACGTTTGCCGTCGACCAGTGCGAGGATCGGGCCGGCGCGCGGCGGCAGCGGCAGTTTCAGTGTGAGCCCGTCGACCTGCACGCTGATGCCGGCACCCGGTTTCAGACTCCGCGCCAGCGCGGGCCCGTCGAAACCTTTCAGGACCGGGATCAATGAACGATCGTCGGGCGAGGCGATCCGGTCCGCCGATTCGCCAGCGCGGACCAGATAGGCGATATGGGTCTTGATGTTGCCGGCGAGCTGCTCGGCGAAGGCCGCGCGCGCGAGCCAGGGAAGCGGTGCTAGCTGTTTCAGCAAGGCGGGGTCGTTGAGATAGCGCTCGGGCTGATAGCGCCAGGGCTCGATCAAAGCCGCGATCTCGAGCCCCACGCCCGAAACGAGCTCGATCAGTTCCGGCAACAGAAAGGCGCGATCGCGCGCATGCAGCAGAAGATCCTGCAGCCCGGCATCGCCGCCGGCGAGATGATCGGCGATAGCGGGGTTGCGGCGGAAGCGGTTGGTCGCCGGCAGTTGCTTCAGCAAACGCCGCGCGAGATCGAGCCGCTGCGCAACAGGCAGTTCGCCGCCGATCGCGCGCAGCATCGCCTGCGTGTCATAGACGCCGCTGCGGCCGAGCTCGCCATAGACCATGATGCCCATGCCGCCGCCGGGGGCGAGCTGCGCTGTGAGGATCGCGAGTGCGCCGGCCGGATCGGCGAGATGATGCAGCACGCCGCAGCAATCGATGTAATCGTAAGCGCCGGGTGCGAGCGTTGCGAGATCCGCGATCGCGCCGCCGACAAAGCGGATCGTATCGAGCCCGCGCGCCGCAGCGCGCGCCGTCGCGATTGCGCGCGACGCTTCCGACAGATCGAGATAGACGAGCTCGGCCGGCCAGTTTGCATCCTTGAGATGCTGCGCCAGCATGATCGTGCCATCGCCGGTGCCGCCGCCGGCCACGAGCACGCGCAGCTTTTTCGGCATCGTCCGACCGCCGGCAAAAAGATAATGACGCAGCTCCAGCAGGTGGCTCGGCGAGCCTTCGACCAGCCGCTTCGCCTCGTCCTTCGGATCGCGCGCCGGATAAGGATGCGCCTCGTATTGCGCGCGCACGGTATGGTCGATGGTCGCCATCGCTGCGCGCCTAATCCAGCTTCCGGCCGGTCGTCAGCACGATCTTGCCGGTCGCCTTGCGGTCGCGCAGCAAAGCGAGCGCCGACGCGGCATCGGCAAGATCGTAGCGCGCCGAGATATGCGGCTTGAGCCTGCCCTCGCCCCACCAGGCGAAAAGCTGCGCCATCGCATCGCGGATCGCGTCGGGCCGGTTCCGGAGCCAGGAGCCGAAATTGAAACCGAGTGCGCTGACATTCTTCACCAGCAGGATGTTGGCCGGGATCTGCGGCACGCTGCTACTGGCAAAACCGACGATGACGAGACGCGCGTCCCAGTTTGCCTGACGCAACACCTTGTCGAATGTATCGCCGCCGACCGGATCGAACACGACGTCGGGACCTCCTCCCTGACAGATCGTCTTCAACCGCTCGCGCAGATCTTCGCGGCGATAGTCGACCAGAAAATCGGCGCCATGCGCCTTCGCGAGTGCGAGCTTGTCGGCATCGCCGGCGCAGGCGATCACTTCCGCGCCCATCGCCTTGCCGACTTCGACCGCCGTCAATCCGACGCCACCGGCCGCACCGAGCACCAGCAGCCGTTCGCCGCGCTGCAACCGGCCGGGCCAGGCGAGCGCGCCATAGGCCGTGCCATAGGCGATCGCAAATCCGGCCGCCGTGGCAAAATCCATGCCGTCCGGCAGCCGGACGATGCGCGATACGGGTGCGTTCATATATTCGGCGAATGCGCCCTTTGCGATCACCAGCACGCGCGCACCGATCAGATCGCGCGGCAGGTTTTTGCCGGCGGCAACGACCCGTCCCGCCGCCTCCATGCCGGGCACGAAGGGCGGCGTCTGCGGTTCCTGATACTGGCCGGCCAGCACAACGAGATCGGCGAAATTGCAGCCGGCGGCCGCGATTTCGACCGTAACCTCATCGGGACCGGGATCGGCCGGCTGGGCGCGATCCTCGAGTGCGAGCTGTTCGATGCCGCCGAGCGCGCGGGCGATGACGGCGCGCATGATCAGAACGGGCTTTCGGCGGCGCGACGCACGCGTCCGACTTCGAGACCCGCGCGGTTTATGACCGGCGGGCTCAGGAGATCGGCAAGCGCTGTCTGCTCGTCTTCGCCGATGATGCCGAGTTGACAGAGCGTCATGCCCATCGCGACTTCCGCGGCCCGGCCCGCGCCGTCGTCGCATTTGATTGCAACGCCGAGCCCGTGCTGCGGCAGGATCGCGATATAGAAACCTTCGGCGCCGCCCTTGAGCGCGGCGCGATCGCCGAGCGCGGTCATGAGCCGCGTGCCGAAGCGGCCGCTGCCGCCGACCATGAACGGTTCGGCGATCATCGCGGCGACGATGCGCCGCGCGGCGGTGGCACGATGATCGGGCAGCGCAGCCGGATCGGCGAGCCGCGCCATCGCCATCGCGGTATGGCCGAGCGGCATGCCGATCACCGGAATGCCGCAGCCGTCGATGCCCTTCGGCGCGCGGCCGAGATCGAGCCCGGTCATCTGTTCGAGCGTGCCGAGAATGCGCTGCTGCACCGGATGCCCGAGCCCGATGTAGCCCTTCGTCTTCTCGCCTTTGTGCACGGCGGTCGCAAGGAAGCCGGTATGCTTGCCCGAACAGTTATTGTAGATCGCCGCTTCGCTCTCACCCGCGACGATGCGGCGCAAAGCGGCCGCATCGTGATAAGGCAGTTGCGGTCCGCATTCGAGATCGCCTTCGGCGAGACCGATCTTTTCGAGCCAGGCGCGCACGGTTTCGACATGACGCTCTTCGGCGGAATGCGAGGCGCAGGCGAGCGCGATCTCGGCATCGCCGAGCCCGAAGCGCTCGGCCGCACCGGTTTCGATCAGCGGCAAGGCCTGCAGCGGCTTCAGCGACGAGCGCGCATAGACCGGCCGTTCGATGTCGCCCCAATGCGCGACGATGCGGCCCGCCGCATCCGATACCGCGATCGCGGCACGATGCCGGCTTTCGACCGCATTGCCGCGCGTCACCTCGACCAGCAGCGGATCGACACCCGCCTGCTGCGGCGTGGTGGGTCGATGCGAATGGGCGTCGTTCATGAAACCTCGCGGGATCGCCCGGGTGGGCCGAACGTCCGCCCGGCCCGATGCCGGCGAACCTTGCCTCCTGGCACGCGGCGATGCAACGTGGCGGAACGGCACCGGGGGCAGGACATGCGCGGTTATTTCGGGATCGGCGTCGAGGGGATCAGCAAGCCCGCCAATCTGGGGGCGCTGATGCGCACGGCGCATGCGTTCGGGGCAAGCTTCGTGTTCACCATCGGCGCGGCATTCGATGCCCGGCGCACGGCCGATGCCGACACGGCGGCAAGCCAGCAGAGCGTGCCGCTTCACGTCTATCCCGACCTCGCACATTTCATGCTGCCCGAAGGCTGCCAGCTCGTAGGGCTCGAACTGGTCGACGAGGCGATCGAACTGCCGAGCTTCCGCCATCCGACCCGGGCCGCCTATGTGCTGGGCGCCGAACGCGCCTCGCTCTCGCCCGCTATGATCGAGCGCTGCGATTTCACGGTGCGGATCCCGGGACGGTTCTGCGTCAATCTCTCGGTCGCGGGCGCGATCGCGATGTATGACCGCATGATCTCGCTGGGCCGGTTCGCGGAGCGGCCGGTCCGGGTCGGCGGCCCGACAGCACCCCGTGCGACGCACCAGCATGGCGACCCGGTCTGGAAGCGCAAGCAGAAGGCGCGCGCGAAGGCCGCGCGTTAGAGGCCGTTGCGGCAGGCGAGGCTGGGCAAGCGGGATATTCCATCCAGCGCAAGATGGCGGGTCTTTTGCCATGCCGTTGCCCCAATCGCGGGGCATATTGCGGCGTTGCCCGTGGACCCGACCTCACGATAGATTGCCCGCCATGAAACGCATTGCTTCAGTCCTGATCTCGGCCGCCCTGGCGGTCACGCTCGGCGCCTCCGCCGGCCTTGCCGCGGAACGCGTCGCGCAGTTCGAAAAATGGGAAGTCGTCACCTTCGAGGAGGACGGCGCGACCGGCTGCTACATCATGGCGCGCCCCTACAAGGAAGAGGGCAGTTACACCGAACGCGGCCCGGCCGCGGCCTTCGTCACGCACCGCCCCTCGCTCGGCGAGGTCGGCGTCGTATCGATCGCCGCCGGTTATGCCTATGACCCGGCATCGGCACCGCGAATCGAGATCGGCGGCGAAAGCTTCAATCTGTTTGCGCAAGGGCAGAATGCCTGGGCGCACGACGACGACGATCCGCAGATCGTTGCGGCGATGAAGGCCGGCAACGACATGGTGGTGGTCGGCGTTTCCGAGCACGGCACCGAGACGCGCGACACTTATTCGCTGAGCGGCTTCACGCGGGCGACCGTAGCCGCCGCCGAAGCCTGCGGCCTGTAACCGGCGGTTTTAACCGGCGGCGCGCAACGGGCGGCCTGTAACGGGCAGTCACCCGCGCACCGGCGCGGTTCGGCGGACGAGCGTGCCTGACACGGAGAATCGAACGACATCATGAGCACGGCCATCCATGCCACGAGCTTTGCGCCGCCGGTCGCTGCGGCCGGCGCGCCCGCGAATCTTGTCGGGCTCGACCGCGGCGAGCTCGAAGGCGTGATGACCGAACTCGGCCAGCCGAAATTCCGCGCACGCCAGCTCTGGCACTGGATCTATCATCGGGGCGCCACCGATTTCGATGCGATGACCACGCTCGCGAAAGAGCTGCGTGCGCTGCTCGCGGATCGCTATGTCGTCGGGCGGCCGACGGTGACGATCGATCGCCAGTCGATCGACGGCACGCGTAAATGGCTGCTCAAATTCGACGATGCGCAGGAAGTCGAATGCGTACATATCCCCGAAGAGGATCGCGGCGCGCTCTGCGTTTCCTCGCAGGTCGGTTGCACGCTCACCTGCAAATTCTGCCATACCGGCACGCAGCGCCTGGTGCGCAATCTCTCCGCCGCCGAAATTATCGGCCAGGTGATGCTGGCGCGCGATGCCTTGGGCGAATGGCCGTCGCCGCCGGACGGGCGCCAGCTCTCCAATATCGTGATGATGGGGATGGGCGAGCCGCTCTTTAACTACGACAATGTCGCGAAGGCGCTGAAGATCGTGATGGACCATGAGGGCATCGCGATCTCGAAGCGGCGCATCACGCTGTCGACGGCGGGCGTGGTGCCGATGATCGAGCGCGCCGGCAGGGAACTCGGCGTCAATCTTGCGATCTCATTGCATGCCGTCACCGACGAGATCCGCGATGCGATCGTGCCGATCAACAGGAAATACCCGATCGCCGAGCTGATGCGCGCCTGCCGCGAATATCCCGGCCTCTCGAACGCGCGGCGCATCACCTTCGAGTATGTGATGCTGAAGGACGTGAACGACACGCCGGCCGACGCGCGTGCCCTCATCAAGCTGATCGAGGACGTGCCGGCCAAGGTGAACCTGATTCCGTTCAACCCCTGGCCCGGCGCGCCGTTCGAATGTTCGACGCCCGAAACGATCGAGCGGTTCAGCCAGATGCTGTTCGATGCCGGCTATGCGGCACCGGTGCGCACGCCGCGCGGCCGCGACATCATGGCCGCCTGCGGCCAGCTCAAGAGCGAGAGCATCCGCGAACGCGCGAGCGCGCGGGCAGCGGCCGCAACCTGATCGGCGCTTTCCGCCGATGCCGATCCTTCCCGACATTCTGCAGCCGGACCTCTCGATCGTGTTCTGCGGCATGGCACCGAGCCGCGTTTCGGCTGCGCGCGGTGCCTATTACGCGCATCCGGGCAACCGCTTCTGGCCGACGCTCCATGAGATCGGCCTCACCCCGCGTCTGCTTGCGCCCGAGGAATTCCGCCTGCTGCCGCAATGGGGCATCGGCCTCACCGACGTCAACAAGACGGAAATCGGCCGCGATATCGAACTGACCAAAGCCGCGCACGATCCCGACGGCGTGCGCCGGCGCGTTCTGAAATACAAACCGCGTTTTCTCGCGACGACCAGCAAGACGGCGGGGCAGCTCGTAATCGGCGGCGCCTGCAATTACGGACTGCAGACAGAGACGATCGGCGACACGCAGATCTTCGTGCTGCCCTCGACATCGGGCGCTGCGCGCGGCTTCTGGGACATCGCGCCCTGGCGCGACCTGGCGAAGGCCGTGCGGGGGTAGACGGAGGCCCGCACGCTGCATGCAACCGACGCTGCATGCAACCGACGCTGCATACCCCCACCCTATCCCTCCCCCGCAAGGGGGAAGGGTATTTTGAGTTTGTGTGAACGCAAATTTTTGAGCGTTCTCTCTATAACCCCCTCCCCCTTGCCGCAGTCGGCCGCGACC
>JBBDMS010000047.1:0-16951 GCA_040878185.1 Dongiaceae bacterium | reverse complement strand
TGGCCGTTGCCGGAAACGCCGGCGACACCGAGAATCTCGCCGGCCCGCACCGAAAGCGAGACACCGGCAACCGCCGTGCTGCCGCGGTCGTTGTCGGCCGCGAGATCGCGCAGCTCGAGCCGCACATCGCCCGCCATCGGCGGCAGCCGGTCGACCGGTTTGGCGATGCGCTCGGAACCGACCATCACCTCGGCGAGACGCGCGCGATCGAATTCGCCCACCGGGCCCTGCGCGACCAGTTTGCCGCGTCGCAGCACGCTGACATCGGCTGCGAACTCGAACACCTCGCGGAACTTATGGGTGATCAGCAGGACGGTGAGCGATTGCTCGCGGCACATGCCGCGCAGCGTGCCGAACAGTTCATCCGCCTCGCCGGGCGTCAGCACGCTGGTCGGCTCGTCGAGAACGATGAACCGGTGATTGAGATAGAGCTGCTTCAGCACCTCGACTTTCTGCTTCTCGCCGGCGGCGAGCGACCCCGCGGTGCGCCTGGGGTCGATGCGGAAGGGCGTGCGCTCGAGGAATTCGTCGAGCGCACGATGCTCCTTCCGCCAGTCGATAACGAAGGGATTATCGTAGCGCGCCACGACGAGATTCTCGGCAACGGTCATGTGCGGAACCAGCGAGAAATGCTGGTAGACCATGCCGAGGCCCGCAACATGCGCATCGCGCGGGTTCGCGATCCGGGTTTCCGTGCCGTCGATCCAAACGCTGCCGCTGTCGGGCCGGTGATAACCCATCAAACATTTGGCGAAGGTGCTCTTGCCAGCACCGTTCTCGCCGAGCAGCGCATGGAACGCGCCCGGTTCGAGCCGCAGCGACACGTCGTCGAGGGCCTGCAGCGCGCCGAAGCGCTTGCTGAGGCCGCGAATCTCGACGGTCGGCGGATGCGGGGTGCCGGTTGCCGTCATCGGATCACGTCGATCAGTTTCCCGGATACGCTGACGGTTCCGAAGATGCTGTCGGGGCTGCGCACGATCTCGACCGCCGCCTTGTGCAGTTCCGGTACCGTCGCGGCACAGCAATCCTCGAGCAGCAGATTGTCGAAGCCGCGATCGCTTGCCTCGCGCAGGGTGGTGTTGACGCAGACCTCCGTCGTCACGCCGAAGATCACGAGATTCTGGATCTTCCGGCGGCGCAGCATATGTTCGAGTTCGGTCGCGTAGAACGCGCCGCTGCCGGCCTTGTCGATGATCGGATCGTCCGGCAGTGGTGTCAGCTCGGGAATGATCTGCCAGCCGGGCTCGCCGCGCACCAGATTGCGCCCGAGCTTGCCGTTATCGCCGATGCCCGGCCCCATGCGCCGGCTGCGGAAGCGCTTGACCTCGGTCAGGTCCGAACCGTCCGGCCGATGGCCTTCGCGCGTATAGATGACCGGATAGTTCCCCCGGCGTGCGGCCTCGAGCACCCTGACCGCGCCCTTGATCGGCGAGCGCATGAAATCCATGTCGACGCCGAGCAGGTCGCACCAGCCGCCATAGCCGCAGAAATCGACCTGCATGTCGATCACCAGCATGGCCGTGTTCTCGGGGCGCAGATCGCCGTTATAGGGAAACGGGTACGATTGCGCGTCGACATAGCGCTCCATGTTGGCTCTTCCCTTGCTAGCGATTGAGGACCAGTTCGCCCGGCGCGCCGACGAGGCCGCGTCGCGGCGAAGAGGTCATGATCATGATGGCGAGCGTCAGCACATAGGGTGCCGCCGCGATGAGCTGATAGCCGGTGGTGACCCCGACGGACTGCAACGCGGGTGCGAGCGCGCCCGCGCCGCCGAACAGCAGGGCGGCCCACAGACAGCGCACGGGATCCCAGCGCGCGAAGATCACGAGCACGACCGCCATCAGACCCTGCAGGCTGGACAGGCCTTCGTTCCAGCTTCCCGGGTAATAGAGCGAGAGAAAGGCGCCGCCGATGCCGCTCAACGCGCCGCCCAGCATGGTCGCGACCAGCCGCACCCGGTTGATCGGAATGCCGAGCGAGAGCGCCGCATCGCGGCTGTCGCCGACGGTGCGCAGCATCAGGCCCCATCGCGTATAGCGGAAGCCCCAGGAGATCAGCGGCACCAGGCCGAGCCCGATGATGAACAGCAGGTTGATCTCAAGCGCGGAGCGGATCTGCGGGCTGTCGCTCCACCAGCCGAAAGGAATCGCCGGCAGTTGCGGCGCGCTCGGATTGAGGAACGGCTTGCCGAAGAAGAAGGCGAGCCCGCTGCCGAACAGCATGAGTGCGATGCCGATCGCGATATCGTTGACGCGGCGCGCCGAACAGAAGAGCGCATGCATCATGCCGAGGAGACTGCCGGCGCCGGCCGCGGCCAGCACGCCGAGCCAGGGCGATCCGCTGAGATAGGAGACCGCGAACCCGACCATCGCGCCCATCACCAGGATGCCCTCCTGGCCGACATTGATGCGACCGCCTTTCTCGGTAATGCATTCGCCGAGACTGACATAGAGGAAGGGCGTGCCGACCCTGATCGCGCCACTCAGCACCGCCAGCGGCACGCCGATCCAGCCCAGCGCTTCAGTTGTTTCCATGACGGGCCCTCAGGCGGAAGATCGGTCCGCGGCCGTACAGGGTTTCGCTCCACAGGACGACGAGGAAGACGATGCCCTCGAACACCAGGACGGTCGCATCGGGCAGATCGTGCGAACGCTGCAGGAGGCCGCCGCTGGCGCGGATGCCGCCGAGTGCGATGGCGGCGGGAATGATCGCGATTGGATTATGCCGCGCGATGAACGACACCAGGATGCCGCTCCAGCCATAGCCGACATGGAGCGCGCTGCTGGCACGATCGAGCACGGCCGCAACTTCGATCGTGCCGGCAAGACCGGCGGCACCGCCGCCAAGGCCGCAGGAGATGAGGACCAGCCGGCCGATCGGCAGGCCCGCCATCTGACCGACGCGCAGATTGTTGCCGCAGATCCTGAGCGCGAAACCGAACGTGCTGTAGCGGATCAAAAGCCAGGCGAGCACACAGGCGACGATGCCGATCACAAGACCCCAATGCACTTCGAAGCCGGGGATCATGCCGATGCGGAACGCATCGTCGATCGGGTAGGTGCCCGGATAATTGAATGTGCTGGGATCGCGCAGCGGACCCTGTACCAGATGATCGAACACGGCGAAGGCGAGAAACGCCATCAGGAGACTGCTGATCGTTTCGTTCACGCCGCGCCAGTGCCTGAGCGCGCCGACCGCCGCAATGAAGAGGCCGCCGGCGACGATGCCGGCGAGCGCCATGCCGAGCATACCGATGGGTGCTGCAAAACCGGTAAGCAGCAGCCCCGCCGACGCGGCGGCAAGCCCGCCCAGCATGACCGCCCCTTCGTTGCCGATGACGAGCAGGCCCATTTGCGCTGGAATGGCCGTGCAGAGCGCGATCAGCATCAAGGGTGCGGCGCGGACCAGCGTGTTCTCCCACGAGAACATGCTGCCGAACGCGGCCCGATAGATCGAGGCATAGACGGCAAACGGATCCGCGCCGACCGCAGCGACGAACAGCCCGAACAGGGCCATCGCCAGACCAATTGCAAAGAGCGGAATTGCGATCGCTCGAATCATGGTGAGTGTCGCTCACAGCCGGAGGATTGCGACGGACGCCCGATCTGCTTTTCGGCGGATCGGGCGTTGCCGCCATACCCTATCAGACGATCGCTCAGATCGTCGGCGATCCGATGACCCCTTCGGCCAGCCAGTCGATCTGTTCGAGGAACGGATCGTCGTAGCTGTAGGTCGTGCCGGCCGGCACGACGACATTGCCGTTATTGTCCTTGATCTCGCCGGTGTAGATTTCCAGCGAACCATCGAGAATGCCGGCGCGTGCCGCATCGGCGGCGGCGCGTGCCTCGGCGCTGACCGCGGGACCATATTCGCTCATCTTGACCATGCCGTCTGCGAAGCCGCCGAGCACCGAGTTGGGCAGAGGCTCGCCCGCCCGCATCTTCTCGATCGATTCGATGAACAGCACGCTCCAGTCGCCGATCGCGCTGGCGAGGAACCCGTTCGGTGCGAGCGCCGACTGGTCGGCATAGACGCCGCAGCTATAGATGCCGCGTCGCTCCGCCGTCTCGACGACGACCTTGGGGCTGTCGAGATCGCAGGAGACGACGTCGCATCCCTGGTCGGCGAGACTGTTGACGGCTTCGGCTTCCTTGACCGGCACGTTCCAGTCGCCGGTCCAGATGATCTGGGTCGTGATATCGGGGTTCACGCTCTGCGCACCGAGGGTGAAGCTGTTGATCGCGCGCAGCAGGACCGGAATCGGCACGGCGGGAACGAAACCGAGTTTGCCGGTCTGGGTCTGATGGCCGGCGAGAATGCCGTTGATGTACTGGCCGTGATCGACGTTGGCCCAGTAGGCGGTGATGTTCGTCGGCTGACCTTCTTCCCACCAGCCGCCGCAATGAAAGAAATGCACGTCGGGATATTTGGCGGCCATCTCGAGCACATGGGGATCGTAGTAGCCGTAGGACGTTGCGAAGATCACCTTCGCGCCGTCGAGTTCGATCATGCTCTGCATGGTCTTCTGGACTTCGGCCGTCTCGGGCACCATCGCTTCCTCGATGACCCGCACGTTCGGAATTTCGGCGACCTTCGCGACCGCGACCGCCTGGCCCTGGTTGTAGCCGTAATCGTCCTTCGCGCCGACATAGATACCGCCGCAGACCAGTTCGTCTTCCGCAGCGGCGAGCCGCGAGATCAGCGGCAGCGATGCCGCGGCCGCCGCGGTCGAACGCATCAGGCCGCGTCGGCTGATCCGTGAAAAATTCTTCATCTTGTCCTCCCAGTTAGGCTGAATCCGGAACCGGATTTTCTTTTTGTTGGGAACGGGATGCGCTTCGAGGCCACCCTTGCGTAAAAGGTACGCTTGGCCGGCGCCGGCCAACAACCTAGCGCTTTGGCTAGGTATCGCCGGAAACCGGGCTTTTGCCGCGAGACCGTGCGGCGGACGATCAGTGAAGCGAGATGAACCCGAGCTTCAGCGCTTCGGCGATCGCACCGACACGGTTGGTGGCACCGAGCTTCCTGAAGGCATTGCCGAGATGGAAGCGGACGGTGACCGACGAACGGCCGATCAATGCCGCTGCCTCGTCCGTCGTCTTGCCCTGCGCGATCAGGTCGAGACATTCGCGCTCGCGCGCCGTCAGCCGCACAACCTCGCCGCTTTCGCCGGGCAGCAGCGAGAGACGGGAGAGGGTGTCGTGGAAATGATGCGCCATCAGGAAGATCGGATCGTGTGCGCGTTCGAAGACACTCTGCCACTGATCGTCGGGCAGCCGGTCGCGCCAATAGGCGGCGACGGTCGCATAGCCGCCGCCCGGGAGATGCATCGGGATCAGCACGGATTGCGTCAGACAGGCGCGATCGAGATAGGACCAGGCGCGCTGGCGACGCGAGTCGGTACAGACCCATTCGCGGATCGTCGTCACGTCGATCGGGACCGATCGCCGCAGCCCGGCCAGATACATCGGGTCGCTGACCGCGAACTGACCCCAGACATCCTCGAACCGAGTTGGGAAATTGCGCAGATGAAGTTTGATCGGGCGCAGTTTCCCGTTCGGCCCGACCGGATTGCGGACGAAACCGTAATCGACGGTCTGGAATCCGAAATCGGCGATGGCGTTGGCCAGCGAATCGAAGGCGGCGTCGAAATGCGAGACCGCCTCAAGATCGGCAACGAAGTCTCGAACGAGCTTGTTCATCGGTCCCCGCCGTTTTTGGGGGATGCGGAGTATATCACTTTTCGGCCTCGACACAGGGCCGCGCACGCCGGCATGATGCCCCGCTTCGCATCCGCAGATTCCTTATGCCTTCCCTGTAGTTAGAGGCGAATTCGGCGCCCGCCCGTCTGCCCTGCGGGACGCTGCGGCGCGGGCGGGATCGCAAGCGGGGCCGGAACAGCCATCCATTCGAGATCCGGCGGGGGACGCAACCGATGGGCGACGTGACAGCAACAGGCGAGCCGGCGCAATCGGCGACGCGCATCGCGCGGCGCCGCTATCTTCTCGGCATTCTGATGGTGGTGGGCGGCGCGGTGTGTCTCTCGATCGCCGGGGTGACGTTGCGGTTCGTCGAGCAGGCGGACGGCTGGCAGTTGCTGTTCTACCGCTCGATCATCTTTTCGGCGACGCTGCTGCTCTGGCTCGTGCTGCGTTACAGGACGAAGCTGCCGCAGGCCTTCCGCCAGGTCGGCTGGATGGGAATTCTGATCGCCGCCGTCATGGGAACATCGTTCGTCGGCTATTTGCTGGCGCTGACGCTGACGACGGTTGCGACCGCGATGGTCGTGATGGCGGCGGGACCGGTCTGCGTCGCGCTGATGGGCTGGGCGATCCTCAAGGAGCGGGTCGGGCCGCGCACCTGGTTCGCGATCGCGGTTGCGGTTGCCGGGCTGATCGTCACGGTGATCGAGGGTATCGGCGGCGGCTCGCTCGCCGGCATTCTGTTTGCGTTCCTCGCGATCTTCACCTTCTCGCTGATGATCGTGCTGCTGCGCGGCGGGCGGAAGATCGACATGCTGCCGGCGGCCTTTATCGCCGGTCTCATCTCCGCAGCGATTGCGGCGACGCAGGTCGATTCGTTCGCGCTGACGCCGCATGATTTCAACATCGCGCTCATCCTCGGCATCGTGCAGAACGCCGGCGGATTCGTTCTGCTCGCGCTCGGCACGCGTTATGTTCCGGTGGCACAGATCGGGCTGCTCGGATTGACCGAACCGGTGCTGGCGATTCTCTGGGCCTGGCTGGGCGCCAACGAGGTGCCGACGATGCTGACATTGATCGGCGGAATCTGTGTAATCGGCGCCGTCGCCTTCAACGCGGCGGCGGGTCTGAAACAGCCGCACCCGGACGAGACGGCGCCGTAAAACGCCGGATCGGGCGCAAGGCGGCCGGAGCCGGCGGTGGGGACCTATTCGTCGAGCGGCGTCGTATAGGCCCGCGTGATGCCGCCATCGACCATCAGGCTCTGCCCGGTCATGTAGCTCGATTCGTCGCTCATCAGGAACAGCGCGGCGGCGGCGATTTCATGCGGTTCGCCGAAGCGGCCGAGCGGCATGTGCACGCGGCGGCGTTCGAGCGCCGCCTTGTCCGCGACCAGATGTTCGATGAGTTCGGTCCGCACCGGTCCGGGGCAGAGCGCGTTCGCGCGGATATTCTGCCGCGCATAGACCATCGCGATTTCCTGCGTCATCGCGACGACCCCGCCTTTCGCGGTCGCATAGGCGACCTGCGGCGTCGCAGAGCCGAGAAACGCCGTCATCGATCCCATGTTCACGATCGCGCCGCGGCCGGCGCGCAGCATCGCGGGGATCGCGGCACGGCAGCCGAGGAAGACGCCGGTCAGGTTGACCGCGATCGTTCTCTCCCAGCTCGCGAGCGGCGTATCGACCGGCCCCGCATCGTCGGGCATCGCGATGCCTGCATTGTTGAAGATGCCGTCGAGCGCGCCGAATTCCTTTTCCGCCGCCGCGACCATCGCATGGCAATCGGATTCCTTCGTTACGTCGCTGCGGATCGCGATCGCGCGACCGCCTTCTTTGACGATCCCGGCCGCAACCGCTTCGGCATCGGCCAGATTGATGTCCGTTACAACGACCGCGGCACCCTCGCGCGCGAACAACTCGACGCTGGCGCGTCCGAGATTACGCCCGGCGCCGGTGACGACGATCGATCGACCCTCGAGGCGCATGAATTGCGGTTCCTTCGGTACTCGCGCGATTTGCTACTGGCGCGATTTGCTACTGGCGCTATTCGATACTGGTGCGATGCGGTACTGGTGCGATGCGATACGGGCGCGACGGGGGCGGATCAGTATCCGCTCAACCGCCGGGCGGCGGAAAGGGCGTCGGATCGAGAAAGCGGCGCACCACGTTTTCCATGATCTGGCTGACATTATTTTTGTAGCCGTTATGCGACAGCGAGCCGCCCCAGGAAATCGAGCTGGTCGAAAACACCGCACCGCCGTTCGGGCATTCGAAGAACACCATGTCGCAACGCACCATCTTCTGGGTTTCGCCGTTGATGGCCGACTGGGTGTGATTGAACTCTTCCTTGACCCAGTGATAGGCGTGCGAAAAATTATCGGCGAGGGCGACGACCAGCGTGTGCGGCGGCGTGCCGAGTGCGAAATCGACGCGATCGATCTCCCAGCCCGCAGCACCGCCGCCGACCAGGCCAAAATTGCCGATCGGTTCTTCGCGCCCGATCCCCTCGAAGATGAACGCCGCACGCGGATCTTCGCTTGCCTCGGTGCGGCGATAGGGCTCGGCCCGATCGAAGCCCTGCGCCGTGAAACCGGTGCCGGCGACCTTCTGCGGCGCGTGACCCATGCGCCGCCACAGACCGCCGAGCTCGCCGGTGAACTGCATGTAATAGTCGCCACCCTCGGAATAGCAGCCGCGCATGCCATCTTCGGCGCGGCGCATTTCCATCGCACCCGGAAACGCATCGGAGAACGCGACGCGCCAGTAGAAGCCGTTGGCGCCGGTATAGAGGAAGCGGCCGCCCTTCGCCTTGTAGGCCTCGACGGCATCGAGCATCTCGCGCGAGTAATATTCGGGATGCGTCCCGGTCACGACGCAGCGATAGTCCGCAAGCAGGCGGACACCTTCTTCATGCAGATCTTCGTCCGTGATAATATCGTACGGGATCTCTTTTTCTTCGAACCAGTCGGTAATGTGCAGATCGGCGTTGAACTCCCAGATGTCCGAATCGAGCCGCATATGCACGATCGGCCGCAGGCGCGACACGAAATAGACCGGGCTGCCGTCTTCGTGACTGTCATAGTTCGACTGGCCATATTGCCAGTGCGTCTCGAGAAACTGCTCCTGCGCGCCGAGGACGAGGAAGTTGGTCGAGACGTTCTCGCCGAAACCCCAGTCCGTGATCATGTGATGGTTGCTGTAGGCCAGATAGCTCGCGGTGGGAATGAGATAGGCGAGATCGGATTGCCGGGTGCCGCGCTTCGGGCGGACGAAGAAGACGATTGTGTCGCGCTCGTCGCCTTGCATGAGTTCGACGGCATAAACGCCGCTCTTCAGATCGTCGGGCACGGCATAGTCGAAATCGGTTTCCCAACCGCAGTCGTAGAGATCGTGGCGATGGAAATGGATCGCGCTGTAATGCGAGGGCTGCTTCTTCCAGTCATATTCGGTGTCGTTCCAGCGCCAGCCTTTCTGGGCGCGAGTCGGCAGATTGACGATGCGCCCGTGACGGCGATGAACCGAGATGTCGCTGACCTTCGCTGTCGGAATGTCGCGCGAGAAATCCCACGCCGCGACGATATCGCCCGCCAGCGACAAAGGCACTCGATCGTGCAGCGTCTCGCATTCGAATTCCTCAAGCGCGCGCGAGGCGACGCGCGGAGTGTCGATGCAGCCATCGTAATGACCGGCGGCCGCCTTGCCCGCGCCATTCCAGGCGGCCAGCAGGAAATCGCCGCCGCCGGCCGGCCGGATCGACATGATTTCCTCGACGCTGCCGGCACCCAGGCCGCCCGCGAAGGCGGCCAGCGGCTGTTGGGAGACGGTCGCCGTGCCGCTTGCCGCATCGAAGCGCGCGCTCACGAAGGTCCAGTTGTGTTTCAGCACCGGCACGCCGGTCGAAATCTGCACACGGCCGCCCGCACCATCGCCCAGCAACAGGGCCACGGCGCCCTGACCATCAAGGATCAATCCGTATCCCGCACCCTGATCGTCGTCCCAGTTGCCCATGATCGCGTGCGGCCGGTCGCCCACCATGGTCGGCAACAGAAAGGCCTGCAGCGTGAACGATTCGAGCTGGAACGGCGACGCGTCGTCGATCCGCACATAGGAACCGGCATGCGTTTCCTGGAAGCGCGCCGGATACTCGCCCTCGAACGCCGCCGCGACCGGCGTCGTTCGTATGCCGGGGCCCTTCGGGTTGCTGTCGCCGTTGCGCACCCGGAGCAGGCGCGCCTGGTATTTGCCAGCGAGCTCGCTCGACACCTTGAAGGCGATGGTTTGGCCCGGCTGAACAGACCAGCGATCGGTGTAACCCAGAAGACGATACATGTGCGCGTTCCCGGATGCGTGAGGCGTCAGTCGACGGCGGGCTTGCTGCCCGTCGCCTGTTCCCAGCGGGCCTGGAACACGGCCCAGAACGCATCGCCGAGATGCGCAAAAACCCGGTCGCTGTGATAGTGGATCGGATCGCCGCGCTTTGGTCCGACCTGGGCGAGGCAGTAGCCGTCGCCGCAAGCCGCGACCATCAACTTTCCGCGCGCCGATCCGTCGCGAAAGATCAGCAGGATGCGGCGGAGATCGGTCGAATGCGGGCCGAACGGATGTTCCTTGAATTCGCGCGCCAGATCGGTACGCGCGGGATCGATCTTCATCATTGACGACACCCAGGATGCATGGCGGCTATCCGAATGGAAATTCGGGCACGGGTCAAGCGCCGCGAGGCCGCCCTGCCTTGCCTGCCGTCACCCGGCTTCGCTATTCTCGCGAGCAATCGTGACGGACGCGGCAATCGCGCCGGCGATCGCCAAAACATTGTTACGCCACCAGGGGGATATTATGGCCGACCGCATCGACAGCATCGTCAGCCGGTTGCGCAAGGACGGCATCCGCCATGTCCGGTTCGAGCTGCCCGACATGCACGGTGTCTCGCGCTACAAGCTGATTCCGATCGACAAGGTCGCCGGGTATTCGCGCAAGGGCCTCAACATGTACGGCGGAATTCTTGCGCTCGATACCGCGTCGTCGGTCGTGCCGGGGACCGGCCTCAACGAGGAAGTAAACTACCAGGACTCGATGCTGTTCCCGGATTTCGACACGCTGATCCCGATTCCGTGGATGGAGGGCACCGCCAAGGTCGTGTGCGACATCTCGATGAACGGCGTGCCGCTCGAATCCTCGCCGCGCCGGGTGCTGAGCCGGCTGATCGACGAGGCGAACAAGCTGGGCTTCGATGTCGTCATGGGCCACGAATTCGAGTTCTATTTCCTGACCAAGGAAATGGAGCCGCTGTTCGGCGGCGTGCATATCTTCAACAACGTGCGCAACGAGTATGTGCCGGAGATCAGCGAGCTGGTCGACCAGCTCGAGGCGCTCGGCATCGATATCATCACGCATAACTGCGAGTATGCCGGCTCGCAGTTCGAGATCAATTACGGTCCGGGCAAGAACCTCGCCGGTGCCGACAAGGCTTTCACCTTCAAGAATGCGGTCAAGGAACTCTCGCACCGCATGGGCTATCACGCGACCTTCATGTCGAAACCCTGGGCCGATCGCGCGGGCTCGGGCTGTCATTACCATATCAGCCTCGTGAACCGGCGCGGCGGCCGGAACGTATTTCTCGATCCGAAGGACAAAGACGGTCTGTCGGCGACCTGCCGCTCGTTCGTGCAGGGCATCGTCGATCATGGCGCCGCCATGATGCCGCTGATCGGACCGACGCCGAACTGCTATCACCGGCTGAAGCCGCATACCTTCGCGCCGAGCCGCATCTCATGGGGCATCGAGGACCGCACCGCGATGGTCCGCGTCAAGGCGACCAAGGACGAGGCAACGCATATCGAGATGCGCGCCGCATCCGCCGTCTCGAATCCCTATCTCAGCGCGGCAGCGACCCTCGCCGCCGGACTTATCGGCATCAGGAAGAAGCGCAAGCTGCAGGCCGCGGTCAAAGGGCCCGCCGAAGAAGATATGAGCCTGCCGCTCTTTCCGCAGTCGCTCGAGGCGGCGCTTGACGCACTCGCCGCCGACAAGGAAATGCAGGCAATGCTCGGCAAGGATCTCGTGCATGTGTTCACGGTCCTCAAGCGCTATGAGCTCGCGCGCTTTCATGCCCACGTCACCGACTGGGAACGCAGCGAGTATATGGAAATCCATTGACGCGGCGCGGCGCAGGCGGCATAGGGCGCGCCTTACTTCCCCTCCCCTTGCGGGAGGGGGTAGGGGGAGGGGTATCGAGCCTCATTCGCACCATGTCCCTGATCCGCTCGACCACGCCATCGGTGTTCGACAGCACGTCATTGTTCCAGAATCGCACGACAAGATACTCCTGTGATTCCAGCCATTGCGTTCGCACCTCATCGGCCTCCGCTTGCAGATCGTGCTGGCCACCGTCGACTTCGATAACCAGCCGAGCGGGCAGACAAATGAAATCCACGATGTAACGTCCGAGAGGATACTGACGCCGAAATCTCGCATTGGCGATTTGCTTGCGGCGAAAACGTTCCCATAGACGCCGCTCGGCATCTGTCGGGTTGCTGCGCATTTCCCTGATGTGTCCGCGGATCGACACCCCTCCCCCTAACCCCCTCCCGCAAGGGGAGGGGGAAAATTGTAAATTCCCTATGCCTCGCGCACGCGGCACTCTGCCGCGGCCGACCCTTGGCATGCGGGAGGGGGAACGCTGAAAGCGCGCATCCGCCTGGAGCGCGCCGTCACTCACCCCGCCGGATAAAGATGGCACCAGACGCGATGCGGGTCCGGAGCGCCCGGCGGAGCGTCCACGAAATCCGTCACGGCCGGAAATGTTTCCCGGCAGACCGGCATCGCCTGCGGACAGCGCGGATGGAACGGGCAGCCGGGCGGCGGCGCCTCCGGGCTCGGCAGGTCGCCGCTGAGGACGACGCGCTTTCGCACGCGCGTGGGATCGGGTTCCGGGATCGCCGAGATCAGCGCCTGGGTGTAGGGATGGCGCGGATCCTCGAACAGCTGCTCGGCCGGCGCCATCTCGACGACATGTCCGAGATACATGACCGCGACGCGATCGCTCATGTGATGCACGATACCGAGATCGTGCGAGATGAAAATATATGAGAGACCCAGGCGTCGTTTCAGATCCGACAGCAGGTTGAGGATCTGCGACTGGATCGAGACGTCGAGCGCCGAGACAGGTTCGTCGGCGATCACCAGTTTCGGTTCGAGCGCGATCGCGCGTGCGATCACGATGCGCTGGCGCTGTCCGCCAGAAAACTCGTGCGGATAGAGCATGGCAGCGTCCGGATCGAGCCCGACCAGTTCGAGCAGTTCGGCGACCCGGCGGCGGCGCGCAGCGCGATCGCCGATCCCGTGGATCACCAGCGGTTCGGCGACGATGCTGCCGATGCGCAAACGCGGATCGAGCGATGCGTAGGGATCCTGGAACACGAGCTGCATGTCGCGACGGGCGCGGCGCAGATCGGCCACGCCGCGCGCCCGAAAATCGGCACCCTCGAAACGGATCGTGCCGGAATCGGGTTCGATGAGACGCAAGAGAACGCGGGCGAGCGTCGATTTGCCGCAACCGGATTCACCGACGATGCCGAGCGTTTCGCCCGGCTGCAAAGCGAGCGATACACCGGAAAGCGCCTGAATGGCGCCGTGACCGTCGCGGCTCGGGAAGCGCTTGACGAGATCCCTCGCCTCGAGGATCGGGACTGCGCTCACGATGCCGTCACCGCCGGTACCGGATTCCAGCAGGCAGCCTCGTGCCCCGCCGCGAGCGGCGCCAAAGGCGGCATCTCACGGCGGCAGCGATCGAGCACGCGCGAACAACGATCGGCGAAGGGACAACCGGTGCCGCGCCGGCCCGGCGGCGGGACGACGCCCGGAATCGTCGGCAGCCGGCTGCCGCGCGGCGCCCGCCGCGGCGTCGCCTGCAACAACCCGGCGCGGTAGGGATGGCGGGGCTCCCGAAACAGCGCGCGCGCCGAACAGCGCTCGACGACGTGACCGGCATACATGACGACGACGCGGTCGCACATTTCGGCGACGATTCCAAGATCGTGCGTGATGAGCAGCACGCCCATGCCCATCTGTTCCTGAAGGCGACGCAGCAGATCGAGAATCTGTGCCTGGATCGTGACATCGAGCGCGGTCGTCGGTTCGTCGGCGATCAGCAGGGCCGGCCGGCAGACGAGCGCCATCGCAATCATCATGCGCTGGCGCAGGCCGCCGGAGAGCTGATGCGGATATTGCCGAAGGCGCCGCTCGGGCGCGCCGACACCGACTGCGCGCAGCATCTCGACGATCTCCTGCTCGGCCCGCGCGCGATCGTGCCCGCGATGGAGCCGCAGCACTTCGGCGATCTGGAAGCCGATCGTGAAGGTCGGGTTGAGGCTGGTCATCGGCTCCTGGAAGATCATGCCGATGCGATCGCCGCGCACCGCGCGCATCTCTCTTTCGCCGAGGCCGAGCAGATCGCGTCCGTCGAACAGAATGCGGCCGCCTTCGATCACAGCCGGCGGCGTCGGGATGAGGCGCATGATCGACATGGCGGAAACGCTTTTGCCGCAACCGGATTCGCCGACCAGACCGACCGTTTCGCCGGCACCGACCGTGAAACCCACACCGTCGAGCACGCGCACGAAACCCGCTTCGGTGCGGAATCCGACATCGAGCGCCTCGACCGACAGGAGCGGCCGCGCGGGCTCGATCCTGGCGGCCGGCGCAACGCTCATTCGAAGACGGCGCGCGGGAAGTAGAAGGAAACGATCCAGTTCGGCTGATCGACGATCTCGCTGATGCGCAGATCGCCCGCGACGCTGCAAAGGATATAAGCCTCGACCGCCGACATCTTGTGCATTCGCGCCAGCAGGTCGATCATGGCGGAGACGGCGGCGCGCGCGCCTTCCATCAGATCGGGGCTGATCCCCGTAGTGACATCGTAGCCTTTCGAATCGGCATGGCGCGTCACCGGCCCCGGCGTGCGAAACATTGGCGATGGCAGGTTGGCGCCTTTCTTGACCTCGAACTTGAGCGCGATCGACATCGCGGTTTCGATCGCCGTGCCGCAGATCTCGCCATCGCCCTGCGCGGCGTGCATGTCGCCGCAGGAAAAGAGGCCGCCCGATATTTCGACCGGCAGCCAGAGTTCGACGCCCTCGCTCATGTCGCGGATATCCATGTTGCCGCCGACCTTGCGCGGCGGAACGATGGAATGATGACCGGATGCGCCCGGTGCGAGACCGATCGTGCCGCACATCGGCTTGATCGGTACCTTGCCGCCGGGCCCGTAGGCCGCGGGCATTTTGCCGGCGGTATCGTATTTCCAGAGATGCAGCGCCGGTTCCCTGAACTGGTCGGCGAGCAGGCCGAAACCCGGAATGTTCGCAGTCCAGCCATGACCCGAAGGCTGGAAACCGAGGATCGTCACCTTGACCGCATCGCCCGGTTCGGCGCCGTCGATCGAGATCGGCCCGGTCACCGGATTGATCTTGCCGAAATCGAGCTTGGCGACGTCGGCGACGGTCGAGCTCGGGCCGAGCTGGTTGCAGGAGGCGTCGACCGCGTCGAACTGCACCGTGTCGCCCTGGGCCACGATCAGCCGCGGCGGCAGCGCGTTGTCCCAGCCGAAATGATGGATCGATTTATGGATGGTGTGGCTGCATTGGTGGGCCATGGCGGCCTCCTTCCTGACAAGGAACGGCGTCCCCGCAACCGGCCGCCGTTATTCCCGGGCCGGTCGCGGGGCGCATTCCATCGACAAATCCGCCGCGCGTCTACTGCAGTTCGGTTGCGTAGACGTGGTTGTAGTTCACGGGGATGTGGACCGGATCGACGAACAGCGCGTCTTCGCCGCCGATCCGGGGCGAATGCATGGTGAAGCGCTGTTCGTTGAAGACCGGCGCCCAGGGCGCATCGTCCATGATCGAGATGAAGATCGATCGCCACAGATCGAGCCGAGCCGCCGCGACATTGTCGCCGACCATCGCATCGGCCTCGGTCGCCCTGGCGTCGATCTCCTCGTTGCAGTACCAGGCCCAGTTCCAGCCGCCCTGCACCGCACCGCCGCAGCCCAGGATCGGTCCGTAGAAATTCGACGGATCCGGGAAGTCGGCGATCCACGCCATCCCGCCCGACCAGATCATCGGCGCCTGATCCTGTTCGCCGCCGGCGGCGATCACCGTCGACTGCGCCAGCGACTGCAATTCGGCACGGATGCCGACGGCAGCCAGATCCTGCTGGATCGCCTGGGCGATGCGCGGGTTCGGGTCGGTGTTCATGACGAAGAGCTGGGTATCGAACCCGTCGGGGAAACCGGCTTCGGCGAGCAGCGCCTTCGCCCCTTCCGGATCGAATGCGTAGCCTTCATACGCATCGTCATAGCCCGGCATCAAAGGCGGCAGCGGCTGGTTCGCCGGCACCGCGCGATTGTTGATGATGCGAACCACGCGATCCTTGTTGATCGCCATATTGACGGCGCGCCGCACCAGCACGTTGTCGAACGGCGCGACATTGCCGTTCATCGTGACATAGCCGGTGTGGAGCTGACCGCCTTCGACGATCAGGCCCTCGTTCGCCGGATCGTTCATCACTTCCTCGAACTGCGCCGGCGGGATGCCGTCGCCGAGCACGTCGACCTCGCCGCGCTGCAGCCGCAGCAGGGCGACCGTCGGTTCCTGGCCGACCTCGAACGTGATCTTGTCGAGATAGGGCAGGCCCGCATGGTGATAATCGGGATTGCGTTCGAACACGAGGCGCTGACCCAGGGTCCATTCGGCGAGCTTGTAGGCGCCGGTGCCGACCGGATGGGTCGCGAAATCGGCGCCGTACTCGTCGACCGCTTCCTTCGGAACGGCGAAGGAGAAGTTGATCGCCAATACATGGAGGAACGTCGCGTTCGGGGCCGACAAAGTGAACACGATCGTATCGTCGTCGGGCGTCGCGATACCGGAAAGTTCGGTCGCTTCGCCCGCCGCCATCGCATCGAATCCCGCGATCGAGGCGAAGAAGCCCTGGCCGGGGCTCTGCGTTTCCGGATCGACCGTGCGCTCGATCGAGTATTTGATGTCGCCCGCGGTCAGCGCGCGGCCGTTATGAAATTTGACGCCGTCGCGCAGTTCGAACGTGTAGGTGAGACCGTCTTCGGAAATCTGATAGCTCTCGGCCAGATCGGGCACCAGTTCGGTCGTGCCCGGGGCATAGTCCATCAGCCCGCTGAACAGGCTCTTGATCATCGACCAGTTCTGCCAGTCGTAGCCGATCGCCGGATCG
>JBBDMS010000046.1:0-77555 GCA_040878185.1 Dongiaceae bacterium | reverse complement strand
AGGCTCATCCTTCGACAGGCTCATCCTTCGACAGGCTCATCCTTCGACAGGCTCAGGATGAGGTTCGACAGGCTCGGGATGAGGCAGGCTTGTTACGGCCAACGATGAACCGAAATCCTCATGGTGAGCCTTACCCTGAGCTTGTCGAAGGGCGAACCATGAGACGTTTGGTGAATGTGGTCGTCGCTATCGCATCGTTTGTGGCTCCGATCGCCTGCATTGTTTCGGTTTCGATCGCTGCACGGCGGAGCCGCGCCATCCGGTGCCGGTCGGACTTTCATGAGAAAGGCGGACCGGACTTCCACAGTTGTGCCGGGCTTTCAGGGCCACGGCTTGTGCGCGTCCGAAGCCGCGACTTGAACCCCGATCTGACGGCACCTTCCCGACGGTCTTCGAACCCGCCAGGGCCTTGGCGCAGCGGCGCCGCTGTGTACGGCACCGCGGCCCGGTCGCCGCGCGCCCCATAACCGGGTTGCGCTGGATCCCGCGATCGGAGTGGCCCGCCTGACCGGGCGGGCCGTCGGGGATGGCACGGCTCGGCCGTGCAGCGATCCCGAATGTCGGCTGAAGGCTTTACGCAAGTTAGAGCGGTCATGACGCGCCCTTCCTCTCGAAAGCCCGGATAACCGGCCCGATTTTTATACGCGATTTACGGTATTTGTGTCAAGAGAGATTCGTAGAAATGGTCCCAATCTGCACTCTCCTGCGCTTGCGGAGAGGGCGGACGCGCAAGCGGCAGTGAGCGCGGCGGTGAGGGTTCCCGCAACGCCCGTCGCTTCGATGCCCCCTCAACCAGCTTCGCGTAGCGCGCCGCTTCGCTGCGCATCCTTCTCCCCCGAATCGGGGGAGAAGGATTCATTAAGCTCTACCGCACCCGCCCCACCGCGCGCTGCCAGCCTTCATAGAGAGAGTCGCGCTCGTCGACGCTCATCTGCGGCTCGAAGCGCCGGTCGGATTTCCAGAGCGCCGCCACATCGTCGAGCGATTTGTAAATGCCGGCACCCAGCCCGGCGAGGAAGGCGGCACCAAGCGCGGTCGTCTCCGGCACCTTCGGCACCTCGACCGCGATGCCGAGCTGGTCGGCGAGGAACTGCAGGAACCAGTTATTGGCGACCATGCCGCCGTCGACGCGCAACGCGGCCGGCGGCGTCGCACCGTCGGCGCGCATCGCATCGACCAGATCGCGCGTCTGATAGGCGACGGCTTCGAGCGCCGCGCGCGCGATCTCCGGCCTGCCGACATCGCGCGTGATGCCGACCAGGGCGCCGCGCGCATTCGCATCCCAATGCGGCGCACCGAGACCCGTAAACGCGGGCACCAGATAGACGCCGCGGGTCGACGACGCCTGACGCGCCAGCGCCTCGGTTTCGGCGGCATGCGCGACGAGACCCAACCCGTCGCGCAGCCATTGCACGGCGGTGCCGGCGTTGAAGATGCTGCCCTCGACGGCGTAATGCGTGACGCCGGAGAGACGATAACCGATGGTCGTCACGAGACGATTCTTCGACGCGACCGGTTCGGTGCCGGTGTTGATCAGCGCGAAACAACCGGTGCCGTAAGTGCTCTTCACCATGCCAGGCTTGAAACAGGCCTGGCCGAACAAGGCCGCCTGCTGGTCGCCGGCCATCCCCGTGATGCAGATGCGCGCCGGCCCCTGCCCGTCCGCGACCGTGCCCATGATCGCCGCATTGTCGACGACGTCCGGCAAAAGCGATGCGGGCACGCCAAACAGATCGAGCAGCTCGGGATCCCAGCGCTGTTTTCGGATGTCGTAGAGCATGGTGCGCGAGGCGTTCGCCGCATCGGTCGCGTGCATTTTGCCGCCGGTCAGCCGCCAGAGCAGGAAACAGTCGATCGTGCCGAAGGCGAGCTTTCCCTGTTTTGCGAGATCGCGCGCGCCTTCGACATTATCGAGCAGCCAGGCAATCTTCGTCGCCGAGAAATAGGAATCGACGATGAGGCCGGTGCGTGCGGCGATCATGTCGGCATGACCGGCAGCGACGATCTTTTCGCAGAGCGGCGCGCCGCGACGATCCTGCCAGACGATGGCGTTCGCGATCGGCCGGCCGCTGGCGCGATCCCAGATAATCGTCGTCTCGCGCTGGTTGGTGATGCCGATGGCGGCAACCGACTTCGCCTCGATGCCGGCATCGGCAATCGCGTCCGCCATCACCTTGAGCGTGTCCTGCCAGATCCGTTCCGGATCGTGCTCGACCCAGCCATTGGCCGGATAGATCTGCGGCAGTTCGCGCTGCGCCCTGCCGCGGACCGAACCATCGCGGCCGAAGACGATGGCGCGGCTCGATGTCGTGCCCTGGTCGATGGCGAGGATGACAGGTTCGGTCATGCGCGCTCCTCTTACGGTTCAATCCAGTCTAGCCGCCGATGGCGCCGCCGTCGCGTCATACGGCGCCGCGGCGATTCAATTCGTCACACCAGTCAGGTGGCGGCTTGGTCTCCATCGTCATTGCCGGGCTTGACCCGGCAATCCACCGTGCCGACGCTCGGTCCCATACTGATAGATCGCGCATCGCGATTGAACGCTCTCTCATCGACGGCGCCCGGTCGATCCGTGGATCGCCGGGTCAAGCCCGGCGATGACGGTTGTTGGGTTGGCAATTCCATTGTGAGTGCTATCCAGCGCGAGCGTGACCGGTGGCGGGCGCGAGGCTGTCGTCATTGCCAGACCCCCAAGCCCGGCAATGACGGTTGTTGGGTTGGCAATTCCATTGTGAGTGCTATCCAGCGGGCGCTAGGCTGCCGACCATGGCAGCAGAGATCGAACATATCGCCGTGCTGGGCGCCGGGGCCTGGGGCACGGCGCTGGCGATTGCCGCGCACCGGGCCGGGCGCAAGGTGACGCTTTGCGCGCGCCGCAACGAGCAGGCGGCGACCATCGCTGCGACCCGCGTCAACGAGCGCTATCTGCCCGGCTGCCGGATCGATCCCGCGATTGCC
Source organism: Dongiaceae bacterium (assembly GCA_040878185.1). GTDB lineage: Bacteria > Pseudomonadota > Alphaproteobacteria > Dongiales > Dongiaceae > JAWXBK01. Next base: position 74,597 of record JBBDMS010000046.1, on the reverse strand, counting down.
GTCACATCCGATCCTGCCATCGTCGCCGAAGCCGACGCCGTGTTGCTGGCGCTGCCGGCGCAGCATCTGCGCGCGACGCTCGAGCAGATCGCCGCGCATTGGGGGAATGCCGCCGCCGTCATCTGTGCGAAGGGCATCGAACGCGGCAGCGGTCTCCTGATGCCGGAGATCGTCGCCGAGCTGTTGCCGGATCGCGCGCTTGCGATGCTGTCGGGCCCGACCTTCGCCGCCGAAGTCGCACGCGACCTGCCGACCGCGGTGACGCTCGCCGGGCGCGATGCCGGCATGGTCGAGGCGCTGATGGCCGCACTCGGCACCAGGCGGTTCAGACCCTATGCCTCCGACGATCCGATCGGTGCCGCGGTCGGCGGTGCTACCAAGAACGTGCTCGCGATCGGCTGCGGCATCATCGCCGGGCGCGGGCTCGGCGAGAATGCACGCGCCGCAATCGTGAGCCGCGCGCTGGTCGAGCTTCAGCTTCTGGCCCGCGCCAAAGGCGGACGGCCGGAGACCACGATGGGCTTGTCCGGGCTTGGCGATCTCCTGCTCACCTGCACCAGCCCGCAATCGCGCAATTACTCGCTCGGGGCCGAACTCGGCGCCGGCCGGTCGCTCGATGCGATCCTCGCCGAACGGCGCACGGTCGCCGAAGGAGTCGAGACGGCGGCGGCACTGGGCGCGCTCGCCCGAGAGCGCGGGCTCGACATGCCGATCGGCTTTGCGGTAGAGGCGGTACTGCATGGCGGCGCCTCGATCGAGGCCGCCATCGAAACTTTGCTCGGCCGGCCGTTGCGTGCAGAGCTTGCCGGCGGGGCCGCGCTGGCCGGCGGATCCGGCAACCGGCCCGCGAAGGGGTGAGCGATGGACTTTATTTTCATGCTGACCCGCAACGACGAAACCATCGCCGATTGTCTCGAGGTCTACGATTCTATCCGAACGGTCGGGCTCACCCATGTCGGCTTCAAGGATGTCGGCGTCGATCTCGCGACACTGCGCCGGCTGCATGACCGCATGAAGCAGGACGGCAAGACGACCTATCTCGAAGTGGTCTCGAACGACCGCGATACCTGCCTGCGTTCGGCCGAAGCCGGTGCTGCACTCGGCGTCGATCGCCTGATGGGCGGCAGCCAGGTGACCGAGATCGTGGCGATGCTGAAGGGCAGCAAAACCGAGTATTACCCGTTCCCCGGCGTGCCGACGGGCCGACCGACGAAGCTCGGCGGCAATCCGGCGAAGATCGCGGCGGATACCCGCGCCATGATTGCCGCCGGCTGCGCGGGCGTCGACCTGCTCGCCTATCGCGCGACCGAGGCCGATCCGCTCGATCTCATCCGTGCCGCGCGCGGCGCGACCGACCGGCCGGTGATCGTGGCCGGCTCGATCGATTCCCCGGCCCGGATCGACGCGATCCGCGAGGCCGGCGCCGACCTCTTCACCATCGGCACCGCAGCCCTCGACGGCAGTTTCAATCCACGCTACGGGCTGCTCGCGAACCAGCTCGACCTCATCCTCGAGGCCTGCCGCGGGTAACGCCGGCTGCGCGGTCGGGTTGGTCGGTTAGCCGGCTTCGCCGGGGACTGTTCGGTTTGCCGGCTGCGCCGGGGACTGTTCGGTTTGCCGGCTGCGCGGGGCTGTTCGGTTAGCCGGCTTCGCCGGCGGGGGGCCCTTGCGGCGGGGTCGCGGAAGCGTCATTTCTTTAAGAAATCGGATGGGGAGAAATCCGCGTTCCGCCCCGACTGTTCAAGCGGTCCGGGGCGGCAGGAGGCGATGATGGCGACGGGTGGAGCGACGGCGGGCGCGACGGCGGTTCTGGCGGAAAATCTGCGCGTGCGTCGCGTGCGCGCGGACGAAATCCCGCTGATCGATTTCGGCCCGTTCCTTGCCGGCAATGAAGCCGCGAAAAAAGACGTCGCCAAGGCGATCGGCCGCGCCTGCGAGGAGATCGGTTTCTTCTATATTCGCAATCACGGCGTCGACCGCGCGCTGCGCGATACGGCGATCGCAGAGATGAAACGCTTCTTCGCGCTGCCGCAGAGCGAGAAGGACCGGATCTCGGTCAGGAACTCGCCGGTGCATCGCGGCTATTACGGATCGGGCGAAGAGAATCTCGATCCCGCGAAGCAGCGCGCCGGCGGCGATCTCAAGGAAGGCATCAATATCGGGCGCGATCTCGGCGCCGACGATCCCGACGTGAAAGGCGGGCGACCGCTGCACGGGGCGAACCAGTGGCCGGCAAACCTGCCGGGCTGGAAAGAGGCGATGAACGCCTATTACGCGGCGATGGTCGGCCTCGGCAAACAAGTGATGAGTTCCTTCGCGGTCGCGCTCGACATGCCGGCCGATTTTTTCGAGAAGGATCTCACCAAGCCGATGACGACGCTGCGCCTGCTGCATTATCCGCCGCAGCAGGGAATGATCACCGAGGACCAGCTCGGCTGCGGCGCGCACACCGATTTCGGCTGCTTTACCATGCTCTGGCAGGACCAGGTCGGCGGCTTGCAGGTGCGCAACGGCGACGGCGAATGGATCGACGCGACACCGATCCCCGATACCTATGTCGTCAATGTCGGCGACATGATGGCGCGCTGGACCAATGACCGCTTCGCCTCGACCTTCCATCGCGTGATCAATGCGAGCGGCGCCGAACGCTTTTCGATGCCGTTCTTTTTCGATCCGAATTTCGATGCCGACGTTCGCTGCCTGCCGACCTGCCTCAAGCCGGGCGAGCGACCCAAATATGCACCGACCACCGGCGGCCAGCATCTGCTCGACCGGATCGACGAAACGTTCGCGTATCGCAAGACCCTCTGATTCGCACCTGCAGCGGGACCGCAAAGCCGGTCACAGCCTGTAGATCCGGCACGGCCGGAACCCTCCTCTTAACCTTTGTTGCAACTGCGAGATTCAGCGCCAGCGTTGTTCGCGCGTGCAGCATCGGCGGTGGTGTTTCGATTGCTGGCTACCCCCCAAATGTGTAACCTTCCTCCTTAAGGGGGAGCCGGCCGATTCCAATCGGCGGCTTACGCGACAAAGCAGACCGGCATCCCGGGGCGGGGGGCCGGTTCATGACGCTCAAATCGCGTGGCGCGGAACAACCGATGGCAAACCCGGTCGGCCAACGACGGTGCGATCCCGTCCACTGGGGGAAATTATGTCCGATCAACTTACTGCTCTGACAACGATCTTCACCGAGTTCTATTACTGGATCACCGTGGTCCTGATGTTCTTCATTCACATCGGCTTCTGCATGTACGAAGTCGGTGCCTCGCGGCGCAAGAACCACATGCACACGCTGATGAAGAACACGATGGTGATTCCGCTGGTCACCGTGACCTTCTACTTCTTCGGCTGGTGGATCTATTTCGCGTTCCCGAACGGGCCGTGGATTACCGGCGATGTCATTCCCGCACCGTGGGCAACGCCCTGGAGCGAACTCATGGGCGCGCATATGGGCGGCGCGCCGGTCGATGCCGGCCTGACCGCGGACGACACCGCGATCTGGTCCCGGATCAACGGCGTGTTCTGGGCGGCCTTCCTGCTCTTCTCATGGACGGCGGCCTCGATCATGTCCGGCGCGATCATCGAGCGCGTGCGCTCGGGGGCGTTCTGGCTGGCCGCCGTGCTGGTGGGCTCGTTCGCCTGGATCGTCGACGCGGCCTGGGGCTGGCATCCGAACGGCTGGATGGTGCAACTGCTCGGCTATCACGATGCCTATGCATCCGGCGTCATCCATGCGATTGCCGGCGGCGGCGCACTCGCGCTGCTGATCCATCTCGGGCCCCGCATCGGCAAGTTCCGCGCCGACGGCACGCCGCGCAATATCGTGCCGCACAACCCCTGGCTCATCACGATCGGGTTGTTCCTGATCTATACCGGTTTCTGGGGTTTCTATGTGGCGTGCAACATCCCGATCATCGACGTGCAGGCCGGCGACGGCGTGTTCTTCTCGGCGACCAATATCTACTATGGTCCCACCACACTATCGGCGATCACCTTCAACTTCCTGATGTCGCTGTCGGGCGGGTTGCTGGCGACCTACATCGTCAGCCGCGGCGATGCGTTCTGGACCTATTCCGGCGGTCTCTGCGGTGTCATCGGCGCATCGGCCGGCAACGATCTCTACCACCCGATCCAGGCGATGCTGATCGGCGGGATCGTGCCGGTGATCTGCTACAAGCTGCATTTCTGGGTCGAACGCCGCTTCAAGATCGACGATGCGGTCGGCGCAGTCGCGGTGCATGGTTATGGCGGGTTCCTCGGCGTGGTCGTCGCCGGGTTCGTGCTGTGGGGCTATCCGACCTCGCCGTTCTACGAGGTCGTCGTGACCCCGTGGGGCAATTTCATCGGCGCCTGCATCATGTTCGCTCTCGGGTTTGTGCCCTGCTACATCCTCGGCGCGATCCTGAAGGGCTGCAATGTCCTACGCATCCCGTACGAAATCGAGCTGGTCGGCCTCGACCTGTCGGAATACGCGGCGCGTTATGCCGACGAGGAAGACCTGCAGCGTGCAGAAATCGAAGCGGCCCGCAGTGCGGGCATTCTGAAGTAAGCGGCGAAAGAAGGAGACGCTCGCATGAGTACCGGAAACTTCGACACCTGGACCGGCGACATCACCGCGATCGGGCCGCTCTATCCCTTCGTCGGGCTCGAGATGTTGCTCGTGATCGTCGGCCTCGCATTGTGGGTCATCTGGCACATCTGGCAGTGGCGCATGGAGTCGCATAATTACGAAGACGACATGAAAACGCTGAAGCACAACGACAATCTCGCGAAAGCGCTGCGCGGCGAGAAAGTGCTCCGCAGCATGTAAATCTGCCGGGATCGAAGACGGTTCCGGAACGAACGAAGCGGCGCCCCCCCCGCCCCTCGGGCCGGCGCTTTTTTTTGCGCCCCGCTCGAGCGAACCGCGACACCCGACCTGGACCGCGTTGACAGCGGCGGGAAACGGCCGGCATCATCGCCGCCGATCGGGAGGGGCCCTTGATTCGAGCGATCGGACAGCGACGACGAAGCCGGCGCGGCGCAAGCCGCGTCGAGATACGCGCGCGTCCGGCCCGGCCGGCCCCCTGATCGAGATTCGAAGGGAGCCGGCGCGGGGCCGGCGGTGCGGTTACGCCTGACCCGTCCGCCCTCGCGAGGTTCCCCCGATGATCGTCTACCGGCCCGAAGCGCCCCCCGATAACGCCGCCATCGAACCCCTGCTCGACCTGACTTTCGGTTCCGAGCGGCAGCTCAAGAAATCCTATCGTTTCCGCAAGAACGTGCCGCCGCTCAGTGCGCTCTGCTGGGTTGCCCATGACAATTCGCACCCCGGCGCGCGGCTGGTCGGCACAATCCGCTATTGGCCGATCCGCGTCGGACCGGCCGGCGTGCCCTCGCTGTTGCTCGGCCCGCTCGGGGTTGCGCCCGAACGGCGCGGCGAAGGCATCGGCGTGACGCTGGTCCTGCGCACGATGGAACTCGCGCGCCAGGCCGGCGTGCGCACCATCCTGCTGGTCGGCGATCTCGGCTATTACGCGCGGTTCGGCTTCGAACCCGCGGCACCGCACGGCTACCGCATGACGGGCGAAGATCCCAAGCGCCTGCAGATCGAACCGCTGGTGCCGTCGGCCCTGAGCGAAGATGCCGGCCTGCTGCGGCCGGCGACGCGCGCCACCATCGAGGCGCTCGATGCGGAACATCCGACCTGGCGCTGGGTCGACCGCGCCGTCGGCTGACCGAACCAGACCCGACGCGACGAAGCGAACCCGTCAAAACGGAACAAGGGTCAAACCGGAACGGCGCCAAAGAAAAACGGCGGGACCTCGCAGCCCCGCCGTCCTTCGCAATCGTTCCGCTTCTGCGTCAGTCGCCGAGATGGATCCAGACCGACTTGGTCTGCGTATGGAGCAGCATCGCTTCCCAGCATTTGTCGCGACCCATGCCGGACTGCTTGTAGCCGCCCCATTGCAACGTCATGTCGCCATGATCGAAGCAGTTGACCCACACGATGCCGGCCTGGATATCGCGGGCCGCCTTGTGTGCGGTGTTCAGATCGCTGGTCCAGATCGACGCAGCCAGCCCGTAGATCGAATCGTTGGCGATCTCGATCGCCTGGTCGATCGTCTTGTAGGGCAGGACGGCGGCGACCGGGCCGAAGATTTCCTCCTGTGCGATCTGCATCTTGTTCTTCACGCCGGTGAACAAGGTCGGCTCGACATAATTGCCCTTCTCGAAACCCTTCGGCACGGTCCCGCCGAACTCGAGCCTGGCGCCTTCCTTCTGGCCGATCTTGATATAGTTGAGCACGCGCTTCTGCTGTTCGCGCGTGACCAGCGGGCCCATCGCCGTTTTCGGATCGAACGGATCGCCGGGACGAAACTGTTTCGCCGACTTCTTCTTGAACAACGCGACGAATTCGTCGTGGATCTTGTGATCGACCAGCAGGCGCGAGCCGGCATTGCAGACTTCCCCCTGGTTGCCAAAGATCCCGTTGATCGCGTACTGCACCGCCGTATCGAGATCGGGCGTGTCGGCGGTGATGATCTGCGGTGTCTTGCCGCCGCATTCCGTCGTCACGCGCTTCATGTTGGACCGGCCGGCATAGATCATCATCAGCTTGCCGACTTCGGCCGAACCGGTGAAAGCGATCTTGTCGACATCCATATGCAGCGCCAGCGCCTTGCCGGCCTCTTCGCCCAACCCGTGCACGACGTTGAACACGCCGGCGGGACCACCCGCCTCCATGAACAGTTTCGCCATCAGATTACCCGAGAGCGGCGACTGTTCGGCCGGCTTGAGGATGACCGAGTTGCCGGCGGCGAGTGCCGGGGCAACCTTCCACGAAGCCATCATCAGCGGATAGTTCCACGGCACGACGCAGACCACGACGCCCAGCGGCTCGCGCAGGATGTAGTGGAAAGCCGACGACGCGGTCGGCGCCACCTGCCCGTTGATCTTGTCGATCGTCTCGGCCATGAACCGGAAGGTGACGGTCGAGCCGGGCACGTCGCTGTTGATCATGTCCGACACGGGCTTGCCCATGTTCAGCACGTCGAGGACGGCGAAATCGCTGGCATGCTCGTCGATGAGATCCGCGAAACGCATCAGCACAGCCATCCGGTCGCGCGGCGCCATGCGCGACCACACGCCGCTGCGAAATGCCTTGCGCGCCGCCCTGACCGCCGCGTCGACATCGTCGGCGCCCGACCGGGCGACCTCGGCGATCACCTCGCCGTTGACCGGATTGATGGATTCGAAGGTCCGACCTTTCTTCGCCGCGACGAACTTGCCGTCGATGAAGTTGCGGGTCTCGGGTTTGATTCTGGCCGCCAGCTTGTGCCAGTCCATGGCGGTCATTTTCTGCAGCTTGTCGAGTTCCATTCTCGCTCCTCCTTGTTGCGCGAAACGCGCGGATGCGAAGGTCGCGGCGCCGCCGCGTGCCAGACCGCTTGCGCCGTCAAAAGGCCCATTTTCCTTGGGTTTTTGGGCCTTGTTCTCCCGCTCTGTTTATAACATCCGGATTTCACGGGTTCCTAGTACCGGCCCGGAAAGCGGCTCAATCGGCCGGGCTTTGCGCCGCCGATCGACGCGCCAGCCGGCGCTCACGGAACAGCACGTAAATTCCGCTCGCAGCGATGATCGCAGCCCCCAGCAGCGTCCAGAAATCCGGAAAATCGCCGAAGATCAGCAGCCCCGCGAGGATCGACCAGACGAGCTGTACGTAGCTCAACGGTGCCAGCGTCGAGGCCGGCGCAAAGGTGAAGGCGCGGATCAACACCCAGTGGCTGAGCCCGCCGAACACACCCATCAACGCCATCAAGGCCCAGCCCTGCCAGTCCGGCCAGACCCAACTGAAAGGCAGGACGACCGTCGTCACCAGGAACCCGCCGCTGGCCGTGAAGAACAGGATGGTGACCCAGTGATCGGTCGCGCCCAGGATGCGCGTCGTGATCTGGTAGAGCGAAAAGCAGAGCGCGACGACCAGCGGCAGGAACATCGCCCAGTGCACGTCGGCGAAGCCCGGCCGGATGATGACGAACACGGCGGCAAAGCCGACCGCCACGGCTGCCCAGCGCCGCGGCCCCACGCGCTCGCCCAGCAGCAGGACGGAAAAGGCCGTTACCAGGAGCGGCGAGACGAAGCCGATCGCGGTCGCGTCGGCGAGCGGGATGTATTTGACCGCCAGGAAGAACGAGAAGTTTGCGCCGACCAGCAGCAGCGAGCGGACGAAATGAAGCCCGACCCGCCGGGTGCGCAGCACCAGCCGCCAGCGGCCGGCGCCGAGCAGTAGGGGAAACAGCGCGAGATGGAAGAAGAACCGCGCCCAGGTGAGCTGCAGCGTCGAGTAATCGGCCGTGAGATATTTGCCGATCGAGTCGAGGCAGACGAAGAGCGCGCCCGCCAGGATCATCAGCAGAACGCCCCGGACCGGGGCCGCCCGCAGCAGATCGGGGCGCGGCATCGCGGTCTTGTCCGCGCCGGCACCGCCAGCCGTTTCGCTCGCCGGCACCTCGCTGTCGCGCCGTTCGGTCACCCGCCGCGTTCCCTCCCCTTGTGGATTTTTCAAGGCGTCCGACACGAAGCGCTGGACAAACCCATGGAGCAGGATTATGTGCGCGAATGTTGGCGACGGTGAAACAGAAACCGTCGGGGCACGTCGCCAGCCGTCAGCAGCAGGGCCCGCCGGACTGGACCAACTGTAAGGACATGGAACCGATAGCCGTCGGGGAGGCGGCGGAACCTCCATCGAGGTTGCCCGACACTCCCCGCGTTTCAGGAACTGGTCTCGCGCCCAAGACCCCATCCAACCGGTCGGCCTTCGTGCCGGCTTTTTTCATGGGCGAACCGCAGAACGACATTCCGGCCCGGACCAAGGCCGACGCGGCAGCGCCGCCCGCGCCGGGCGACCGTTCCGATCTTGCGCCGGCGCAAACCGGCCGGGCCCCGGAGGGCCGGAACCGATGATGATCGGTCTCACATTCGATCTGCGCGAGCATTATCTCGCGCTCGGTTACGGCGAGGAGGAAACCGCCGAGTTCGACCGGCCGGAAACGATCGACGCGCTCGAAGCGGCGATCCGCGCGCAAGGTAACGAGCTCGGGGGTCACGAGGTCGAGCGCATCGGCACGGTGCGCCAGCTCGCCGCCGCCCTGGTCGACGGCCGTCGCTGGGATCTCGTGTTCAATATCTGCGAGGGCCTTTCCGGCGTCGCACGCGAGGCACAGGTGCCGGCTTTGCTCGACGCCTGGCACATTCCCTATTGCTTCTCCGATCCGCTGGTCATGGCGCTCACGCTCGACAAGGCGATGGCGAAGCGCGTCGTCGCCCATGAAGGCGTGCCGACCGCCGGCTTCGCGCTGGTCGAAACGATGTCGGATCTGGTGCGGATCGATCTGCCCTTCCCGCTTTTCTGCAAGCCTTACGCCGAAGGCACCGGCAAGGGCATCGGCCCGATGTCGCGCGTCGAGGACAAGGCGGCGCTGGCACGAACCTGCGAGATGCTGCTCGCGCGCTTCCGCCAGCCGGTGCTGGTCGAAACCTATCTGCCCGGCCGCGAGTTCACCGTCGGCATCGTCGGCAGCGGGCACGAGGCGACGTCGATCGGCGTGATGGAGATCGCGCTCGCCGAGGACGCCGAGGCCGGCGCCTACGGCTACGTCAACAAGGAGGAATGCGAGCGGCGCATCCATTATCGCCGCGCCGACGATGCGGAGGCGTTGGCGGCGGCGCAGGTCGCGCTCGATGCGTGGCGCGTGCTTGGCTGTCGCGATGGCGGCCGCGTCGATATCAAATCGGATGGCGCCGGCAAGCCGCATTTCCTCGAGGTCAATCCGCTCGCCGGATTGCATCCCGAGCATTCCGACCTGCCGATCCTGGCATCGCTGCACGGCATCGATTATGGCAGCCTGATCGGCCGCATCCTCGCTTCGGCGATCGGCCGGCACGGGCTCGCCCGGTCGGCGATCGCGGCCGAGTAACGGCGATGGAGAAATCCCGCACGCGGCGCAGCAATCCGAAACGGGTCGCGATTCTCTATGGCGCGGTCGGCGCCGATGCCGGACCCGACGAACAGGACGTGCTGGTCGAAGTCGATTGCATCCAGCGCGCGCTCGCGGCGCTCGGCTATCAGCCGGTGCTGGTGCCGCTGACGCTCGATCTCGAGGCGGCGCGGCGGCGCCTGCTGCATGCGCGGCCGGCTCTGGTGTTCAATCTGGTGGAATCGCTCGACGGTAACGGCGCGCTGATCCATCTGGCGACAGCCCTGCTCGATGCGCTCGGCGTTGCCTATACCGGCGCGCGTACCGAGGCGATGTTCCTTTCCTCCTCGAAGCTGGTCGCAAAACGGACCATGCGCGCGGCGGGCATCGCGACCGCGCCCTGGTGGGAACCGGAAGGCGGATCGGAGCTGCCGGATTTCGCCGGCCCCTATATCGTCAAATCCGTCTGGGAACATGCGTCGATCGGCATCGACGACGCCTCCGTCACATCGGACCGGCGCGTGGCAGCCGCTGTCCTGCGCAAGCGACGCCGCGCGCTCGGCGGACAATGGTTCATCGAGCGCTATATCGAGGGCCGCGAATTCAACATCGGATTGCTGGACGGTCCCGAGACCGGCACGACTGTGCCGCAGGTGCTGCCGATCGCCGAAATGTGCTTCGTCGACTTCCCGCCGGGCAAGCCGCGCATCGTCGGCTATACCGCGAAATGGCATGACGGCTCGTTCGAGGAACAGAACACGCAGCGCGATTTCGGCTGGTCCGACAGCGATCCCGACCTGCTCGCGCGGCTCGAACAGATCGCCTGCGGCACCTGGCGGCTCTTCCGCATGAGCGGCTACGCGCGGGTCGATGTGCGGGTCGACGAAACCGGCGAGCCCTTCGTACTCGAGATCAACGCCAATCCGTGCCTTTCGCCCGACGCGGGCTTCATGGCGGCGGCCGAACGCGTGGGGCTGCGCGCGGCCGATGTTGTCGGCCGCATTCTGGGTGCGACGAAGCCGGCGGCACCGATGCGCCGCGCCACGGCTGCGATCGAAACGACCGCCGTTATCCGGCCGCATTGATGCGCGACCCGGCAGCGCCGGCCGCAGCGACACTGCGCGATGCCTGCGGCACGCGCGATCCGGGGCTGGTCGAGGCATTGCTGCGCCGCACCGGCGTGTTCTCCACCGAAGAAATCGGCATCGGCCGCGAACTGGTCGAGGAACGGCTGCAGCGCGGGGCCGCCAGCGGCTACGGCTTCCGCTTCGCCGATGGCGGCGAGGGATTGCTTGGCTATTGCTGTTTCGGGCCGATCCCGCTCACCCGGGGCGCCTGGGACCTTTATTGGATCGCGGTCGATCCGGCGGCGCGCGGTCGAGGGATCGGGCGCACGCTGATCGATGCGCTGCACGACGAAGCGGCGAACGCCGGCTGCCGTGCGATCTATATCGATACGTCGTCGCGGCCGGATTATGCGCCGGCGCACCGCCTCTATGAAGCTGCCGGCTATCGGGTCGGGGCACGCCTGACCGATTTCTACGCGCGGGGCGACGACAAGCTCATCTTCGCGCGCGCCATCGGCGCAGCTTCGGCGGGTTAGCGAGCGACGTCTCGGTCCGGCCGGGAAATCCCGATTTACGGATCGTTGTTATCCTGGCTGTCGCTTTGGGTCCGCGCCGAGTCGATCGGCCCGCCGCTTGCGGATTCGCCGTCGCGCTGGTCGGGATGATCCAGCGTGACATCGCCGAAGCGGCTCGCGACGCCCGAGCAATTGCCGTAGGCAATGGCGGAATCGCCGGCATCGATCACCTCGGTGTCGCCGCCGCAGGAAATCATCTCGACCACGCCCTGTTCGACATACAGCAGCACATTGTTCGCCGCATCGATGATCAGGCGGAAGATCGTGCCGCGAATCTCGAGGGTCGCTGCCGGTGTGACGAGCTGGTAGCCGTCCTTGTTCTGCATGTCGCCGGAGACGAAGCGGAACACGCCCTTGCCGAACGTGATGACGGCATCGCCGGTGCTTTGCGCTGGATCGTAAACGAAGCGATCGAGCACGACCTCCGAGTTGCTGCCGACGCTCAGTCGCGTTCCGTCGAGAAACTCGAGCTCGGTCCATTCCTCCGCTTCGGTGCGCACCGCTTCCTCGGCGAACACGACATTGTTCCAGCGCAGGTCGCGCACGTCGCCGCCGACCCGTGTGCCTTCGGCGCCGCGATACTCGCGCTCGAAGACGGTGCCGATTTCCGGCTCCGCCAGCGCCGGCGTCGCGGCCAGCAAGGCGATTGCCGTGCCGCCGGCCAGCCATTTTATCCTGTGCATTCGGTTTCTCCCCTCGTGGCGATCCGATCGGATTCGCGCCACCGCGTTATCCCGTCTTGGTTCGGGCCTCGAACACCCCGTCCCAGCCCGCCGGTGGCGGGTCGCCCTCATACGCTGCGATGCGATCCTCATATAGATCGTAAACCGGGGCAAGCGCCGGCGCGCTTTCGCGGGCCTCCGGGATCGCGGCCCGGATCGCCGCCCGGGCCGCGTCCCAGTCGTGATTTCGATAGGCCGCGAGCATGGCCACAAAATTCGCCCGCGCGCCGACGAAGCGTTCGGTCTGTGCGAGGGCGGTAGCGCCCAGGAGCGCATGGATCGCCTCCGGCTGCGCGCGGCCCTTGACCCGGACGCGATCGATCTCGACCAAAGCGAAATCGGGTACCGCCGCCGCGGTAGCGGCACCGACGACGATGTCGATCCCGTAATGCCGCGACAGGCTCTCCAGCCGCGAGGCGAGATTGACGCTGTCGCCCAGCACCGAATAATCGAAGCGCTGTTCCGAGCCGAAATTGCCGACGCTGCAGCGGCCGGAATTGATGCCAATGCCGATGGCCAGTGGTGCAAAACTCCCGCCCGCCTTCGCCGCCTCGGCGACCCAGTTGTCGTTCAGTTCGGCGAGCGATGTGCGCATCGCGAGCGCCGCTTCGAGCGCATGGCGCGCATGATCGGCGTCGCTCAGCGGCGCGTTCCAGAACGCCATGACGCAGTCGCCGATATACTTGTCGATGGTGCCGCCTTTGTCCTGGATGACGCGCGTCATCGGCGTGAGGAATCCGTTGATGAGACGCGTCAGCGCCTCGGGTTCGAGATGCTCGGCGATATCGGTGAAGCCGCGAATGTCGCTGAAGAGGATCGTCAGCTCGCGCGTCTCGCCGCCAAGCCGCAGCGCTTCGGGATGGCGGCTCAGGCGATCGACCAGCGCCGGCGATACATATTGCCGGAACTGCGAGCGGATCTGCTGGCGCTCGCCTTCGGTGCGCAGATAGCCGAGCAGCGACCCGGCGATATAGACGCCCAGTGCTGCAAGGCACGGCGAGAGCGGATCGACCAGCCAGCGCTCATAATGAAAGGCGGCCCAGGAGAGCAGCAGCGACAATGCGACGATGCCGGCCGCGACCAAAGCCGTGCGCACCGCGCCGCTGCGCCGGATCAAGAGGATCATCGCTGCGCCGATCAGCAGCAGATAGAGAATCTCGGCGCCGTTCGCCCAGTCGGGCCGGTAGAGATAGTCGCCGGTAATCATCTGTTCGAGCAGTTGCGCATGAATCTCGACGCCGCCGAGCGCCGGCTCGAGCGGCGTGGTGCGGATATCGCGCAGGCCCGAGGCGCTGGTGCCGACCAGAACGAGGTGGCCTGCGATGAGCGCCGCATCGGCGGAACCGTCCAGTATCTGCCAGGCCGGCAGAAACCGTTCCGGGCGATGGCCGCTGTCATAGAGCAGCAGGCTGCCGTTCGCGTCGGTCGGAATCTCGGCGGCACCGATGCGCATCTGCACGATGCCGGTTGCCGCACCGAAACTCATTTCGCCGCTCGCACCCGACGACTTGACCAGATGGTTCGATGCACCTTGCGCGACCCGCAGGATCTCGGCGGCGAAGGATGGATAGAGGTCGCCGTCATACTGCGCGAGCAGCGGCACGCGGCGCACGATGCCATCCGGATCGGGCACGAAATTCGAGAAGCCGAGCCCGGCATAGCCGATACCGAACAACACGAGCGGCGCCGTCGCCCCATCGAAGGACGCAACGAAGCGCAGCGGATCGTCGCCGGCAAAGGAGAAGCCGGCCGGCCGCGGCGGCCGATCGCGACGCGGCTGATTGCCGAGCGCGAACACGCCGACCGTCGCCATGCGGGCGAGCGCGGCCGCGAGCCGCACGTCGGGATCCGGCAGACCGAGCAATGCCTCGCGGATCGGTTCGATCCCCGGCGCATCGCCCCATTGTTCGGCGAGATTGCGCGGCGCGGTGCGATCCGGTTCGGCGAGCAGGATATCGAGCCCAACCGTGACGGCGCCGGCCGCGCGCAAGCGGTCGACCAGCTCGGCCAGTACGCTGCGCGGCCAGGGCCATTGCCCGATCCGGGCGAGGCTCTCCTCGTCGATATCGACGATGCGAACCGGGGCCGACTGATAGGTGCGCGGCGCCAGGGTCTGATAGGCATCGAACAACATGAGGCGGAGGCGCTGTACCGCGCTGCCGTCGTCGATGCGCAGTGCGAGCGCCGCGAGCAGCAGCAGAGCCGGGATCAGGATATCGAGCCAGCGCCTCGTTCCTCGCATTGCCGGCCGCACCCTTGTCCGAAGATTGGCACCCGTTCGGCGCCCACTCTATCATCCCCGCCGACGACAGGGAGCCGGCGGCGCATGGTCGGTCCGGGGCTCGGAATTCAAGGCGGCAAGGGAGCGCAACCGGTCATGACCGACCGCAACCGGGATTGGGCCGGCGACTACCGGACGCAGCAATGGCAGAACCGCAAGCAAGCGGTTTCGAGCGATCGCGGGGTGGTCGTCGCCCAGCACGCGCTCGCCGCCCGGATCGGGGCCGAAACGCTGGCGCGCGGCGGCAACGCGGTCGACGCGGCGATTGCGACCAGTTTCGCGGTTTCGGTTCTCGAGCCGTGGATGAGCGGCATCGGCGGCGGCGGCACCATGATCGTCCATCGCGCCGGCGAAACGGCCGCGCAGGCGATCGATTTCGGTATGCCGGCACCGGCCCGGCTCGACCCGACCGCGTTTCCGCTGGAGGGCGGCGCCCCGGGCGGGGGCATGTTCGCCTGGCCGAAGGTGGTCGACGATCGCAACATCACCGGCGCGCTTGCGATCGGCGTGCCGGGTCAGGTCGACGGCATGCGGCTCGCGCATGAAGCATTCGGCGCGCTGTCATGGGGCGATTTGATCGAACCGGCGTTGCGTCTTGCCGAAGACGGGCTCTTTCTCGACTGGTACGCGGCGCATTCGATCCTGCTCGGTGCGCGCGATCTCGCTCGCTTTCCGGAAAGCAGACGCGTCTATCTCGCCGACGGGCTGCCGCCGGTGCCGCGCGGCGAGGAAGGCCCCGTGCTACGCCTCAGGCTCGGCAAACTCGCAGCGACACTCGCGCGGCTGCAACAGGCGGGCGGGCGCGATTTCTACGAAGGCGAAATCGCCGCCTCGATCGAAGCCGACATGCGCGAAGCCGGCGGCTGGCTCGGTCGCAGCGATCTCGCCGCCTATCGCGCGACCCGCGGGCCCGCGCTTGCCATTCCCTATCGCGACGCGATCGTGCAGACGGCGCCGGGTCTCACCGCCGGCCCGACATTGCAGCGCGTGCTCGAACTCTGGGCCGACGCGTTGACGCCGCAGGGCGCGCGACCCGATGGCGCCGCCTATGCAACCTATGCAACCGCGCTCGAGCGTGCCTATCGCGAACGCTTCGACCGGCTTGGCGACGATGCCGAAGCGAAGACGCAGCCCGCCTGCACGACCCATCTTTCGGCGGTCGATCGCGACGGCACGATGGTGGCGCTGACGCAGACCTTGCTGTCGCGCTTCGGCTCGAAGCTCATGCTGCCGTCGAGCGGCATCATGACCAACAACGCGATCATGTGGTTCGATCCGCGGCCCGGCCGGCCGAACTCGCTCGGCCCCGGCAAGCGCCCGCTGTCGAATATGTGTCCGACCATCGTCGCGAAGAACGGCGTGCCGCAGGTCGCGCTCGGCGCATCGGGCGGACGGCGCATCATGCCGGCGGTGGCGCAGCTTGTTTCCTTCCTCACCGATTACGGGATGGATCTCGAAACCGCGATGGCTGTACCCCGCATCAACGCGACCGGCGATGGAAGCGCGACGGTCGATCCGCAGATTCCAGCGGGCGACCGGCGGACGGTTGCGGCGGCGATCGAGACCGTATCGGGCGAGCAGTCGGTCTATCCGGTGCTTTATGCAGCACCCCAGGCCGTCGCGCGCGATCCCGCGTCCCGGCGCAATGAAGGTGCCGCCGATCCGGCGCTGCCCTGGTCGGGCGCGGCAGCGGAACCGGATTAGGGATCGTTTTCCGGCCGGCCATTCTGGACAAAGCCGGTGCGAATGAAGAGACTCCGCAGCCAACAAGAAGACGGGCTTCAGGAAGACGGGCTTAAGACAGGGGGATTCGACAATGGCGCGCAAGACCAAAGCCAAGGCCAGGAAAACCACCGCCAAACGCAAGACGGCGACGAAATCGGCGAAGCGCAAATCGCCCGCAAAATCGGCGAAGCGCAAGACGGCGAGCAAAGCCCCAAAGCGCAAAACCGCGAGCAGGAAGGCCGCCGTCAAAAAGACCAAGGCGAAAGCGGCAACAAAAATAGCGACCAAGAGCAAGGCGAAGAGCAAGGCACCGGCGCGCGCACCGTCGAAATCCAAATCGCCGACGCGCAGCGGCGGCAGCAAGAAATCGTACAATATCGTCTTCTATCCCGAAGCCGCGTTCGGCCCGGCGCTGAACAGCGTCGGCATCGCGCAGCAGCTGAAGAAGATGGGGCACAATCCGATCTTCGTCGCCGATTCGGGCTTCAAGGGCGTGTTCGAGGGTTATGGCTTTCCCGAATATCTCGTCGACATGTCGGGCGGCATGCCGGCCGAGGAGGCGGCGCGCTTCTGGTCGGATTTCATCGCCGGCCATCTGCCGCATTTCCGTCTTTCGCCGATCGAACAGGTGCGTACCTATGTGGTGCCGGTCTGGGAAATGATCGTCGATACCGCGATCAATTCGCACAAGATGCTGACAAAGCATCTGAACAGCCTGAAGCCGGACATCGTCTGCGTCGACAATGTGATCCTGTTCCCCGCGATCAAGACGACGGGCAAGCCCTGGATGCGCATCGTTTCCTGCTCGGAGAACGAGATCCACGACCCCGATATTCCGCCGCATCTCTCGGGCTGCAGCGAGGGCGATAAGGAATGCTACGAGGCCTATAACCGCGAGTTCCTCGCGGCGGTCAAGCCCTGCCACGACCGGTTCAACGACTTCCTGCGCGAGGTAAACCATCCGCCCTACGAGCTTGGCGAGTTCTTCGAGGCATCGCCCTGGATGAATCTCCTGCTCTATCCCTCGCATCTGCGCTTCAACCGGCGCTATCCGCTCGATCCGAAGCGCTTCCAGTATCTCGACGGCTGCGTGCGCGACGAAGGCAAATACCGGGTGCCGACCTTCGAGACGAACAACGACAGGAAGCTCATCTATGTCAGCTTCGGGTCGCTCGGTTCCGCCGATATCGAGCTCTACAAGCGCATGCTGGCCTTGTTCGGCCGCCTGCCCTACCGCTTCCTAATGAATGTCGGCGAGTACAAGAGCGAATATACCGACGTGCCGGGCAATGTGATTCTCGAAAGCTGGTATCCGCAGCCGGCCGTGCTGCCGCATGTCGACATGTTCATCCATCACGGCGGCAACAACTCGTTCAACGAAGCGCTCTATTTCGGCAAGCCCTCGATCATCATGCCTTATTGCTGGGACGGGCTCGATAATGCGGCCCGCATCGACGACACCGGTTATGGGGCGAAGCTGCCGCGCTATGACTGGACCGAGGAACAGTTCGAAAAAACGATTTCACGGTTGCTCGCCGATCGCACGATGGCCGGGAAACTCGCCGCCTGTTCGCGCACGATGAAGGCCGCGCGCGGACCGGAGAAGGCCGCCAAGCTGATCGTCGAAGCGGCGGCACGGGGCTGAGCGATGGCCATGAACGACTCAAAACTCGCTTCTTCCGCTCCGCATATTCCGGCCGCGCGCCAGTACAACGACCTGGTCGACTGGGGGATGCAGCCCGATGCGATCGAAGGCCAGTCGAAATCGTCGGGGCGCCTGCTCTACAAGCGCGACGAGAACGGCGAACGCGCGATCGAGTGCGGGCTCTGGGTCTGCACGCCCGGCTCGTGGCGGCTTTCGATACCGGGCGACGAGATCTGCTATTTCCTCGAAGGCCGCGCGGTCTACACCGAACATAATGGCGATACGATCGATGTCGGGCCGGAGACGGTCGTGCATTTTCCGTCCGGCTGGACCGGCCGCTGCGATGTCACAGCGACCTTGCGCAACAGCTACATGCTTGCGCGCACGCCGGCGACGATCGATCGCGAGGCGACGCCGGTCATGTACAAGCCGCTCGAGATTTCGAAGCTGGTCGATTGGGGCGCGGTCCCGACCATGATCGAGGGCCAGTCCGTCACCTCGGGCCGGCTGCTGTACAAGGGGCCGGGCGGACGCAGCGAAACCGGCATCTGGGTCTGCACGCCGGGCACCTGGAACTGTCATGTCACCAACGACGAATATTGCCATTTCATCGCCGGGCGCAGCACCTATACGCATGAGAGCGGCGAGGTGATCGAGATCAGACCCGACACGGTCGCGTTCTTTCCAAAGGATTGGCGCGGCCAATGCCAGGTGCATGAGACCGTGCGCAAGGTCTACATGATCCGCTGAGCGCCGCCGCTTGCGGCAATCCTCTGCGTAAGTACTACCATGTGGCGCGCGATAATTTCCGTGCGCGCGATCACGATTCTTTCAAATGGCCTCACATCGATTGACGCGCGCCGCAGCGAAGCGCAGCATTTTCCGGTCGGTGCCTGTCGCCGATGGATCACTCATCCGGTGCAACCAACATAGAGGAGGATGCGGACCTGCATGGAACCACCGAAGCAGCAACCCGGCTCCGCCCTCGATGCGGAGCCACGGTCCTGAAGGATCCGTGTAAGAACCGGAGGGCACCCGGCTCTTACGGATACGTGACAAGGACCGCCGACATTCTGCCATGTTAAAATAACGCCTCGTCGCAAGGCAGGCGTAAAACAGTGGATCTCCTCGAGATCCGCGCTCGGGCCGAAGAGGCCCCGGAAACAAGGCCCCGCCGTGGATAACTCCACCCGGCGGGGCCCCGTTTTTTGGGGAGATGCGCATTCGCGCTGCCGGACATAGCCCGAGACGCTATGATCGCGCGATGACGGCGCCCGACAACAACCCGCGTCCCGTCGCCACGATCGGGTACGAACGCGCGAAGCTCCCCGATTTCCTGCGCACGCTACGCGAGGCCGGCGTCACGATCCTGTTCGACATCCGCGCGAATGCCTGGTCGCGGCGCAGCGCGTTTGCCGCGAAGCGACTCGACGCGGCATTGGCCGAAGCCGGCATCGCCTATCGCCATCTGCCGGCCCTTGGCAGCCCCGATCCGGCCCGCGACGCCGCCAGGGCCGGCGATGCGGCCGGTTTCGAGCGTCATTATCGGGCGCAACTCGAAACCGGCGAAGCGCGCGCGGCCCTCAAGCTTGTCGCCGAGCAGGCTGCACGCGCGCCGATCTGTCTCATGTGCTACGAGCGTGATCCGCGCGATTGCCACCGGCGCATGACCGCCGATGCGCTGCAGGCCATGACCGGGCACGAGCCGCGCCATCTGTTCGTCGCGTCCGAACCGCCCCAGGGTTCGTTGCTGTAGGAAGATCACCGGGAACGTCGCGCCGGCCGAGTTGCCGCCGCCCGAAGCCCGCCGATTGCCGGATTGCGAATCGGCGCCGCGCCGACCAAGATGCCGCGCTCGACGGGTAGGTTTGGTGGGGATGAGGACGGCAGGCCGATGGCGCAATTCCGCACGCTCGACGATATCGATGTGATCGACCGGCGCGTCCTGGTGCGCGCCGATCTCAACGTGCCGATGAAGAGCGGCCGCGTGACCGACGCCACGCGGATCGACCGCAGCGCGGTCACGATCCAGGCGCTCATCGACAAAGGCGCGAGCGTGGTGGTGCTCTCGCATTTCGACCGGCCCGGCGGCAAGCGCGTGTCCGGGATGTCGCTCGCCCCGGTGGTCGAGCCGTTATCCGCCGCCCTCGGCGGCCGCCCGGTCGCCTTCGCCGACGACTGCATCGGGCCGGCGGCCGAGCGCGCCGTCGCGGCGCTGAAGCCGGGCGACGTGCTGCTGCTCGAAAATCTTCGCTTTCATGCGGGCGAGGAAAAGAACGATCCGGGGTTTGCCCGCGCGCTCGCCGCGTCGGGCGAGATCTATGTGAACGATGCCTTCTCCGCAGCGCACCGCGCCCATGCCTCGACCGAAGCGATCGCGCGTCTGCTGCCGGCGGTTGCCGGACGGCTGATGGAGGCGGAGCTCGATCATCTCTCGCGCGCGCTCGACCAGCCGCAGCGGCCGGTTGCCGCGATCGTCGGCGGTGCCAAGATTTCGACCAAGATCGACCTGCTCGGCAATCTGGTCGCGAAGATGGATCTGCTGATCGTCGGCGGCGGCATGGCAAACACGTTTCTGCATGCCGGCGGCGTGTCGATCGGCCGCTCGCTGGCCGAACGCGACATGGCCGCGCGCGCGAAGGAGATCATGCAGGAGGCACAGCGCCAGGGCTGCGACATCCTGCTGCCCGAGGATGCCGTCATCGCCACCGCGCTCGCGCCCGGCGCCGAAACCGAAACCGTGCCGATCCAGTCGGTACCGGCGGACAGAATGATTCTCGATATCGGCCCCGCCACCGTCGCCGCGATCGAACGAAGGCTCGATGCCTGCCGCACGCTGGTCTGGAACGGGCCGCTTGGCGCATTCGAAACGCCGCCCTTCGACGAGGGTACGATGGCCGTTGGCGAGATCGTCGCGCGGCGCACGCAGGCGGCGCGGCTGATGAGCGTTGCCGGCGGCGGCGACACGGTCGCTGCACTGGCGAAGGCGGGCGTGACCGGCGCGCTTTCCTATGTTTCGACGGCCGGCGGCGCGTTCCTCGAATGGCTCGAGGGCAAGACCTTGCCCGGCGTGAAGGCGCTCGAGGACGCGGCGCGTTAGTTCAGGCGGTTGCGATACTGAGCAATATCAGAGCCACCATGCCGGCGGCGCAGCCGAGCAACAGATTACGTCTCGTCAGGAAGAAGACCAACGCCGCGGCGGCCGCCCCGGCGAGGCGATGCGCCAGCGCGGTCTCGGCCAGCGGCCCTTCCGGCATCAGGATCATGCGCGCGATCAGCGCCGCGAGCAGCGCATAGGCGACCGCCGCACTCCAGCGGAAGAGGCGGCTGTCGGTGTCGATGCGGCCGCCGAGCAGCACGCCGGCGAAGCGCCAGCCATAGGTGACGATAGCCGCGATGCCGATCAGGATCCAGGGATAGAGGGTTTCGCTCATGCCGGTCCCCTGCGGCGCAAGGCCTCGTCGATCATGAACGCAGCCGTACCGGCAATGAGCCCGGTCGCCAGCAGGCCCCAGTCCGGCGAGACGAGATGCAGCAGCGGCCCGAGGATCGCGCCAAACGCGAGCGCCAGCGCGCGGGCCCGCGCGCGCATGTCGGCGGCGAAGATCAGCATGAAATAGATCGGGTTGAGGAACACGAGCCCGATCGTCACGCTCGACGGCAGGATATCGGGAAGCTGATAGCCGATCGCGGTCGTGACGAGCGTACTGGTCCACAGAACGGCGATGAGCCCGAAGAAGAATGGCAGACGGGCGCGCGTCGTCATCAGAGGGACACGCTGCATCGAGTTGGCCCAGCCGGTCACCGCGACGTAATGCGCCGCGAGATAATACCGCCAGCGCGGGGTGCCCGGATGGCGCAGATACGGCATCAGCGTGACCGTCATCGGCAGCAGCCGCGCATTGGTGAGTGCGACGGCAATCGCGATCGCAATCCAGGACGCGCCGACGGTATAGAGTTCGACGAATGCGATCTGCCCGGGCAGCGCCCAGCCGGTTGCCGTCGCGACGACGCTTTGCCCGAGGCTGAGCCCGCTTTCGCGCGCAAGCACGCCGAAACCGAGATAGCTCGAGGCCAGCACGATCGCGGGTACGCCGGCGGCAAGCCGCATCCCCTCGACGAACGCCCTCCGCGGCGCCATATCCTGCATCGTCGCGGCTTGGTCGGTCGTCATGCGGGCGGGTTTCCGGGACGATTGCGGCTGCATAGAATCGCGGCCCGACCATAAGCCAGGAGACGCCGAATGCGCCATATCGTGGCTCTCGCACGACCTGCTGCCCCATCCGTCATGCTCGCCCTCATGGCCGGCGGCATGGTTGGCCTCATGCTCTCCCTATGGGCCGATACGGCGCAGGCGCTGCCCGACGAACAGATCCCCGGCACGCGCATCGAGATCCGGCCGGCCGACCTGCCGCCGCCCTACGCCACCGAAAGCAGCGGCAACCGTTCCGACGACGTCGATCGCCCCGATCCGCTGCCGTTCCGGCTGCCGGAGGGTTTCACGGTCAATCTCTTCGCCGACGATCTCGACAATCCGCGCTGGATGGTCGTTGCATCGAACGGCGACGTGCTGCTCTCCGAACCGCGCGCGGGTCACGTCACGCTATTGCGCGACGCGGACGGCGACGGCATCGCGGAAGAGCGGCATGAATTCGCCGACGGGTTCGACGGACCGCACGGCCTCGCGATCGAAGGCGATCATCTCTACATCGCCGATGTCGAGGCGGTCTGGCGCATTCCCTACCGGCCCGGCGATATCGAGGCATCCGCCGATCCCGAACAGGTGACCGCGGATGGCGCACTCGGTAATCCGGGCAGCCACTGGTCGCGCAACGTCGCCTTCGCGCCGGATGGCAGCCGCTTTTTCGTGACGGTCGGATCGACCAAGAATCTGACGATCGAACCCTCGCCTTCCGCAACGGTGCAGAGCTTCGCTGCCGATGGCGGCGACCAGCGCGATTTCGCGACCGGCCTGCGCAATCCCGTCGGCATCGAATTTCATCCGGATACCGGCGATCTCTATGTGACGGTGAACGAACGCGACGGGCTGGGCGACGATCTGGTGCCCGATTTCCTCACGCGCATCGAACGCGGCGATTTCTTCGGCTGGCCCTATGCCTATATCGGCGACAATCCGCAGCCGGGCATCGAAGGGCCGCTCGGTCTCATCAAATCGACGAAAGTGCCGGACGTGTTGTTCCGCGCCCATTCGGCCGCACTCGGTCTCGTGTTCTATGAGGGCGAACAATTCCCCGATGCCTATGTCGGCGATGCGTTCGTCGCGTTGCGCGGCTCGTGGAACCGCAGTGAGCCGACCGGCTACATGGTGGTGCGCGTGCCCTTCGAAGAAGGGCGCCCAGTGGGCTATTACGAAAGCTTCCTCACGGGCTTCCGAATCGCCGACACCAACCCGGCCGAAGTGTTCGGACGCCCGGTCGGGCTTGCGGTTGCCGGCGACGGCAGCCTGCTGATCGCCGACGATACCGGCGATGCCGTCTGGCGGGTCAGCTATACCGGCGACTAGACGATCGAACCGCCCGGTTGCTGGCGCCCGTCCGGGTCGGCAGAGTAGCGCCATGGCCGATACATCCGATCCTGCCCGGTCCCGCGAAAACTTCGTCCGCAAGTTGCCCGACGGCGATACGCAGGAGCGGCTGGTCTGCGCCGATTGCGGCTTCGTGAATTACGAGAACCCGAAGATCGTGGTCGGCTCGGTCGTGCGCTGGGAAGACCGCATCCTGATGTGCCGCCGCGCGATCGATCCGCGCCGCGGCTTCTGGACCTTGCCCGCCGGCTATCTCGAGCTGCGCGAGACGGCGATGGACGGCGCGAAACGCGAGGCCTGGGAAGAGGCCCGCGCGCGGATCGACATCACCGGCATTCTCGCCGTCTACACGATCCGCCGGCTCTCGCAGGTGCAGGTGATTTTCCGCGCGCGGCTGGAAACGCCGGAGATCGAAGCGGGGCCGGAGAGCCGCGAGGTCGCCTTGTTCCGCTGGGATGAAATTCCGTGGGACGAGATCGCTTTTCCCTCGGTGCGCTGGGCGTTGCAGCACGATCGCGAAGCGGGCACCGATGCGCAACCGGCGACGCGCACCAACCCGCCCGGCGAAGAAGGCGATTCGCCGCTCGCGGAATCCTCGGCTGGACTCTGACCGGTCAGAACTGGATCAGCGCATTGCCGAAGGCGACGAGAACGGCGGCTGCGATGCGGCGCGGTCCGAACCGCTCCTTGAGAATGAGCGCGCCGATCGCGGCACCGAACACGACACTGGTTTCGCGCAACGCCGTCACCTGCGCCATGGGTGCGAGGCTCATCGCCCAGATCGCGATCGCATAGCCGCCGCCGGCGATGACGCCGCCGAACAGGCCGCGCCAGCCATCATGCGCCACATGAGCGACGAAGCTGTGACGCTTTACGTAGATGCAGTAGACCACCAGCGGGATCGCATGGAGAAAGAAGTTCCAGGCGATATAGGCGGCAGGATTGCCGGAAGCGCGTACGCCCATGCCGTCTGCGAGCACATAGCTCACGATGAAGAGACCGGTGATCACTGCGAACAGGACCGAGCGCCCTTCGGCGCCACGCATATTGCCGCGTTCGATCGCGAGCGCGAGGATGCCGAACGTGACCAGCCCGAGACCGATCGCGCCCGTCAGATCCGGCACTTCGCCGGCCAGCGGTACGGCGATGATCGCGACCAGAGGCGGTGCGATGCCGCGCGCGATCGGATAGACCCGGCTCATCGCGCCGTCGCGATAGGCGAACAGCAGGAAGATGTAATAGCCGAGATGGGCGACGAACGACGCGCCGATCCACGGCCAGGCCACCGGATCGGGCAGGCCGACAAACGGAATCGCGAGCATCGCCAGGAAACCGCTGCCGGCGACCACCAACGTGAGATCGACCAGCCGGTCGTGCCCGCTCTTGATGAGCGCGTTCCATGTCGCATGCATGATCGCCGCGGCAAGAACCAGAAGCAGGACGCCGAGAGACATGGAAATGCCTGCGCGGTCAGAACTGGATCAGCGCATTGCCGAAGGCGACGAGAACGGCGGCTGCGATGCGGCGCGGTCCAAACCGTTCCTTGAGAATGAGCGCGCCGATCGCGGCACCGAACACGACGCTGGTTTCGCGCAGCGCCGTTACCTGCGCCATCGGCGCGATGCTCATCGCCCAGATCGCGATTGCATAACCGCCACCGGCGATCACCGCGCCGAACAGCCCGCGCCAGCCGTCATGCACGACATGCGCGATGAAGCTGTGCCGCTTCACATAGATGCAGTAAACGACCAGCGGAATCGATTCGAGGAAGAAATCCCAGGCGATATAGGCGGCAGGATTGCCGGAAGCGCGTACGCCCATGCCGTCGGCGAGCACATAGCTCACGATGAAGAGGCCGGTTATCACCGCGAACAGGACCGAGCGCCCTTCGGCGCCGCGCATATTGCCGCGTTCGATCGCGAGCGCGAGGATGCCGATGGTGACGAGAGTGAGGCCGATCGCGCCCGTCAGATCCGGCACTTCGCCGGCGAGCGGAATGGCGATGATTGCGACCAAAGGCGGCGCGATGCCGCGCGCAATCGGATAGACCCGGCTCATCGCGCCGTCGCGATAGGCGAACAGCAGGAAGATGTAATAGCCGACATGGGTGAGGATCGAGACACCGATCCAGGGCCAGGCCGCCGGATCGGGCAGGCCGACGAATGGAATCGCCAGGAACGCGAGGAAACCCGCGCCGCCGATGACCAACGTGAGATCGACCACGCGGTCGCGCCCGCTCTTGATCATTGCGTTCCATGTCGCGTGCATGATGGCCGCGGCAAGAACCAGAAGCAGGACGCCGAGAGACATGATGTGAACCAGATGGAGGCGGCGTCACGCGCGGCTACGCGGACGGTCGCAGGAAATCAAACGTTCGCGGCGGCCGGTGTATAATCGGCAAGACGGCGCGATACGTCGTTGCGGGCGCTCTGCGCGATCGCGAGCACCAGGCGACGACGCAGCCAAGGTTCGCCGACATAGTCGAGTTTGTGACGGTCCGCATCGTAGAGAATGGTTTCATAGCCGCGCGCCGCGAGCCATTCGGCGACATGCATGGGCGCGCTGCCGAACTCGGTCAGCGCCGCGTCGAGCGCGATGAGAATGGCCGGCGGGTTCGCCACGGCGAGACAATCCATCGCGCCGTCGAGCGCGAGCATTTCGCAACCGGCGATGTCGAGACGCATCAGCGCATAGCGCCGCCCATCGACCCAGCGGTCGAGCATCACCCGATCGACGCCGATCACGCCGCCCGATACCAGTTCGGTCGGCGCGACGATGCGGCGGCGGCGGAAGCGGCCGGTGCCGTCGAGAAAGCGGCCGAGCCCGTTGCTGTTCGAGACGAGGCGCGGATGGATCACGACCTGCAATGCGCGCGCGGTGACAATCGCCTCCTTGAGCCGCATCCGCATCTGCGGGCTCGGCTCGAACGCATCGACCGATCCTTCGAGGCCGATGCGGCGCGCTGCCTGGATTGCGAAGCCGCCGAGATTGGCGCCGATATCGAGGACATGGTCGCGCGGCTTGAGATACCGGTCGACGAAGGCCATGGAATGGGGATCGGCCCAGCCTTCGGCCGGTGCCGTCGTCTCGGCGGCCGATGCGTTACCGCCACGACCACGGCCGAATAGGCCACCCCGTTCGGTGCGGCCGGCATTGTTGCTGGTTCCGAGCAATCCCATAGGCGCGTGCCTGTATCGCGGCGCCCCCGAGTCGGGGCCTCGACGGGCACAATATCAGAAAGAATATTGAGAAAGAAGCGGGGCTTACGGCGCGCGGCTCAGAGCCGGCCTGACATAAGACGCGCCTGTTGACCCACCTGTCAGGCGGGCGGCCGCTCGGCGTCGATGCCCAACAGGGAATGCGCGAACGACGCGGCTTCGAACGGCCGCAGATCTTCGGCCCCCTCGCCGACGCCGATCGCGACGACCGGCAGGGCGAATTTCTCGGCGAGCGCCACGAGCACGCCGCCCTTCGCGGTGCCGTCGAGCTTGGTCACGACGAGGCCGGTCAGCTTCACCGTGTCGCGGAAGGTTTCGACCTGGCGGATCGCGTTCTGTCCCGTCGTCGCGTCGAGCACGAGGATCACGTCATGGGGCGCGGTCGGATCGAGCTTCGCGAGTACGCGCGTCACCTTGCCGAGCTCGGCCATCAGATCGGCCTTGTTGTGCAGCCGGCCGGCGGTGTCGACGAACAGCAGATCGGCATCGATCGCCTTCGCGCGTTCGAGCGCCTCGAAGGCGAGGCCTGCGGCATCGGCCCCTTGCGCGCGCGACACGACCTCGGCGCCGCTGCGCTCGCCCCAGATCGTGAGCTGCTCGATCGCGGCTGCGCGAAACGTGTCGCCGGCGGCAAGCACGACGCGGCGTCCTTCGCCCGCGAAGAAATGCGCGAGTTTGCCGATCGTCGTGGTCTTGCCGGTGCCGTTGACGCCGACCACCAGCACGACATGCGGGCGGTGCGCCGGATCGGGCCGCAAGGGTCGCGCGACCGGTTCGAGGATCGCGGCGATTTCGGTTGCGAGGAGACGGCGCACTGATGCTTCGTCGGCTTCGCCGCGTGCCGCCGATTTCGCCAGCGCGGCGGTCAGGCGGGCTGCGACCTGCGGCCCGAGATCGGCTGCGATCAGCGCCTCCTCGATCTCCTGCAGCATCGCGGCATCGAGCTTGCGCCCGCCGACGATGCCCGCAATCCCCGCGCCGAGCCGGCCGGCGCTGCGGCCGAGGCCCTGTTTCAGGCGTTGCAGCCAGGAACCGCTCGCCATCAGCGCGCGCTTACGAGGCGTTGCGCGGCATTGCGATCCGGTGCCGCCGTTTCATGCCGATCTGTTTCATGCCGGTCTTTGATATCGATCAGGCGCGCGTTCAACCGCGTGCCGTCATGCACCTCGACCCGCGCCGTCACGAGCGCGCCGCGCCCGATGGCCGCGCCCTCGCAGGCGATGTCGATCGGCGCGAACCCGTCGCTGTGGCCGCGCGCGCGATCGAGACGCCGGTTCTCGACCAGAGCCGTGATGGAACGGCCGATCAGCGTATCGAAGTAGCGCGTCCGTTGCCGCGCGCCCGCCTCGCGCAGTTGTGCCGCGCGCTCCTTGCGCAAGGATTTCGGCAGTTGCGGCATGCGCGCGGCCGGCGTGCCGTTGCGGGCGGAGAACGGAAACACATGCAGGAAGGCGAGATCGCAGGCAGCGACCAGATCGAGACTGTCCGCGAACATCGAATCGCTCTCGGTCGGAAAGCCGGCGATCAGATCGGCCCCGAACGTCATATCCGGGCGCAAGGCGCGCACCTGGTGGCAGAAGGCGATCGCCTGCGCACGGCTGTGCCGGCGCTTCATGCGTTTGAGGATCATGTCGCTGCCGGCCTGCAGCGAGAGATGCAGATGCGGCAGCAGCCGCTCCTCGTCCGCGATCAGCCGCAAAAGGTCGTCATCGATCTCGGCGACGTCGATCGACGAAAACCGCAGCCGCCCGAGCGCGGGAACCAATTTGAGGATACGCCGCGCAAGCTGTCCGAGCGTGGGCGCGCCCGGCAGATCGCCGCCCCAGCCGGTGATGTCGACGCCGGTCAGCACGATTTCGCGCACGCCGCTTCCGACCAGCGCGCGAATTTGCGCGACGATCTCGCCGGCGGGCGCGCTGCGGTTGTTGCCGCGGCCGAAGGGAATGATGCAGAACGTGCAGCGATGGTCGCAACCCTGCTGCACCTCGACGAACGCGCGCGCATGGCCGTTGCGCGTATCGGCATCGAAGCCCGTTGCCAGATGCCCGATCGGCGCGCGCTGCGCCATGATATCGCCGACCGCAACGATCGGCTCAGACGCGGAAAGACGGTGCGCCAGCGCATCGAAGGTCTGGGCCCGCATCTTCTCGTCGTTGCCGATGACCGCATCGACTTCGGGCATCGCCGCGAAACCGGGCGCATCGATCTGCGCCGCACAGCCGGCGACGACGATGCGTGCTGCGGGATGATCGCGTTTCGCGCGGCGGACCGCCTGGCGCGTCTGCCGCATCGCCTCGCCGGTGACGGCACAGCCGTTGACGATCACGGTCGCGGCGAGGCCGGCTTTGGTTGCATGCGCGCGCATCGTTTCCGATTCGGCCGCGTTCAGCCGGCAGCCGAGCGTGACGATATGCAGATCGTTCATGCCCGCGTCACAGCATTCAGCCGTTCAGCAGCGAGGGATCGAACGTGCCGGAATAGCTGATCGCGACCGGGCCGGTCATGCGCACATGCTGATCCTTCAGCCATTCGATCTCGAGTTCGCCGCCGTCGACGACGATCGTCGCATGCCGCCCCGTCAGCTTGCGCCGCGCCGCCGCGACCAATGTCGCACAGGCGCCGGAACCGCAGGCGAGCGTGACGCCGACGCCGCGCTCCCAGACCCGCATACGGATCCGGTCGGGCGCGAGTACGGTCGCGACTTCCACATTCGTGCGCGCGGGAAACAGCGGATGACGCTCGATCGCCAGGCCGAGCCGCTCGATATCGATCGCTTCCGCGTCGTCGACGAAGAAGACGCAATGCGGGTTGCCGATATTGACCGCGACCGGGTCCGCGAGCGGCCCCTGCACGAGATCGAGATGCAACGTGTCCATCGGCTTGGCGAGCGGAATGTCGCGCCAGTCGAGTGCCACGAGACCCATATCGACGCTGACCCGCCCGTCGGCCAGAAGCTCGGCATCGAGCAGCCCCGCCGCGGTCTCGAGCAGGAGATGATCGCGCCCGGTCTCCTGCATCAGCATCCATGCGGCGCAGCGCGTGCCGTTGCCGCAGGCCTCGGCCTCCGATCCATCGGCATTCAGGATGATGAGCCGCGCATCGGCGAGGCCGGCATCGTCGCTGCTCGCGCCGCCGTTCGCGCGCCGGCCTTTCGCACCGGCCCCTTTTAACGCGGCCTCTTTCGCGCTGACCTCTTTTGCGCTTGGCCCTTTCGCACTGGGTTGCGCGATCACGATAAGCTGGTCGAAGCCGACGCCGCGCCGGCGGTCGGCGATACGCGCGGCTTCGGCCGCACTCGGCACCCGGCCGTTCTGGCGGGTGTCGATGATGACGAAGTCGTTGCCGAGCCCGTGGGCCTTGGTAAATGGAAGCGGTGGCATGGCCGGCTATATGGCAGCGCCCGGGGGCGGAGTCCACTGTCTGCCGGACGGGCCGCGCAACGGCTCAGCGTGGGGCCTTGCTCCACATCGTTTCATGCACGATGCCGATCGGCGCGAAGGGCGCGAGCGGCTCGGTCAGCAGGCCGCTTTCCGGATCGAGCCGGGGGGCCGCGTGGTGGCAGATCCAGTTGCAGCGCGGTTCAAGAAATGTGGCGGGCAAGCCCTCGTCATAGATCACGACATTCATCGCGCATTGCTCGGTGAGCCGTTCCCGTGAGGGCGGGCGCTTGTGCGCCCCGGCGCGCGAGGCGTGCCCCTTGAGCGCGCGACCGAGCGCATCGGACCAGGCCTGCCAGTGCGGCGCATCTGCCCGCAATGCAAACGCACCCGTGTTGAGATGGGGCTTGCGATAGAGGCGGTCTGCAGTTTCCTCGCCAAACGAGTCTGCGAACGCGGCGCGAATCACCGTTTCGAACTCGTCGCGGGCTTCGTTCTGGTTGCGATAAGCGGGATGCACTTCCGGCACGATCGCAACAGCACTGCCCGCCGCACCGGCGAAGAATTTCTCGACCGCGTCCCATTGCTGCACCCACGCATCGGCATCGAGCCACATATAGAGATCGTAGCCCGGCACATGGTTCGGCAGATGCGGCCGCGCGGTATAAGCGCGCCAGTGCGACGGCAGCGCGGCGCGATCCGGCAGATCGTAATCCCAGCCCGGCTCGACGATCGCATCGGCGAGGGACGCGAGTGCGTCGCGCTGCGCCGGTTCGAGCCCGAGATCGAGCAGCACCAGATCGCTGCTGCGGCCGGGATCGCGCGCACGCACCGATTCCGCCGCGCGTTTCAGATAACGGAAGTAACCTGCATCGGCGCCGCTGACGATGACGCGGCGCGCGGTCATGCCCGGTTGCCCCTTTTGCCCCCCTCACCCCTACCCTCTCCCCCCTGCGGGTGGAGAGGGCGAAGGCAAAGGCGCAAACGAAGACTCGATTCGAGTCGCATTAAAAATCCCCCTCGCTCAGGGAGAGGGTGGCCGCACGAGCAAAGCGAGAGCGGCCGGGTGAGGGCATGTTCCCGAACCTTACTACCGCGCCGCGAGACGCAGCGCGCCGTCGAGCCGGATCACCTCGCCGTTCATCGCCACGTTCTCGATCAGATGCAGACAGAGGCGCGAAAATTCGTCGGCGCGCGCGAGCCGGCTTGGATAGGGAATCGTGTCGGTGATGCTCTTCTGGATCTCCGGCGGCAGGTTCAGCATCATCGGCGTCGCGACGACGCCCGGTGCGATCGCCAGCACGCGGATGCCCTTCGACGCGAGATCGCGCGCCGCCGGCAGCGTGAGGCCGACGATGCCGGCCTTCGACGCCGAATAGGCCGCCTGGCCGATCTGGCCTTCATAGGCGGCGATCGACGTGGTCGAGATGATGACGCCGCGCTCACCGTCCTCGCGCGGATCGGCTGCGGCC
Source organism: Dongiaceae bacterium (assembly GCA_040878185.1). Classification (GTDB taxonomy): domain Bacteria; phylum Pseudomonadota; class Alphaproteobacteria; order Dongiales; family Dongiaceae; genus JAWXBK01. The sequence continues at coordinate 43,011 of JBBDMS010000046.1, read as the reverse complement.
ATGTCGGCCGCGGCAAGTCGCATCATGTTGAAGGTGCCGATCAGATTGACCTCGATCACCTTCGCGAATTTCTCGAGCGCGAGCGGTGCGTTCTCCTTGCCGACGATGCGGCCCGGAATGAGGATGCCCGCGACATTGATCAGAACGCGCGCGGGCCCGTGTTTGGCGTGCGCGGCCTGGACCGCCGCTTCGGCGCTCGCCGCGTTCGCGATATCGCATTTGAGACCGATGCCGCCGATCTCCTTCGCGACCTTCTCGGCATTCGCCTTGTCGATGTCGAGCACCGCCACCTTCGCGCCGCCTTCGGCGAGATGCCGCGCCACATCGGCGCCCATGCCCGAACCGCCGCCCGTGACCAGTGCCGCCTGACCCCTGATATCCATCGTCCCACCCGCCTCTGAAGTTCGTCGTCCTGCCGGGCGCGGTTTCTAGCAAAGCGGCGGCCGGCAAGCCAGCGGGCCCGGTTTGCCGCCACGCCGGGCGCTCGCGGCCGACGGCTTGCGTCCAACGGGGCGGCGGCCGTTGTAGCGGGCGGATGCCCCGCCCATATTGTCGGCCATGAACGAGGCAGCATCCGGCATGAGCCCGGGCGGCGCGACGCTCGCCGATCCCGGTCGCGACAGCTCCGCCCCCGCAACCGGCACTGAAATCGTGGTCTACGATCCGGTGAAACTGGCGCGCGACGAGACGCGGGTCGAGCGCGGCTTCTGGCGCAAGGTCCGCAAGTATGCGGCGCGGGTACCGTTTCTCGATCAGCTCATCGCCGCCTATTACACTGCGGTCGATCCGAAGACGCCGCTCCAGGCGAAGGCGGTGCTGATGGGCGCGCTCGCCTATTTCGTGCTGCCGGTCGATATGCTGCCCGATTTCATCCTCTCGCTCGGTTTCACCGACGATGCTGCCGTGCTCTATGCGGCGGTGAAGAGTGTCACCGCGCATATCAAGGACGAGCATCGGGCCCGCGCGCGCAACTGGCTGCGGAAGCACGACGACGAAGCGGCGCGCGATGTGACAACATGATCCTCGTCATCCTCATGGTGAGCTTGTCGAACCATGAGGACATTTGCCTCATCCTTCGACAGGCTCAGGATGAGGGCATTATTGGAGTCATCACGAACTCTGTGCCGGCGGCTTCGGCGCGCGGCCGAGGCGCGCTTCGCGTCGCATGATGTAGAAGGTGCTGGCCATGATGATGCCGGCACCGAGCCAGGTCCAGATCACGGGCACTTCCGCGAACACCACGAACCCGATCGCCGCCGCCGAAATCAGCCGCACATAATCGACCGGTGCGACGAACGATGCCTCGCCCGCGCGGAAGGCGAGGATGAACTGCCATTGCGAGAGTACGCCGGCGACGGCCATGCCGACCAGCATCAGCCATTCGGTTTCGGTCGGCCATTGCCAGACGGCGAGCGCCGGCAGGAAGGTGATCGCGACCGCGAACGCGCCGAACCAGAACATCATCGTGAGTGTCCGCTCGCTCTGCGGCATCATCTTGACGATGATGATCAGAAGCGCGAGCGCCACCGATTCCCCAAGCGCGATGAAGGTCGCCGGCTCGATCGAGCCGCTGCCCGGCCGCACCATGACGAGCACACCGAGAAATCCGACCAGGGTCGCGGTCCAGCGCCGCCAGCGCACGATCTCCTTGATGATGACGACGGCAAACACCGTGGCGAAGAGCGGCCGCGTGAATGACAGCGCCGTATAATCGGCGAGCGGCATGTGCGCGATCGCATAATAGGAGCAGAACATCGCGAGCGTGCCGAGGGCCGCACGGGTCAGATGCATGCCGAGGCGCGACGTGCGCACGGAACCGGCGGCGGTGAAGACGAACGGCAGCAGGATGATCCAGCCGATCAGCGAACGCAGGAACGCCATCTGCAGCGGATCGATCCGCTCGGCGACGAGACGGATCAGGATCGCCATCAGGACGAAGCTCAGGCCCGATCCGAACATCAGGACCGCGCCGCGCATGTTCGCGGACAAAGCGCGCCAGCGCGCGACGATCGGCACGATCGCTACCCGCCGCCCGATTCGCGGCGCCCCGCCTGGCCGTCGGCAGCACCGGGCTCGGCCGGCGGCGATGTATGCGCCGGATCGGCGGCCATGGTGGCTGCCTGCGTCGCGCGCGATTCGCGCGTCGTCTGCCGCGCAAGAAACGCCTCGCGCCGGGTGATGTAGACCGTCGCGGCCGCGATGACGGCGGCACCGACCCAGGTCAGCTCGTCGGGGAACTCGCCGAAGGCGATCCACGCGATGCCGGCGACGAACAGGAGGCGCGTATAGTCATAGGGGATGACGGCGGACGCATCGGCCATCGCCAGCGAGCGGGTGAAACAGAAATGCCCGGCACTGCCGACCGCACCCATCGCCACCAGCCACGGCCAGAGCGACCAGACCGGCCAGTCCCAGACCGGCAAGGCCGGCAGCAGGGACATCGGCGTCATCAGCAGCACCATGTAGGTGACGACCGCGTTGGTCGGTTCGGTGCGCGACAATGTTTTCACGATGATGGTGCCGATCGCCATCAGCGCGGCGGAGGCCAAGGCGAGCGCCTCGCCCAGCCCGAAACTGGTGACGCCCGGACGCACGATGATGAGCACGCCGGCAAACCCGATCAGCGTCGCCGACCAGCGGCGCAAGCCGACTTTCTCCTTGAGCAGGGTTGCCGCCAGAAACGTGCTGAACAAGGGGGCCGCGAAACTGAGCGCCACCGCCTTCCCGACCGGGATCATGCCGAGCGACTGGAACCAGCAGAGCATCGAGACGAGGCCGAGTGCGGCGCGCCAGCCATAGAGCTTGAGCTTGCCGGTGCGCAGCCCGCTGAACCCCGCGCGGACCAGCCAGGGCAGCATGAAGGCGAGGCCGAAAAAGTTGCGAAAGAATGCAACTTCGAACGGATGCACGATCTGTGCCGCGTGTCGGATCACGACGTTGAGCGCGGCAAAGAAAAAACATGCGCCCACCATCCACAGCGCGGCCGCGAGCGGCTGCGGCAGGTCTGCAAAACGGCGGCCCGGTCTGTCGGCAAATGATCCCATACGATCCGGCCATCATGCGCGGGGCGCCGGACGGCCGCAATGCGGCCGCACGCATGGCAGCAGCGCGCCGGTCGAATTCCGATTAACCGGCGGTCGGCGGTGCGCTCACTCCGGCAGGCTCCAATGCGGGTTCCAGGCGATCTCCCAGAGATGCCCGTCCGGGTCGTGAAAATGACCCCCGTAGCCACCCCAGAACCGGACCCGCGCCGGATCGGTTACAACGGCGCCCGCTTTCTCCGCCTGCTTCATCACCGCATCGACTTCGGCTTTCGAATTCACGTTATGGCCGATGGCGATGACGCCGAGCCGCGCCGATGTCGGGGCGACGCCGGCTTCCTTCGCCAGCGACGCCGCGGGATATAGTGCCAGCTTCAGATTGTCGTTGAGGGCGATGAAGACCACCGCGCCGTCTTCGAATTCCTGCCCGATGATCCCCTCGGTCGCGAGACCCATCCCGTCGCGATAGAAGGCGAGCGAGCGTTCGAGATCGTCGACGCCCAAGGTGAGAACCGTGATCCGCGGTTTCATATCTGTCTCCGGTGCAGGCGACGACGGCGCCGACCCAACAGCTCAGCCCGCCGCCTTGTCGCCCACCAGTTTGTCGATCCCGGTTGCGAGTTTCACGTCGCGTTCCGAGAGCCCGCCGCATTCATGCGTCGAGAGCGTGATATCGACCCGGTTATAGACGTTGAACCATTCCGGATGATGATCCTGCTTCTCGGCCATCAGCGCGACGCGATTCATGAAAACCCATGCCTCGTTGAAGTTCCGGAACTTGATGCTGCGCTGGATCGCATCCCGGCCCTCGACCGGCGCCCAGTGGCTCAAGCCCTGCAACGCCGCCTTGCGCGCCTCGCCCGACAGTTTCTCGACCATGGCCGGCTCTCCTTCGATGATAGGGGCGACGATAAGATCGATGTTATGGGCATAGTTTGCGGGCGCTTGGCTCGCGGATCAACCATCCCTATGTTGGGGCCCATGGCCCAGAGCAGACCCCCCGCCAGCACCTTCTCGTCGGCACCCACGCTTCAGGATATCGAAGCGGTGACCGCACGCGCCTATGCGAGCTTGCCGGAAGCGCTCGCCGGCTTCGTGCAGAATGTCGTGATCCGTATCGAGGAGTTTCCCGACGACGAGACGCAGCAGGAGCTCGAACTCGAATCGCCGTTCGATCTGCTCGGTCTCTATCGCGGCGTCGCCCTGACCGACCAGAGCATCAGCGACGTGCGCAGCGACATCGACATGATCTATATCTACCGGCGCCCGATCCTCGATTACTGGTGCGATACGGGCGAGGATCTGACCGACATCGTGCGCCATGTGCTGATCCACGAGATCGGCCATCATTTCGGTTTCTCGGACGATGACATGGATCGGCTCGAAGCCGAGGCCGAAGCGACCGAGCGCGCCCCGCTCTCCTGAGGCGGTTTAATCCCGCAGCACCATTGCGACGCGGCGGCGCAGATAAGGCAGCAGTTCCGTCTCAAACCAGGGATTGCGCTTCAGCCAGCCCGTGTTGCGCCAGGAAGGATGCGGCAGCGGCAAATAACGCGGCGTGTAATCGCGAAATTCCCGCACCGTCTCGGTCAGCGTCGCCTTGCGCGCCGCCCCGAGATAGCGCATTTGCGCATAGGATCCGACCAGCAATGTGAGCTCGATCGCCGGCATCAGCGCGAGAAGCGTCGGATGCCAGGCGGGCGCGCATTCCTTTCGTGGCGGCAGATCGCCGCCGCGCGAATCGGTGCCGGGATAGCAGAAGCCCATCGGCACGATCGCGACCCGGCTTTCGTCGTAGAAGCGCTCCCGATCGAGGCGCAACCAGTCGCGCAGCCTTTCGCCGCTCGCATCGTTCCAGGGAATGCCGCTCTCATGCACCTTCGTGCCCGGCGCCTGACCGACGATCAGCAGCCTTGCGCTCGCCGACACGCGGAAGACCGGGCGCGGACCGAGCGGCAGATGGTCGGCGCAGATCGCACAGGCGCGCGCCGCACGCGCGGCGTCGGCGAGCCGCCTTGTCATCGCCGAATCGCGCGATGGGCTTCGAGCAGCGATGCAACGAAGGCCGGCACGGTCTCGCTCGCGGGCCCGTCGATCGCCGTCGCAAAATGGCTGCGCCGCTCGGAGGCTTCGAGATTGAGCTCGACGGTATGTGCGCCGGCAAAATCGCGCACGATCTCGACGAAGGAAGCGGCCGGATAGACATGGCCCGATGTGCCGATCGAGACGAACAGGCCGCATTGCCCGAGCGCTTCATAGATCCGGTCCATATCGAAGGGATACTCGCCGAACCAGACCACATGCGGTCGCAAGCTGCCGCGCACACCGCAATTCGGACAAGCGAGATCGATCGAGAGATCGTCGCGCCATTCGCCGATATGCTCGCAGGCAAGACAGCGCGTGCGCAGGATTTCGCCATGCATGTGCACGAGATTGCGCGAGCCGGCGCGTTCGTGCAGATCGTCGATATTCTGCGTGACGATCAGAACCTCGTTCGGCCATTCGGCTTCGAGCTGCGCCAGCGCCGCATGGGCGGCATTCGGCTGAACCTCGCCGCCGAGAAGATGGCGCCGCCGCGCATTGTAGAAATCATGGACCAGGACCGGGTTGCGCTCGAACGCTTCGGGCGTCGCCACATCGTCCGGCGTTATCGTCGCCCAGATCCCGTCTTCGTCGCGAAAGGTGGACAGGCCGGATTCCTTCGAGATGCCGGCGCCGGTCAGCACGACGATCTTCTCGTCGCCGACCGGACGAAAACCCAATTTCATGGTCGTCATGCGACGTCGCGCACCATGTCCAGCGCGTATTCGCTCTCGGCGCGGTAGATCGCGCCTTCGCCGCCGATGAAGCTGCGGAACAAGGTGAAATGCGTCGCCTCGAACGGAATAGCGCGGAACAGGCTGTTTCGGACGAGCCAGGCGCGCGCATCGCCGAGCGAAACCTTGGTGCGCGTCAGCGTGACGTGCGGCGTGAATTTCTTGCCGTCCGGATCGAGGCCGGCGCGGACCACGGCCGATTCGACCTTGTCGTGCAGATGGGCGAGCGCCGGGCCCGGTTTCACCCCGGCCCAGACCGAGCGCACGTTGCGGCCGTTGGCGAAACAGCCGACATCGGCGATCTCGATGTCGAATTCCGGCGCGTGAATACCGGCGAGCGCCGCATCGATATCCTCGGCCGTGCCGCCATCGATCTCGCCGAGAAAACGCAGCGTGATGTGGAAATTATCCGCGTGAACCCAGCGCGCGCCGGGCAGGCCGCAACAGAGATAGGTGAGCTCTTCGCGGGTCCGCTCGGGAACCGGGAGCGCGACGAACATCCGCATGGTGCGAGCGCCCTCCCCGCTGGCAAGAAATCGTGGCCGGGAACAGGAATCCCTATATAGGTCAGGGCGCCGGATAGGTATAGAGCCGGTGCACCGCTTCGATATCGGCCCTGATTTTGTCCGACAGAACGAGGTCGGCGGCGGCAATATCGGTCTCGAGCTGGGCCATCGTCGTGGCGCCGATAATGGTCGCGGTCACGAACGGCCGCTGCGTCACATAGGCGAGTGCCATCTGCACCGGGTCGAGCTTGTTCTGGCGCGCGATGTCGACATAGGCGGCGGTCGCGGCCTGCGCCGCCGGGGTGCGGTAGCGCTTGTAATGCCGCCAGCGCGAGAGCCGCGCGCCCTCGGGCATGGCGCCGCCGAGATACTTGCCGCTCAACGTGCCCATCGCCAGCGGCGAATAAGGCAGGAGCCCGACCTGCTCGCGAATCGCAACCTCGGCCAAGCCCACCTCGAAACTGCGATTGAGCAGGCTGTAAGGATTCTGGATCGAGACGATGCGCGGCCCCTTGCCCGCATCGGCGAGCGCGAGCAGCCGCATCGCGCCCCAGGGCGTCTCGTTCGAGATGCCGACATGGCGCGTTTTGCCGCTCGCGACGAGCCGGCCGAGCGCGTCCAGCGTTTCCTCGAGCGATATGCCGTCGTCGCCCGCCTCGACCTCAAAGCCGAGCCGGCCGAAGCGATTGGCCGGCCGCTCCGGCCAGTGCAACTGGTAGAGATCGACATAGTCGGTGCCGAGGCGCGCCAGCGACGCATCGAGCGCGCGGCTCATCTGGTCGTAGTCGAGCCGGGGCTTGCCTTCGCGCACATACGTAAGACGTTCGTCGGGCCCGGCCGGTTTCGTTGCGATGACGACGCGATCGCGGTTGCCGCGCACGCGCAACCAGCTCCCGATGATTTCTTCGGTGCGGCCATAGGTCTCGGCGCGCGGCGGAGACGGATACATCTCGGCTGTATCGATGAAATTGACGCCCTTATCGACCGCGAAATCGAGTTGGCGATGGCCTTCCCCTTCGCTGTTCTGCTCGCCCCAGGTCATCGAGCCGAGGCAGATCGCACTCACTGTGATGTCGGTTCTGCCCAGTTGCCGATAGTCCATGCACAACTCCGTATGAAAACCTGCACATAATCTTCCAGCGCCGCGCGGGCCGGTTGGATCGCCGATTCGAGAAGACCGGATTGCGGAAGAGGACCGAATCGCGGATCAGAAGAACAGCGAGAGCACGCCGGTATAGCCGTAAAGACGGTTATGGCAAATCTCGCCGTTGGCGAAGAAACCGACCAGCGGAATATCGCCCAGCGATTCGCGAATCATCGCGATCTCGGCCCCGTCCTCGCCAAACATATGCCGGCCGCGCGCGACGCAGGCGTGATAGAGCGCGCCCTTGGGCGGTTCCTTCATGCGCGCGGTGAGGCGCCCGAGCATACGCGTCATGTCCTCGCGCGCGGCGGCCGGATCGCGGCGCACGAAGACGAGGCGGCCGCCGGTCGCGACCTCGTCGCCGATCGCAATCCAGCCGCGCGCGGGATCGATGCCCACGATGTTGCGCACGAGATAGTCGCCCGTGTCGGAGCCGGTGACAGGCAGCGCCGCATGCACGAGGGTGATCGCGCGGCGCAGATCGCGCGCCAGGATCTCGCCGATCGCTTTCTCGTAGACCGCGAGCGCCGGCTCGCCGTCGAGCGTCTTCACCACATTGTCTTCGGCATCGGTGATCTCGTGCACGAGGCCGAGCGGGCTGCAGCCCTGGGTGAGACCGGTCGCGACGTCGGTGCCGGCCGCGAACAGCACACCGGAGACGCCGCCCTCGACGATGCTGCTCGTCACCTGCGGAAACGCATCGCGCGAGGCGGTCAGACCGCCGACCAGAAAGGCGCCGGTCGCAGCCGAAAGATCGGCGATGATCTCGGCCGAATGCGGATTGCGCGGATCGGCATGGACGACGCCGAACAAGGGCAGGTTGCGTTCGAGCCAGGACCGGTGCGCGCGCTCGAAGGGCGGCATGCCGCCATGCACCGGCTCGAACAGAAGATGCTTGCCCGCCGGCAATGACGCCAGCATGACGGCGAGGCCCGGCCGGTCGAAATACTCGACGCCGTCTTCGACACCGCTGGAATCGCGGCCGTTCGCCAAGACGCCGAGCCCGGCCGTGCCAGTCCAGTCGGCGATGCCGGTTTCGGCGCGCAGCGTCGCAACGATCTGCGGCAGGGACGCGGCGAGATAATCCGTCGCATAGACGAAACCGAGATTGCAGCCGTCATTGCGGCCGAGCGCTGCGAGACATTGCGCGACCGCCTGCTTCGGTTCGACGTGGCTGGAATGCGCGGCGCGGAATGCGGTCACAATCTTGCCTAGTCGTTCGCGCGTTCGAGGCCGGGCTCGGGCGGCTCGTCCCGGGGCGGTTCGTCCGCTTCGGCAGCCGGCAACGACGATTCCTGCGCGGCGGAACCGTCGGTCGAATCGGCGCTCCCTGCGGCGCCTTTTGCGGCGACCGCCTGTTCGGCGAGCGGCTGAAGAAAAGGCAGCATCGTTTCGACGATGACCGCGACACCCGCGGCATTGGGATGGATGCCGTCGGCCTGGTTGAGCGCGGGATCGAGCGCCACGCCTTCGAGCAGAAACGGCATCAGCGCGACGCCATGTTCTTCGGCGAGCTCGGGATAGATCGCATCGAACTCGGCGACATAATCGGCACCGAGATTGCGCGGCGCGTACATGCCGACCAGCAGCACCGGCAGGCCGGCTTGCGTGAACTGCGTCAGCATCGCATCGAGATTGGCGCGGGTTTCGGCCGGCTCGACCGCGCGCAACATGTCGTTCGAACCGAGCGCGAGGATCGCGAGATCGTAGGGTTCGCCGAGCGTCCAGGCGAGCCGCGAGAGACCCGCCGCCGTGGTATCCCCGGAGACACCGGCATTCACGACCGTCGCATCGAAGCCCTGCGCATCGAGCGCCGCCTCGAGCCGGACCGGCAGGCTGTCGGCGGCCGGCAGGCCGTAGCCCTCCACGATCGAGGCACCGAAGGCGAGGATGCGGATTTCGCCGGATCGAGCCTCGCCCGATTGCGCCTCGCCCGTTTCCTGGCCGCCCGATTGCGCCTCGCCCGAATCCTGCCCGAATGCCATGGTCGAATGCACGAGGCCGACGAGCAGCAGAAGGGCGCCGATTTGTTTCAGGAATTGCTGGCCGATTTGCTGGCCGAACCTGAGAAAATACCGTGCAGCCGCGTTGAACATGCAGCGTCGGGCGCCATATCCCGAGCGGCGGACACAGAGGGGCCTTCGCAGGCCGGACCGGCCATTATTTCCCGAGATCGGGGCCTGAGCCCCGTCCGCAGCCCCCATCGAGGCAGGCATGATCGAACTCAGCGACATCGAACTTAAACTGGTTGGCGCTGCCGGCCCGGTCAACATCCTGCGCGGAATAAGTCTGGCGATCGGCCGCGGCGAGACGGTGAGCCTGATCGGCCCATCCGGCAGCGGGAAGACCAGCCTCCTGATGATCGCGGCCGGGCTCGAACGGCCGACCAAAGGCCGGGTTTCGATCGCCGGCACCGATCTGGGTCCCTTGAGCGAGGACCAGCTCGCCGCCTTCCGCCGCGCGCGGATCGGCATCGTGTTCCAGTCCTTCCATCTGATCCCGACCATGACCGCGCTCGAGAATGTGGCGGTGCCGCTCGAATTCGCCGGAAGGCGCGATGCGTTCGAGCGCGCGCGGATCGAGCTCGACGCGGTCGGGCTCGGCCATCGCATCGGCCATTACCCGGCGCAGCTTTCCGGCGGCGAGCAGCAGCGCGTGGCGCTCGCGCGTGCGTTTGCGATTTCGCCGGCTTTGCTTCTCGCGGATGAACCGACCGGCAATCTCGACATCGAGACCGGCCAACAGGTCATAGACCTGCTCTTCCAGCGCCAGAAGGAACATGGCAGCACGCTCCTCCTCATCACGCATGAGCGCGCGCTGGCGAGCCGCTGTTCGCGCCAGCTCGCGATGCGCGACGGGCGGATCGTCGCCGATGCGGAGATTGCGAGCGATGCGGCGCGGGTTGCCGCGCCCGCAACGAACCTGCCGGACATGCGCACGCCGATGTCGTCGCCTCATGGTTCGACAGGCTCACCATGAGGTCTGAGGAAATGATGCAGGCGTTGCAAACAATTCGTTCTCATCTTCCTCTGTGTCTCTGTGGTGGAACGTTACCCCCCACCCTCACCCTCCCCCGCAAGGGGGGAGGGAATGGCCGAGAAGAGAATGGCCGGGCGAGACCGCATGGCACGCGCTGACGCGATCGCGGCCGGCGCATCCGCGACCGGCAGCGCGGCGCCCGATGCGGGCGGCTGGGCGCTCGCGCTCAAATTTGCGCGGCGCGAGCTGCGCGGCGGGATCAAGGGCTTTCGCCTGTTCCTGCTCTGCCTCGCGCTCGGCGTTGCGATCATCGCCGCGGTCGGTTCGGTGACGGCATCCGCGCTCGGCGGGCTCGAGCGCGACGCGAAGGGGCTGCTCGGCGGCGACCTCGAATTCCGCCTGCTCTATCAGCCGATTGATCCGGCGCAGCAGGATTTTCTCCGCGCGCAGGGAACTGTCTCGGAAACGCGCGACATGCGCGCGATGGCCCGCGCATCCGACGGCAACCGCACGCTGGTCGAACTGAAGGCGGTCGACGCGCTCTATCCGCTCTATGGCGCAGCGAGGCTCGATCCGCTGCTCGATCTGCAAACGGCACTCGGCCAGCAGAACGGACGCTGGGGCGCCGTCGCGGAACGCGCGCTGGTCGACCGGCTCGGCCTTGCGATCGGCCAGAGCGTCTCGATCGGCACGGTCGAGTACGAACTGCGTGGCGTCATCGAGCGCGAGCCCGATCGTGGCGCCTCGGTCTTCATTCTCGGGCCACGTCTGATGATCGCGAATGCGAGCCTCGAGGAAACCGGGCTCGTGCAGGAAGGAAGCCTGATCCAGTATCACTATCGCCTCGCTTTGCCGCCCGGCACGGATCCCGTCGGCGTGGTCGAGGCGAGCAAGGCGAATTTTCCCGATGCGCTGTGGCGCGTGCGCGGGCTCGACGAAGCCGCACCCTCGATCCAGCGTTTCATCGACCGCACCGCGACCTATCTGACATTGGTCGGGCTATCGACCCTGCTGGTCGGCGGCGTGGGCGTCGGCAATGCGGTGCGCGCCTGGCTCGACGGCAAGATCGCGACCGTCGCGACGCTGAAATGCCTCGGCGCCTCGCAGACGCTGATCTATCGCATCTATCTCCTGCTGGTCGCGGTGATGGCGCTGATCGGGATTGCGATCGGGCTTGCGATCGGTGCCATCGTGCCCTTTGCGATCGCGGCACCGCTCGGCGACCGCTATGCGCTCGCGCTCGATCCGGCGATCTATGCCGAACCGTTGCTGCTTGCCGCCGGCTGCGGCTTTCTGGTCGCGATCGCGTTCTCGCTCTTTCCGCTGATCCGCGTTCGTGCGGTGCCGCCCGGCACGCTCTTCCGCGATCTGGTGCAGCGCATGGAAGCGAAGCCGGCCGCCTTCGACCTGCTGCTTCTCGGTGCGATCGTCGCAGCGCTCGTGCTGCTCGCGACGCTGACGGCGGGCGACCGGATGCTGACCTTGTGGTTTGCCGCCGGCACGATCGTCGCCTTCTTCCTCTTTCATCTCGCGGCGCGCGGCCTCAAATATCTGACGCGGCGACTGAGCGCGAACGAGGGGCAGCGCGCGGACAAGACGGCCGCGCATCCGGGTACAAGATGGGGGCCGATCATGCGGCTCGCGCTCGCGAATATCGGACGGCCCGGCGCGCCGACGACGAGCGCACTCTTGTCGCTCGGCCTCGGCCTCACCGTCCTCGTGATGGTCGCGCTGGTGCAGGCCAATCTCGAACGCGAGCTGGTGCGCTCGATCCCGGCCGAGGCGCCCGCCTTCTATTTCATCGACATACAGGGCACGCAGATCGCCGAATTCGAAACCCTCGTCTCGGATTTTCCCGGCGTCTCTCATGTCGAGCAGGAGCCGATGCTGCGCGGGCGCATCACCGCGGTCGACGGTGTGCCGGCCGATCGGATCGAGCCCGGCGAGGGCGCGGCCTGGGCGCTGCGCGGCGATCGCGGCGTCACCTGGACCGCAACGCCGCCGGCGGACAGCGAACTCCTCAGCGGCGAATGGTGGCCCGCGGACTATGCGGGTCCGAATCTGGTCTCGATCGAATCCGGCGTCGGCGAGGGGCTTGCGCTCGAACCCGGCGACACGATCACGGTCAATGTGCTCGGCCGGCCGATCGAAGCGACCATCGCCAATCTGCGCATCGTCGACTGGACCCGGCTCGACATCAATTTCGTGTTCGTGTTTTCGCCGGGCGCGCTCGCGGGCGCGCCTTCGATGCATATCGCGACGGCACAGATGGACAGCACGGACGCGGCGGGAGCGTTAACCGCGCAGGCGATCGAGGCGCAGGAGATCGCGCTCCAGCGCGCGGTGACCGACCGGTTCCCGAACGTGTCGGCGATCCGCGTCAAGGATGCGATCCAGGCCGTCGCCTCGATCATCGAGGGGCTCGGCACCGCGATCTCGCTCGCGGCGATGGTGACCTTGGCTGCGAGCCTGTTCGTGCTCGCGGCCGCGATCGCGGCGCAGACGCACCGGCGGCGTTACGATGCGGTGGTGCTGAAGGTTCTCGGTGCGACGCGGCGCGACATCGCGAAGAGCTTCACGATCGAATACGGGCTGCTCGGGATTGCGGCCGCACTCCTCGCACTCCTGCTCGGCCATGTGGCGGCGTGGGCGCTGGTCACGTTCCTGCTCGAAACGCCCTGGAGCTTCGATCCGGCGATCGCGCTCGCGATCGTGGTCGGCGGCACACTGGCGGCGATGGTGCTGGGATTTCTCGGGACGTGGCGGGTTTTGGGGACGAAAGCGGCGCCGTATCTGAGGAATGAGTAGGGGGTACGCCAATTGGTCTACAATCAGCGCTTCTTGGTGCTAGTGCTACTGCCCTAGAATTACCTGCCTTGCGAAGTTGGAAAATCTTTTTTAGAAATAGGCATTATGTTAACGCGCGTGATAGCGTTTAAGAGTTGGTCGGATTTGATCCTCAATTGCCTTAATCGCGTTCTCTAGCTTCTGTTGATAAGGGTCTTGATCCACTTTTCCTCGTGCAAATAAAATGCTCATTCTTTCCGCAATAGTGTCAGGGTTTCTTTGACCCTGAGCCTCATTTGGATTCTGGCCTTCTAGGTAGTCGCCAATTGCCCACCTGAGCTCACCTACTAGTTTTCTTATCTCTTTGACTTTTTTCTCGACGTTTTCTCCCCATACGACTTCAGCTTCCAGCGTGTTGGCGTCCACTACAGTCATAGATTCATGTATGGGGTCCCACCGCTTCTGATATGCTTGAGTAAGCGCGTGCCACCTCTTCTCCTCTATTGAAAGAGCCTTTAGTTTCTCTTCGGGCAGATCAGGGGTTTCCGAGTACTGCACAAATGGATTGCGGGCGCTCGTAATCGCATCACGAAGTTGAAACACTGATCGCAACAACGATCTTGCGAGATCATACTCGACCTTCCCAGTCAGCTGCTGCTTCCAAGCTGTGAGGCCGCGAACACCTGCAACACCTGCAAAAATCGCTGCAATTGCTACGATAACGTCACTTGCCGTCGACAACCATTGCACTGTTGTGCCGATCTGCATCAATGCAACCATCGATCAGTTTCACCGTATCTCAGGCATGAGCGTTGTATCTAAAGTGCAACCGCTGGCCTAAATCACATATAGCTAACTGGTGTGACACTCATTTGCGCAGTAGTAACACCCATTGCTCTGGGCATAATGCTTCTTCGCCTCTTTGACAGCGGGGGCGCAGGTAACGTGATCACCCAAGTTGATCCTATTGTCTGCATGAGGCAAATAACTACAATCTTGCTCGTGAACTTCGTGATCACCGTTGTCTTGAGCGTTCTTGTTTACATAATAAGTAGCCATGTTTGCCCTCCGACTCGGAAGTTGCATTTCTCGAGTAATGTACTGTGCTCTCGTTGAGTCAAGACGGCTAGAAAATGCAATGTTAAGTGGCACTTGGTATTCGGGCGATTTAGTCGTGTTGGAGCGACTCGGCGGCCATTGCATCACCCCTCCCCCTACCCCCCTCCCGCAAGGGGAGGGGGATTAAATTGAGTTTCCGCTTCGCGCGTAGATCGCCGTCTGCACGAGCGGCAGACCCGCGCGGTTTGGAGTGCGGCGGGGCACTCTCGCGGTCGCGTGTGTGCCAAGCCGCCCGCTTTACGCCTTCCGCGCACGGGCATAGGCTTCTCCCCGAACGCACCGCGCGATGCGACGGTTGCGGCCCGGACTTCGTCTCCCGCGATGGCGTTTCGTCATGGAACGCAATGAGGGAGATCGCGCGATGAGCGTCCGCCCGAAGACCCGGCCCAACAGAACCCGAACCGCGAAGACCCATACCGCAAAGACTGCGGCGCGGAAGGCCGCAGGGAAGACAAGCGCACCGAAGCGCGCCGCTAAACGGCCCGCGCCGAAACGTGACCCGAAACGCACCCCGAAGACCGCGCGGAAGAAGACGCCCCCGAAACGCGCAACAGCGCGCGGGCCCAGCTCGGCAGCACCGGCGCGGCTCGTCTCGATGCGCGAGGCCTTCGGCCGGCTGATCGCAAGGAAACGGCCGCAACGCCAGGTCGTGAGCTGCGCCCTCACGCCCCATGTCAGCAAGGGCCATGTCGATTTCGAAACCGCCTATGCGCAGTCGGCGCCGGCGATGATCATGCTGATCTGCCACGGTTTCGCATTCGGCACCGGCGTGCCCGTCGTCTATACCAAGACCGCGACCGGCTGGAGCTTCGAGGGCAGCCGCCCGTTCTGCCACACGCAAGAATGTTCGAACGGCACCGACGCGCTCGACATCGTGTCGGTCACCGGCACGATCGACGCGACGCCGTGGGTTCCGACGATGGCGTTCACCTATGAGGTGCTGGGCTATTGCGGCGCGCAGCTCGTCTGCATCGAGACCGGCAGTTTCTCCGGCAAGAAGATCACCACGGCGCCGGACATCCAGAACGCGAACTATCAGGGACGGTCGGGCTGGACGCTCACCTGCTGCCCCGTCCCGGTGTGGAAGGGCGAAGTGGACTAGATCGTTCGGCGGTGCGCCTCATCCTTCGTCCCTCGACAGGCTCGGGATGAGGAAGCTCATCCTTCGACAGGCTCATCCTTCGACAGGCTCATCCTTCGACAGGCTCGGGATGAGGGGCCGGCGACGGCATGTGTGTTGGCGGATAACAGCGCGTTGCCGATCGACGCGACAAGGATTGCATCCTGCTGAACAGAGCGCTCTCGCAAGCATGCGTCGCCCGTGTGCCTTGACGCGGGCGGCGCCGATTCCAGCGTTGAAGAAATCCGCTTTCGGGAATTGCCGCGTAGAATTGACACTGCGATCTGTTATTTTATCGCAAACATATTCGCTGCATTCGATTCTTGCGTCATTGCCGAAATCGCAGCGTTTCTCCCGATTCTGCGGTGCGTCGTCGTGCACATGCCGCTTTTTTTCACGCACGAACACGCATGCAAGGTTGCATCGGCTGGTATGCTGTTATATATAACGACATACGTAAAAACTGCCCGAAAATCAGCGCCGGAGCGAGGTTCCGACGAGGCGAAACCATTTTTTTATCGTCATGCTGCGCAAGAGAGCGTGACACGACGAGCGGGTGCGGACGATCGGATCGGCATTGAAGTCGGATCGAATGGGAAGTCGGATCGAATGGGATGGAGACCGGATTGAAACGAGGAACATTTCATGTGCGGAATCGCCGCCCTCTGGGATAGCAGATCCCGGAGCAGGCCGGGGGACCGCAGCACGGAGAAGGCGGGGACGGATCGAGATAGCGGGACGACGACGCGCGCGCCCGCAACGCACGAATCCGAACAGCACTCCGGCACGCAAGCGCGCAGCAACGATCCCGGCTGTTCCAATTCCCGCGCGCCTGAAACCCGGCCCGAAACCCGGAACGATTCCCACAACGCCGACTCACGTGCGGCCGACCGCGAGTCTGGCTCACGCGCGGCCGACCGCGAGTCTGGCTCACGCGCGGCCGACCGCGCGCTGGTCGAACAGGCGATCTTACGGCAGCGCCACCGCGGCCCCGACGGCAGCGGGTTCATGACGATGGACGGCGCCACGCTCGGCCATTGCCGGCTCGCGATCATCGATCCCCAGGGAGGCCACCAGCCGATCGGCACCGCCGCCGGCGATGCGGCGATCGTTGCCAACGGCATGATCTACAACGATGCGGCGCTGCGCGCGAAACTCGGCAGCGCCCCCTTCCGCACCGGGAGCGACTGCGAATCGATCCTGCACAGCGTCGCGCGCAAGGGGCCCGACGCAATCGCCGGGCTCGACGGCATGTTCGCCTTCGCCATGTCGCAGGACGGACGGTTTATCGCGGCGCGCGATCCGATCGGGATCAAGCCGCTCTATATGGGCACGCCGCGCGCGACGAGCGGCACGGGAAACGGCGCGGGATTCCGTGAGCGTTCGCCGGTGCGCCACGACGGCGCCCTGCTGTTCGCTTCCGAGATCAAGGCGCTCGCCGGGCTTGCCGACGATGTGCGCGAGTTTCCCGCCGGCCATTACTGGACGCCGGAATGCGGTTTCGTGCGCTATTACGAGATTCCCGATGCGCCGCCGCAGCGCTGGGCGCTGGCCGATGCGATCGCCGCATTGCGCGACACGCTCGAGCGCGCGGTGGTCAAGCGGCTCCGCAGCGACGTGCCGTTCGGCTGCCTGCTCTCGGGCGGGCTCGACAGTTCGATCATCGCGGCACTCGCGGCAAAGCATGTGCCCGATCTCAAAACCTTCGCGGTCGGCCTGCCCGGCAGCCCCGATCTTGTTGCCGCGCGCCGCGTCGCCGCCCATCTCGGTACCGACCATCGCGAGCGCGTGCTGGCGCCCGAAGAGATCGCCGAAGCCATGCCCGACATTCTCTATCACCTGGAAAGTTTCGACCGAGATCTGGTGCGCAGCGCCGTGCCCTGCTGGTTCGTCGCGAAATTCGCCGCCGCCGAGGTCAAGGTGGTGCTGACCGGCGAGGGCGCCGACGAGCTGTTCGCCGGCTATCGCTATTACCGCGACATCGCCGATCCCGACGCACTGCATGCGGAACTGCGGCGCTCGATCGCGATCATGCACGACATCAACCTGCAGCGCGTCGACCGCATGACGATGGCGCACGGGCTCGAGGCGCGCGTGCCGTTCCTCGACAAGGCGTTTATCGCGCTCGGGCTGTCGCTGCCGCCGGAATGGAAGCTCGCGACCCGGGACGGATCGGCAGCAAGCGCCGATCTTCCGGGCGCGAGGCGGATCGAGAAATGGATCCTGCGCAAGGCCTTCGAGGATCTGCTGCCGGCCGAAATCGTCTGGCGCGACAAGGCGCAGTTCGACCAGGGCAGCGGGCTCGAGGCGCATCTCACGTCTTTGTTCGCCGATCCGTCGCCCGCCGAAGATCCGGATCGCGCGGCGGGCGGGCGCTCGGCCGAGGAAAGCTGGTACCGCCGTATCCTCGAAAGCCGCTTCGCGGAACCGGCGATCGTGACGCAACTGGTCTCGCACTGGGACATTCGCCCGGGGGATATGGGCCCGGGGGATATGCGCCCGGCGGGACCGAATGCATCGGCCAAAACGGCAGCGGCGACCGGGCACGCACACCATCGCAAGACGCGGCGGGCCGGGCCCGTCGTCTATCACTGAACCCCAACCGGAGGACGGAACCATAGAACGCCATTCCGAAACCACCAGCAGCATGTCCGCCGCACATTCCTGGAAAACCGATACGGCCGTCGCGCCCGAGCGCGCGATTCGCGAGGCGGGCGGCGACCGCACATTGCGATCGCGGCGACGCTCGAACTTCACCCCGGTCTATGATTGCGACGATCCGAGCGGTTACTTCTCGAGCCTGCAGCCGCTCGAGTACCGGACACCCGCGACCGCGGCGCCGATCTTCCGCCGCTGTCTCGGTGCGCTGCGCCATGCGCGCGGGACCGAGGCGGTGACGGTGCTCGATCTCTGCTGCGGCTACGGCGCGAACGCGGCGCTCACCAACCACCGGCTCGGCATGGACGATCTCTATGCGCGCTTCCGCACCAGGCGGCGCAGCAGGCCGATGGACGAGCGGCTGCGGACCGACCGCGCCTGGTTCGCCGCCAATGCGCGCCAGCCGATGCCGGCACGCTTCATCGGTGTCGACGCGGCCGCCCATGCGCTCGACTATGCGTTGTCGGTCGGACTGATCGAGGCGGCCGTCGCCGGCGATTTCGAGCGGGACGATCCGGATTCGGAACAGCGCCGTATGCTCGCGCGCGCCGATCTGATTACGGTGACAGGCGGCATGAGCTATATCGGGCCGGAGACCTTCGCGCGCGTGCTCGATGCATTTCCCGTCGGCTGCAAGCCGTGGATCGCCATCTTCCCGCTGCGCCATCTCGATATACGGCCGCTCTCGACATTGCTGCGCAGGCACGGGCTCGCGCTCGAACCCTGGACCGGGCGCGCCTTTCCGCACCGGCGCTTCGCGGACCGCGCCGAACGCGCGACGCTCACCGAGGCGGTGCGCGCCATGATCGACACCGATGCCGATCCCATCAACCGGGCGCCGACGAAGGACTGGATCGAATCGGTCTTCTACCTGGCGCGGCCGGAGCGCGAGCGCGACCTGTTGCCGCTCAACGCACTCGTCGCGGACGACAATGCGCGCCGCGCGGCCGCGTTGCGCGAGCGCCTAACGCGCGCGGTCTAGAGCGCGGCCGGAGCCCCCGCGCGGTTCAATCGGCGGGCGAGACGGTCTGGCCCCGCGCGGTCCAGAGCGCAGGGGGATATTCCCCGCGCGGTCCAGAGCGCAGCGGGAGCCCCCGCGCGGTTCAATCGGCGGGCGAGACGGTCTGGCCCCGCGCCCGCCGCCGGAACGCCTCCCGCAGATCCCGGATCGTGAACGCGTCGGTCGCGAGGCCGAGTGCCGCATAGATCGCGAGCCCGCCGCCGACGATGATCGAGATGCCGGCGAGTTTCATCGCCGTGCCAGCCTCGAACCAGTGCGCGAGGTGATCGCCCGCGAACCACAGCACGATCCCCATCGCGGCGCTCGCGAACAGCATGCGCGGCAAACGGCGGCGCAGCCGGTCGTCGATCGCGAGATGGCCGGCCGCGCGCAGCTTCAATGCCAGCAGGCCGGCATTGAGCCAGGCGGCGATCGTGGTCGCGATCGCGATGCCGACAAAGCCGATCGTGAAGGCGAGCGCCACGCTCAGGACCGTGTTCACGATCATCGTCACGACCGCGATGCGGAACGGCGTCGTCGTGTCCTCGCGCGCATAGAAGCCGGGGGCGAGCGTCTTCACCAGCACATAGGCCGGAAGCCCGATCGCGAACACGCCGAGCACCTGGGCGGTCGCCGCACTCTCGACCGGGCCGAAGGCGCCGCGCTCGAAGAGGACGGTCACAATCGGCAGCGGCACGGCGATCAGCGCCGCCGCCGCCGGCAGAGTGAGCAGCATCGCGATCTCGACCGCGCGGTTGAAACTCCACATCGCACCACCCGAATCGCCGCCGCGCAGGCGCCGCGTCAGCTCGGGCAGCAGCACGACGCCGATCGCGACGCCGATCACGCCGAGCGGAAGCTGGTAGATGCGGTCGGCGTAATAGAGATAGGAGACGGCGCCCGCGAACAGCGAGGCGATAATCGTGCCGATCACGATATTGATCTGCATGACGCCGGCGCCGATGAGGCCCGGGATCAGCAGCTTCCACAGCCGCTTTACTTCGGGCGTGAGTGTCGGGCGCGGGAAGCGCAGCATCACGCCGACCCGCGCGCAGGACCAGGCGAGCCAGAGAAACTGCAGCAGGCCCGCGACCGCGACCGACCAGGCGAGCACATCGCCCGGCTGCGTCGCCGTCGGCATGAACAGCACCAAAGCCGCGATCATCGTGAGATTGAGCAATATGGGTGCCGCCGCCGCATAGGCGAACTTGTCGAGCGAATTGAGAATGCCGCCGAGCAGGGCCGCGAGCGACATGAACAGCAGATACGGGAAGGTGATCTGCGTCAGGCGCACCGCGAGATCGAACTTCGCCGGGTCGGATACGAAGCCGGGTGCGAGCGCATACATGAGCCACGGCATCGCGAACTGCGCGGAAGCGGTCAGGATCAGCATGAACGTCACCATGACCGAGAGGATCCGCTCGGCGAGCAGACGCGCGGCACTGGGGCCCTGTTCGGTCAGCGCGCGCGCATAGAGCGGCACGAAGGCCGCGTTGAACGCGCCCTCGGCGAACAGATTGCGGAACAGGTTCGGAAAGCGGAGCGCGACGAAAAACGCATCCGCGATCGGCCCGGCGCCGAGATAGCGCGCGATCAATAGGTCGCGGGCGACTCCGAGAAAGCGGCTCATCAGGGTGAAGCCGCCGACCGTGGCGACGGAACGGAGCAGGATCATGCGTCTCTACTTTGCGGGAACAGGCTCAACCGGCGCGGCGCGTCGGCAGATTATCGATGGACGCATCGCCGCCCGCGGCTTCCGCCGGCTGTTCGGGCGCCTGCAACGCCGCCATGAGGGCCGCGCGGATCGCATCGATGCGCTTCGCATTCTCGACCTTGAGCCCGTATTGGTCCTTCACATAGAAGACGTCTACGGCGCGCGCGCCGAAGGTCGAGATCTTCGCGCTCGAAATCTGCAGGCGATGTTCGCTCAAGGCCCGACCGAGCGCATAGAGCAGGCCGCGGCGGTCGCGCCCGTTGACCTCGATCACCGTATGCGAGGCGCTCGCCTGGTTGTCGATCAGCACGCACGGCGCCACGCTGAACATCTGGAAGCGATCCGCGACCGGCGATGGCGGGAAGGTCAGCAGCGGCACCGGCCCTTCGTCCTTCAGCATGCGGCGGATAGCACGTTCGATGCGCTCGAGACGCCACGGCTCTTCGATCGCGCGCGCCGCGCCCTCCTGGCCCGTCCCTTCCTGCAGCGAGAAACTGTCGACCGCCATGCCGTCGGCGAAGGTGAAGATCCGGGCTTCGACGATCGAGGCGCCGGCCAGCGCGAAGGCGCCGGCAAGCCGCGCGAACAATCCGGCGCGGTCGCGCGTCGCGACGGTCGCCTCGGTCACCGCGCGCCAATGATCGACCTGGAATTCGGCCGCGAAAGGCAGGCCGTCGCGCTCGACGCGGCGCACGAGTTCGGCCTGGCGCACCAGCGCATCGGTCTCGAAGCCGAGCCAGTAGGCGGCCCCCGCGCGGGAGAGATGCGCCTCGACATCGTCATGCTTCCAGTCGCCGAGCCGCGCCTCGAGCGCCTGGCGCGCGACGATCGCACGCGCGCTGGTCGCATCGCCGGAGAGCCCGCCGGATAGATAATTCTCGGTGCGATAATAAAGATCGCGCAGCAACTGCGCCTTCCAGCCGTTCCAGATACGCGGGCCGACCGCGCGGATGTCGGCGACGGTCAGGACGAGCAGCAGCCGCAGCCGCTCGAGCGACTGCACCTCGCCAGAGAAGGCCTCGATCGTCAGCGGATCGTCGATGTCGCGCTTGAACGCGGTGTTGCTCATCAGCAGGTGATGGCGCACCAGCCAGGCCACGGTTTCGGTTTCCCAGTCCTCGAAACCGAGCCGCGGGCAGAGCTCATGCGCGATGTCCGCGCCAAGCTCGGAATGATCGCCGCCGCGGCCCTTCGCGATATCGTGCAGGAAGAGCGCGACATAGAGAACACGGCGCGACAAGACCTTGTGGATCACGTCGCTCGCGATCGGCACTTCGTCCTTGAGCTCGCCCTCTTCGATGCGATGCAATATGCCGATCGCCATCAGCGTATGCTCGTCGACGGTATAAGAGTGATACATGTCGTATTGCATTTGCGCTACGACACGGCCGAAATCGGGAATGAAGCGACCGAGCACGCCGGCCTCGCTCATGCGGCGCAGCGCCGCCTCCGGCGCCTGCGGCGAGGTGAGGATGTCGAGGAAGAGGCGGTTCGCTTCCGGATTGTCGCGCAGACCCTGATCGACCAGGCGCAGATGGCGCGTGACAAGCCGCAACGTGGCGGGATGGATGTCGAGCCCGTGCCGCTGCGCCGTTTCGAAAAGCCGGATCATCGCGACCGGATCGCGCGCGAACAGATCGCGCTCGGCGATCGCGAGCCGGTCGCCGTCGACCGGAAAGCCCTCGACGTCTTTTTTGAAGAACGGCACACCCGAGGCGCGCGGCACCCGGCTTTTGCTGTGCTGGGCCTCGAGCGTCGCGCAGAAGATGCGCGTCAGGTCGCCAACGCCCTTCGCAATCAGAAAGTAATGCCGCATCAGCCGCTCGACGCCGCGCGCGCCGGCATGATCGGTATAGGCGAATTGTTCGGCGAGGCGCGGCTGCAGATCAAAAGTGAGCCGCTCTTCGGCGCGGTCGGTCAGATAATGCAGCGCGAAGCGCAGGCTCCAGAGGAACGCATCGGCCTTGCGGAAGGTCGTTGCCTCGTCTTCGCTCAAGACCTTGCGCCCGACCAGCGCATCGACGCTGCGCACGCGATAGAGATATTTCGCGATCCAGAAGAGCGTGTGCAGATCGCGCAGACCGCCCTTGCCGTCCTTGATGTTCGGCTCGAGCGCATAGCGCGAATCGCCGAGCCTCTTATGGCGACGGTTGCGTTCGGAGAGTTTCGCCTCGACGAAGGCGAGACCGCTGCCCGGCGCTTCCTGGATCTCCTTGCGGAAGCGGCGGCGCAGATCGAGATAGAGCGATTGCTCGCCGGCGACGAAGCGCGCTTCCAGGAGGCCGGTGCGGATCGTCATGTCGGATGTCGCCTGCCGGATGCTCTCATCGACACTGCGCGTCGCCTGGCCGACCTTGAGCCCGAGGTCCCACAGGAAATAGAGAAGATACTCGACGAGCTGCTCGACATAGGGTGCGCGCTTGTAGGGTGTGACAAACAACAGATCGATATCCGAGAAGGGCGCGAGCTCGCCGCGCCCGTAGCCGCCGGTCGCGACGATCGCGACGCGCTCGGCCGTGCTCGGGTTCGCGTTGGGATAGGCGGTCGCGATGGCGAATTCATGGAGCGATCGCAGCAACTGATCGACCAGGAACGACATTTCTTCGGCGGCTATGCGGCCGTCGCGTGTCGCCTCGAACCGGTGGCGGATTTCCGCGCGGCCCTCGTCGAGCGCGGCGCGGAAGAGCGCGAGCACGTCGCTGCGGGCGGGGGATCGCAATGCCGCGTCCGACGGCCCCTCCAACGGCAGGGCGGCGAGCCGGGCGGCAATCGCCCGGCGGTTCACGATCGCGCGCTGATCGGCCGGCCGTTCCATGAGGGGCAATATGGCATTTCGGCCGCCGCTTCGACAGGAGGGCCGGTAACGCAGCGCGGCCGAGAGCGACGCTGTACCGGGCGGCCGGCCCGGAATCCGGCCGGTTTGGGCGCCGGTTTGGGCCGCCGGCTTGTGAGCCCCGGCTTGTGAGCTTGGGCCAAGCGGGACTAGACTTTCCCCATGCACATGACCGTAACCAGCGCCATCCGGCGCGCCGCGCTTGCCGGCCTCCTGCTCGTGGCCGGCGCCTGCAGCTCGACCCCGGCGCTTGCCGTCGACCAGGACGATCTCGACATCGTCTGGGACGACGATGTGATCGAAATCGAGCTCGAGGACGAGCGCGCCTTCGACGAGGCACAGCTCGTCGCACCGGACGGCACGGTGATCGATGCCTATCGCATCGACCGCGACACCGAAACCGTGCGCGACGATTACTATAACCGCCCGAGTGTCGGTGTCGGCGTGGGTGGCGGCTCCGGCGGTGTCGGCGTCGGCTTCGGAATCGGTTTTCCGATCTTCAGCGGCGGCGGCAGCAGCGGCCACGTCACCGGCCATGAAAGCCGCGCGCGAATTCGCGTGCCGGACATGGTCGCGTATCGTCGCGACTGGGAAGACTGGCGCCTGCGCGTGCATCTCGAAGGCGTCGCCGGCGGCGGTCGCTGGATGGAGATGGACGCCCCCGCCCCGCCGCAATAACGGCCGATTTCCTGATCTTTTGAGTGGCATCGCCCCGAAATGGCCACCGCCGGCTGCGTAATGGCGGTGGACATCGCCGCCGCCCGACCCCATTTCGCCTTTGGGCGATCACCATGGGGTCTGACGCCATGAACCGTTCGCAAATCGACGCGACTGCCGAAAACAGGAACGACAGCGTCGCCTGTGCATCGGCGCGCGCGCCCGCGCCGCTGATCGGGAGTCAGCGGTCCGACGGCACGCAGCCGTTCGGGCCGGTCGCTTTCGGCATGCTGATGGTGCTCGGTCTCGTGCTCGCGGGCTGCTCGGGCGGCAATAGCGGCGGCGACCAGCCGCAGGCCGTGCCGGTCGCGATCGAGAGCGCGCCGAACGTGCCGGTGATCGATCCGAACATCGTCGAGGTTCGCTATGACGGCGAGCGCAGCCCGGCGATCGTCGAGCTGATCGCGCCCGACGGCACGCGCACGCCGGCGCGCGACATCGACCGCACCGCCGAAATGCCGACCGAAGAAGACGGTTTTCCTGACGTGCATGTCGGCGTCGAAGGCGGCAGCTCATCCGGCGTCGAGACCGGCATCGGCATCGGCATTCCGATCTTCGGCACCGAATCGGAAGCGCTGCCGCCGCGCACGGTGACGATCGCGCGCTTCCTGCCGCCGAACATGGAGCATTACCGCAACAATTGGCGAGAATATCGGGTCGAGCTTCTGTTCGGGCCCGGCACCGACGAGTTCGAGCGCATCGAGCTGCTCGCACCCGAACCGCCCGATCTGCCGCCGCTCACCGAGAACTAGCGGGCGCCGGACGCCGCGCGAAACGCGGCGCAGTCATTCCTTCTTCAGCAGCGCACGCAGCTTGTAGAGCGCCTCGAGTGCTTCCTTCGGCGAGAGCTCGTCGGGATGGATCGAATCGAGCGCCTGTTCGATCGGCGATGCACCCTTTGCGCCAGCACCCGATTGCGGCCTCGGTGCTGCCGCGGAGAAGAGCGGCAGATCGTCCGCAAGGCGCTTCAACGCGCCGGCCTGTTCGCCCTGCTCCAGCATCTTCAGGACTTCCTCGGCGCGCGCGACGGCCGCGGCCGGCAGGCCCGCAAGCTTTGCGACATGGATGCCGTAGGATCGGTCGGCGGCACCGGGCGCCACTTCATGCAGGAACACGACCTCGCCCTTCCATTCCTTGACGCGCATCGTGTAGGCGGCGAGACGATCGAGCCGCGATGTGAGGGCGGTCAGCTCGTGATAATGCGTGGCGAACAAGGCGCGACAATCGTTCGCATCGTGCAGATGTTCGAGCGTCGCCCAGGCGATCGAAAGCCCGTCGAAGGTCGCCGTGCCGCGACCGATTTCGTCGAGGATGACCAAAGAGCGGTTCGTCGCCTGGTTTAATATGGCCGAGGTCTCGACCATCTCGACCATGAAGGTCGAACGGCCGCGCGCGAGATCGTCGGCGGCACCGACGCGGCTGAACAACCGATCGACCGCACCGATATGCGCGGATTTCGCTGGCACGTAGCTGCCCATTTGGGCCAGGATCGCGATCAGCGCGTTCTGCCTAAGGAACGTCGATTTGCCGGCCATGTTCGGGCCGGTCACGAGCCAGACGCGCTGCGCTGCGCCCAGATCGCAATCGTTCGGCACGAAGGTCGTGTCCTGAATTTTCGCGAGCGCGGGTTCAACGACCGGATGGCGCCCCGCCTCGATGCGGAACGCGCTGCTGTCGTCGACCACGGGCCGGCACCAGCCGCTGTCGGCGGCAAGCGTCGCAAGCGCAGAGGCCATGTCGAGAGCGGCGAGTGCGCGGGCGCAATCGGCGATCGGTTCGGCGCGCGCGACGATCTCGCCGGCGAGATCCTCGAACAGCGCGAGCTCGATCGCGAGCGCCTTGTCGGCGGCACCGGCGATCTTCTGTTCGAGCTCGCCAAGCTCGACCGTGGTGAAGCGCGCGGCCGAGGCGAGCCCCTGGCGATGGATGAAGCGCGCGCCGTTCGCGTCACTGGAATCCTTTGGGCGCAGCTTGTCGCTCTGCTGCGGCGCTACCTCGACATAGTAGCCGAGCACGTTGTTGTGCCGGATCTTGAGCGCGCCGATGCCGGTCTCGCTGCGATAGCGTGATTCGAGCCCGGCGATCAGCTTGCGACTTTCATCGCGGATCTCGCGCGTGTCGTCGAGCGCCGCGTGGTAACCCCGGGCGATGAACCCGCCATCGCGCGCGTTCATCGGCAGATCGTCGCCGAGCGCGCGGCCGAGCCGGTCGATCAGCGCAGCGTGATTGCCGATACCACGCTGGCAGGCCTCGATCCCCGCCGGCAGCGGCGCACGCGCCGGATCGGACAATAACCCATGAATGGCGGTCGCCTGCGCGAGCCCGTCGCGCATGGCGGCCAGATCGCGCGGCGTGCCGCGGCCGAGCGTCAGGCGCGACAAAGCGCGTTCGAGATCGGGTGTGCGCTTCAGGTGATCGCGCAGATCGCCGCGCAGCCTTGCATCGCGCAGGAAGAACGAGACCATGTCGAGCCGCGCCTCGATCCGCGCGGGATCGGTCAGCGGCGCGGAGAGCGCCGTCGCCAGCGCACGCGCGCCGGGGCCGGTGATGGTGCGGTCGATCGCCTGCAAGAGCGAGCCTTCGCGCGCCCCCGACAGATTGCGCGCGAGTTCGAGATTGCGCCGCGTCGCCGCGTCGATCTCCATGACTGCGCCTGCTGCAAGCCGGCGCGGCGAGGCGATGCGCGGCAGCTTGCCCTGCTGCGTCAGCACCACATAATCGACCAGCGCACCGGCGGCGGCGATCTCGGCGCGCTCGAAACTGCCGAACCCCTCGAGCGCTTTGACACCGAACGTCTCTTCCAGGCGGCGGCGCGCGTTTTCGCTGTCGAACCGGGCCGAGGGCAGCGGCGAGAGGCTCGCGCGCCATTCGCGCCAGAGCTCGAAGAAATCCGGCCGTTCGACCAGTTTCTCCGAGAGCAGCAATTCGCCGGCATCGAGCCGCGCAAGCGCCGCTGGCAGCATCGCAGCCGGGACCGGCTGCACGGTGAACTCGCCGGTCGACATGTCGAGCCAGGCAAGCCCCAGCGCGCCGCCGGATTCGGCAAGCGACGCCAGATAATTATGCCGCCGCGCATCGAGCAGGCTGTCTTCGGTCAAGGTGCCGGGCGTGACGATGCGCACGACGTCGCGCCGCACGACGGATTTCGCACCGCGCTTCTTCGCTTCCGCTGGATCCTCGCTTTGTTCGCAGACCGCGACCTTGAAGCCGCTGCGGATCAGCCGCTGCAGATAAGCATCGGCGCTGTGCACCGGCACGCCGCACATCGGAATGTCGTCGCCGTCATGCCGGCCACGCTTGGTGAGCACGATGTCGAGCGCCGCCGATGCCGCGACTGCGTCGTCGAAGAACAGTTCGTAGAAATCGCCCATCCGGTAGAACAAAAGCCGGTCGGGATGCTGCGCCTTGATCGCGAGATATTGCTGCATCATCGGCGTCGAGGGCGCCGCAGAGGGCGCCGCAGGCGTCGCGGGCGTCGCGCTCTCGGCGGGCGATTCGGGGCTCGATGCGGCGGATTTAAGAACGGTCATGCGGGCGGCAACGGCTCTCGGGCAATGTCACCGGCACGATAGCAGCGGGCAGGAGAGGCGGCAAAGCAGTCCCCGGCAACGGCCCGCGTTCTCTCATATCACCGGTGCGCTGGGCGATGTGGATCTGAAGGCTTCGATGTTCGCGACCGACGCGACCAGCGCGTCGAGTTTCGGAAACGCGCCCTCCGGCATCAGATGCGCCATGTCGAAGCGGATCGAATCGATCGCGCAGATCGCCGTCACGTCCGCCTGCGTCATCCGATCGCCAAGCAGATACGGTCCGCGCATCGCGCCATCGAGATAGCGCAGCCCGTTCTGCACCTGCGCTTCGAGCCGGTCGAGCCACGGCCCCCAGACATGGCTCTCGGGCCGCTTCGTCTGCTCGTAATAAGCGGCGACATATTTCTCGCAGGTTCCCAGCGCCACCGCGACCAGACGATTGACCGCGCGGCGATCGGCACCGCTGCGCGGGGTCAGCGCCCGGTCCGAACCGGCCAGCTCGTCGAGATGATCGAGGATCATCGTGCTGTCGATCAGCGTTTCGCCGTCATCGAGGACGAGTGCCGGAATACGCCCGAGAGGATTGAGGGGTTCGATCGTCGCGCGATCGGAGGTCGCGACCGCGCGCTGTTCGAAGGGTATGCCGTAGAGTTTCAGCGTGATGGCGATGCGCCGGACGAATGGCGATTCGTTGTAACCGATGAGTTGCATTGCGTGTCTCCGGCGTCGTTAAGGCTTCCCTCATTCGCCATCGCCGGGCCCGGGCTGGCGTTCTATTGCACCGCAGCACCGGCGGACGGATGAGATTTTCGTTTTACAGGATCGTGTCCGACAGGCGCAGACGGCATTCACGTTGAGCCGGAATTTCGCCGCTCTGTGGATTGCCGGGTCAAGCCCGGCAATGACAATTAAGGGTGGCGCTGACGCCCTGCTTCTTCCGCTCGGTCCCCTTCCCGCCCTTCCCTATCCCCGAAATTCGTGCGATTTTCGGCGGTTAGTCCATAAATCTGCGGGGTCGGGAAACCACCCCCGCGGCCAAGAAACGTGACGACACGCCTCCGCCGGGACCGGAAAACCGGATCGGCAGGGAGGCGAACGGGGAGGATCGATGACCGGCGGAATCACCGAACAGGAAGCGCTGCTGCTGCATTCGAGCGGGCGGCCCGGCAAGATCGAAATCCGGGCAACCAAGCCGCTGACGACGCAGCGCGATCTGTCGCTCGCTTATTCGCCCGGCGTCGCCTGGCCCTGTCTCCGGATCGCCGACGACCCCTCCCTCGCCTACGACTACACCGCCAAGGGCAATCTGGTCGCGGTCATCTCGAACGGTACCGCCGTGCTCGGCCTCGGCGATCTCGGCGCGCTCGCCTCGAAACCGGTGATGGAAGGCAAGGCCGTCCTCTTCAAGCGCTTCGCCGATATCGACGGCATCGATCTCGAGGTCGACACCGACGATGTCGAGGAGTTCATCAACTGCGTGCGGTTCCTGGGTCCCAGTTTCGGCGGCATCAATCTCGAGGACATCAAGGCGCCGGAATGTTTCATCATCGAGCAGCGCCTGCGCGAGCTCATGGACATTCCGGTCTTTCACGACGACCAGCACGGCACCGCGATCATCGCCGCCGCCGGCCTTCTGAACGCGCTCGATCTGACCGGGCGCAAACTCAAGGACATTCGCGTCGTCGTGAACGGGGCCGGTGCCGCGGCGATCGCCTGTGCCGAACTGATCAAGACGATGGGCGTCAAGCACGACCATGTCATTCTCTGCGACCGGCAGGGCGTCATCTATCAGGGCCGCGAGCAGGGCATGAACCAGTGGAAATCGGCCCATGCCGCCAACACCAAGGCACGCACGCTCGACGATGCGATGCGCGGCGCCGACGTCTTCATCGGCCTCTCCGCGAAGGATGCGGTGACGCCGGACATGGTGAAAGGGATGGCGGCGAAGCCGATCATCTTCGCGATGGCGAACCCCGACCCCGAGATCACGCCCGAGGCGGTGCGCTCGGTGCGCAACGATGCGATCATCGCGACCGGCCGTTCGGACTATGCGAACCAGGTCAACAACGTGCTCGGCTTTCCATACATCTTCCGCGGCGCACTCGACGTGCGCGCATCGACCATCAACGATGCGATGAAGATCGCGGCGGCCGAAGCGCTGGCCGGGCTTGCGCGCGAGGACGTGCCGGACGAGGTCGATGCCGCCTATGCCGGACGCCGGCTGCGATTCGGGCCGGAATACATCATTCCGGTGCCGTTCGATCCGCGCCTCATCTCGACCATACCGGCGGCGGTTGCAAAAGCCGCGATGGACTCCGGTGTCGCGCGACGGCCGATCGTCGACATGGAGGGCTATCGCGCCGAGCTGTCGGCGCGACTGGATCCGATCGCCGCCAGCCTGCATCTCACCTTCGAACGCGTGCGCGCCAACCCGCGTCGGGTCGTGTTCGCCGAAGGCGAGGAAGAGAAAGTCATCCGCGCCGCACTCTCCTTCCGCAATGGCGGCTATGGCGAGGCGGTGCTGATCGGCCGCGAGGAGCGGGTGCGCGAGACGATGAAGTCGATCGGCATCGCCGAGCTCGACGGGATCGAGATCCACAATGCGCACCTCTCGCAGCACAACAAGGAATATACGGATTTCCTTTATGCGCGCCTGCAGCGCAAGGGATTGCTCTATCGCGACTGCCTGCGCATGGTGAACAACGACCGCAACGTGTTCGCTGCCTGCATGGTCGCCAAGGGCGACGCCGACGCGATGGTGACGGGCCTCACCCGCACCACCTGGAACGCGCTCGAGGAAATCCGCCGCGTGATCGACGCGAAGCCCGGCGAGCGCATCATGGGTATCTCGATCGTGCTGGCGCGGGGCCGCACCGTGCTGATCGCCGACACGCTGGTGCATGAAGTGCCGACGGCGGAAGAACTTGCCGATATCGCGATCGAGACGGCGGCAAAAGCCCGCCAGCTCGGCCACGAACCGCGTGTCGCCCTGCTCTCCTTCTCGAATTTCGGCAACCCGCCGCGCGAGCGCGGATTGCGCGTTGCCGATGCGGTCAAAGTGCTCGACGAACGTCGCGTCGATTTCGAGTATGACGGCGAGATGCAGGCGAATGTCGCGCTCGACCATACGCTGATGCGGCAATATTACCCGTTCTGCCGTCTTTCGGGACCGGCCAACGTGCTGATCATGCCGGCCCTGCATTCGGCCAATATCTCGGGCCTGCTGCTGCAGCAGCTTGGCGGCGGCACGGTGATCGGCCCGGTGCTGGTCGGCTTCGAGAAGCCGGCCCAGATCGTGCAGCCGGGTGCGACCGTCTCCGAAATCGTCACCGCCGCGGCGCTCGCCGCTCTGGAATCGATCCGCTAACTTTTTCGGCGCTCGCAACGACGAGGCCCGTCGCGCAGCGGCGCCGGGCAAATTCGCCGGTCTTCGGTGTGTCCGACCGGATTGTCAGATTCGGCCCATCAGCAGCAGAATCAGAATGATCAGCAGCACGAGGCCGACGCCGCCGCTCGGGTAGTAACCCCAGTTGGCGCTGTACGGCCAGCGCGGCAGCGCCCCGACCAGAACAACGATCAGAACGATCAGCAGAACGAGGCCCAAGCCACCCATATCAACCTCCCCGGCATCATGTCATGTCCGCAGCGGAGCCCTGACGCGCGGCGCTTCCGGCCGGCTTCAGGGCAACCGCGCTCAGTCAACGGAATTCATCTGGGGTTTTGGCGCCGGATGTGAAGCGTGATCCGGCACGCCCGCGCGTGTCATTTTTCGGATCGCCACTCGCAAGCCGGAAACGACAACGCCCGATGCCGCATCGGCACCGGGCGTCTTCGTTGACATCTGCCGATCGGTGTTGCGGCAGATCAGTTCAGGCGATCCTCAGACCGGACGGCCGCTGATCGCGATCGAGCGAACCGAGAACGAACCGCCGCTGTTCACCATCAGGAACCCGTCGAAGGGCTGCTTGATGCCGGTATCGGCGATGGCGATAAGCTGCTGGCCGTCGACCGCGACATGCATCAGGCCGCTGCGGTCGCGCGTCCAGACGATGGTATGTTCCTTGTCGCCCTCGAGCCGCAGTGCCTGGCTGTAGCTCGCGAGGACCGTCGTCCCCTGCGCTGTGACCTTGAGCAGCTGCAGGCCCGGCGTCACGCCCGGGAAGTAGGCGAGCCGATAGGCGACGTTGCCCGATGCGCCCTGATAGGGGCCGAAATCCCAGCGTCCGAATTTTTCCTTCGAGGTGAACACCATCTCGATGCGGAACGCGTTCGAGATCTTGACCGGCGTATAGATCGACGCGTGACCGCCCGCACCGGTCTGACCGGTGCCGAGCGTTCCGAGCGTGATACTGCCGATCTGGATCTTCTGTCCGGTCTGCACCCCTTCCGGCACGATCTTGGATTGCAGGCCGCGATGCGGACCCTTCGGATCGAGCGTGTATTTGCCGGCACTGACGGTCCATTTGGGATTCGCGGTGTAATTGCCGTCGGAGAAATCGTCGAACAGCAACCGTGTCGACCAGGGATTCTCGTAGGCCGCGATCAGGTTCCTGAGATCGGTGATGAATTGCGGATCGGCGGCCTGCGCCTGCTCCGCCTTGCCGATCATCGTCTTCAGCTGATCGAGAAGCGTCTTGACCTCGGCGTCCTGCGTGATCGGCGGCTGCCATTGGCTGTAGGTCGTCTGTGCAGCGACCGGGGTGATGAGCGTCGGGCCGGCGCAAAGCGCGGTCGCGACGATCGCAATGGCCGCGAGCCGAAAGGCTGCCGGCCGGTTTCTGCGCTGTGTCATTGTGCTGCCCAGTATATCATTGCCGCTATGAGCGTTAAGTCACCTTGTAACCGGATGGTTCCGGCACAAATTAAATTTTGGTCCGGCGGCAATGACCGCGCCTGAAACACGGCGCCGGCTGCTGATCGGTCTTGCCCTGCTGGCCGCGCCGCTCGGCACCGCACTCCTCGCCCTCGTCCTTTTTGCCGGGCTCAACCCCGGCGCGGCGCTGCTCGCCGGGGTTTTCTGCCTCGGCACCATGGCGGCCCTGTTGCGACCGCATCTCGTCCACCTCGCGACTTTGGGGCGCCAGGTTCGGGGTCTGGCGGAGGACGATGGCAAGGACGACGTCTCGGGCGACCCGGCGCAGACGGCCCCTTTGCCGTCGCGTTTGGCGCTGGCTGGCGATCTTGACGATGCGATCGCCGATGCGGTTCGCGCCTGGCGAGAACGCCGGCGGATCGTCGAGCAGATGGTCCGCACCGACCAGGCGATCATCGAACGCCTGCCCGATCCGCTGATCCTGATCGGCCGCGACCGGCGCATCGTGCGCGCCAATTCGGCCGCGGCGGCATTCTTCGGCGAGCTGCCGCCGGGGCGCGAGCTGATCGCCGTCTTGCGCAATCCGGCCCTGATCGAAGCGGTCGATGCGGCACTCGCCGGAACGGCCGGCAATGCGGGCAGCCGCGTTGTCGAATTCGTTCAGCCGGTGCCGATCGAACGCATCCTGAGCGCACGAATTGCACCGCTGCCGGAACCGGCGGACGACGGCACGATGGTCATCGTTTCGCTGCACGACATCACGCCGATCCGCCGCGCCGAACAATTGCGCGCCGATTTCGTCGCGAATGCGAGCCACGAGCTGCGCACGCCTTTGTCCACGCTGGTCGGTTTCATCGAAACGTTGCGCGGCCCGGCGAGCGACGACGAAGAGGCGCGCGGCCGCTTTCTTGCGATCATGCACGAGCAGGCGAACCGCATGGCGCGCCTGGTTGCGGATCTGCTGTCGCTGTCGCGGATCGAGCTCAACGAACATAGTGCGCCGACCGGGCGGGTCGACGTGGCGGCACTGCTCGGTAATGTCGTCGATGCGCTCGCACTCAAGGCCGAACAGCGCGGCATGCGCATCGAACTCGGTTCGGCGGGCGATGCGAAGACATCTGGTGAGCTCGCCGCCCTGCCGCCGATCGTTGGCGACGCCGACGAGCTCGCGCAAGTGTTCCAGAACCTGATCGATAACGCGATCAAATATGGGCGGGCCGGCACGCCGATCCGCATCACCGCGACGCTGGTCGAGGCGGCCATCACCAGCAGGGGGACCGGCACAGGCGCCGGCGGCACAAGATCGGCACCCGGCATTACCCGCCCGGCCCGACCGCCGGGCCGGCAGATCGCGATTACCATCGAGGATCAGGGCGAGGGTATTGCCCGCGAACATCTGCCGCGCCTCACCGAGCGGTTTTACCGGGTCGATGCCGCCCGATCGCGCGATCTGGGCGGGACGGGCCTCGGCCTTGCCATCGTAAAACATATCGTTAGCCGCCATCGGGGTTGGCTCGAGATCGACAGCGAAGCCGGAAAAGGCAGTGTTTTCAGGGTGTTACTGCCAACCGCAAACTGATGGCACTCGGCGCCGGTGGCCGGTGGATACCCGAGCAGGGCGATTATAACTTTAGCAAACCTATACGGGGGTATAGGTGACTCATGGGAGTCAATGTGTGGGAGACTTTCGAGTCGAGGTGGAGGCGTCGGGGATCGAACCCGATTTGCGAGATTAGGAGTCAGGCCGGGGCACCAGCCCCACGCCCCCATTTCGAGGCTATTTATCGTTCACCGTGTGTGCGGGCGATGGGATTTGAACCCACAAAGGCCTGCCAGCCCGCCGGCTTCCAAAGCCGGTGCGTCTACCAAGTTCCGCCACACCCGCCGCACGGGCGAACGATAAAGGGGGCAAACGGGATTCCGAGCCGCGCAAACAGCGACACGTAATTCCCCTTGGCCCCCCATCTACAGACTGATTGTTCCTGTTTCCGCGTACGCTTTGCAACAACATTCTGTGACGCATTTGCGGCGATCCCCTAGATGTTGTGTGCAGTGCAAAAACGGAGGATTTCTGCGGTTTATGGCATCGCGGTTATCCACAGGGCGCGAGAAACGGAGCTTTAATAACGCGCCGAGATCCAGAAATTTGTGCGGCGCACATAAAAAGATGTGATCGAAATGGTCAAAAAGCGGTCGAGCAATGTGAGCGAAAGCCACGCTGACGATGCGCCAGCATCGAAGCCGCTTAGCCTGGCCCCGCTGCGATTTGAGGACGCCATTCGGGCGCTCGCCGAATCGGGGCGCTCGGACAAAAAAGAGGGCGGCGCCCCGAAGGGCGCCGCCAAGTAAGTGGGTGGTTAAAGGGTTACTTGCCCTTCTTGATGGTCTCTACAACCGTCGTTGCAGGACGGTCGCGAGCCACTTTGACCGGGAGAAACTTCCCGGTTTTTGCGTCTCTACCAATTTTGAAGGTCTTAGCCATTGCTAAGTCTCCGTGGTGCGAGTTGAGGGGGATGCGCCCCCTCGCGCTCCGGGGCCCCTTACCCCGCCGGTATCAGGGCGCGGGGGTGGAACGACTCGCGATGGTCGAGACGATTCAAATTATAGCGTGCGCGAGCGAGGCTCGCGAATCGGCACGCGACTTTTAGTTGGTCGCTGGTTTCCGGTACATCAGCCGTTTGCCCTTAGTTCCGCGGATCGCGTCAACCGTCCGCTCGCCATCGGTAACTTTGCGGCTATTCCAGCGAAACTCGAACTCCCGCAAATACCGCGGCAGATGTTTGCTGGAGACATGATGATATGTCCCGATGATGCCGCGCTTAAGCAGGGAGTGATACGACTCGGCAAAGTTGGTGTGCACAACTAGGCCCCTCACGAATGCCTCACGTCCGGCGCGGCGCACATACTCGCCCCTGCTGTGATTGACCGAATGATGCTCGCGGAACCGACGGTCTAAATCGAAGTATCCGGTGTGTTGATCGGTCACGATTGTGGCAGTGCCGTTCACATTTGGCACGATTACCGGCTGTAATGTGCTTGCCCGAGTTGTGGGGATAACGAAGGTCCGGGCTTCACCGCCGCGCTCAACGAGACTCATAACGATTGCCTTCTTGGGCGGGTTCTTACGCTTGTTTCGGTGGCGGTTTTTGTTCTTGCCACCAACGAACGTCTCATCGACTTCAACCACGCTATCCCGATTGCCGCCGAGCTTGGTCAGTAATGGCTCTTTGGTCATGGCAAGCCGGATGCGATGGCAGAGGTGCCAGGCGGACTTGTACGAGATACCGAGGGACCGGCTGATCTGATTGGCCGACACGCCCTTCTTGGACGAACACATCAGATAGATGGCCATGAGCCACTTCCGTAGCGGGATATGGCTGGCCTCGAAGATCGTGCCGACCTTAACGGTGAATTGC
This sequence comes from Dongiaceae bacterium, assembly GCA_040878185.1. Taxonomy (GTDB): domain Bacteria; phylum Pseudomonadota; class Alphaproteobacteria; order Dongiales; family Dongiaceae; genus JAWXBK01. The sequence goes on along the minus strand of JBBDMS010000046.1, from coordinate 6,818 downwards.
TTCCGGCAGGGGGTGCACTTCCACAGGCCGACCCGGACCTTGGTGTCCTCGTTCGGCTGGAGCCGGTAGGACTGGCCCACGGAGCCACAATGGGGGCAAACCGGCCCCTCGGGCCACAATAGGCCTTCTACGAAGGTGTGGGCCTTGGCTTCGTCGGTGAAATGCTCGGCTAAGTCTGCGAAATTCATGGCTTTTCCCCTTGTCCTAACCAAGATAGGATCGGACCGTGGGTTTGTCAAGGTTATAATCGCCCCGAGCAGATAACGTCATTTAACTGTAACATTTCCGTAGTAAATAAATCGCGTTCCGCCACTAGGGTCGCCCTTGGCGGGGCGGGGCTCCGCCAGGGGTGAGGCCAATTGGAAAGGCCGCCCTTCCCGATCGTCGCTATGGAGTACCGCTTATGAAAAAGACTTTTGGCATTTCCGCCATCGCCTGCGTCCTCGCGCTGACCGCGGCGACGGCGGCCGAGGCGCGCGACCAGGTTCGTGTCGTGGGATCCTCGACCGTGTTTCCCTATAGCCAGGCTGTGGCGGAGCAGTTCGCCAACGCGTCCGGCATGACCGCCCCAGTCGTCGAATCGACAGGCACCGGCGGCGGCATGAAGATTTTCTGCCAGGGCATCGGCCCGGACCATCCGGATATCACCGGCGCCTCGCGGGCAATGAAAGAGTCCGAATGGGACCTCTGTGCCACGAACGGCGTGGTCGACATCACCGAAGTCCAGATCGGCTATGACGGACTTTCGATCGCGGTCTCGCGGGAGAGCGACGTCGAATGGGGTCTGACCGAGAAGGAAATCTTCACCGCGCTCGCTGCCGAAGTTCCGGTCAATGGCGAGATCGTCGCCAATCCATACACGAAATGGTCTGAAATCAATCCCGACCTGCCGGATGTCGAGATTGTCGCCTTCGGTCCGCCGCCCACCTCGGGCACGCGCGATGCGTTCGTCGAACTCGCGATGCACGATGGTTGTAATGCATACGAAGAAATCGCGGCACTTGAGGAAACCGACGAGGATCGCTGGGAAGCCATCTGCTCGCGCATGCGCCAGGATGGACCCTTCATCGAAGCCGGCGAGAACGACAATCTGATCGTGCAGCGCCTGCAGCAGGATCCCAATGCACTCGGGATCTTCGGTTACTCGTTCCTCTACGAGAATCTCGATACGCTGAAGCCGGTTCCGGTCGAGGGCGTCGAGCCGAACTTCGACACCATCGCCTCGGGCGACTACGACATCGCCCGGCCGATCTTCTTTTACATCAAGAACCAGCATCGGGGTGTCATCCCCGGGCTGAACGAATTCATCGCCGAATACGTATCGGATTCCGCGATGGGTGAGGGCGGCTATCTCTCCGAGCGGGGACTCACGATCCTGGGCCCCGACATGCTGGCCGAGATGCAGGCCCGTGCCACCGGAGCCGTCAGCATGACGGCGACGCAGTAAGCAGCAAGACGTTCGAACGGGCCGCGGCATCGGTGTCGCGGCCCACTTCGTTCCTGCCTTTGCCGAGGAGACATCGTTGGCCGGCTATGTAATCCTGTTGATTGTCGCGATGTCCCTCATCGCCTACTTCGTCGGTCGGTCGTCGGGGTTGAAGTTCGAGCGGGCCAACGCCCGCAGCACCCATTCGCGGCCCGGTTATCACGGCGCGTTCGTCGCGGTCTGGGTCGGGATTCCAGCCCTCATCTTCCTACTCCTCTGGACTTTCCTGCAGGGACCGATTGTCGACCGGTTGCTGATCGCCTCTCTGCCGGATCAGATGACCGTCGGTGCTTCGCAAGCTCAGCTCGATCTCTATCTCAGCGAAATTCAGAATGTGGTCGCGGGCCGCCTCTTCGGCGAACCGACGGCCGAAATCGTGGCGGCCGCGGAGCGGCTCGAACGATGGAATGCCATTGCTCGCTGGGCAATGCTGGTCGTCGTCGCAGCCATCACGATCATCGCGTTACCGTTCGCGCGCGCGCGGCTCGCGCCCCGTTTTCGCGCGCGCAACAATGTCGAGCGTGTGATGTCGGCGCTGATGATCTTCTGCTCGCTGGTTGCGATCGTGACGACACTTGGGATCGTCGTGTCGCTACTGTTCGAGTCGTTTCGCTTTTTCGACAAGGTACCGCTCAGCGAGTTCCTTTTCGGCACGAGCTGGGAGCCGCAGATTCCGCTGCGCGACGATCAGGTCGCCGGCCTCGGCGCGTTCGGCGCCATTCCCGTCTTCACTGGCACGCTGTTGATTGCCTTGATCGCGATGCTGGTCGCGACTCCGATCGGATTGCTCACGGCCGTTTATCTGGTCGAGTACGCCGACAATCGTGTGCGTAAGATCGTAAAGCCGATCATGGAGATGCTGGCGGGCATCCCGACCGTCGTCTACGGGTTCTTTGCCGTGCTTACCGTTGCCCCGGCCGTTCGCGATTTCGGCAGCGGCATCGGTATTGCGGTATCGCCCAATGCCGCGCTGGTGGCGGGCGGCGTCATGGGCATCATGATCATTCCATTCATCTCGTCACTGTCCGACGATGCGATCAAGGCTGTACCGCGCTCGATGCGCGACGGCTCGCTCGCGATGGGCGCGACGCGCAGCGAGACGATGATTCGCGTCCTGTTGCCCGCCGCATTGCCCGGCATCATGGGCGGCATCCTCCTGGCTGTCAGTCGCGCCATTGGCGAGACCATGATCGTGGTGATGGCCGCCGGCTTGATCGCAAAGCTGACTTTCGATCCGCTCGATTCCGTCACGACTGTGACCGTTCAGATCGTGACCCTTTTGATCGGCGATACCGAGTTCGACAATCCGAAGACCCTGGCCGCCTTTGCGCTCGGTCTGGTTCTTTTCATCGTGACGCTGGCGCTCAATGTTCTGGCGTTGAGTATCGTGCGCAAGTATCGCGAAAAATACGAATAGCCGGAGCCGACCCGTGGCAGACACCATCCTTCGCGAGAACATCGACTGGTCCGATAGCCGGGCTCTGGCGCATCGTCGGCGGCGTCATGCAGCCGATCGCCGTCTGCAAATTGCTGGAATCGTCGCGATTTCGATCGCAGTCGGTCTGCTCGGTATTCTGATCGTTTCGCTGATCGGCACCGGCTACAAGGCGTTCGTGCAGACCATGGTCACGCTCGAATTTCCGATCGATCCCGACCTGGTCGATTCCGAGAGCCCGGCCGATGGAAATTATCGTCTCGTCGTGAAAAATTCGATGCACGCGCTGTTCCCCGACGTCGAAGGTGCCGCGGACCTCAAGGCTCTCAACGAAGTTCTGACCAACAATGTCCAGTTCATGGTTCGCGATGCGGTCGTCGCCGACCCGTCGCTGATTGGTGGTGCCGTTTCGCTGACCGTGCCGGCATCCGATCCCTTCGATCAGCTCAACAAAGGCGAGATCGATCGCGAAACGCCGGAGGCCCAGCGTCGCGTCACCGACCGGCAGATCGCCTGGTTCGACGAACTGGAGGCCAGGGGCCATGTTTCGGCACCCTTCAACTGGGGGCTGTTTTTCAATGCCGACAGCCGGTTCCCGGAACTTGCCGGTCTCTCGGGTGCTATCGTCGGTTCGTTCTTTGCGCTGCTGGTCTGCTTTCTCATCAGCTTCCCGCTTGGCATTGCCGCGGCGATCTATCTCGAGGAGTTTGCCCCCCGCAACCGCTGGACCGATCTGATCGAGGTCAATATCAACAATTTGGCAGCCGTGCCTTCGATCGTGTTCGGCCTTCTGGGACTTGCCGTGTTTCTCGGCTTCTTCGGCCTGCCGCGCTCGGCCCCGCTGGTCGGCGGCATGGTCCTTTCGCTGATGACGCTTCCGACCATGATCATCGTCACGCGCGCGGCGTTGAAGGCGGTGCCGCCATCGATCCGCGAGGGCGCCCTCGGGATGGGCGCCTCGAAGCATCAGGTCGTCATGCACCATGTACTGCCGCTGGCGATGCCCGGCATCCTGACCGGCACGATCATCGGCATGGCTCAGGCACTGGGCGAAACGGCGCCGCTGCTGCTGATCGGCATGAACGCATTTCTTACCAGCCCGCCGGGCGGCATCCTCGACGCCGCGACGGCTTTGCCGACACAAATATTCATCTGGGCCGACAGCCCCGAGCGTGGCTTCGTCGCGCGCACCTCCGCCGGCATCCTCGTGCTGCTCGGATTTCTGATGGTCATGAACGCAATCGCCATCTTCCTGCGCCAGCGACTCGAGCGCACCTGGTAGACCCGAAGGACCGTACCGCATGAACGATATTGCAAATGCTGCCACCACCCCCGGCGCAGCAATCCGAAGCGGAACGACAGGCGCCGTCAAGGTACGAGCGCGCGATGTCTGCATGTTCTATGGCGACAAGCAGGCGTTGTTCGACGTTTCGCTCGATGTCGTCGAGCGGCAGGTTACGTCGCTGATCGGTCCGTCCGGCTGCGGAAAATCGACGTTCCTGCGCTGCATGAACCGGATGAACGACACCATCGACGGTACGCGCATGACCGGAAAGATCGAACTGGACGGTCGCGATATTCACGATCCGGATCTCGATGTCGTCGAGCTGCGCGCGCGGGTCGGCATGGTGTTCCAGAAGCCCAACCCGTTTCCGAAGTCGATCTACGAGAACGTCGCCTACGGCCCGCATATCCACGGGCTGGCCCGCTCGAAGGCCGAGCTGGATGAGATTGTCGAGGGAAGCTTGCGGCGCGCCAGCCTCTGGGAAGAGGTGAAGGACCGCTTGCAGGAACCGGGCACCGGTCTTTCCGGCGGCCAGCAGCAGCGGCTTTGCATCGCACGTGCGATCGCAGTCAGCCCCGAAGTGATTCTGATGGACGAGCCCTGTTCGGCGCTCGATCCGATCGCAACGGCACGCATCGAAGAATTGATGGACGAGCTGAAGCAGAATTTCACGATCGTGATCGTGACCCATTCGATGCAGCAGGCCGCTCGCGTCTCGCAGCGCACCGCTTTCTTCCATCTGGGCGTGCTGGTCGAGGAGGGCGAAACCACGATGATCTTTACCTCGCCACGCGACCAGCGCACGCAGGACTACATCACCGGCCGTTTCGGCTGAGCTTCAGGACAGAATCGGATACGCCATGACCACCGCATCGGACCATATCGTCAAATCCTTCGACGAGGAACTGAAGCAGCTCTCGGACATCGTGATCCAGATGGGCGGGCTCGCCGAATCGCAGCTTCAGACTGCGGTCGACGCGCTGACCCGGCGCGATCCCGAAATGGGTGGCCAGGTCGTGCGCGCCGATGCGCGCATCGACGAGCTCGAACAACGGATCGGGCAGCTCGTCGTCAAAACCCTGGCTCTGCGCCAGCCGATGGCGCGCGACCTGCGCCATGTCGTCGCCTCTCTGAAAATTGCCAGCGATCTCGAACGCATGGGCGACTACGCCGCCAATGTTGGCAAGCGGGCGATTGCGCTGTCGCAGATGCAGCCGCTGAAGCCGATGAACGCCATCCCGCGCATGGCGAAACTCGTGCTGGCGATCATCAAGGATGTGATCGACGCCTATATCGAGCTTGACGCCGCGAAGGCGGTCGATGTGTGGAATCGCGACGAGGAGGTGGACGAGATGTACACCAGCCTTTTCCGCGAATTGCTGACCTATATGATGGAAGATCCGCGCAACATCACGGGCTGCACGCATCTGCTGTTCATCGCCAAGAACATCGAGCGCATCGGCGACCATGCGACCAATATCGCCGAGACGGTGCATTTCCTGGTGGTCGGCCGCGACATCGAAGCGATCCGGCCGAAGGGCGACACCTCGAGCTTCGCCGTGATGACGCCGCCGGACGACGGCGACGATGACGGCAATGCCACGACAGGGGGAGCGAAAACATGAACGGCGCCCCGCTCATCCTCGTTGTCGAGGACGAGACCGCCCTCGTCACGTTGCTGCGCTACAATCTGGAGCGCGAAGGGTTCGAGGTGATCGAGGCCAAGGACGGCGAAGAGGCCCTCCTGCTGGCGCGCGAGCGCAAGCCCGATCTCGTGCTGCTCGACTGGATGCTGCCGCTGCTTTCCGGCATCGAGGTCTGCCGGCAATTGCGCCGGCTGCCGGAGACGCGCAGCGTGCCGATCATCATGCTGACGGCGCGCGGCGAGGAAGGCGACAAACTGCGCGGCCTCGACAGTGGCGCCGACGATTACGTGACCAAACCCTTCTCGCCCTCGGAACTTATCGCGCGTGTGCGCGCCGTGATGCGTCGTGCGCGGCCGTCGCTCGAAACCGAGACGCTGACCTACGAGGATCTGGTGATGGACCTCGCGGCGCATCGCGTGAAGCGCAACGGCCGCGACGTGCATCTTGGCCCGACCGAGTTCCGTCTGCTGCGCCATCTGCTCGAGCATCAGGGCCGTGTCTTCAGCCGCGAGCAGTTGCTCGACCAGGTCTGGGGCCAGGATGTCTATGTCGAGCCGCGCACCGTCGACGTGCATATCAGGCGGCTGCGAAAGGCGCTCAATATCGACGAGGAAGCGGATCTGATCCGCACCGTGCGCTCGGCCGGCTACGCGCTCGATCGTTCGGCGGAACTGTAGATGCCGATCACGGCTCGGCGGGCTTTAGCTTTGCAGGATAGAGTCGCATCAGCCACCAGATCAGCAAGAGCCCGGGAACCGCGAGGAACATCGTCGCGATGAAGAACGGCGCCCAGCCGAGCGTCTCGGCGAGCCAACCCGAACCCGACGAGAGCATCGTGCGGCCGGTCGCCATGAACGAACTCAGCAGCGCATATTGCGTGCCGGTGAAGGCGACATTGCACAGGCTCGAGAGATAGGCGACGAACGCGGCCGAGCCGATGCCGCCGGCGAAATTGTCGGCGCCGAT